>JAGUVW010000053.1 GCA_020062665.1 Pseudomonadales bacterium
GCCATCACGCTGCCGCCCGAACCTGCGCCGACGCCTGCCCCTGCGGCTGCACCCGCGCCCGTGCCCGCTCCGGTGAAAGCCAAGGCCGACAAGAGCCTGGGCGCACCGGTGACGCCACCGCGCATCGACGCCAGCCGTCTCAACAATCCCGCGCCGGCCTATCCTTCCATCTCGCGCCGGCGGGGTGAAGAAGGCACTGTGCTGCTGGAACTGCTGGTGCTGGCGGATGGCCGCGTTACCGACGTGAAAATCAAGGAATCCAGCGGCTACCCGCGATTGGACCGATCCGCCCTGGACGCAGTGAAACGCTGGCGCTATAAGCCTGCCCAGCGTGGCGACGTCGCCATCGAATACCGCTATCTGCAACCCATTACCTTCGGCCTGCGGCAACGCTGATTCCGCCGCACCGTACAATCAAGGAGACACCCATGGAAACCAATCCGTACAGCATTGAATCCCTCTGGCAACAGGGCGACATGGTGATCAAATCCGTGGCCGTCATGCTGCTGGTGATGTCTGTCCTGTCGTGGACGATCATCCTGCTGCGAGCCTGGGGGCTGCTGTCCCTGCGTGGCGCGCTGCGGGCCTCGCAGGATTTCTGGCACGCCCACAGCATCGGCGAAGGCATGCACATGCTGGGCAGCGAAAAGAACTTCAACCCGTTTCGTCATCTGGCGGAAGTGGGGCAGGCGGCAGCGGATCACCACGACGCCCACCAGAACGACCTGCACGGCAAACTGCCGCTGGCGGACTGGCTGACCTCCTGCCTGCGCAGCTCCATCGACGAAAGCGCCGAGCGCCTGCAGAAAGGCCTTTCCGTGCTGGCGTCCGTGGGCTCCACCGCGCCGTTCGTGGGCTTGTTCGGCACCGTCTGGGGCATCTATCACGCCCTGGTGAGCATCGGCGTATCCGGCCAGGCCAGCATCGACAAAGTGGCAGGCCCGGTAGGCGAAGCCCTGATCATGACCGCCTTCGGCCTGGCCGTGGCGATTCCCGCCGTGCTCGGCTACAACGCGCTGACCCGCCAGAACAAACGTATCCTGGGCAAGCTCAACCGCTTCGCCCACGATCTGCACGCCTTCTTCCTCACCGGCGCGCCGCTCAAGCGGGGCGAAGGCAGCGGCAAAGTACGCGCACTGAAGCCAGCGCAGGAGTCAAAGTGACATGGCGTTCGGAAGCGGACTGGATGACGACGACAGCGTGATGAGCGAAATCAACATGACGCCCCTGGTGGACGTCATGCTGGTGTTGCTGATCATCTTTATCCTGACGGTGCCGGTGCTCACCCACGCGGTGAAAATCGATCTGCCCCAGGCGGACAACGTGCCCAATGAAGTGAAGCCCAAGACCATCGCCCTCACCGTGACCGCCGACGCCGCGATTCACTGGAACGACGACGTGATCGACAGCGCCGAACTGGATGCACGACTGCAGGCCGTTGCGGCAGAGGAACCCCAGCCGGAAATCCACCTGCGCGGCGACAAGGCGGTGGCCTATGAGCACGTGATCAAGGTGATGGCGGCGGCACAGCAGGCCGGCGTGCAGAAGCTGGGGTTTGTGACCGAGCCGGAGAGGTGATTTCTGCGGCGGCTCGGTGCGTGCCTGCGGATTTGAACGCCATCGAATAATTCCGCCAAAAAGCCTTGCCTGTTTGTTGAGAATGTTTATTATTGCAATTGATAATTATTCTCAACAAGGAGAAAGGCAATGCGTTTCCTCTGTCTGCAGCACCAACGGGCCTACTACCATCTTTCCGACGAGAATCTGGTGGAACAGTGGGTGAGCTGGATGCACTCCGCCGGTGTCTGCTATCAGCATGACGACTGGCACAAGGCTCTGTCCTTCGCCGGCAGCGCCTACGACCTTGCCAAGATCCGCCTGGACAAATGCATCGAGCACCGCGCCGACGCCATGGCGCAGGTCACGCTGTCGGCCATCTATCTGGCGAACATCTTCCAGCACCTGGGGCTGCTGTGCGAATCCCGCCACACGCTGCTGTTGGCGGGGGAGTGCCTGCAATGTTTCGATTGCACTCGCGACGCCGACAGCGCCAACGAGTTCATGACCTGCCTGCGCTGCGACCATCTGCGCGATCAACTGATTGGCCGCTTCCTCAATCTGCCTTATCGGCCGTTCCGTTTTCCTGCCTGGGCGAATCTGCACTGAGGATTTCGAAATCGCTCAACGATAGATAATGTCGGCCCGCATCGGCGCCAACCGTGCCAGCAATTTATTCTGCGTGCGATGAGCGACACCGGCCTTGTTCATCGCGTTGATCAGCAGATCCACGGTGCGATTGAATTCCGCCTCGGTGATATTCATCTTGGTGTGCACGTCCACCATGCTGTCGCCGCTGTAGGTACAGGGGCCACCGGCTTCCACGCAGATCTGCTCGATCAGCTTTGCGCGAAAACGATCGATGTCCGACTCCTTGAAGTGCTGCACGATCTGCTGATCGAAACTGATTTCATCGATGAAATTGTCGGTGATTTTTTCGATCACCGGCATGCCGCCCAGTTCATCGAACAGTGAACGGGACGAAGACAGGGACTGGCAACCCAATAGCAGGAACACGAGCAGAACGGTCAGCGAATGGCGCAGCATGGTGATCACCACAAATAGCCAGTGAAGGAAAAATAGGGGCCGGATTGCGGATCCGATCCGGCGATGGTGCCCAGATCCACCCAGGCGGCGGTGAGGTTGAAGTGCTTGTTGGGGATGTAGGCCACGAATACATCCATGGCGTCTTCTTCTTCCAGCCCCGCCAGATTGTCGGGCTTCTGCCGGTATTCCATGCCCAGTGCCACCTTGCGGCCCAGAAACACGGCAAGCGAACCTTCCACCATCACTTCATAGCTGTCGTTGTTCGCGCCGCCATAACCCAGCAGGCCGAACTGGTTGGCCTTGGTGCCGCGCAGCGTCAGATCCCAGAACAGGTTGTAGCCGAACAGCGCGCCCAGATGAGCCTTGCTTGCCGCCAGATAAAAATCCGTGCCGTTGTCGGTTTCCTCGGCGCCCACCAGTTCTGCCAGCAGATCGTCCTGCAGCTCCTTGTACTGCACGCCGGCGCTCAGTTGCGGCCAGGTCGAATACACCACATCGCCATACAGACGGACCTTGGCACCGATGATGTTCTGGTTGATTTCATAGGGCGTGTCGATCAGATCGAATGTCTGGCGTGCCACCGACAATTCCACCCGGTCGAACAGGCCGAGTGCGGCGCCGAACGCATACAGGCGGAAATCATCGACACTCACGCGGGTGGAAAATGCGCTCAGTGAAAATTCATCGCGGCTGTCGTAGCCGGCGAGGGTGGCCCAGGGCACTAATCCGCCGCCGCTGCTGCCTTCGATCTGGGTGACGCCGGCGGTTTCTTGCAGCTTGCCTTCACCCGCCCAGGTGAAAACGGGTAACAGGCCCAGCGTGATGCCCGCGAATATCCGTAACGGTTTCATGATCGTTCCTGACGTTGTGGCACTGCTTGCAGTATAGAAAAGAAAGGAAAATGCGAAAGGAATGCGAAGTATGAGGTTATTTTTGTGCCAGTTCACGTTGCTGCTGGGTGAAATTGTGCACCCAAGGCAGCACATCATTCGCCGGCAACGGGCGGCTGAAGTAATAGCCCTGTATCCAGTCCACACCCCACTTCTGCAGCAGCGCCAGCGCGGCGGGATTTTCCACACCCTCGGCGACGATCTCCAGATCAAAGCTGTGGGCCAGGTCAATGGTGGAACGCACGATGATCTGATCGTCTTGCGCCTGATCCAGCTGCATGACAAAACTGCGGTCGATCTTCAGCTCGGTGACTGGCATGTTCTTCAACTGCGACAGCGAAGAATAACCGGTGCCGAAATCGTCGATGGCCAGCTTGAAACCCTGATCACGAAAACGGTTCAGCAGGGCGATGGCCTGCTTCGGCTCGCGCATCAGTTCGCTCTCGGTGATTTCGAATGACACGGCGGCGTTGTCCACCCGATGGCGCAACAGCAGATCATTGATGTGATCGAGCAGGTGATGGCGCGACAGATCCTGCGCGGACAGATTCACTGCCACCTGGGCCGAAAAATGCTGGTGCTGCCACTGCGCGATTTGCAGGATGACAGTTTCGACGATCCAGTCGGTCAGGCCGTTGATCAGGCCCGCCTGCTCTGCCAGCGGAATGAACATATCCGGCGGTACGAAACCGTGTTCGGGATGAATCCAGCGGATCAGGGCTTCGAAGCGCTGCGCTGACAGCGTGCGGGCGCACACCTTGGGCTGATAGTACATGCGCAACTGGCCATCGTTGGCGTGCAGCGCCTGCTTCAGGTCGGCCAGTAGGGTCAGGCGTTTCAGATGCAGCTCTTCCACCTTGCGCTCGTAAAATGCAATGCCGAGTTTTTCCCGCCGCGCCACATCCAGGGCAATGCTGGCTTTTTGAATCAGCGCCGAGGCATTGTTGGCATCACCCGGGTAACTCGCCACCCCAAATGCGAAGGGCAGTGTTACTTCCACTTCCTGCACGGCGAACGTGTGTTGCAGATGGGCTTGCAGTTGTTCGGGACTGAGATCGGCAGCCGACGCCACCAGCAGAAATTCATCGCCCACCAAACGGGCCGCCAGCAGGAATTCGCCCTCTAGCGACTGCAACCGTTCACTGATTTTGCGCAGGCAGGCGTCGCCCACCAGATGGCCGAAGGTGTCGTTCACCGTGCGGAAATCCAGTACGTTCAGCACGATCACCCGCAGCGCCATCGTACGCTGCAGACGCAGTGCATCATCCAGCAGCGTAATGGCGTGCTGGCGATTGATCAGGCCGGTGAGCGGATCGTGGTGCGCCTGATAGATGATGCGGGCTTCCCGTTCACTGATGTCTTCCTGCATGCGGTTGAAGGCGGCCATCAGTTGTCCCACTTCGATGATATTGCGCGTCACCTGCACGTCGCGGCGATAATGGCCGTTGGCAATGTCATCGGCCATGGTGGCGAGCATCTGCATGGGCCGTGTCAGCTTGCGCGCAAACAGAATGCCGCCCACCAGCGCCAGCAGCGCTGCCACCAGGGTGATGAAGGCGATCTCCAGTTGCAGCACATCGAAGTTGGCAAAAGCGTCATCGATGGAAGTGGTCAGATACACGGTGATGCGCTGCGACTCCGACAGCGGCATCGCCTGGGTGACGTAGTGCGCTTTGCGGGTGAACGGCAGGCGCCAGTGCCAGGTGTCCTGTTGTTGCGCCAGTGCCAGCGTCAGTTGGTCGGCAACCAGCGTGGAAATCTGCACGCCGTCGCTGTCTTTCCGTTCGGCAACAAACGACACGTCCAGAGTGGTGACTTTTTTCAGTTCCTGCGCCAGATCCGCATTCAAGCGAAAGCCGATCACCGCGAGCCCGACAGGAATTGGCGCGCGCACCGGCAGCACGATCACCTGATACAGTTCCTGCGCCACCTGAATGAAGCCGGTCATGCCGCCCTGTTCGAGCGCGGATGTCAGCATGTCCTGATGAGCGAAGCGGGAATTTTCCTGCTGGGTGTCGGTGGTGGAGGCCACGATCAATCCCTGCAGCGACACGATCGCCATCAGGTCGGCCTTGATGCGGGCGCCGTGGTTTTGCAATGCGCTTTCCATGGTGGCGGAATCCATGGTGGCCACCGCCTGCTTGAAGCCAAAATCTGCCGTCAGTACTTCGGCGGAATTCAGCAGCTGTTGTTCGCGCGTGTTCAGCAGCTGTTGCAGTACTTCCCGTCCGACATTCAGGTCCCGCTGCACCTGATCCTGTACATGGGCGTAGGTGGACAACCACACCGCCAGCATGATGGCGAGCGCCAGCACCAGTAAGGTGCCGGTAATCAAACGCAGAATATGTTGTTGCAGCGGTTTATGGTGCATCGCGGCGATTGAGGCGATTGCCGAATGAAGAACGCGGTGTGTCCGGCGCAGGCGCGCTCACCGACAGCTGAATCTGACGCACACCGTTGGCGTCGGCAGCCGGCATGGGCAGCGTGACGGGCGCGGGAACCGGCGCCAGCAACAGTGGATGCCACACCCGCAGGGAATCCGTTGCCCGTTCGCCGCCGAGCGTGACATTGCCCTGGGCGTCGGTCTTGCCCGCCAGCGCGGTGTCTGCCACCACGATGTAACCCAGCATGCGATCGTGAATGTTGCAACCCAGCACCACGATGCCAGCGTTGTCAAACCGGATTGGTGCTTCCGGCACGCCGGCATACAGTTTTATTTCAAACGGTTTTGCCGGCGAAAACGAATAGACGTGATGGCGAATGTTGTCACTGTTTGGAAACAAAACCTGCTGACCCTGCTGGATGACCAGCACATGGGGCACGAAGTTCTTGTCGATCTGATCCATCACCGCGACAGTGTTGGCCTGGTCGTTCAGCGCGCCAGGTAGCAGGATGACGGCATTTTCCAGGGGATTACCCTGTGCATCCTTTACCTGAAAAGACAACGCGAACACGGAAGCAGGGGGCGTCCACAGCAGGACGACACACAAAATCAGGCAATTAGGATAGCGAAACCACAACAAAACCAGTCCCCGACAAGATTCCCGCCGGACGCGGGCGCAGATAAGTTGAGTATAGCAGCGGCTTGCGGGCGTGCCCGAAACTGCTAGTATCGGCTATCCAATTTGTTTGCGAATCAACGATCTATATGTGGTTATTTGGACAGTTGCGCTGGTATTTCCGGCTGCAGTGGCGGCGCTACAGCATCGCCATGGTGTTGTTGTCTCTGGTGGCATTGCTCAACCTGCTGCCACCCTGGATCAGCGGGCGCGTGGTAGACGCGGTGGCGGCGGGCACGTTGTCGATGGATCAGCTGCTGCGGCAGTTGGCGCTGATTCTGCTGGTGGCAGCTTTCGTCTACGTGTTTCGTTATCTGTGGCGGCTCTCGCTGTACAGCGCTTCTTATCAATTGGGTGCGTTGCTGCGGCGGCGTTTCTACGAACATCTGCTGCGTCAGCCGCCGGCGTTTTTCCAGCGCCACAAAACCGGCGATCTGATGGCGCGCGCCACCAGCGATGTCAACGCAGTGGAGATGTTTGCCGGCGAGGCCATGCTGGCCATGTTCGACGGCGTGCTCACCGGCGTGGTGGTGCTGTGCGTGCTGCTGTTCGGCATCGACTGGCGTCTCACCCTGGTGGCGCTGCTGCCCTGGCCGCTGATGGCGTACTGGTTTTGGCGCATCAATACCGAATTGCACGCGGGATTCGTGTCGGCGCAGGAACAGTTCAGCGTGCTCAATGACCGGGCACAGGAATCCATCACAGGTATCCGCATGGTGAAGGCCTACGGGCTGGAGCAGCGTGCGATTGCATCCTTTGATGCAGCCGCGTTGGCTGCCAGCGATGCCAACATGCGGGTGGCGCGCTCGGAGGCAAAATACGATCCAGTGATTTTTCTTACTGTGGGTTCATCATTTCTGCTGGCGATTGCCTGTGGTGCGTGGCTGAT
Source organism: Pseudomonadales bacterium (assembly GCA_020062665.1). Classification (GTDB taxonomy): domain Bacteria; phylum Pseudomonadota; class Gammaproteobacteria; order Pseudomonadales; family Ketobacteraceae; genus Ch67. Next base: position 7,443 of record JAGUVW010000053.1, read on the forward strand.
CCATCGCGGTGAACTCAGTGTGGGGCAGCTGACTTCATTCACGCTTTATCTGGGCTTTCTGATCTGGCCGATGTTTGCCTATGGCTGGCTGCTGAATCTGCTGGAGCGGGGCGTGGTGGCTTATCGCCGCCTGAATGAAGTGATGGAGACCGCGCCCGATATCGCCGACACCGGTACCTGGAACATCGCGCCCGACGCGACGCTGCACTGGGATGTGCGCGAGTTCCGTTATCCCGGTCATGAGCAGATTGTGCTGGCGAATTTCACCGGTCGGCTGCAGTCGGGACACTCCCTGGGCATCGTGGGTGCGACGGGGTCTGGCAAATCCACTTTCGTGCGATTGTTGCTGCGACAGTACGAGCATCCGCAGGCACACTTCCGGTTCGACGATATTCCGCTGCGTGAACTCAAGCTGGAATCCCTGCGCCGTCATATCGTGGTGGTACCGCAGGAATCGTTTCTGTTCTCCACTACCATCGCTGCCAACATCGCGTTGGGCAATCCCGATGCCACACCCGATGCCATTGCCCAGGCCGCGCGTCTGGCGAATGTGCACGACGACATCCTGGCGTTTCCGGATGGCTATGACACGCTGGTAGGCGAGAAAGGCATTACCTTGTCCGGTGGGCAGAAGCAGCGTCTTGCGATTGCCCGCGCACTGCTGATGGACGCCGCGATCCTGGTGCTGGACGATGCGCTGTCGGCGGTGGACGTGGCCACCGAACAGCAGATTCTGCAACACCTGCGTGAAGCCCGTCGTGCGCGCACTACCATTATCATCTGTCATCGTCTCACTGCGGTAGAACAGGCGGATCACATCGTGGTATTGAGTCACGGACAGCCCACGGAGCAGGGCCGGCATCATGCGTTGCTGGCGGCAGATGGCTGGTACGCCCAGATGTATCGCTATCAGCAAATCGAACAGGCAGTGGAGGAAGGTCGATGAATTCCATTGCGGGAACATTTCCACGTCTGTTGCGCTATACGCTGGAGCACCGGCGCACGCTGGTGACAGCGATCATCCTGTTGTTGCTCGCGACTGCCGCCGATGTGGCGGGGCCGCTGCTGATCAAGCATTTCATCGATGACTATCTGATGCCAAACCAGTGGTCGGTGAATGGCATCGCGCTGATCCTGCTCGGATATATCGGCGCTGCGTTGGCGGCGGCCTGGCTGGGTTACCGCCAGTCACTGCTGTGGAATCACATCGCGCAGCAAGTAGTGCGGACCTTGCGTCACCAGATTTTTTCCCGCGTGGTGTCGTTGCCGCTGAAACGGTTCGACTACACGCCTACCGGCAGCCTGATTTCCCGCATCACCAATGACACGGAATCGGTGAAGGAACTGTTTGTCGGCGTGCTGGGCGTGTACATCCAGAATATCGTCCGGGTGGTGGGCATCTTTATTGCGATGGCGTTGCTGAACTGGCGCCTGATGCTGGTGTGTCTGCTGTTCGTGCCGGCGGTGATACTGGTGATGTACTGCTATCGTCGTCTGAGCACGCCGGTGTTTCAGCGCGCGCGGGAATTGCTGTCGGACATCAATGCCCGCATGAATGAAATGATTCAGGGCGTGACGGTGATCCAGTTATTCCGCCAGGAACAGCGTTTTGCCCGCCAGTACGCCGCCACCGCGCAAGATCATTTCGAAACCCGGCGTCGCACCATGCAGATGGATGCGTTGCTGCTGCGGCCCATGGTGGATCTGCTGCATTTGTCCACCCTGGCGGGCCTGCTCTATCTGTTTGGTCTCAACGCGCTGGACAGCGCCGGCGAGCTGATCGAAGTCGGCGTGATCTATGCGTTTCTCAGCTACCTGGGCCGCTTCACCGAACCGCTGATTGAGATGACCCAGCGCCTCAATCTGTTCCAGCAGGCGATTGTGTCCGCCAGCCGGGTATTCGCCTGGATCGACGAACAGCCGGAACAAATGCCGGCGCAGAATCCTGCGGCCAGCAGTCACGGTGATATCGAATTTGATGGCGTGCGTTTCAGCTACGATGGCGTGAAGCCGGTGCTGAAGGATATTCGCTTTCGCATTGCTGCGGGGCAGTTCATCGGCATTGTCGGTCACACTGGCAGTGGCAAGAGCACTATCGCAAGTTTGCTGATGCGTTTCTATTCGCCGCAGCAGGGTCGTATCCTGCTGGACGGACAGGATCTGGCGCAGCTATCGCAACAGGCATTGCGTGCCCGCTTCGCCATCGTGCAGCAGGACAGCTTCGTGCTGGCAGCATCGGTGGCGGACAATATCGACATCGGCCGCGGTCTGTCCCGTGCGGACATCGAGGCTGCGTCAAAAGCCGTGGGTTTGCACGTTCATGTGCAGAAGTTGCCACAAGGTTACGACACCGTGCTGGATGAAAAGGGCCAGTCCCTGTCGGTGGGCCAGCGTCAATTGCTGTCACTGGCGCGCGCCATGGCCGGCAAACCGCAAGTGCTGGTGCTCGATGAAGCCACCGCCAACGTGGATTCCGAAACCGAGGCGCTGGTGCAGCAATCCCTGCTCAAGCTCAAGGGCAGCATTACGCTGATCGTTATCGCACACCGGCTTTCCACCATCACGCAAGCGGATCGCATTCTGGTGATGCACCAGGGCGAAATCATGCAGCAGGGCAGCCATCGCATGCTGCTGGCGGAAGAGGGGCTGTACCGGCATCTGCATGAACTGCAGACGACGCAGGTGGTGGAAGTGGGAGGATGATTGTTCAAAACGCACTCGCGTTGAGAGCAGTACATGCCGTCGTCTCCAGTGGAATCGGCTATAGTAGGCTGGAACCAATTCCTTCAGACGACAGGGAGATTGCTTATGTCACTGCGTTTTCAGTATGTACCAATGAATGGTGTAGGAGTATTGGGCGTCAACACCGATGTGCTCAAGACAGGCGGAGTGGGAACATGCATCGTCCTGATTTTTGAATATAGCGCAGGCGATACCAAAAAGTACGCGTTGTCCCACGTGCCTTATGATTCGGATGCACTGGCTTTGAAGGAAGGCGCAGGTGTGATCGACTACCTGAAAGCTGTACTCAAGCTGTTGGGTGATCCGGCGCCAGATGCGACCAAGGTCACGGTGATCCAGAATACGATGAACCACAGCACGAGCAACAAATTAATGGATTTTATCAAGGAAGGGTTGAAGCACTTGCAGTTCAAGAATGTCACTGCCGAGTTGTACGCCACTTCCAAGCGGATGGCGGTGGCGTTGCGGAAAAACGGGCAATACTTCTGCTATGCCAGCAACAAGTCGGACTTTATCGACGAATGTGAATTGGCCGATGGTGCGAACAAGCGGGGAAGTAATCTCGTTGCCGAACTCGACGTGAAAAAAAGGAGCGAGAAACACAATTTTCGTCGCCACGCGGATCTGTACGCCAACGCTCGGGGTACCCATCCAAGCCTGCCCCAGAACAGCAATCCCTATATGTTGGCGTTGAAGGGCGGTACTGGATCATCACCGTTCCTTGCCAAGGCCGAACTTTTTACTCGCGCCAAGACGACGCACTGGACCAAGAAAAATGCCAAGCCGCCAGAGTTCACTACCTATGAGGATTGGGAGAATACCATCCGCAGCAAGATTCTGACGAAGCAATGAATCTCTGAGTGCCTCTATCCCCGCAGTGCACCACCAGCGGGGACAGATCACATCACAATCCGTTTACTCGTAGGTGCACAGATACGCGGTATCCACCGCCACCTTCAGCTGGAATGACGCATTGGCGGGCACATCAAACGCCGTTCCTGCTGCAAAGGTTTTCCACTCGCTGCTGCCGGGCAGCAACACGGTGAGGGCGCCGCTCACCACGGTCATCACTTCTTTTTGCGAGGTTGAAAAGGTGTATTCACCAGGCACCATCACGCCCACGGTGGCGGGCAGGGTGGCGGTCTGGAAGGCGATGGATTTCACCTTGCCATCGAAATATTCGTTAACTTTCAGCATGGTTTTGCTCCTGAAAAAGGGAGCGCGATGATAGCACGGCAGGGCGGTGGCGACACGGGGGCGCCCGATTGCCCCGGCCTCTCCCGTCTACCAGTGATGGCTGCCCAGGCCCGTTCTGGTTTGACTCCTGCCATTAAACTGCGATAGTTTTACAACTTTCGAACTATTGTCTGCCTGTCCAACCGGAGTAGAGCCCGTGAATTCCACTGCCATCCTGGGTCAATCCCTAACCCTCGCCAACGGTGTCGTGATCAAGAACCGCATCGCCAAGTCCGCGATGAGCGAGGCGTTGGGCACCACCGATAACCGGGTTACCACCCAGCTGCCCACGCTTTACGATGCCTGGGCTCGCGGCGGCGCCGGCCTGGTGATTACCGGCAACGTCATGATCGATCGCCGCGCGCTGGGCGAGCCCAACAACGTGGCGCTGGAGGACGAACGGGATCTGCCGCTGTTGCAGGAATGGGCGCGACGGGGCACGGCCAACGGCACCCAGCTGTGGATGCAGTTGAACCACCCCGGCAAGCAGTCCCCCAAGCTCGTGTCCAGGCGTCAGCCCGTGGCACCGTCGGCCATTCCGCTGGCGCCCAAATTCAAGCCCTATTTCAATGATCCTCGTGAACTCACCGGCGCCGATATCCAGGACATCATCCAGCGTTTCGCCACCGCCGCCCGCATCGCGCAGAAGGCTGGCTTTACTGGCGTGCAGATTCATGGTGCCCACGGCTATCTGGTGAGTCAGTTTCTGTCGCCGTTGCATAACCAGCGCAAGGATGAGTGGGGCGGCAGCATCGAGCACCGCGCCCGCTTCGTGCTGAATGTGCTCAGTGCGATTCGCCACGAAACCGGGCCTGGTTTCCCGGTGGGCATCAAGATGAATTCTGCGGATTTCCAGCGCGGTGGTTTCACAGAAGAGGAATCCATGCAGGTGGCCGAGATGCTGGCAGAAGCGGGGATCGATCTGATCGAGATTTCCGGTGGCACCTACGAAACGCCCATCATGACCGGCAAGGATGTAAAGGAATCCACCCAGGCGCGTGAGGCGTATTTTCTGGAGTACGCGGAAAAAATCCGTGCGCGGGTGAAGACGCCGCTGATGGTAACGGGTGGCTTTCGCACCGCAGCGGGTATGGCCGAAGCCATTCGCAGTGGCGCTACCGATCTGATCGGCATGGCACGCCCGCTGGCGGTGTTTCCCGCCTTGCCGAACGATTTGCTGCAAGGCCGGCTGGAACGTTGCGATATCAAGCCACGCAATACCGGCATCAAACTGGTGGATGACATGGCGATGATGGAGTTGGCCTGGTATGCCCAGCAGATGGAGCGCATTGCCCATGGCAAGGCACCCAGGCCGGATCGGCATCCGCTGGTGGGCTTTCTGCAGTATGTTTATACCAGCGCGTTGCGCGGTTTCAGAACCCAGCGGCTGCGGGCGGGTTAACTTATGGGAGAGCAGAAAATGAATATGGATCTGAGTGGAAAAGTGGTGCTGGTGACGGGCGCCAATACCGGTATCGGCCGGGTAACCGCCACCCAACTGGCGTTGCGCGGTGCCCATGTATTCCTGGCCTGCCGATCGGCAGAGCGAACCCAGCCCGTGCTGCAGGACATTGCGCAACTGAGCGGTGGCAAGGCCAAGGCGGAGTTTCTGCCGCTGGATCTGGGCGATCTGGCATCCGTGCGCGCTTGTGCGCAGCAATTTCTGGCACGCGGATTACCACTGCATATTCTGGTGAACAATGCGGGGCTGGCGGGAGCCCGTGGGTTCACCGCGTCCGGTTTTGAGCTGGCGTTTGGTGTCTGCCATGTGGGGCATTTTCTGCTGACGGAACTGCTGCTGGATACACTGAAAGCATCGGCGCCGGCGCGGGTGGTGATGGTGGCGAGCAAGGCGCATCGACAGGCCAGGGGAATTGATTTCGACGCAGTGCGTCGGCCTACTGCGACCCGCACCGGACTGCGGGAATACGGTGTAGCCAAACTTGCCAATATTCTGTTTGCCGCCGAACTTGCGCGCCGTCTGCACGGCACGGGTGTCACCACTTATGCGTTGCATCCAGGCGTGGTGGCGACGGATGTGTGGCGTTCCGTGCCCTGGCCGCTGCAGGGTCTGATCAAACGCTTTATGCTGTCGGCGGAAGATGGGGCCGCCACCACCTTGTACTGTGCAACCGATCCTGCTGTTGCAAGCCAGAGCGGACTTTATTACGACGCGTGCAGGGCGGCAGAACCTACCGCGCTGGCACGAGACGCCAATCTGGCGGCGCGGTTGTGGCGTGAAACGGAGGGTTGGTTACATCCGTCAGCGTGACGTGGAACTGTCGCAGCGGGTGGGTAACTTGAATCTGGACACGCCGTGGCCCCATCCATGGGGGCTGCACAGCGACATCCCTGTCGCTGAGCGTCCAGATTCAAGTTACCCACCCGCTGCGTCGATTGTGTGCGCGTAGTCAACCCGAAAACGGCGGCTCGATCGGTCGCAATTCCTCGAACTGCGGCTCCTGTTTCTGCTGCTGCGCCATGAACACTTTCATCATGTCTTCGGGCCTGAACATGCCAGACTGCCAGGTGGCGATGTATTTCAGACTGTCGGCCACGGTGTGATCGCGGGTGTAGTTGATCATCTCTTTGCAGCCGGCCACTGCCATTGGTGAGCGCCTGGCAATTTCTTTCGCAATCTTCATTACGCCTTCCAGCAGCGACGCTTGATCCGGAAATACCTCATTCACCAGGCCGATTTCCTTCGCCTGTTGCGCCGACAGTTTGGCGCCGGTGTAGGCCAATTCGCGGATCATGCCTTGCGGAATCAGGTGAGGCAGACGCTGCAGTGTGCCCACGTCGGCGGTCATGCCCAGATCGGTTTCCTTGATGCAGAAGAAAGCGTCTGCGGTGCAGTATCGGCAGTCCGCCGCGCTGATCATGTCCACGCCGCCGCCGATGCAGCCACCCTGAATAGCCGCCAGCACCGGCATGCGCACCGTTTCCAGCACGTTGAACGCATCCTGCAGTTGCAGCACCAGACGCCGCAGGTTTTCGGCGGCGCGGGCCGGATCGCCCTGCATGCTGATATTGTTGGGATTGGTGAACACGCCCAGATCCATGCCAGCGGTGAAGTGCTTGCCGGTGGAGGAAATCACAATCACCCGCGCGGCTGCGGCTTCGTCGATCGCGCGAATGGCGGCGGGCAGCTCACGCCAGAACGCAGCGTTCATGGTGTTCATTTCGTGCGGGCGATTCAGCACCACGTGGGCGATTTTGTCGCTGATGGTGACGGTCAGGGTCTGGTATGTCATGTGCGCCTCCGGCTGCGGGAACTGGCCGGAGTATGGAAAATCCGGTTTGACCCGGTCAAGCGTGGTTGTTAGTGTGTCGGCCTTGTTGCGCCCAGGGTGCATGAATTGTCAATTGTGGTTAGAAACGTGGAGCTGCCCATGCTGGGAACCTTGTCCAAACTCAAATCCGAGCTGCAGGCGCCGGTGCAGTATGGTCTGCCGCTGGGCGACGCGGTGCTGGCGCTGAATCCGCTGCTCGATCAGCGTCTGACGCTGCGGTACACCGGCCGCATTTTCTGCGTGCATTGTGGCCGCAAGACCAGCAAGAGTTTCGATCAGGGTTACTGCTTTCCCTGCTTCCGCTCGCTGGCCCAGTGCGACACCTGCATCGTCAAGCCCGAGCAATGTCATTTCGAGCAGGGCACCTGCCGCGAGCCGGACTGGGCCCAGCAGTTCTGCTTTCGCCCCCACATCGTCTACCTGGCGAATTCATCCGGACTGAAAGTCGGCATCACCCGCGACAATCAGTTGCCCACCCGCTGGATTGATCAGGGCGCGGTGCAGGCACTGCCGGTGTTCAGCGTGCGCAACCGTTTTCACTCCGGCCTGGTGGAAATCACGCTCGGCAAATACGTGGCCGACAAAACCCAGTGGCAGGCAATGCTGAAGAATCAGGTGACCGAACTGAATCTGCTGGAGGAGCGGGACAGGCTGCTGGAAAAATGTCGGCTGGAGCTGGATGCGTTGCGGGATTCCCTGGGCGCCGATGCGATCATGCCGCTGGCAGATGCGGCCGTGGTGCAGATCGAATATCCGGTGCTGCAGTATCCCGCCAAAGTCAGCAGTTTCAATCTCGACAAAACCCCGCTGATCGAAGGCCGGCTGCTGGGCATCAAGGGCCAGTATCTGATGTTCGATTCGGGCGTCATCAATATCCGCAAGTATTCCGGTTACGAGGTCGAAGCACTCTGTTGATTGCGTTGCAAACGCTCTTCTTTCGGGGCAGATCCGCCAGGGTTGTCTATAGTTGTTCAAGTGTCTGAAAACGCCTTGCTTTTGCGTTTTGGTTATAAACGACGACATCTATATTTCCCGGAGAGTGATCTTGCAGTTTCTGCTCAATCTGCCGCTGCGCTACAAATTCTGGCTGGTCAACGGTGTCAGCTTCGCTGGCATGCTGGTATTGACCCTGTTTGCCATTCTGGATTATCGCCATGGTTTGCTGGAACAGCGGCAGGCGCAGGCGCGCATGGCATTGCACTATCAGGCGGTTACGACTGCAGCGGGTGACACAACTGCATTGCTGTTCCGCATCGAAGAGGGGCGCGTGCAGTGGCTTTCCTCTGCACAGAGCGAACCGGCCGGACTGCGGCAACGATTGCAGGCGGTGCGCATCCAGTCAGGTTTCCAGTGGCGCGATGCTGTCGCTGACGCAGGATTCAATCATTACTGGGCGGATTTCTTTTCGAGTGATCCGTTGCGCTACCTGGCGCTGCACGGCAGCGGACGCGATCAGGCAGTGGGGATGGTGGTAGAGGTTCCCTCGATCCTGCAGTTGTGCTGGGAAAAAGCACCTTACTACGGAACGGTGGTGTTCCTGATGATGGTGCTGGTGTTGTTCGCATCCCAGATGCTGATCCAGTTCGTATCCAAGCCCATCACCGTGCTGCGCCAGGCCATGCTGAAAGTGCACCAGCACGGCGATCTGGCGGTGCGTGTCGACAGTGATTCCAGCGATGAAGTGGGGCAGATGACGCAAGCCTTCAACCAGATGGTGAAGGATCTGTCCCGCATTGTGACCGA
>JAGUVW010000034.1 GCA_020062665.1 Pseudomonadales bacterium
CACGCGCTGCAGCAGCGGCAGGGATTCATCCGCATCACGCCCGCACCAGGGCCGGCCACACCCGCGGCGATCCAGCACAGCACGCCGCAACCCTGTCAGCTGCAGCAGAATCAATTCCGCAATTATCTGGGCCCTCGTTACCGCCTGCTGCTGGTGGGCGCCAATCAGGTGGCCGAGTATCTTGCGCAATTCGCCCGCACGCTCGACTTCGATGTGTTAGTGTGCGATCCCAGGCCCGGCGCTTTCGATCACTGGCCCCACGACTTCACCCGCACACTGACCGGCATGCCCGACGACATGGTGCGGGATCTGGCGAATGACGCGTTGAGTGCTATCATCACCCTGTCCCACGATCCACGGGTCGACGACATGGCGCTGATGGAAGCCCTCACCACCGAAGCGTTCTACGTCGGCGCCATGGGATCGATGCGAACAACCGAAAAGCGCCTGCAACGATTACAACAACTGGATTTGACCGCGGCGCAACTTGCCCGCCTGCACGCGCCGGTGGGCCTGGCCATCGGCAGCAAAACCCCGGCTGAAATCGCCCTCAGTATCGCTGCCGATCTGGTGCGCCACATTCGCCGAACAACAGGAGCCACATGCCCGGATGTCTGATATTGGCGGCAGGATCTCACCGCCGTTTTGGCAGCGCCAAATTGCTGCACCCACTGGCCGATGGCCGCCCCCTCATCCAGCATACCCTTGATGCAATCCAGGCCAGCGGCCTGCCGATGGCACTGGTACACCGCCCCGACGATCACGACCTGCTGAACGCAGTGGCGCACTACCCGCTGCAGAAAATCCCCTGCCGGGATCACGAATCCGGCCAGGGTCACAGCATCGCCGCCGGCATCAAAGCCACCCCCGACTGGGACGGCTGGCTGATCTGCCTGGCGGACATGCCCGCCATTCAGCCCGCCACCTACCAGGCCATCGCCCACGCGCTGCAGGAACACCCCATCGTCATCCCCGAACACCGCGATCACTTCGGCAATCCGCGCGGATTCCGGGTACAATTCCGCGACGAACTGGCCACCCTCAGCGGTGATCAGGGCGCCCGCGATCTGCTGTTACAACATCGCGACAAAACCCGTGTACTGCCGGTGGCCGATCCCGGTATTCTGCTGGATGTCGATTATCCGGCCGACGTGCAACAGCTGGCGGCCACTGCGCAACAACCCAATTTGGACTCTGCACTTCAGAATCCCACTAATACAGGCAACGCAATCACCATGACGGACACCCAGCACAAACCCGCTGACGAAACGGTAGTAGCCGATGATCAGGCTCCCGCGTCAGCCCGCACAACCGAAGCAACACCCGAAACGAACGACAACCTGCTGCCCGCCAGCGGTCTGAACACCACAGCAGAAGCCGAATCCACTCCCGCCGCCAGCGCCATCGAGCAATCCTCCGTGAGCGCAGCGCCCACCGAAGTGGAAGCCGATGCCGGGCTGGCCACCACCGCCGAAATGGCGCCAGAAGAAAACGCTGACGCAGGCACCGAACCCGCCCAGGAAGCGGTAACCGGCGAAACCGCCGAATCCACTGCACCCGCAGCGGCAGAAGAAGCCCCTGCCAAGGCCGCACCTGCCCAACCGCCCATTGAACTGATCCGCTTCCGCGAGCTGGATCTCGACCCGCGCCTGCAGCAGGGCATCGACGACCTGGGCTTCGAATTCGCAACCCCCATCCAGTCCCTGGCCCTGCCCCGCACCCTGCAAGGCAAGGACGTCATCGGCAAGGCGCAAACCGGCACTGGCAAAACCGCCGCCTTCCTGGTCACCGTCATCAACCAGCTGCTGAAAGAACCGGAGCAGGAAGAACGCTACAACGGCGAACCCCGCGCCCTGATCCTGGCCCCCACCCGCGAACTGGCCATGCAGATCGAAAAAGACGCCGTGGCCCTGATCAAGCACACCCCGCTCACCATGATCAGCATCGTCGGCGGCATGGACTACCAGAAACAGCAACGCCGCCTGCAGAACGAAATCATCGACATCGTCGTGGGCACCCCCGGCCGCCTGATCGACTTCGTGCGCAGCAAGGACCTGTTCCTGAGCGAAGTCGAAGTCCTCGTCATCGACGAAGCCGACCGCATGCTCGACATGGGCTTCATCCCCGACGTGAAGCGTCTGGTGCGCGAAACCCCCTGGCGCGAATACCGCCAGACCCTGATGTTCAGCGCCACCTTCACCCAGGACATCCTCAACCTGTCCGGTAGCTGGACCCGCAACGCCGAGCACCTGGAAGTGGAATCCCAAAGCGCAGCGGCGGACACCGTGGACCAGAAAGTCTACATCGTCACCACCGAAGAAAAATTCACCCTGCTCTACAACCTGATCCACCAGCAGAAGCTGGAGCGCGTGATGATCTTCGCCAACCGCCGAGACGAAACCCGTGACCTCACCCACAAACTGCGCGACTACGACATCAAGTGCGCCATGCTGTCCGGTGACGTGCCCCAGCAGAAACGCATCCGCACCCTGGAAGATTTCCGCGCCGGGCGCATTCGCGTGCTGATTGCCACCGACGTAGCCGGTCGCGGCATCCACATCGACGACATCACCTTCGTGGTGAACTACCACCTGCCGGAAGACGCCGAGGACTACGTCCACCGCATCGGCCGCACCGGCCGCGCCGGCAAATCAGGCACCAGCATCAGCTTCGCCTGCGAGGAAGACGCCTTCCAGCTGCCCGCCATCGAAAAACTGCTGGGCGCCAAACTGGTCTGCACCCAGCCGGAACCGGAACTGCTGGCCGAAATACCACCCCCCACCATCAGCCCGGAAAAGGCCAAGGAGCGCGACAGCCACACCCATCGCCGTCGCCGCCCCCGTCGCCCGAGCGGCAATCGCTGAGCGCCCACGCAGCGACAGCAAAAAGGCCAGCGCGGGCACCCCGGCTGGCCTTTTTCATTTCGCCTGAATTTCAACGCTAAAGAAGCAACTCCCAAGCAGCCCTCACACCGGCTGATACGGCTCACCCCACTCCTGAGTCAGCGCCTCCCGCAGCGCATTCACCCGCTCCTCGCCAATGCGCGACGACAGCGAACGCTCCACCTGACGCAACGCCTCCACCGCATCGCGACCGATCTTCGCGCCCGTATCCGTATACACCACCACCTTGGCGCGGCGATCACGGGGATCGGGTTCCAGCATCAGAAAGCCCATCTCCACCAGCTCATTGATGGTCTGGTGAATGGCCTGACGGGTGACACCCACCCGCGACGCAATCTCGGAGGGGCGCGTCACACCCTCACCGATATTCACGAACACCAGCGACTGGGCCCGGGTAATCGTCGGCCAGCCCTTGCGCTTCAACGCATTCTGCAGGCCTTCATCCGCCCAGTAGAACGCGCGCATGAACAGCTGCGCCAGATTGGTATCCGCAGTTTCAAACAGAGGTTTCGACATACTTCAAGAACCTTTCATTACCAGCTAAACAGAAGCGGCCACATCCTGTTTCACCGCTGCGATCAGTACGTCTTTCTCCTGCCAGATCTGGTTCACCCAGGTCTGGAAGCGGGCGCGGAATTCCGCATCCTCTTCATAATCACCCAGGGCGAAATCCGCCGGGATGGGTCGTTCCAGGACACGTACCGAAATGCGACGAACCCGACCGCACATCAAATCCCAAAAGCCATTGGCTTTCTCGTGGTACACAATCGTCACGTCCAGCAAAGAACGTAACTGTCCCCCCATAGCGGATAACACAAAGGCAATGCCGCCCGACTTCGGCTTGAGCAGATATTGATAGGGCGACTGCTGCTGATCATGTTTTTTTGTTGTAAACCGCGTCCCTTCCAGAAAGTTCATCACCGACACCGGTATCTCCTTGAACTTTTCGCACGCCTTGCGAGTGGTCTCCAGGTCTTTACCTTTCATCTCCGGATGCTTTTCCAGAAATTCTTTCGAATGCCGTTTCATGAACGGGAAATCCAGCGCCCACCAGGCCGGCCCCATCAGCGGCACCCAGATCAATTCCTGCTTGAGGAAAAACTTCAGAAACGGAATGCGGCGGTTGAATACTTTCTGCAGGATCAGGATATCGGTCCAGCTCTGGTGATTGCTGGTCACAAAATACCAGCCGTGATAGTGCAGACCGTCGAGCCCCTGCACATCCACCTGGATCTTCTGGGTCATCGCCAGAATCGCGTTGTTGATCGAAATCCACAGCTCCGCAATCCAGATCAGCACGGCAGCGGTCCAGCGCTGCCAGAAGCGCAGAGGCAGGATCAGCTTGAACAGCGTCACGGCCAGCAGCGGCACCACGCACAGCACCGTATTCAGCGCCATGAGCGAAAAAGCCAGCACCCCTTTGAGCGGGCCGGGCAGGAAAGACAGCATGCGTCAGAAGACTCCCAAAGCGGCTGGGCGAAGCACCCAAAACCGGTCGTAAAGTGGCCGCACATTATGCCACAAAGGGTCGAAAACGGAATTGAAATCGGCCGCAAAATCCCGGAATTTCCAGCAAACCGCCCTACTGGGGTTAGGGGCAACATGACCGGTCATTCCCGCCAACACCACGGCCAAACCCTCTCCGGAGCCCCGCCGCATAAAAAGTTTCCTATAAAGACTCAGAAAGTTGATCTATAGTTAACATTCATGGAGCAAAAACCAGTTATTTCATTGGTTTAGAAGGAATACCGAGCCTTTTTTCACGCCCTTATGTCTGAAAAACTGTGCCGCCTTTGATTTCGACTTGCACAACCAGTGTTTACAGGTGCGAACCGCATGCTCAACCACACGCTCACTCGACGACTCCTCCTGCTCAGCACCCTGCTCTTGCCCGGAATGGCAACAGCCGATAGTTTCGAGGACGCTGTCACTGAATACCTCAAAGGATTCAAGGAGTGTACCGAGGCCAACACGCTGCGGAGCAAGGATCTCATTGGCGCCAAAAAGAAATTCGACACCTATCTGAAAACCCTCGACCGCGCCTCCGCCATCGACAGCAGCATTCTCAACACCACCCAGCGCGACATGGACAAGAACCTGCGCTACTGCGAACGGGTGGAAGTGGACATCAAGCGCGCCGAAGCCACCCCCATCCTGGAAAAAGGCTTCACCTACTGCGACAACGCCAAGACTGCGCTGGACGCCGGTGACGTGGCCACCGCGCAAACCAACCTGGACGAATACAAACGCTACCGCGACGACGCCTTCATCATCACCGAAACCATCATGGAAGTCTTCGCGATGGCCTCCAAGGTGCGCGCCTGCTCCCGAGTGGAAGAAAAGCTGGCCGAAGCCTCACGCAAGGAAAGCGCCGTCGCAGCCGCCATGGCGCGAGCCTCTGCCGACTACCAGAAATTTCTCACCGAATGCAATGGCGCCAAGACCGCCATCACCTCACCGAAGTTCTCGCTCAACAACGTGGATGACGTCAACCAGCAGCTGAACAACGCATTGAAATTCAAGAAATCCGCTCGCGAAAACGGTGATGCTTTTGCCACGATGACCGCGCAACCGGAACGCGACGACAGCAAGCAGCTCAAAACCCTGGTGGACAGCGCGGCCGCCTGCGAAGGCGAGGTGTCGGGCCACATCCGCACCGCCACCAAAAACAAGCGCGCCCTGGAAAAAGACATTACCGATGGCACAGCCCAGCTACAGAGATCCCTGGCCGCCTGCGAGTCCGCCCAGAAACTCAGCGCCAACATGAACGACGAAGCCGACGCTGCCAAAGCCGAAGCGGAATACAACAATTCCGCCACACTCAAACGCAACGTCACCAGCAACGGCCAGCTGATCAACAACGTGAAAACCTACAATGCCTGGAAAGCGAGCCAGGATTTCTCGCAGCTGATGAACGCCACCGAATCGTGCCAGACGCGCACTGCCGCCAGCATCAAGAACCAGAAAGCCGCTCTGGCCGCCAAAACTCAGAAAGCGAAGGATGACGCCGCGCGCCAGGCCAAACTGGAAGAAGAACGCAAGCGACTGGCGGAAGAACAGGCCCGCAAGGACGCCGAACTGAAAGCGCAACAGGAAAAGGCCCGCCAGCAAGCCCAGAAGGAAACCGCGAAGGCCGCCAAACTCGATGACGTGAAAGTGGATGAGGAATTCGTCGACGAGGAACTGGGCACTCTGAAAAGCGACGACGACGCCAACAAGTCCGGCAAGAAATCCTGGACTGATCTGGTACGCTGACCCGCCAACCTTTTACCGCCGCCCGCCTGCACCCATCATTCAACCGACAGAGGGTGCAGGCAGACACCCGTTTGCATCTTCAAACCCACCCGTTTCAGCACCCTGCCTGCAGACAAAAAAAAGCCCGCTTGAGGGCGGGCAAAGGACTACAGAGGGAACCGTTACTATCAATAGAAGCCGAAATTCTCGACTTCCATATCCATCAAGCTGCTGAGGCCGCCGTTCATGGTTTCCACCAGTGATTTGGTGCGGGGCAGAATGCGCTTGAAGTAGAATCTTGCTGTCTGGATCTTGGCGGTATAGAAGCCGGTTTCACTGGTGCCTTCCGCCAGTTTTTCGGCAGCGACTTTCGCCATCAAAGCCCAGAAATAAGCGAGCGTAATATAACCGCTGTACATCAGATAGTCCACCGCAGCGGCGCCGATTTCCTCCTGGTTCACCATCGCCTTCATGCCGATCTGAGTGGTCACATCGCCCCACTCCTTGTTGGCTGCAGCCAGCGGTGCCACGAACTCGGCTATCGCGCCGTTGTCTTCGTTTTCCTTGCAGAACTTGTGCACCAGCTTGGTGAAATTCTTCAGCAATCCACCTTGCGTCAGCATTACTTTACGACCAAGCAAATCCAGTGCCTGAACGCCGGTGGTGCCTTCGTACAGGGTGGCGATGCGGGTGTCGCGCACGATCTGTTCCATACCCCACTCGCGGATGAAACCGTGGCCGCCGAACACCTGCACGCCGTGGTTGGCTGCTTCCAGGCCAGTCTCGGTGCAGAACGCTTTGGCGATGGGCGTGAGGAACGCCATCATGTCGTCGGACGCTTTTTTCGCCGCTTCGTCTGTGCCCTGCTCGACGATGTCGGAATGCTGGGCCAGATAGTAAATCAGCGCACGGCCGCCTTCTGCGAACGCCTTCTGAGTTAGCAACATCCGGCGTACGTCAGGGTGCACGATGATCGGATCCGCTTCCTTGTTGGGGAATTTGGGGCCGCTCAGCGCGCGCATGGCCAGACGGTCTTTGGCGTAAGTCAGGGCGCCTTGGTAAGAAGCTTCTGCCGCAGACACGCCCTGGATGGCGGTACCAACGCGAGCCGTGTTCATGAAGGTGAACATGCAGTTCAGGCCACGGTTCGGCGGGCCGATCAGGAAACCCTTGGCCTTGTCGAAGTTCATGACGCAGGTGGCGGACGCCTTGATGCCCATCTTGTGCTCGATGGAGCCGCAGGTCACGGTGTTGCGCTCGCCCAGGGAACCGTCGGCGTTGATGTTGACCTTGGGCACGATGAACAGGGAGATACCCTTGGTGCCTTTCGGCGCGTCCGGCAGGCGGGCCAGCACGATGTGGATGATGTTGTCCACCATGTCGTGTTCGCCGGCGGAGATGAAGATCTTGGTGCCGGTGATGGCGTAGGAGCCGTCGGCGTTGGGCTCGGCCTTGGTGCGCAGGATGCCCAGGTCGGTGCCGCAATGGGGCTCGGTGAGGCACATGGTACCGGTCCACTCACCGCTGATCAGGCGGGTGAGGAAGGTTTCTTTCTGCTCGTGTGTGCCATGCTGTTCCAGGGTCTTGATGGCGCCGTGGCTGAGGCCGGGGTACATGCCCCAGGACCAGTTGGCCGTGCCCATCATTTCGCTCATGACAATGCCCAGGGAGTTGGGCAGGCCCTGGCCGCCGTCTTCCACGTGAGCGGACAACGAAGGCCAGCCGCCTTCCACGTACTTCACATAGGCTTCCTTGAAGCCCTTGGGGGTGGTGACCACACCATTATCGAAGCCGCAGCCTTCTTCGTCGCCGGAGCGATTGAGAGGAGCCAGCTCGTTTTCGCAGAACTTGGCGGCTTCTTCGACGATGGCGTCGATCAGGTCGCGGTTGACGTCTTCATCACCGCGCAGTGCCTTGTAATGTTCCTCGGCGCCGAAAATTTCGTGCAGCAGGAATTGAATGTCGCGTCTGGGAGCTTTGTAAGCTGGCATGGTTTGTACCCTCTCCGCCCGGTTGCTGAATGGGCTCACTACAACCTGAAGATGACCGGTTCCGCGGGGGAAATCCGGCGTTGTGAAATCGTCGGGATTTCTGGCGGGCACCTGTCGTTCACTGCTGTGAACCAGCGGCCCTGCGCGCATCCGACACTGCGCGTTTCCACACTGGCGCTGATACTAACTGAACTTTTCAAACAAGCGTTAGAATTTTTGATGACTGCAAAGTCGTGCACTTTTGCCGCATAAACTGGCTATTTTTCAGGGTTTTATGCCCCCAAGGCCTGAATCTGCGCTTCTGAAACAAAAGTTTCAAACACTTGTTTAACTTCGTCAAGCAAAGGTTACATTTTTCATACATATGTTTAGCCCCGGATTGATGGAACGGCAACGTTGTTGAGTGGCTTATCAGGGTCTGGTCGGATCAGGCGAAGATGTCGAGAAACCCACTCTTGCCATAGGGGTTCTGGGGATCGGTCAGACCCTGGCGGTTGGCCTGATCCAGGATGCCCTTGGTGCCGAGCAGGATTTGTTCCAGGCGCTCGCGGGCGTTGGGGCGGGGTTCGGATGCGGGTTCGTCTTCCTTGGCTTTCTTGTCGCTGTCGGCATTGCGCTCATCCCGTGCAGGGGCAGCGACCGGGGTAAATTCAGGTTTGGCCGCTTCGGCCTTGCTGGTGTCGTCGGCTGATGCGGCAGCGGCGGAAGACTGGCTTTCTGCTTCTGCGTTGCGCTCTTCCTCTGCGCGTTTTTCGGCTTCTGTTTGTTCCCGCGACTTCTGGGCTGCAGCACGGGCTTCGACTTCCTGTTGCTGCAGTTCTGAGCGGGCATCCAGTTCCAGTTGGGCAGCCTCGGCCGCTACCCGGCGATCCTGGGCAGAGGGTTCGGCGGGCGCCAGCGCAGCGGCGCGGATTATGCGGGCTTTTTCGATGGTGGCCTGGGGATCACCAGGTACAGGGCCAGTGCTGATGCTGACTTCGCCTCCCACGGCGTAGTTGCGGCCATCGGGGCCACGGTCGTACTGGAAGGCTGGCGCACCGGCGTAGCGTCCGCCGACGGCGGCATGGGCGGCTTCATGCAGGCGCACTTCCCGATCCCGAGCCCGCAACTGGGCCAGCAAGGCCTGATCGGCGGCTTCCTGCTGTTGTTGCCGGGCTGAATCGTCGGCGCGGGGATTTTGATCAGCGCTGGCGGTATCGCCTTCGGCGCTTTCGGCGCTTTCGGCGCTTTCGGCGGGTTGCGACTGGTTGGCGCCTGGGGTGCCGCCGGCAGCCTGAGCAGCGCTTTTCTGACCCGCAGCGCTGGCAGGGGACGCCGGGGTGGAGAGATAGGGATTTTCACGATTCTGGGAGGCGCTGTCGCGGCTGGTTTCTTCCACCGGCGGCAGCGGGGCACGGGAGACCGTCTGCTCTACGCCCGTTGGGGACATCGAGCTGGTAAAAGTCGCCCCGTAGGACGCACTCTGTACCGACGGTTGTATGAACATGACCTCACCTTGGGGTCTGCCTGTCAGACCTCGATATCAATGATGGAGCCAATGGTTTTGTTGGCGGTTTCGAGCACCTTGGCGGACGTCTGCACCTGCAGTTTGCCCTGCATCAGGTCGATCGCGCCCTTGGTGATGTCACCCGTGGGATCTTCGGATACGCCGACCCGGGCTATCTGGGCGCTGGCCTTGTTGAGGGTACTGAGGCCCTTCTGAACGCCCATCACACCATTGCCGAACACGGAACCGATCGCCATCACTGCTTACCTCGCGATTCTACACCCTCTTCCAACGCGGAATGAGGGCTCTGTCCGGAGTATAGGTCAGGGGGTCAAATCGTGCGAATTTCAACCAACGGCAAGTGATTCAATCAACGCCGGTTTTGGCGGATTTACCCGGGTTTTGCGCCCTGCCGGTTGTCAGCGGCCCTGATTTAATAGCAAATCAATCTGAACAGCCGAAGCCAGTTCGGCAAAATCCGGGGCTGGCGAGTGGGGTATCACCCCCAGACAGGGAGCGGACAGCAGGTTTTTCAGGGTGGCGATATTGGCGTCCAGTTCGGGCATCTGGGGATCGATCACGTTGGCGATCCAGCCCGCCATGCGCAGGCCGTCGCGAAAGATGGCGCGGGTGGTGAGGATGGCGTGATTGAGGCAGCCCAGCCGCATGCCCACCACCATGATCACCGGCAGTTGCAGTTCCCGCGCCAGATCCGCCAGGGTTTCCTTGTCATTGAGCGGCACGTACCAGCCGCCGGCGCCTTCCACCAGCGTGATGTCCGCCGGCTGCATGGCCGATCCGCGCACCAGGCCGGCAATGCGCGATACCAGCAGACGCCGGCCTTCCAGCTGCGCCGCGATATGAGGCGCAACCGCTGCACGCAGGGCGAAGGGATTGATCTGCTCGTAGTCGAGGGATTCGGTCATGTGTTGTTGCAGCTGCAGGGCATCGTCGTTGCGCAGGGCGCCGTCGATCTCGTCGCAACCGGCTGCCACCGGTTTGAGTGCGAGCGTGCGCAGCCCTTGCTGGCGGGCCGCTTCCAGCAACACACAGGTGGCGAAGGTCTTGCCGACGCCAGTGTCTGTGCCGGTGACGAAGTAACGCAGTTTTTTCATGACGATCGATCCAAAACAGGTTTGCGGACAATGACGCTGATGATATTCCAGCTGGCGGGCAATCCTTCGGCCGTGCGCAGGGTTTCATAGGCGGTGATGAAGGCGGCCACGCGCTGCTTGCCGGTGAGATGGGTGGAGCGCCCGTTGTTGGCGTTGTGGGCACCGAGGGTTTTCAATTCCGACGTCAGGGCACGGGCGTTGGCGTAGTAAAGCGTGCGCCGATCCTGACCCAGGTGCAGTATTTCGAATCCGGCAGCAACGATGGCCGCTTCCACTTCTTTCAATGTAAGAAACGGATTCACGTGCACATGCGAGGGATCTGCCTGCTGCCAGCTCTGCTTCAGTTCCCACAATGTATTTTCACCGGGAATGGAAAATGCCAAGATGCCACCCGCCTGCAATTGCGTGTGCAGACGCTGCAGCAGGCCGGGCAGCGACGCACACCACTGCAGAGCGAAATTGCTGAACACCAGATCGAAACTCGCCGGCGCGAACGGCAGGGCGTCGGCATCGGCGCAGATGAAGTCGGCAATCACGTCGCCATGATGGATGCGGGCGAAATCCAGCATGCCGGGCGCCATATCCAGCGCAGTGACATGGGCAGCGTACTCGCACAGATGGCGGGTGAGCTGACCGGTGCCACAACCGATATCCAGCGCGCGCCGGTAGTGTCTGTTACCCGGCAGCAGGGCGAGCAGTTCGGCTCCCACTTCCCGTTGCAGATGGGCCACGTCATCGTAATGATCGGCAGCGCGGCTGAAGGACTGCGCCACGATTTTCTTGTCGATGGCGTTGGTCAAAGCTGTTCACTCTCGCGCAGAAAATCGAGACAGGCGGCAGCCAGCAAATCCGGTGCCGACACCTGCGGGACATGGCTGGCACCCTTGATGATGCTGGTGCGCGCGTCGGGCTGGAACGGTTGCAGCGCGGCACTGACGCCTACGGGCACCAGATTGTCCTTCTCACCGAACACATGCAGGGTGGGACACTGTATTTTTTTCACAGCGTCCAGCAGGCGCACGTCGCGCAGGATTTCCAGACCGCTGCGCAGTGCTTTCTGCGATGGCAGACCGTGGAAAAACACCAGCTCCTTCAACGCACGGACGTCGTCGCGCATGCTATCGCTGTCCTTGCACTGCAGGGCGAGAAAGCGGATCAGTGTGCCTTCCCAATCTTCTTCCAGCAGATCGCGAAAACCCTGCAGCACGTCGGGCTTCAATGCCACGGACCAGCGTTCGTCCGCGACGAATTGTGGCGTGCTGGCGACAGTGACCAGCGCTTTGACGCGCTGTGGAAACTGCGCGGCGATGCGCATCGCCACCATGCCGCCCAGCGACCAGCCGATCCAGATGGCGTTTTCCGGCGCCACTGCCAGCACGTGGTCCACCAGATAATCGAGATTGTAGTCACCACCCGGCACCGGGCTGCGACCGAAGCCGGGCAAATCGATCACCGTCACCTGGAAATGCTCCAGCAGTGCAGGCATCACCGCGTCCCACACCAGACTGTGCAGACCCCAGCCGTGCAGCAACACCAGATCAGCGGGAGTTTCCCGGATACCAGTATGAGCATAGGTGTCGTGATACAGCGTCAGCGCCATGATTCACTCCTTGCAGGACAGCAGCGCCGCATGCAGCGCATCAAGCAGTTGTTCAAGATCGGATTCGGTGTGCGCGGCGCTGAGCGTGATGCGCAGGCGGGCGGTATTGAGCGGCACGGTCGGTGGCCGGATGGCGCTTACCAGAATGTTCTGTTGCAGCAGTTGTTCGCTCAGCTGTAGCGCATTTTCGGATGCACCCACGATCAGCGGCTGGATCGCCGTGTGCGATTCCGGCAATGCAATTCCACGCTGCATGGCTCCCGTGCGGAACTGCCGAATCAGCGCATGCAGATGATCGACACGCCAACTTTCCTCCTGCAACACATGCAGGGATTCCAGCGTCGCCGCAGCAACCGCCGGAGGAATTGCCGTGGTGTAAATGTAGGGGCGGCATTCCTGGATCAGACATTCGATCAGATCGTCGCTGCCCGCCACGAACGCGCCGTAAGTGCCCAGCGCCTTGCCCAGCGTCGCCATGTACACCGGCACTTGAGCGGTGTTCAGGTTGCAATGATCCAGCGCACCGCGTCCGTTTTTTCCCAGCACACCAAAGCCGTGGGCGTCGTCCACCATCAACCACGCATTGTGTTGATTGCACAGCGCAGCAATCGCCGGCAGCGACGCAATATCGCCGTCCATGCTGAATACGGAATCCGTCACCACCAGCGCACGCTTGCCATCCAGCGCATTCAGGCGATCAAGTAGATTCGCCACATCATTGTGCTGATAACGCTGCAACTGGCCGCGACTGAGCAGTGCGCCATCCAGCAGCGACGCATGATTGAGTTTGTCTTCCAGCACGATGTCACTGCGATCCACCAGCATGCTGATCACACCGAGATTGGCCATAAATCCGGTGGAAAACAGCAGCGCACGGGGGCGGCCGACAAACGCCGCCAGTTCTTCTTCCAGCTGATGATGAAAACGGCTGTGCCCGATCACCAGATGGGACGCACCGCTGCCCACCCCCATCTCCGCCGCCGCGTTTTGCAGCGCGGCAATCACACGGGGATGATTGGCCAGGCCGAGATAATCATTGCTGCAGAAATTCAGAACGTCGCGCCCGTCGACACGCACGCGTGCGCTTTGTGCCGATTCCAGCAGACGGCGGCGGCGATACAAATGTTGCTGCTGTTTTTCACGCAGCCGCTGCGCCAGCTGGAACGGATCGGACATGGAAAAAACTCAGTGCCGCTTGGGGCAGGCGGCAGGCACTTCAGCTGTAGCCGGCTTGGCTCGCGCGGCGTCCACAAACAGGTGCGCGGTTTTCTGGTGCTCCACCGCCGCCAGCAATTCTTCTTCCATCGCCTCGTCAGTGGTGCCGCCCAGTTCCAGCGGACGAATGCCCAGCTTGTTGAACAGCTGCATGTCTTTCGACGCTTCCGGATTGGAGGTAGTCAGCAGTCTTTCGCCGTAGAAAATGGAATTGGCGCCGGCGAGGAAACACATGGCCTGCATCTGCTCATTCATCTGCTCCCGCCCGGCGGACAGACGCACGAAGGATTTGGGCATCAGGATGCGCGCCACCGCGATGGTGCGGATGAAATCGAACGGCTCCAGATCGTCGACGTTTGCCAGCGGCGTGCCTTCGATTTTCACCAGCATGTTGATGGGCACGCTCTCGGGATGATCCGGCAGATTGGCCAGTTGCATCAGCAGACCGGCGCGATCGCGCTGGGTTTCGCCCATGCCCAGAATGCCGCCGCAGCAGATTTTCATGCCGGCTTCGCGCACGTTGGACAGCGTGTCGAGACGATCCTGATAAGTGCGGGTGGTGATGATGGAGTTGTAATGCTCCGGCGAGGTGTCGAGGTTGTGGTTGTAATAATCCAGGCCGGCATCGGCCAGCGCCTGCGCCTGGCCCTTGTCGAGCATGCCCAGCGTCATGCAGGTTTCCATGCCCAGCGATTTCACCTGCTTCACCATTTCCAGCACGTACGGCATGTCCTTGTCGCGGGGGGAACGCCAGGCGGCGCCCATGCAGAAACGGGAGGCACCCTTCTCTTTTGCGATCTTCGCTTCGGTCACCACCTTCTGGATTTCCAGCAGCTTTTCCTTTTCCAGGCCGGTGTTGTAGTGGCCGCTCTGGGAGCAGTACTTGCAGTCCTCGGGACAGGCGCCGGTCTTGATGCTAAGCAGGGTACTGATCTGCACCGCGTTGGGATCGTGGTGCTGGCGGTGGACGGTCTGGGCCTGGAACATCAGGTCGTTGAAGGGCAACTGGAACAGGGCCTCGATTTCCTTGATGGTCCAATCGTGACGCAGGTTGGCTACTGGATTCTGCGATGCGGTCATTCCCTCAACTCCTAACTGAATTTTGCTGGTTTTTTTGTGTGGTGACTGTCTGGTATGTAGGCATCTTATGTTCAGGCGGACGATTGTCAACCTGGCGACCAAGCATTAGTTTACTAATGGACAAATATTGCACTAATTATGTTTTTCTGTCTGCTCTGCCATGATCGTTCCCCCGCCCACAGCGACGTCTGCCCGGCCTGCGAGTCGGATCTGCCGTGGCTCCACCATAGCTGCCGCACCTGTGCCGAGCCCCTGGCCGATATCCGCGACTCCCTGTGCCTGCGCTGCCAGCGGGATCTGCCCGCTACCGACCATTGCATCGCGCCGTTCCAGTATCGCTTTCCGCTCGATCAACTGATTCTGGCGATGAAGCAGCAGCCAAGGCCAGAGCTGCTGGGCTGCCTGTCCCGCTGGCTGAGCCAGCATCTGGCGCAACAACGCCACCCCCTCCCCGACCTGCTGCTGCCCGTGCCCATGCACGCCAGTCGCCAGATTGCGCGCGGCTTCAACCAGGCCGGCATCCTGGCCCACCGCCTGGGTCGCGACCTGGGTATTCCCGTGCGCCAGGATCTGCTGCTCAAACGCAAGGCGACGGTGGAGCAGAAAACCCTGTCCCGGGAACAGCGTCAGCGCAATCTGGCCAATGCCTTCAAGCTGGAACGGGTAACCCTGCTGAAGATGCAGCCCCGCCCCCGCCATATCGCACTGGTGGACGACGTGATCACCACGGGCACCACCACGGCCCAGCTGGCGACGCTGCTGAAAAAGTCCGGCATCGCCCGGGTAGACGTGTGGGCGCTGGCGAAAACACCGTTGCAGGCCATCTGATCCATCTATGTTAGGATGCGGCCACTTGCTGCCTTGGGTTGCCGCCATGACCACCACCGAGTTGCACGACGACTACTCCCACCTCACCCCCGATCTGGTGATTGCCGCGGTGGAATCCCTGGGCTTCTGGTCCGACGCCCGCATCTTCCCCCTCAACAGCTACGAAAACCGCGTCTATCAGGTAGGCATCGAAGAAGCCGAACCCATGATCGCCAAGTTCTACCGCCCCCTGCGCTGGAGCGACGCGGCGATTCTGGAAGAGCATGCCTTCTCGCAGCAGCTGGCAGATCTCGAACTGCCGGCCGTGGCACCGTGGAAGAACCCGGGCGGCCAGACCCTGCACCGTTACGGCGGCTACCGCTTTGCGCTCTATCGCCGCCAGGGTGGCCAGGCGCCAGAGCAGGACGACTTCGATCAACTCCTGTGGCTCGGCCGCCTGCTGGGCCGTTTCCACCAGGCAGCGCAAACGCAGCTGTTCCAGGCCCGCCCCACGCTGAGCGTGCAGCGCATGGTGCGCGAACCCGCCGACATCATTCTGCAATCGGAATTTCTGCCCACCTACCTGAAGGATCGCTACCAGGACATCACCGCCCGACTGGAACAACGCTGCCAGCGCGCCTTCGACGACGTGCAACCCCGCTTCCTGCGCTGCCACGGCGACTGCCACATCGGCAACATCCTCTGGCATCGGGATAGCGGCCCCTGGTTCGTGGATTTCGACGACTGCATGAACGCCCCCGCCGTACAGGACCTATGGATGCTGCTGGCCGGCAGCCGCATCGAACAGCGCGCCCAGTTCAGCGAACTGCTGGAAGGCTACGAGGAATTTTTCGACTTCAACCGCCGCGAGCTGCAGTTGATCGAGCCACTGCGCTCCATGCGCATGGTGTATTACGCCGGCTGGCTGGCCCGGCGCTGGGACGACCCCGCCTTCCCCGCCAACTTCCACTGGTTCAACACCCCCCACTACTGGCAGAACCACGTCAACAGCCTGCAGGAGCAGCTCATGCTGCTGGACGAAGAGCCCTTCCAGCTGTACTGAACCACCGCGCGGAGTCGCGGGCAAAAAAATGGCGCCGTCGGGCGCCATGTCTACGTTGAAGCTTGCACTCTGCCGCCTGATTCATTCAGGCAGATCAGGCGGCATTTTTCAGCACCGGCTCCTCCGGCAATTTCTCCAGCAACGCTTCCAGATGCGTGGTGGATTGCCCCAGCTTGTGGCCTTCGTCGATAAAGGTCTTCAGCATCAGCCGGGTCTGCGGCGCCGTTTTCACAAAGTGGAATTTCAGGAAAGACTCCGCATCCATCGGCGAGAGGAACCGCATCAGCGGCAACGCCATCTTCACCCAGAACATGCTGAACAGCCGCTCGGTCCAGTTCTGCCGCTTGCCGAACTTCGCCGCCACGATATGCAGCGCTTCCTTGGCGGAATCCACTGCCAGATCCAGCGACGGACTCAACATCAGTTTCTTGAACGACCAGTTTTCCAGCTCCAGCGATGCCACCAAAGGAATCATCCAGGCAGAACGGTCGGCATAAACGCGGGAGGCATCCTTCTCGACTTTCACATTGAAGCGGCCCGACGCCATGGCCTCGGCCACTGCAGGCACCCGCTCCGGATGGCCGGAAAAATCTGCCGTCATCATCGGTAACAACAGATAGGCCACGCCGTGCTTGTCCGCGTCAGGGTGATGGGACGGCAGATCCGGCAGCGGTGTCTGATAGCTGATGAAATTCACCACGCCACACACCACCTGCTCCGGCGGGAACACGTTCATCACATAATCGCGGTCATCCAGATCCGGCTGCAGCATCACCACGGTGGCATTGCCGATCACGTCACGCAGCTGCTTCAGCCACTCGCCACGCAGGGCGGTGGAAGGCACCGTCAGCCACACCTGATCGAACGCCTGATCACGCAATTCATCAAAGCGGGTATAAATGGCATCCGCACGGAAATGCTCCGCACCACCCAGGCCACTGCGACGGCAGCGGTACAGGGTAAATCCCTTCTCGCATTCTTCTTTGTATTGTTCTTTCACGAAGTAGGAAACCGACGCACCACCCCGCTGCAGGTAATGCCCGTACACCTGACCCACCGCACCTGCACCTACGACCAACGCTGTGACCACCTTTACACTCCTCCTCTTCATGCCTCCGCACGATCGTGTCCACACGGTCGCACCTTCCGCTTGATTCTACTGAGCGCATCTTCAAGATCACAGGGCAAGCACCCCGGCAATTCATCGGGTCTTTATACCGTGTTGTTCTAACAACGCGAACGCGAACACGCCTGGAGTCTAAAGGCGACCACTAGCCCGCCTCACTGTTACGAACAGAATCACCAGTAACACTTGTCGCTCAAGCATGGAGCACACAAAGGGGAAAGACATTGCCCGCAAAATGAAAAGGGGCCAACCGGCCCCTGTTCACAGCATTATTCGCCGTCTTCATTCTCGGCAGGTTCAGTGGGATGCTGCCGCAACTGGATACCCTGCTTCAGCAACTCCGCCGGGTCTTCGGGATACATGGAATCATCGATTCGCTTCAGCTCGCCTTTTTCATCAACGCGCAGACTGACAGACCGCAGCGCCTCGTACTTGCGATCCGTTACGGACTTTGCTTTCGCGGAATCACGGATAATGGTGGGCTGCAGGAACAGCAGCAGATTGCGCTTGCTCAACTTCTCGCTTCGCGAGCGGAACAGCGCGCCGAGCAGGGGAATATCACCCAACAGCGGCACCTTCTGCATGGACTTGTTGACGTCGTCGGCAATGAGTCCGCCGGTAACGATCACCTGTCCGTCGTTGGCCAGAATCACTGATTTTACGGAGCGCTTGGTGGTCACGATATCCGTTGTGCCTGCTGTGGCCGTGTCCTTTACGGCGGACACCTCCTGCTCCAGCTGCAGACGGATCACTTCACCATCATTGATCTGCGGCGTCACTTTTAGCGTCAGGCCCACATCCTTGCGTTCCACGGTCTGGAACGGGTTGGAATTGTCCGCACTCAAGGTCGTGCCGGTAATGAAAGGCACGTTTTCACCCACGATGATTTCCGCTTCCTCGTTGTCCAGTGTCATGATGCTGGGTGTGGACAGCAGGTTTGAATTGGCATTTCCCTGCAACGCCTGGATCACCGCAGCAAAACGCACCTTGCCGTCAGATCCAAAATCCGCGCCTGCCAGCGTGATGCCCGACGGCAGGGCTACCTGGGACGTACTGGAACCCTCGCCACTGCTGCCACGCACTGCCTGCACGATACTGTTGAGCGGCACCATGTCACCCACCTTGAAGTTGGTGCCAGCAACCCCCTTGTCGACATCACCGTATCCCCACTGCACACCCACTGCCTCAGTGGTATCGCCAGAGATTTCAACGAACGCTGCCTCGATCAACACCTGGGCACGACGCACATCCAACTGATCCACAATGTTGCGGATTTCTGCCATGTCCGCCGGTGCGGCCCTGACGATCAGGGCATTCAGAGTCTCGTCTGACTGAATGGTGACGTCGCCCGTATTGGCAGTGGACGCACCACCCATCACCGGTGAAGCGCCCGCCGCACTCGGACGCGCGCCTGTAGAGCCTGTCGTAGCCCGGCTGCTTGATTTGGCGGCGACCTGCCCGGTGATCAGACCACGGAGAATTTCCGCCACCTTTTCCGCTTCTGCATGACGCAGATAGATGACCTGGGTTGCGCCAGAATTTTCCGCCGGACGATCCAGATCCACCAACAGCGCTTTCACCCGCATGCGCGCCTGCTTTTCACCGCGCAGAATCAGACGATTGGTGCGCTCCTCGGCCACCACCCGCACCCGGATGTTGCCCGCCGCCGGACGCCGGGCAGCGCCGCCAGCACCTGCTGCACCACCGGTTTCCACCGGCGTCAACTGCTCCAGGGTTTTCACCACGTCGCCGACCCAGGCGTGCTTCAGCTGCACGACCTCGACCTCTTCAGACTCTGCGCTGTCGATGCGGCGGATGATTTCCACCATGCGCTCGATGTTGGAGGCGTGATCGCTGATGATCAGGGCGTTGGCAGAACTGACCGCCGCCAGATGGCCGTACTGAGGCACCATCGGACGCAGAATCGGCACCAGCTCAGTGGCATTGGTGTTCTGCACGGGGATTACGCGGGTCACCATCTTCTCGTTATTGGCACCCTTGTCGGTGAGGGGCAGGTCTTCCTGCTTGGCGCTCTGGTTGGGAACGATCTTCACCACACTACCGGAGCGCACGGACGCATAGCCATGCACCCGCAGCACGCTTTCAAACATGTTGTAGATGTCCTCGGCCGACATTTCGGTGTTGGAAATGACGGTCACCTCGCCTTTCACGCGAGGATCGATTATGAAGCTGTAGCCGGTGATATCGGATACCTGTTCGATGAAGGTGCGGATGTCCGCCTTCTTCATGTTGATCTTCCAGCTCCCCTGACCCTGCTGCGCCAGCGCCAGGCCGGACACCGATAACAGCGCCGCCAGCAGGCCCGCTCCGAGCATTCGCTTCAGCTTCATGTTGAACTCACTTCCAACCAAACCTAGGTTCATGTTCTTGTGTCCAGTCTGACTATTCGTTATTGGCCGGGGCAGAATTCGGCGTTGAACTGGCGTCCGTTGCGATCCACGCCCACCTTCACACAGCCGGACTCCAGTGATTCCTGGATCAGGGACACGTCCGCTGCCGGATCACCCACCGAGCGACCATTGACCGTGAGGATGACATCGCCGGGACGTCCGCCAATGGCGGTCAGTGCCGGGTTGCTGCTATCGGTGACCTTGTAGCCGCGGCCATTGTTGGTGGCCAGTCCGAACTGCCCAAGCACCGCGTCCGGATTGGCGCTGATTTCTTCCCGCAGCTGGTTCACCACTGCTTCAGCCGCTTCTGGTGACGGCATGCCCACACCACCCACGCCAGCTCCTCCACTCACTCCCATTCCGGGCTGGGGCGCAGCCGATACCCGGCCGGTACGGGCGCTGACGGAACGCGGGCCTTGCAGATTCATCGCTCCGGGCCCGCCGGCGCCCGGAACCATGCCGCCCGCCATGCGGGATTCAGGAAAGTAGAGTGCTTCGAGCTTGCCGTTAAGGTTGAGCAGCACGCGATCTGCAAACACCGCGGCCAGAGTGGCGTTGCCAGGAACCCGGTCGCCAATCCGGTACAGCTGGGATTCCCTGCGCGCTTCAGAGATCATCGCGGTGGACTTGTTTTCTTCTTCGGAAACAAACACGCCTTGCAGTTCGAGGCTGAGGCGGGTTTTGGGGGCGGCAACATCCTGGGGAGCGGCCTGCGCTACCGGCTTGGCGCCTTCTTCACCAAACAGATGCAGCAAAGACAGGGCAGCAGCATCGACCCGGCGGCCGGCAGAACCCGTTGAAGAGGTAACCTGGGAAGCGGAGCCATACACAACAGGCGCGGTAGAACCTGCAGCATCATCAAGAAAAAGGTAAACGGTTTTAACCAGAACATAGGCAATGGAAACCACCAGCGCCGCGCACGCCAGGGCATTCGCCCGCGACAACCAAGGATTCAGCTGGGCAGCTTCACTTGCCACGAGTCTCTCCCGCTCGACACATTTCTTATTGTTTCCCGCACTTTAGCCGATTCCCTGTGCAATGCGAACAGACTGTACGCTTTCACAACAGATTACCGGGCATTGTTAACATTTGCATTGCGCAGTGATCGCCCTTAGAACGGCAAGGGCTGCTGCAAGTTCACCAGCACCTTGTCTTCATCGCCGCCATCGCCGAAACCGGCCAGTGCCATCACCCGCTTGAGCACCTTGATACCTGCCAGCCCCTGTTCCGGCAGCAGACTCAATTCACCCAGGGGTTGATTGCCACGGGTCTCGGTGACCTTGATGATCAGGTTACCGTCGACTTCTTCCAGTAATCCCTTGATGCCGGGAAAATCCAGATTCTGCGGGCTCGGCCCATTGCGCACCGACACCTCACCACCACTCCAGCCAACCTGGCCTTCGGCACGGCTGATACGGTTGCCGGACAGTTTAACGCTCACGCCTTCCACTTTGAGGCTGCCTTGAGCACTGACACCGAACTCCGACAACGCCTGTTCCAGCATGGCCGCCTTCATGTCGCCGTTGAAGTCCTGGATGCCCTTGCCCCACAAACCCCAGTAGCCGGAGCCCTGCAAGCGATACTGGCTGCCTTCCAGCCCCAGATCGAGCGCCGCTTCACCCAGCAGGATACGCATTGCCTTGAGATTCCAGCGGATCACAATGGGGCCTGGCGCCACCGGGTTATTGAGTCGGCCAGAAATAAAGCCTTCCCACAGGGTGCCGCCCACGCGCTCCACCATGATGGGCAACGGCAAGCCGGCACCGGCAACACGCCAGACAAGACTGGCAGGCAACAGAGCTACGGCAAAAAACAGGCCTGCCAACAGCCCTATCAGAATCAGACTACGGATTTTCATGGAAAGTACCGGGGGAAATCCCACTCCCTGACTTTATCTTATTCTTATTAGTTTAAGCAGAAGACGGCAGCATAGCATAATTTTGCAGCGCGCCGTCTTCTGCCCGTGGGGGGCGAATGTGATGGGAATCCGGAAATCAGAACGGGATGTCGTCTTCGAAATCAGCACTGGCCGGGGTGGGCGCAGACTGCTGGTAATTGCCGCCGCCACGGGCTTCGGGCAACTGGTCGTAACCTTCAAAACCGCCGCCACCGGCATTGGCACCGCCGCCGGCGCCCTTGCTGTCCAGCATCTGCATGTCGGACGCGACAATTTCAGTGGTGTAGCGGTCGGCGCCGCTCTGATCCTGCCACTTGCGGGTCCGCAGGGCACCTTCCAGATAGACCTTGGAACCTTTCTTCAAATACTCACCGGCGATTTCCGCCAGCTTGTTGAAGAACACCACCCGGTGCCACTCGGTACGCTCCTGCATCTGGCCGGAATTCTTGTCCTTCCAGGTTTCACTGGTGGCCACGGTGATATTGGTCACGGCGCCGCCGCTGGGCAGATAACGGGTCTCCGGATCCTGTCCCAGATTGCCCACCAGAATTACCTTGTTCACGCCACGCTGCGCCATGTGTTTCTCCTGTCTTTTTACGACTCTGTCGTTCGAATTTTAAAGGGCGGCGGCCGCCACTTCCTGCAATTGTTCTTTATCCAGCCGACGATTGTCCACCTTTAAATAGGCGGTGTTCTGGTTGGGGATGATCACCACTTCCTCGACGCCATTCACGGCCAGCAGACGTCGGGTGAGGGATTCGGTGCCGGCTTCGTCCAGGGCATCCAACTGCAGGGTGTAATCCTGTAACGGACGTGGCGGACGCATCCCCAGCGCCAGCACCAGCCAGACCAGCACCAGCGCAGCCGCCACGGCGTAGAGCGCCACCACACCATAGGCCCCTGCCAGATAACCGCCGCCGGCGCCGCCCACGAACGCCCCCAGGAACTGGCACGTCGAGTAGACGCCCATGGAAGTACCCTTGAAGCCCGGCGCGGCAATCTTGCTCACCAGCGAAGGCAACATGGCTTCCAGCAGGTTGAAGCCCCAGAAAAACACGAACAGGCCCACCACCAGGGTGAACAGGGTTTCGTGCCAACGTCCCAGCAACAGCATGGACACCAACACCAGCCCGATTGCCAGCAGAAACACCGGTTTCACCTGCCGCCTTTTCTCAGCAAAAATCATCATCGGTAACATTAAGACAAATGAGACGAAAAGAATGGGCAGATAAATTTTCCAATGTTCTGCCTTGTCGAGTTCAGCGTGGGTCACCAACAGCACCGGCATCACCACAAAACCGGCCGTCTGCACCAGGTGCAACACGAAAACGCCGGCGTTCAGGCGCATCAGTTCCCGCTGGCGGAAGACATCGGCGAACTGGCCCCACACCGGCACCGCACTCAGGCGCAGGTGACGCAGGCGGGCGTCGGGCACCACCTTCCAGGTAATCCACAAACCCAACACGGCCATGGCTGCGGTCAGCCAGAAGACACCGGCAAGATCAAACCAAGCCGTGACCACCGGCCCCAGAATCAGCGCGAACGTAAACGAGGCACCGATGCTCGCCCCCATGAAAGCCATCGCCTTGGAGCGCTGGTCGTCCCGGGTCAGATCCGCCAGCAGCGCCATGGCAGCGCCGGAAATCGCTCCTGCACCCTGCAGGAAACGACCAAAGATCACGCCCTCAATCGTGTGCGACAGAGCGGCAACCACACTGCCGACCGCAAACAGCACCAGCCCGAAATAGATCACCTGCTTGCGACCGATGCGGTCGGACAGAAACCCGAACGGCACCTGCAGCAGCGCCTGGCTCAATCCGTAAGCACCGATCGCCAGCCCGATCAGCGCCGGCGTCGCTCCAGTCAGCGACTGGCCATAGATCGCAAACACCGGCAGCACCATGAACAGGCCCAGCATCCGGAACGCGAACAGGCTCGCCAGCGACCAGGTCGCCCGTATTTCCGTTGAATCCATCGAAAGGTTCTTCCACCCAAACCGAATGAAGGCGGATTCTACCACCTTGTACGCCCCGCCCGCAGCCACTCCTCCGACCAGCTGGACAGGATCTACACGTCCTAGCCCCTGACTCTGTCACCCCGTATACTCGAACGTTTTCTTCACGGGGGTAGTACATGGACACGATCCAGATTCGCGGTGCCCGCACCCACAACCTGAAAAACATCGACCTGGATCTGCCCAGGGACAAATTCATCGTCATCACCGGGCTTTCAGGTTCCGGCAAGTCGTCCCTGGCCTTTGACACCCTGTACGCGGAAGGCCAGCGCCGTTATGTGGAATCTCTTTCCACCTATGCCCGCCAGTTCCTGTCGCTGATGGAAAAGCCGGACGTGGATCATATCGAGGGCCTGTCCCCTGCCATCTCCATCGAGCAGAAGAGCACGTCCCACAATCCCCGCTCCACCGTGGGCACCATCACCGAGATCTACGACTACCTGCGCCTCCTGTTCGCCCGCGTCGGCACACCGCGCTGCCCGGATCACGACCTGGCACTGGAAGCCCAAACCGTCAGCCAGATGGTGGATCAGGTCATGACCCTGCCGGAAGCCAACCGCTACATGCTGCTGGCGCCAGTGATCAAGGACAAGAAGGGTGAAAACCTGCATCTGTTCGAAGAACTGAAAGCCGGCGGTTTCATCCGCGCCCGCATCGACGGCATCGTGGTGGACCTGGATGAAGCCCCTGCCCTCGATAAGAAACGCAAGCACACCATCGAAGTGGTGGTGGATCGCTTCAAGGTGAAAGCCGGCATGGAACTGCGGCTGGCGGAGTCCTTCGAAACCGCACTGCAACTGGCGGGCGGCACCGCCGTGGTCATGAACATGGAGAACGACGAAGACCAGCATCTGTTTTCCTCCAAGTTCGCCTGCCCGGTCTGCAACTACAGTCTGAGTGAACTGGAACCGCGCATCTTCTCCTTCAACAATCCGGCGGGCGCATGCTCCGCTTGCGATGGACTTGGCGTCACCCAATTCTTCAACGAAGAAACCATCGTCACCTCCCCGGAACTGAGTCTCGCAGAAGGCGCCATCCGCGGCTGGGACAAACGCAGCATCTACTACTTTCAGATGCTCACCTCACTGGCCGAACACTACGGCTTCGACATCGACAAACCTTTCGGGCGAATCCCGAAAAAAATGCGCCAGGTCATCCTGCACGGCAGCGGCGGCGATCCGGTGCCGTTCCGCTACCTGAACGATCGCGGCGACTTCATCGTCCGCAATCATCCGTTCGAAGGCATCATCCCCAACATGGAACGGCGTTACCGCGAAACCGAGTCCGACGCCGTGCGCGAGGAACTCGCCAAATACCTCACCACAGCCGAATGCCAGACCTGCCACGGCTCACGCCTCAACCGCTCCGCCCGCCACGTCTACATCGAAGGCACCACGCTGCCTGACGTGATCCGTAAACCGGTCAACGATGCGCTGGGGTATTTCAAGCAACTCCGACTGGAAGGGAAGAAAGGCGAGATCGCAGAAAAAATCCTCAAGGAAATTCGCGAGCGCCTGCAATTCCTGGTGAACGTAGGCCTCGACTATCTGTCACTCAACCGTCGCGCCGAAACGCTGTCCGGCGGCGAAGCCCAGCGCATCCGTCTGGCCAGCCAGATCGGGGCAGGGCTGGTGGGCGTCATGTATATTCTCGACGAACCCTCCATCGGCCTGCACCAGCGCGACAACGAACGCCTGCTCGCCACCTTGATCCGCCTGCGCGACATGGGCAACACCGTGATCGTGGTGGAACATGACGAAGACGCCATCCGCGCTGCCGATTTCATCGTCGACATCGGCCCCGGCGCCGGCGTCCACGGCGGTCAAGTCATCCATGCCGGCAGCGTTGACAAACTGCGGGAGAACAAACACTCCCTCACCGGCCAGTACCTGAAGGGAACCCTGAAAATCGATGTGCCGGCGCAACGCACACCGCCCGACAAAAAACGCATGCTCGAACTGAAGGGCGCCCACGGCAACAACCTGCAAAATGTTGACCTTCACCTGCCAGTAGGCCTGATGACCTGCATCACCGGCGTATCCGGCTCCGGCAAATCCACCCTGATCAACAGCACCCTGTTCCCGCTTGCCTCCACCGTTCTGAACGGCGCCAGCACACTCAAACCGGAACCCTATGCCGAGATTCATGGCCTCGAACATTTCGACAAGGTGGTCGACATCGACCAGAGCCCCATCGGCCGCACCCCGCGCTCAAACCCCGCCACCTACACCGGACTGTTCACGCCGATTCGCGAACTGTTCGCCGGCACCCAGGAAGCCCGCAGTCGCGGCTATGGCCCCGGCCGCTTCAGCTTCAACGTCAAGGGCGGCCGCTGCGAAGCCTGCCAGGGCGACGGCGTCATCAAGGTTGAAATGCATTTCCTGCCGGATATCTACGTCCCCTGTGACGTCTGCAAAGGCAAGCGCTACAACCGCGAAACGCTGGAAATCAGATACAAGGGCAAGAGCATCCAGGAAGTACTGGAAATGACGGTGGAGGATGCCCGCGCGTTCTTCGATAACGTTCCCGCCCTCGCCCGCAAACTTCAAACACTGATCGATGTGGGACTGGCCTACATCTGCCTGGGCCAGTCCGCCACCACACTGTCTGGCGGCGAAGCACAGCGCGTCAAGCTGTCCAAGGAGCTTTCAAAGCGGGATACCGGCAGCACACTCTACATACTGGACGAACCCACTACAGGCCTGCATTTCCATGACATCCAGCAACTGCTGGGGGTTCTTCATCACCTGCGCGACAAAGGCAACACCGTCGTCATCATCGAGCACAATCTTGATGTCATCAAGACAGCCGACTGGATCGTGGATCTGGGCCCCGAGGGCGGCATCGGTGGCGGAAAGATAATTGCAGAAGGAACCCCCGAAGCCATTACCAAGGTAAAACATTCCTACACGGGCCAATTCCTGAAAAAAATAATGTCCTGACGTCAACCTCCAGAAACCCTGCAGCGGGCGGACATCAACGCAAGCGCCATGTCCGCTGCAGTCACCTCACGAACAACTTGAACAAACCACCCCACCAAAACGCAGGCACAAAAAAGCCGGCGCTAAAGGCCGGCTCTCTTTACATTGACGGGGCTGGACTCAATCTTCGTCTACTTCAACGGCGGGGCCGCCCACGACGCGATCCACCAGCTCGACATAGGCCATTGGCGCCTTGTCACCGGCACGATAACCGCATTTCAGAATGCGAATATAGCCACCGGGACGCTCCTTGAAACGCGGCCCGAGATCGGTAAACAGTTTGCCAACAGCAGACTTGCTGCGCGTACGGTTGAAGGCCAGGCGGCGGTTGGCAACACTGTCAACCTTCGCCAGCGTAATCAACGGCTCCGCGTGACGACGCAGCTCCTTTGCCTTCGGCAGAGTAGTCTTGATCAGCTCATGCTCAACCAGCGACACCGCCATGTTGCGGAACATCGCCTGCCGATGGCTGCTGTTACGGTTTAATTTACGACCACTTTTACGGTGACGCATTGCTCTTTTCCTTTACATCTCTAACTGCCCAGCAGGACAGCAAATGGATTAACGCTTCTTCAGTACGCGATCATCGTCGCGCAGACTGCCAGGCGGCCAATTTTCAAGACGCATGCCGAGCGACAAGCCCTTCGACGCCAGCACGTCCTTGATCTCGGTGAGAGATTTCTTACCCAGGTTAGGAGTCTTCAGCAGCTCAACCTCAGTACGCTGTACCAGATCACCGATGTAATACACGTTCTCTGCCTTCAAACAGTTGGCAGACCGAACCGTAAGCTCCAGATCGTCAACCGGACGCAGCAGGATCGGGTCGATCTCGTCACGCTCTTCGATCTTCTGGGGTTCCGCTTCCTTCTCCAGATCCACAAACACCGCCAGCTGCTGCTGCAGAATGGTCGCTGCCCGACGGATTGCGTCTTCCGCAGAAATGGTGCCGTTGGTCTCCAGGTCGATCACCAGCTTATCGAGATCCGTACGCTGTTCAACGCGCGCATTTTCCACTACATAGGCAACACGCCGGATCGGGGAATAGGATGCATCCAGTTGAAGACGCCCTACGCCGCGGGTCTCTTCTTCACCACCACGAGCGTCGGCCGGCTGATAACCACGACCTTTCTGGATACGCAGCTTCATATTCAGCTTTGCACCAGCACTCAGATTGGCGATGACCAAATCCTTGTTCACGATCTCGACATCATGATCCAGCTGAATATCGCCGGCTGTGACTTCACCCGGTCCTTCCTTCACCAAGTTCAACACGGCTTCGCTTTTTTCATTCAGCCTAACCGCAAGGTTCTTCAGGTTCAGCAGAATGTCGATCACATCCTCCTGGACACCTTCCAGCGTGCTGTACTCATGCACGACACCGTCGATTTCCACTTCAGTGACCGCCGCGCCCGGCATACTGGACAACAGAATGCGACGCAGAGCATTACCAAGGGTATGTCCAAAGCCACGCTCGAGCGGCTCCAGGGTTACTTTGGCTTGGAAGTTATTAAGTTCTTGTACGCCAATGGTTCTGGGTGTCAAAAAGTCGCTAAAAGAGCGTTGCATAGGGTATAGCACCTCAACCTATTGCTTACTTGGAATAAAGCTCGACGATTAGGTTTTCGTTCAGCTCAGACGGTAGATCTGTACGCTCGGGCACTGCTTTGAAAACACCCTCTTTCTTCTTGGTATCCACATCAACCCAGGACACAAAACCACGCTGCTCGGCCAGTTCAAGGGACGCAGAGATGCGCAGCTGATTCTTTGACTTTTCACGCACAGCAATCACGTCACCCACCGCAACCTGGTAAGACGGGATGTTGACAGCGCGGCCGTTGACCAGAATGGCCTTATGGCTCACCAGCTGACGCGCTTCCGCACGTGTGGCACCAAAGCCCATACGGTAAACCACGTTGTCCAGACGGCCTTCCAGCAACTGGAGCAGCAACTCACCTGTAGCGCCCTTGCGACGGGCGGCTTCACTGTAGTAGTTCCGGAACTGACGCTCCAGAATACCGTAAATACGACGAACCTTCTGCTTTTCACGCAGCTGCGTGCCGTAATCAGACAAGCGTCCACGGCGCTCGCCGTGCATGCCAGGAGCCTTCTCGGAGCGGCACTTGTTTTCATAAGCGCGAACACCGCTCTTCAAGCCAAGGTCAGTACCCTCGCGGCGGGAAAGCTTGCACTTGGGGCCAATATATCTAGCCATTAATAGGACTCCCGTTAAACTCGACGTTTCTTAGGCGGACGACAACCATTGTGCGGAATCGGCGTCACGTCTGTAATGCTGTTGATTTTGTAGCCGCAGGAATAAAGAGCGCGAACGGCAGACTCACGACCAGGGCCAGGGCCTTTGACCATTACATCCAGGTTCTTCAGGCCATGTTCCTGAGCAGCCTGCCCAGCCTTTTCGGCCGCAACCTGAGCCGCAAACGGTGTGCTCTTGCGCGATCCGCGGAAGCCACAACCACCGGAAGTTGCCCATGACAACGTATTACCCTGACGATCGGTAAGAGTAATGATGGTGTTGTTGAAAGAAGCATGGATGTGCGCTACGCCGTCAACTACGGTCTTTTTGACCTTTTTACGCGTACGCGCTGTCGCTTTAGCCTTCGCCATTTCAATAATTCCTGAACGTTACGCTTTATTTACGAACTTGTTTACGCGGCCCTTTGCGAGTGCGCGCATTGGTTTTGGTACGCTGACCGCGCACCGGCAAGCCGCGACGATGACGCAGACCGCGATAGCAGCCCAGATCCATCAAACGCTTGATATTCATAGAAATTTCGCGACGCAGATCACCTTCGGTAGCATAATTCGCCACTTCATTACGAACTGCATCCAACTGATCGTCAGACAGTTGGTTGATCTTGGTTGTAGGGTCGATACCTACCGCTGCGCAAATGCTTTTGGCAGTGGTGGAACCGATTCCGAATATGTAAGTCAGTGAAATCACTGCGTGTTTGTTATCCGGAATATTGACGCCAGCGATACGGGCCATTCAACTTACTCCATTTACTCGAGCTTTCTTAAACATATGTTCTGCCGCGAAAGGGCGCAAAGGATATACGCACACCCTAGAAAAATCAACAAGGATCGTACGTTATGGCCCGTCGGGCTATTAACCCTGACGCTGCTTGTGACGCGGCTCGACGCTGCAAATAACTCGCACGGAACCTTTGCGGCGTACGATCTTGCAGTTACGGCAAACCTTCTTCACAGATGCTTGAACTTTCATTTTTACTCACTCCAACCTAACGAGTAGCTCTATTTACCGTGCCATTCCTGAACTGCCGTAGCCCTTCAAGTTAGCCTTCTTCATCAAGGATTCGTACTGTTTGGACATCAGATGCGCCTGCACCTGGGCCATGAAATCCATCACAACAACCACCACGATCAGCAACGATGTGCCACCCAAGTAAAACGGCACGTTGCCCATCGATTGCAACCCCTGAGGCAGCAAACACACCAAAGTAATGTAGATAGCACCTACCAGGGTCAGACGACCCAATACGCCATCAATATACTTTGCGGTCTGCTCACCTGGTCGAATTCCCGGAACAAACGCGCCGGACTTCTTCAGGTTGTCTGCTACATCTTTCGGGTTAAACATGATCGCCGTATAGAAATAACAGAAGAAAATAATCAACAAACAAAACAACAACAGATACAGCGGCTGGCCAGGACCAAGCGCCAACGAAATTTCCTGCAACCAGCCGAAGCCTTCCGCTTCACCAAACCACTGACCAATACTGGCCGGGAAAAGAAGAATGCTGGTGGCGAAGATGGGAGGTATAACACCCGCCATGTTGATCTTCATCGGCAAATGAGACTGCTGGGCAGCATATACTCGGCGGCCCTGCTGCCGACGGGCGTAGTTGATAGTAATCCGCCGCTGTGCCCGCTCCATCCAGACCACGAAAAACACCACCGCCACTGCCACGACAATCAACACCAGCAACAGAG
The DNA here is from genome assembly GCA_020062665.1 of Pseudomonadales bacterium. GTDB lineage: Bacteria > Pseudomonadota > Gammaproteobacteria > Pseudomonadales > Ketobacteraceae > Ch67. Next base: position 30,893 of record JAGUVW010000034.1, read on the forward strand.
CGATATTCAGCTCCTGATTCTTCGCAGCTTCCAGCGTCTGACCGATAGCCGAGGGCAAACCAGCAACAATACCCGCGAAGATAATCATGGAAATACCGTTACCAATGCCCCGCTCAGTTACCTGCTCGCCGAGCCACATCAGGAACATAGTTCCTGTCGTCAGCGTAACAACTGCCGGGAACATCCAGGCAAAACCTACCGAGAGGGTAACGCCCTGGGATTGCAATGCCATCGCCATGCCCAACGACTGCAGCAACGCCAGACCGAGTGTTCCGTAGCGCGTGTACTGCGCAATCTTGCGCCGCCCCGCCTCGCCTTCTTTACGGAGCTGCTCCAGCTGCGGGGTAACTGCCTGCAACAACTGCATGATGATAGACGCCGATATATACGGCATTATCCCCAGCGCCAACACGCTCATCCGCTCCAGTGCACCGCCCGAGAACATGTTAAACAGGCTCAGAATGGTATCCTGCTGCTGCTTGAACAAGTTTTGCAATTGCACCGGATCAATACCGGGAACCGGAATGTGCGCGCCGATGCGGTAAACGACGATGGCAACGAACAGAAACTTGATTCGCTGCCAAAGCTCTCCCATCCCCGCGGTATTCACAGATGGCATTCCTGTCTGCTGGGGCTTGGTCGCCATTTGCGCTTATTCCTCTACTTTTCCGCCGGCAGCTTCGATTGCAGCTTTAGCACCCTTGGTCACAGGAATTCCTTTGAGCGTAATCGCCTTATCGATAGCGCCAGACAATACGACTTTAGTGGTCTTGATGTCCTTTTTCAGAACACCAGCGGCCTTCAGAGCAGCCATATCAACTACCGTTGCATCGACTTTCGCCAACTCGCTCAGGCGCACTTCCTGAAAGCCGAGCGACTTCATGGACGTGAAACCGAACTTCGGCAAACGGCGCTGGATAGGCATCTGACCGCCCTCAAAGCCAGGCTTAACCGATCCGCCCTGACGTGCGGTCTGGCCTTTACCACCACGACCACCGGTTTTACCAAGACCGCTACCAATACCACGTCCGCGACGCTTTGCTGCAGGCTTGGAGCCGGCAGCTGGGCTCAATGTATTCAGATGCATTGTTATTCGCCCTCTACTCGAACCATGTAGTAAATGGTGTTGATCATGCCCCGCACAGAGGGGGTATCCTCAACTTCGACAGTGTGCCCGATTCGCTTCAAACCCAAGCCACGCACGCAATCACGGTGATTTTTCAGTCGCCCACTGCTGCTTTTGGTCTGAGTCACTTTGATAGTGCTTTTAGCTGTCATGATCTCACCCCAGAATTTCTTCAACAGTCTTTCCGCGCTTGGCAGCCACGTCTTCAGGTGACTTCATGCTTGCCAGACCTTTTACAGTCGCACGTACAACGTTCATTGGGTTAGTAGAACCGTAGCACTTGGCCAAGACGTTCTGGACGCCAGCAACCTCAAGAACCGCACGCATCGCTCCGCCGGCGATGATACCTGTACCATCAGACGCGGGCTGCAGATAGACGCGGGAAGCTCCGTGCTGCGCATTGATCGGATGCTGCAAGGTAGTACCGTTCAGATCGACCTTGATCATGTTGCGACGGGCAGCTTCCAGCGCTTTCTGGATAGCTACGGGCACTTCTCGCGCCTTGCCACTGCCGAAACCGACCTTGCCATTTCCATCACCAACAACAGTGAGCGCGGTAAACGCAAAGATCCGTCCGCCTTTCACCACCTTGGCAACCCGGTTAACCTGAACCAGCTTTTCCTGGAAGCCTTCGTTCTTGTCTTCAACTTTTGCCATTTTGCTACCCTTTAGAACTGAAGGCCGCCTTCACGCGCGGCGTCTGCCAATGCCTGGATGCGACCGTGATACTTGAACCCTGAACGATCGAACGCAACCTTCGTGACACCTTTTGCGACCGCTCGCTCAGCAACCAGGCGACCAACATTTGCTGCGGCGTCCTTATTGCTTGTAGGGCCTTCATACCCTTTCTCATTTGTCGATGCCGCAGCGATCACGCTGGAACCATCGCCAGAGATAACCTGGGCATAAATGTGCTGCGATGTGCGATTCACAGTCAAACGGGTGTCACCGCGCTCGCGGATCTGGAGTCTTGTGCGCTTTGCCCGGCGCAGCCGTGCTTCTTTCTTTTCACTCATGGCTACAATCATCTCACCGGTTATTTCTTCTTGGCTTCTTTCCGAAGAACAGTTTCATCGGAGTATCGAACACCTTTGCCTTTATAGGGCTCTGGCGGCCTGAAAGCACGAACGTTGGCAGCGACCTGACCCAGCAACTGTTTGTCGGCGCTGCGCAAAATAATTTCTGTCTGACTCGGCGTTTCAGCAGTAACACCAGCCGGAAGGGCATACTCCACTGGATGGGAAAAGCCCAACGCCAGACTTATAACGCTGCCTTTGGCCTGAGCGCGGTATCCAACACCAACCAGTTCCAGCTTGCGCTCAAAGCCCTTGCTGACACCACGCACCATGTTATTCAACAGCGCGCGAAAGGTTCCAGCCATGGCCCAAGCCTGCTGCGACTCAACGGCTGGTTCGACCTTGGCAACGCCTCCATCCACACTCACCTTCACCAAGGGGCTGAGTGCCAACTTCAGCTCGCCTTTGGCACCCTTGACGGCAAGCGACTGCCCGCTCTGCTTGATTTCCACACCAGCGGGGACAGCTATGGGACTCTTAGCTACTCGTGACATTTCCGTCCACCTATCAGGATACGTAACAAAGAACTTCGCCGCCCACACCGGCAGCACGCGCTGCCCGATCGGTCATCACACCTTTATTGGTGGATACGATAGCGACACCCAGACCACCCATCACCTTCGGCAACTCATCACCTGGCTTGTAGATTCGCAAACCGGGACGGCTGACACGCTTGATGCTCTCAATAACGGGTTTGCCTTCGAAATACTTCAACTCTACGGTCAGAACGGGCTTCACATCACCTTCTACCGAGAATCCCTTGATGTAACCTTCACCCTGCAAAACGCCGGCAATGGCCACCTTCATTTTGGAAGACGGCATATCAACGGTGGGCTTCTTAGCCATTTGGCCGTTGCGAATGCGGGTCATCATGTCCGCCAATGGATCTTGCATGCTCATTGTCTAGAACTCCGTAATCGTTCTTACCAGCTGGCCTTGACCAGACCGGGCACATCGCCACGCATGGCAGCTTCGCGAAGCTTGTTTCGACCCAGGCCAAACTTGCGATAAAAGCCGTGGGGGCGCCCAGTCAAACCACAGCGATTGCGAAGCCGGCTCGGAGACGCGTTACGTGGAAGCTTCTGCAACTGCATCTGGGCTTCCCAACGTTCTTCCTCAGAAGCGTTGACATTGGCGATTTGGGCCTTCAGCTCTGCGCGCTTTTTGGCGTACTTGGCCACTGTCTCCTGACGCTTCTTCTCGCGCTCTTTCATTGACAACTTTGCCATGCTTTCTCTACCTATTTCTTGAGCGGGAATTGGAAGGCCTCCAACAGGGCGCGGCCTTCTTCATCGGTTTTAGCCGTTGTGGTGATGGTGATATCCATACCACGCAACTTGTCGATCTTGTCGTACTCGATCTCCGGAAACACGATCTGTTCCTTGAGACCCATGCTGTAGTTGCCACGGCCGTCAAAAGACTTGGGATTCAAGCCGCGGAAGTCGCGAATACGCGGAATGGCCATGGAAACCAGACGTTCCATGAACTCATACATGCGATCGCCACGCAGCGTCACCTTGGCCCCAATAGGCCAACCCTGGCGAATCTTGAAACCGGCCACAGACTTGCGGGCGTTCGTAACCAGAGGCTTCTGACCTGTAATAGATGTCAGATCCGCTACGGCGCCCTCGATCGCTTTGCGATCCTGGGACGCTTCACCTACACCCATATTCAGAGTGATCTTGGTGATGCGCGGGACTTCCATCACGCTCTTGTAGCCAAACTGTGACTGCAGTTTGGGGACAACCTCGGATTTGTACAACTCTTTCAGTGTGCTCATTGTTTCAATCCAGCTAAACCAGGCTTATGCCTTGTCTTCGATTACTTCGTTGGTCGACTTAAAGCAACGAACCTTTTTGCCGTCTTCCAGGATCTTAAAGCCAACCCGATCCGCCTTTTGCGTCTGTGGGTTGAAAATCGCGACATTAGACGCGTCGATCGGCGCTTCTTTGTCAACGATCCCGCCCTGGGTTCCGCGCTGCGGATTCGGCTTCTGGTGCTTCTTGACGACATTGATACCAGACACCAGCAACTTACCATCCAGTACCTTGACCACTTTGCCACGTTTGCCCTTGTCACGACCGGCAATCACGATGACTTCATCATTTCGCTTGAGCTTCAGCATCGGTAACCTCCGGCCTTACAGTACTTCGGGTGCCAACGAGATAATCTTCATGAACTGGTCGCCGCGCAGCTCGCGGGTTACAGGGCCGAAGATACGGGTGCCGATTGGCTGACGCTGGTTGTTGAGCAACACAGCTGCATTCTCATCGAAGCGAATCAGAGAGCCATCCTGACGGCGTACACCTTGGCGCGTACGCACGACTACAGCATTCATGACATCGCCTTTCTTAACCTTGCCGCGCGGAATCGCTTCCTTGATCGACACCTTGATAACATCGCCAATGCGCGCATAGCGGCGGTGGGAACCACCGAGAACTTTGATGCACTGCACCCGGCGAGCGCCGCTGTTGTCAGCGACTTCAAGAATTGTTTGGGTCTGAATCATTTTCAGTCTCCAGCTAAATTAACCGAGAAAAACCAGAACCGTTAAATTGCGGCTCTTTCCTCGATGCTCACCAAGCGCCAGCTTTTGGTCTTCGAAATCGGCCGACACTCTTCGATCACAATGATGTCGCCCGCATTGCACTCGTTGTTTTCGTCATGCACGTGATACTTGGTAGTGCGACGAACAAACTTTCCATAAACCGGGTGCTTGACCTTGCGTTCAACCGCCACAGTAACGGTCTTGTTAGGCTTGTTGCTAACAACCTTGCCGGTCAGGGTACGCTTTTTCTTCGCAGCAACTTGCTCTGTCATACTCAGTTACCTTGTTTCTTTTCGGCGATCACGGTTTTGACGCGAGCAATGCTACGACGCGTTTTCTTGATCACATGGGTTTGACCCAGCTGCCCAGTGGCCAGCTTCATGCGGTATTCAAACTGCTCACGCAACAAGTCCAGCACAAGCTTGTTCAGCTCATCTGTGGATTTCTGTCTCAGTTCGCTCACCTTCATCACATCACCGTCCGCTTAACAACCGTTGTACGAATGGGAAGCTTTGCGGCGGCCAACTGAAACGCTTCGTTTGCTACGTCGTCGGAAACGCCTTCCATCTCGTACAGAACCTTACCGGGCTTAATTTCTGCCACCCAATACTCAACGTTACCCTTACCGCTACCCATACGGACTTCCAAGGGCTTTTCGGTAATCGGCTTGTCTGGAAACACACGAATCCAGATCTTGCCGCCCCGCTTGACGTGGCGGGTCATGGCCCGACGGGCTGCTTCGATTTGACGCGCAGTCAAACGACCGCGAGTTGTTGCCTTCAAGCCAATAGTGCCGAACGAAATCTTGTTGCCACTCTGGGCCAAGCCTCTGTTGCGGCCTTTATGCTGTTTTCTGAACTTGGTGCGTTTAGGCTGTAACATCTTCTTAACCCTTAGCTAGCACGTGGGCGTTTCGGAGCGGCCGGCTTTTGCTCTTCCTGCTGCTCCAGATCTCCATCAAGGATTTCTCCTTTGAAGATCCACACCTTGACGCCGATGGTTCCATAGGTAGTCTCTGCACGGGATGTCGCGTAATCAATATCAGCGCGCAACGTGTGAAGAGGCACTCGGCCCTCGCGATACCACTCAGTACGCGCGATCTCAGCTCCACCCAACCGCCCGGACACCTGAACCTTAATACCCTTGGCTCCCAGGCGCATAGCGTTCTGCACGGCGCGCTTCATTGCGCGGCGGAACATTACACGACGCTCCAGCTGGGAAGCAATGCTGTCGGCAACTAATTTTGCATCCAGCTCAGGCTTGCGGACTTCCTCGATGTTGACGTGGACAGGCACACCCATCATCTGGGAAAGATCACGACGCAGCTTCTCTACGTCCTCGCCCTTCTTGCCGATAACAATACCTGGACGCGCGGTTTTGATGGTGATGTGCGCGTTCTCGGCAGGACGCTCAATTTCAATCCGGCTGACGGATGCTGCCTTCAATTTCTCGAACAGGAATTCGCGGACTTTCAAATCAGTCAGCAAATAGCCTGCATATTGCTTGGGATTCGCGTACCAAGTAGAGGTGTGCTTCTTAACGATGCCCAAGCGAATCCCGGTCGGATGAACTTTCTGACCCATCTGGTCTGTCTCCTAGTTGTCAGATACCTTGACCGTGATATGGCAAGTTCTTTTCATGATGCGATCTGCACGGCCTTTGGCGCGAGGCTGAATACGCTTCATAGTCATGCCTTCGTCTACAAAAATCTCAGAAACCCGCAACTCATCAACGTCTGCGCCTTCATTGTGCTCGGCGTTAGCGATGGCAGATTCCAGAACCTTCTTGACCAAATGCGCAGCCTTCTTTTCACTGAAAGCCAGTATGTTGAGCGCTTGATCAATCTTTTGGCCACGAATCTGATCTGCCACAAGACGTGCTTTCTGGGCTGAGATCATGGCGCTACGCAATTTTGCTGCTGCTTCCATCTCCAAACTCCCTTACTTCTTCGCTTTCTTGTCGGCAGCGTGACCACGATAAGTGCGAGTCGCTGCGAATTCGCCAAGCTTGTGACCTACCATATGCTCGGTAACAATTACGGGCACATGCTGGCGACCATTGTGTACAGCTATAGTCAGGCCAACCATATCCGGCAGGATCATGGAGCGACGCGACCAGGTCTTGATCGGCTTCCGCGAGTTAGCCTGAACCGCTTCTTCCACCTTCTTCAGGAGGTGCGCGTCGATAAACGGGCCTTTTTTCAATGAACGTGGCACTGTAGATACCTCTCAATCCGTATTACGCTTTCGCACCGCGGCGACGCACAATGAACTGGCTTGTGCGCTTGTTTTTGCGCGTCTTGAACCCTTTGGTGGACACACCCCATGGCGTTACAGGGTGACGACCACCAGACGTGCGGCCTTCACCACCCCCATGCGGGTGATCGACGGGGTTCATCGCAACACCGCGCACCGTTGGGCGAACACCACGCCAACGCTGAGCACCGGCCTTACCGAGAGAAATCAGGTTGTGCTCGGAATTACCCACTTCACCAATAGTCGCCCGACACTCCGCCTGAACTTTGCGCACTTCACCAGAGCGCAGACGCAATGTCACATAAGCGCCTTCACGGGCAAGCAGCTGGATCGCTGCGCCGGCGGAACGACCCAATTGCGCGCCCTTGCCAGGCTTCAGTTCCACACAATGGATGACAGAACCCACCGGAATGTTGCGCAGTGGCAACGTGTTCCCTGTCTTGATGGGTGCGTCAGACCCGGACTGCACCAGATCGCCAGCTTTCAAGCCTTTGGGCGCAATAATGTAGCGACGCTCGCCATCCAGATACTTCACCAGCGCGATATGAGCAGAACGATTGGGATCGTACTCAAGACGCTCAACTTCGCCACGAATGCCGTCTTTGTTGCGCTTGAAATCAACAACGCGGTAATGCTGCTTGTGACCGCCACCCTGGTGACGAGTGGTGATACGGCCCGTATTGTTCCGACCGCCATTTTTTGAGCCGGACTCAACCAGGGGCGCATGAGGCGCACCTTTATGAAGGTCAGGATTCACCACGCGAACAACGAAGCGGCGGCCTGGCGATGTCGGTTTAGCTTTCAAAAGTGCCATTAGCTTTACTCCTCAATCACTCTGCGCCAAGGAAGTCGATGTCGAACCCTTCTTGAAGGGAGACATAGGCCTTTTTCCAATCAGAACGCTTGCCTTCAGAGCGACCGAACCGCTTGTTCTTGCCTTTCACAACCAGCGTGTTGACATCCTTTACCTTGACATCCCATAACTTCTCGACGGCTGCCTTGATCTCAGTCTTAGTCGCATCCCTGGCTACCTTGAACACAAACTGGTTGTTGCGATCAGCAGCCATGCTGGCCTTCTCGGACACATGGGGGGCTTTCAATACTTTAAAAATCCGTTCCTGGTTCATGCCAGCAGCTCCTCGATTTTCTTAAGCGCATCAACAGTCACCACGACATTCTCGTGTGCAATCAGACTGACAGGATCGGCGGCCTGCACATCACACACATCAACCTTGGGAAGATTACGTGCTGCCAGATACAGGTTCTCGCTCACGTCAGCGCCCACGATCAATGCACTTTGCACTCCAAGGTCCTTGAGCTTTACGATCAAAGCCTTTGTCTTCGGCTCCGCCACATCAAAAGAATCAACCACAACCAGTCGATTCTGACGAACCAGCTCGGACAGGATGCAACGCATTGCGCCACGATACATTTTCCGATTCACTTTTTGCTCGAAATCACGAGGCTTGGCAGCAAAAGTAACACCGCCTGAACGCCACAGCGGGCTACGAATGGTACCCGCACGAGCGCGACCGGTACCTTTCTGCTTCCAGGGCTTCTTGCCGCCACCGCTTACTTCGGAGCGGGTCTTTTGCGCCTTGGATCCCTGCCGACCTGCCGCCATGTAAGCGGTTACGACCTGATGAACCAGAGGCTCGTTAAACTCTTTTCCAAACGCGACTTCTGAAACCGTTACGGTTCCGCCAGAGGCAATATTCAGATTCATCCGCTAATCCTCTTGGGCTCAACCTTTAACCGCCGGCGACACGATGACATCGGCACCCGTCGCTCCCGGCACTGCACCTTTCACCAACAGCAGATTTTTCTCGGCGTCCACACGGACAATTTCGAGAGACTGCGTAGTGACCTGGCGATTACCCATATGGCCCGCCATTTTCTTGCCTTTGAATACACGACCCGGGGATTGGTTCTGACCGATAGAACCGGGAGCACGATGAGACAAGGAATTGCCGTGAGTAGCGTCTTGGGCTGCGAAATTCCAGCGCTTAATGACGCCAGCAAAACCCTTACCTTTCGAGGTGGCAGTCACATCAACTTTCTTGCCGGCCTCAAAGATGCTCACCTGGATTGAATCACCAACATTGAATCCAGACGCTTCCGAGCCATCTACACGAAACTCCCACAACCCTCTACCAGCCCCAACACCAGCTTTTGCAAACTGACCAGAGGATGCCTTGGACAGGTGAGTCGCCTTGCGAGAACCCGTAGTAACCTGAACTGCTGAATAACCGTCCGAGCTCTCGCTCTTGATCTGAGTGATGCGATTCGGCTCAACCTCAATCACGGTTACCGGAATCGAAACCCCATCCTCAGTGAAGATGCGGGTCATACCACACTTACGCCCGACTAGACCGATTGCCATATCTTTAACCTCTTACGCCATGCTGCTTGTCAGCACGATCAACCCAATGAGATCTGAACATCAACGCCCGCAGCCAAATCCAGCTTCATCAGGGCATCAACTGTCTTGTCAGTGGGCTCTACGATATCCACCAAACGCTTATGGGTACGGATTTCATACTGATCCCGCGCGTCCTTGTTTACGTGAGGAGAGATCAGCACAGTGAAACGCTCAGTGCGGGTTGGCAGCGGGATAGGACCACGCACCTGCGCCCCAGTGCGCTTAGCAGTTTCGACGATCTCGAGCGCTGACTGATCAATCAGACGGTGATCGAACGCTTTTAAGCGAATGCGAATTTTCTGGTTTTGCATCGCCAGAGGACTCCAGAAATCTCATTAATATAAATGCAAAAAACCGCTTGCTTCTCAGTTACTTCGGAGAGAAGCGGCTTTTGTGGCTTTTGGGCCTAGAACGATGCCTAGGCTGTAAAAATCGCGCCCCTTACTACAGGGGCGCGAAACTATAACTCGATGCGTACCGAGTTACAAGTGCTATTACTCGATAATTTTCGCAACCACGCCGGCGCCGACGGTACGGCCACCTTCGCGAATCGCAAAACGCAGACCTTCTTCCATCGCGATGGGCGCAATCAGGGTTACGTTCATCTGGATGTTGTCGCCTGGCATTACCATCTCTACGCCTTCCGGCAGTTCGCAGGAACCGGTAACGTCGGTGGTACGGAAGTAGAACTGCGGACGATAGCCCTTGAAGAACGGGGTGTGACGGCCGCCTTCTTCCTTGCTCAGCACGTACACTTCG
>JAGUVW010000077.1 GCA_020062665.1 Pseudomonadales bacterium
GGGCCTGGGCACACACCGCTCAGGCCCCAGCCAATGCCGAACAGCACCGCGCCAATCACCGTATCGCGGGTATTCACCGTCACATGCTGGCCGAATCTGTTTTCCAGCAGCGGCTTTTTCAGCAGCTTCGGCGCCAGCTGATACGCGATGAAAGTGATCGTCGTCGCCGATCCCAGCACCAGCAGCAGGCCAAAATCATCGAAGGTGAGGAACGCCAGCACCACTTCCGGCTTGATCATGCCCGACCACGCCAGCCCGTACCCGAACAGGCCACCACACAGCAGAATCACGAATTTCGACGCCAGGCTCATTGGCCACCCCCATACACCGCCACCAGATTCGCGGTAAGGATCGCCACCGACAGAAACACCATCACCGACAGGAACGACACGCCGTTGAGCGACGCCATGCCGCAGATGCCATGGCCCGACGTGCAGCCATTGCCCAGGCGCGCGCCAAAGCCGGCGATAAAGCCGCCCAGGCCCAGCTGCCACAGCGGCACCTGGGTGTGCCACGCAATGCCGGGGCCAACGCCAAACCAGTACAGTGCCGCGCCGCCGATCAACCCCACCGCCAACCACAACCGCCACACCCGGGATTCCACCAAGCGGGGCTGCTGGAAATAGGCACGCCGCGAAAACCACGACCAGCAACTGCTGAACACCGAACTCATCCCCGCCACCTGCCCGGTCAGCACAAAAATCAGGCTCACCGCCAGCCCGATACAAACGCCCCCCGCCAGATACGGCCAGACGCCGTTGGGGAACAACACCTCGATATTCACAAGCCCAGCCCTCTGAAATGAATGCGCGGGCAGCATAATCAGGGGCCGGCCGGTTGTCATCCTGCCTGCCCATTGACCAAAGCAGCCACGGATTTGAGCGGAAGCGTCGTTGACTGCCAAGTCATCCGATTTATAGTTGGAAACTCAGCCAGCAAGGAAACGTTGTGTTTCCAACACAGGAGCAATAGATGGGCTACAGCAGTCGCAATATCAGTGAGTTACAGAAATCCATCTCCCCCACCGTCTATGGCCCGCTGGATCTGGATATCACCCCGGAACGCTTCCGCACCGAACTGGGTGCCAACAGCATCAAGGCCAACGACAAGCGCATCCAGGCCCTGCTGGCCGACCAGGAGAAGGTGGAATTCTTCCGCCAGCTCACCCTGATGGGCGACCCGTTGGCCGACGCCTTTGCCGCGCTGATTCCCAAACTGGGCTTTCCCGCCGCCCGCGCCATGATCGACCAGGCCGCCGCTCACGGTGTGGCCAGCGTGAAGAATGCGCCGCAGGCACTGATCGACCTGATGGCCTCGGTGGAAAACGAACCGGACTGGGTGGACTGGAAACTGATCGACCGCGCCACCGAAGACGCCCGCCTGCTCGGCGCCTTTGCCGGCGACGCCATCATGCGGGTGGCGTTCATGATGACCTACGTGAACGGCTACCAGGGCCTGCCCATGGTGATCACCGGCGCGCTCACCGGCGAATCCGCCGCCAAGCGCATGAAGGAAACCACCAGCACCTTCAAACTGGCGACCCTGCCCGGCGCGCTGCGCAAGGGTGGCGAAGCCTATCAATCCGCCGTGAAAGTGCGGGTGATGCACGCGATGGTGCGCACCAACCTGCTCAAGCGCCCGCAGCAATGGGACTATCCGGTGTATGGCGTGCCCATTCCCCAGGTGGATCAGATGGGCGCGGCGCTGGGCTTCAACTACATCATGTCGCTGCAGGCGCTCAAGAAAGGCGGGCGCTTCAGCAAATCCCAGCGCGCAGCGGTGGAACAGGCCCGTTATCTGGCGCATCTGCTGGGCATGCACGACCAGTTTTTGAGTGCCGATCCCAAACAGATCGTGGAAACCTGGCAGATGTGCCAGGCCACGCTGCGCCACAAATTCGATCCACGCGGCAAGGATCTCAACACCGCCACCATCAACGCGTATCGTCTGCAGGGCAAAGGCACGCTGGACAAACTGCTGCACAACCTTGACGTGCAGGCCAGCCGTTTCATCTACACCCAGCTGGTGGGCAAGCGCACGGCGGAAGAAATGGGCATCCACAGCACCCCCACCGACGCGCTGAGTTTTGTCGCGGAGTTCGCGCCCATCGGCGTGGGCTTCGGCGCCATGTCACTGCTGAAGAAAGTGCCTGGCGGCCGCAAGTGGGTGGACGCATTCGCCATCAAGCAGGTGAAGAAACAACTGCAAACCTATGGTGAGGCGGAATACAAAACCGACGCGACGCAATACAAGTCGGAAGCGGCGTAAACCGGGTAAGCGGCTACATTATCACTGCAGCCGCCCAACTAGAGACATCGACTTAGCCGACCCGGAGTTGCCTAACCAGCATGGAAGAACTGTCAGCAACCGACGTCTTCATAATTATGGTCGGGCAGTTCGCCGTAAAATTCCTGCCGTAGGAAATCGACCGCCAGATCAATGGCACTGGCTTTGTTCGCGTTCCAGTCGTGTGGCTGATTACAGAAGCGCACGAAACGAGATTGCGTAAAACCCAGCGCCATCAATCTCTGATGCAGAATTTCTGGCTGAAGTGGCATTATGGTGGAATCGCTATCACCGTGAATCTGCAGCACGGGTAATTGCGGCGATGCGTTGTTACACATCGGCAAATTATCCACATAACACTTTGGGCTAGCGACTCGCAGCGCCATATCCAGGTCGTCTACCGCGCCAATCAGCTCGCGGATAGAGTTGCGAGCCGCGTTGGACACATGACCACTCTCCTTCATGGCAACAAATAAATCGTTGATGCCAGAACGGCTGACAACGGCCTTGACGCTACTGTCCAAGGCTGAATTCGGAGTGGTAGAACCGTGAGCACAACTTTCCAGCGATTCCACGCCCTGGGAAAATGCCACCATCATTGCCAGATGAGCGCCCGCAGAGTATCCCGCCACAGCCACCCGAAGTGGATCGATATTAAAACGGTCTGCGTTGGCCTTGATAAAACGAACAGCGCACTTGGCGTCCTGAATTTGGGCAGGCCAGTCGTTGACTGTTGAATACCGATAATTGATGGTCACACCAACGAATCCGCGAGCGACTGCGGCATTCACATCGTCTTCCATGGACTTCAGGCTGTTTCTGTTCCAATGTCCGCCGTGAATGAACACCACTGCGGGCAGGCGCGCACCCGATGCAGTGCCTGACGGAATTGTTACGTCAAGGGATTGACGAACAGCATCTTCACCGTATTGCTCCTGGCCTTTGGCAGGACTGCCTCCGCAGGATGACAGGACGGTCAGGGAAGCAATAAAAGATAGAACTGCAAAAATACTCCAACGCATACAAGACTCCATTCTTGAGTGAAGGGCTCAATGAGCTCCCCCGAAGGCCATTTAAGAGCCGCCAGTCTAGCAACTGCCATAGTCGCATGCCAGAAACATACATGCGTTTTCCCCCGTCAAAAAGGCGGCCGATGCATCTCAGGCAATAAAACCAATCCGCTGCAGGAAATCGGCTTTGGCCTGATGGGTTCTCTTGCGCTGCAACGGTAGCGCATGGGAACCCTCGAACCAGTGCACCGCACACTGGCCCCAGTGGCGCTGCAACGCTTCGGCATGGCGTGGTGTGGCCATCCTGTCGCCCAGTCCCGCCACAATCAGCAGCCGCTCCGGTGGCTGCAATGCCGGCCGCGACAGCGGACTGTGAAACGCCATGGTATTGCGCAGATCCTGCATGCTGACATCGAATTTGCGCATGATATTCCGCAGTGCACCGTCCAGCGGCTTCCACTCCATCATCGCATCGGGAATGCTCACAATCGGCACCACCGGCATCACAAAATCAAAGCGCGGTTCCAGTCCGGCCATCAGCGCCGTGGTGTAACCACCCAGACTCAATCCGCTCAGGCCCAGCTGCTCCACACCGGCACGCTGCTGCAGAAAATCCACCAACGTGCGAATGTCATACGTGCTCTGGATCACCGCGTGATTGAGGTGTTCAATGCCGCCAGACACATAATCCAGTCCACTGATACTGACAGCCGAACGCCGGCGCGGCCCGTGATGGGGTAACGTTTTCAGCACCACATCGCAACCAAGCTGGTACAACGAGCGGATTCCCAAAAAGAAATCGTTGACCTCCCAGCGGGCGGCGGTAAAACCGTGCACCAGCACCACCGTCGGACGCGGCCCATCACCATGGCGCCAATGCCAGGCCACCACCCAGTCGTTGTTGCGGCCACCATGACGGCCCTCCGGCCGATACACCGAATGCCACTGGATCTGTTCGAAAATGCCTTCGCGCACGCCGAACGGCCGCTTGATCCGGTGCACCACAAACTCCGGCAGCGGCCGAGCCTGATGAAACAGCTCCGCATCGCTGCGCACACCCAGTGCACTGCCATTGCGCAACACCGCTGCCAGCTTGGGCCCCGTATAACCCGCCGGAATACTGAGGCCGGTAATGAGGGACGACAAGCCCGTGCGTATCGCCAGATCCACCCACTCCGCCATTTTCAGCGGAGCGCTGAACGGCGCCCGGATTGCACTGGCGCGCTGATAGAAATCGGCGGGCAGATCATCCACCCAATGCAGTTGGCGCGTATCGGCGGCGAGGGAAGTGACGCTCATGAACGTATCCTGCAAATGTACAAATGAAAGGCGATCAATTCAGGTAAATCCAGCGGTTTGTGCATACCATTTATCCTGACATAAAAACCACATCGTTGGCAGGCGATATCGGTTCCGTGCTGAAGCAGGGCGCTTTTCCCCACCCACTCATTCAACGTCTATACTGACAATCGGATAGCCGTCCACGACGAACAGGTAACCTCTGCGAATCCAGGTCACTATGAAACTGCAACCCGATTTCCGCCCGCTAGGGTGTGCCGAATGCGCACGCGGCACCGACCTCGGCTTTGATTTCACCATGGCGTTCCAGCCCATCCTCAACATTCACACCCGGGAAATCTTTGCCCAGGAAGCGCTGGTGCGGGGACTCAACAATGAACCTGCCGGCGCAGTGTTCAAGAACGTACATGAGGGCAATCTGTACCGCTTCGACCAGTCCTGCCGGGTCAAGGCGATTGAACTGGCGGCGGAGCTGGCCATTCCGTCGCGGCTCAGCATCAACTTCATGCCCAACGCGGTCTACCGGCCGGAGCTGTGCATTCGCACCACCCTGGCGGCGGCGCGGGAATACCAGTTTCCCATTGAGCGCATCATTTTTGAAATCACCGAAGGCGAGAAAGTGACTGATCACGTCCATCTGCGCGAGATCGTTGCCCACTACCAGCAGCAGGGTTTCAAAGTGGCGCTGGACGATTTCGGTGCCGGCTATTCCGGCCTCAATCTGCTGGCGGAACTGCATGCCGACATCATCAAGCTGGACATGGCGCTGATCCGCAATATTCACAGCGACCGCAAACGCCAGATCATTGTGCGGGGCATACTGCAGGTCTGCCGCGAGCTGGGATCACAAGTTGTCGCCGAAGGCGTGGAAACACGGGACGAGATGCTGCAGCTGAAGGATATGGGCATCGAACTGTTCCAGGGTTACTATTTTGCCAAACCGGCGTTCCGTTCGCTGGCTACCGTATCAGACGATTGTTATCCCGGAAAAAAATCCGCGCTGGACTGAATCTTTCGGCGTGATAATTCTGACAAACAGGAAGCCCCGCAGTGCGGGGCTTCGTCGTTTCAGGCGCAGCATTTATTTCGCCGCGTTTCAATCGCGCCGATATAACGTCACCACGCAGGCACCACCCAAGCCGAGATTGTGCTGCAGTGCGATGCGCGCATTGTCCACCTGACGCTTTTCCGCCTGGCCACGCAGCTGCCACACCAGTTCGGTGCATTGCGCCAAACCAGTAGCCCCCAGCGGATGACCCTTCGACAGCAGTCCGCCGGACGGATTGGTCACCACCTTGCCGCCGTAGGTGTTGTCGCCATCCCAGATAAACTGTTCGGCGCCACCTTCAGGACACAGGCCCAAACCTTCGTAAGTGAGCAGCTCGTTGGCGGTGAAGCAGTCGTGCAGTTCCACCACGTTCACATCCTCGGGGCCGATCCCGGCATCTTCGTACACTTTTTTCGCCGCCGACTTTGTCATGTCGTAGCCCACCATCTTGATCATGGACTTCTCTTCGAAGCTGCTGGCGAAATCCGTGGTCATGGCCTGCGCCGCGATGTACACCGGATTGCTGATGCCATGTTTCTTCGCGAAATCATCGGAACACAGGATCGCGGCACCGGCGCCGCAGGTGGGCGGGCAACACTGGAAGCGGGTCAGCGGATCGAACACTTCTTCCGACGCCATGATTTCTTCCAGCGACAGCACCTGGTTGAACAGCGCGTAGGGATTGCGACTGGCATGCTGGCGCGCCTTTTCCGCAATCTTGCCGAAGGTTTCGCGCTTGGTGCCGTGCAGCCAGCGGTATTCACGGCCCGCGCCACCGAACATCTGCGCGGCTGGCGGTGCCTGGGTGAAACCCTGCTCGTTCAGCATCACCTGGGCGTGCATGCTCATGGGATTTTCGCGATCGGTAAATTTCGAACCGAGCGCACCGCGCTCCATTTTTTCGAAGCCCAGCGCCAGCACACATTCCGCCAGCCCGCCTTCGATGGCCTGCCGCGCCAGAAACAGCGCGGACGATCCGGTGGAACAGTTGTTGTTGACGTTCAGCACGGGAATTCCGGTGAGCCCCAATTCATACACCGCGCGCTGGCCGCAGGTGGAATCTCCGTACACGTAGCCGCAGAACGCCTGCTGCACTTCGTTGTAGGGAACGCCCGCATCCGCCAGCGCCTTGCGTCCGGCCTCGGCAGCCATGACATGATAATCCTCACTGGCACCGGGCTTGGCGAACTTGGTCATGCCCACACCGATCACATTCACTCGACGTTTCATTTTTCGTTCTCCTGAATTCTATCCAGTTGCGTTTGTCCGCTCACAGTGCCTGTTCAATCTGACGCAGCAGCGACACGTCGCCATCCACGCGCAGATCACCTTTCTGATAGAGCGCGCGCAGCGTGCGCTTGCCCGCCAGCAGATCCGCCAGTGCGCCATCGTTCAGCGTGGCCACGGCCTTGGCGCTGTTGCTGGCACCGCTGCTGGCTTGCGGTGGATTGGCGGAAAGATCCAGCGTCCACACGGATTCGGGATCGCGCACGTTGAACTGCACCACGCCGCTCAGGCCGCTGGCCTCGGCGAGTTTCTGCGTCAGTGCCGCCAGCAGTTCACCGGCCTGGGAAGCCTTCGGTGCTGCGGGTTTGACGGGAGCAGAAGCTGCCGGTGCAGTGGCTGCAGGTGCAGTGGCAGAACCCTTCACACGCTTGTCGCGCGCCTGGGTCACCAGCGCCGGGTCCATACCTTTCAGAACGCCCAGCTTGTTCGAGGCCATGATGTTGCCGCTGATTTTCAGTTCACCACCGAAATACAGCTTCTGCACCGCCGCCATGTCTCCGCCGAACAATGTCTGCAGATGCTTGGTGGGCAGCTCCAGCGTCACATCGGCTTTATCCAGCGTGCCAGCACCCGCATTGCCCGGTGCAGTTTTCAGATCGATGAAGAACGCGCTGTCCGGATCCTTGAAATTGAACTGGAACGCGGTGGCGGTCTTGCCCGCCAGCTCCGGCTGCTGCGCGATGAACGCGGCGATGCCGGCGAACACGTCATCCAGTGTCGGTTCCTGTGAAACC
>JAGUVW010000048.1 GCA_020062665.1 Pseudomonadales bacterium
CGATGGCCTGGGTCGCCACCGCCACACCTTTGGGCATCTGCACGATGGACAGCAGGCTGTCGACGCCGTTGAGGGTCTGGCTCAGCACCGGCACGGCGATGACCGGCAGGTGGGTCAGCGCGGCGGTCATGCCCGGCAGATGGGCAGCCCCGCCGGCGCCGGCGATGATGATGCGGATGCCCCGTGCCTCGGCCTGGTGGGCAAACTGGTACAGGCGCTGGGGTGTGCGATGGGCCGACACCACCTTCGCCTCCCAGGGCACCTGCAGCGCATCCAGGGGTTCGCAGGCCATTTTCAGAGTGGGCCAGTCGGAACGGGAACCCATGATGATGCTGACGATCGGTTGAGCCATGTGGTGTCTTCCTCGCAAAAGATGCAAGTGTAAAACGGAATCACGCCGTTAGCAGCTGCGACAACACACCGAACACCGGAATACCCACCAATACATTGAACGGAAAGGTGATGGCCAGGGAGGCGGTGATGGCCAGACCGTGGTTGGCGTCGGGCAGGGCCACCCGCATGGCCGCCGGCACCGCGATGTACGAGGCGCTGGCCCCCATCACCGCCATCAGCACCACGCCGCCGCTGCTCAGGCCCAGCGCCTGTCCCAGCAGCAGACCCAGACCACCGCCCAGCAGCGGCATGGCTACGCCAAAGGCGGACAGGAACGGCCCCGTGGTTTTCAGGTCGCCGAAGCGGCTCGCCGCCACCAGGCCCATTTCCAGCAGGAACAGCGCCAGCACGCCCTTGAACAGATCCTTGAACAGGGGATCGAGGGACGCCGTGCGTTCACCCGCCAGCGCGCCGATCACCATGGCCCCCGCCATCAGGAACAGGCCCTGGCTGCGGGCGATTTCCGGCAGCACTGCGCCCAGTTTCCATTCGCCGGCACCCTTGCGCGCCAGGGCGATGCCCACCACGATGGCCGGCATTTCCAGCAGCGCCACGAACAGGGGGAAGTAGGCCTCGTAGGCGATGTCGCGGGCTTCGAGAAAGGCCACCGCGACGGCATAGGTACCCACGCTCACCGAACCATAGTGGGCGGCGATGGAGGCGGCGTCGATCCGCTTGAGGCCGCCCACCCAGTGCAGCAGGGGAAACGCCAGCAGCGGCAGCACCAGGCCGAACACCACCACTGCCAGCGCCTGCCCCAGCAGCGCCCAGGAACCGAACTGCGCCAGCGCCACGCCTCCCTTCAGGCCGATGGCCAGCATCAGGAACATCGTCAGTGTCTGATGCAGCCCCTGGGGAAAGCGCACCTCGGTGCGCAGCAGCCGGGCACACACGCCCAGCAGGAAGAACGCCACCACCACGTCCAGCTGCATATCAGTGTCCGTGTCTGGCGGCAGACTGGATGGAAGCGTTTGCCCGCACGGTTGCCGGTTGCAGGCGGGTCTGCAGGAGCGGGCTTGCCAGGGTCAGGATGCCAATGGTCGCGCCGACGGCCAGCAGATGCCAGCCGGCCGGATCCAGCGGTGCCAACGCCATGCCCAGCAGGGACGCGCTGATGGCGGTGATGAGTCCGAACAGGATTTGCGGTGTCGTCATGATGATGCTCCCTTGGTCAGTGAACGGCGCCATCATGCCCCAGTGATTAAATAGATAAAAATAGATAATATTGAAGAATTCAATAGATGATTATCGATGGATGGCCGCCATGACGTCGCGCCTGCACGCCCATATCGGAACCCTGCGCCCGCTGGAAATCCTGCTGGCGGTGTACGACTGCGGCAGCATCACCGCCGCCTCCCAGCAGTTGCATCTCACCCAGCCCACCGTGTCCATGCAGCTGAAGAAGCTCGCCGATACTGTGGGCATGCCGCTCTATCACACCATGGGCCGCAAGCTGATCTTCACTGACGCAGGGCGCGCCCTGGTGGCTACTGCCCGCGAAGTGCTCGACAGCTTCGAGCGGCTGGACATGACGCTGGCGGATCTGCGCGGCTCCAAGGCTGGTACATTGCGGATCGCGGTGGTTACCACGTCGAAGTATTTCATCCCCCACCTGCTGGGCCCGTTCTGCAAGCGCTATCCCACCGTGGATATCCAGTTCAAGGTGGGCAACCGCCAGCAGATCATCGAGCGGGTGGAGCAGGGGCTGGATGATTTCTACGTGTTCAGTCATCCGCCGGAAGACATCGACATCGAGAAAATCGAGTTCCTGCCCAATCCGCTGGTGGCCATCGCCAGTGCGCGCCATCCGCTGGGTAAACAGAAGAAAATTCCGCTGCGGGAATTTCTGCAGGCGGGTCTGCTGATGCGGGAGGAAGGTTCCGGCACCCGCTTTGCCATCGAAGATCACCTGCGCCACAAGGGCGTGGAGCCCCGCGGCAAGCTCACCATCGAAAGCAATGAAGCGATCAAGCATGCGGTGATGGCGGGGCTGGGGGTGGGCATTCTGTCGGCCCACACCCTGGCGTTTGGCGGCAAGCAGGGGCTGATGGTGCTGGATGTGAATCAGCTGCCCATCGAGACGCACTGGTATTTTGTCTGGCTGCGTTCCCGGCGCCTGTCGCCGGTGGCGCGCACGTTTCTGGACTACGTCACACATGAGGGCCGTGAAGGGCTGCTGGCAGCGCTGCGCAAACACGGCTTTTCGGAATGAACGCGGCGCCGGTTTGCCTGGCTGCCAGCGTGGGAGGATTGTGGCATAGTGATATCGAACAATGTGCAGCAATGGATTCCGCATGGACATCGCATCGATTTTCACCCTGATTTTTATCGGCCTTTCATCCTGGTGGGCGGCGCGCCACGTGGACGCCTGGGAACGGGATCGCTGGTTGGTGTCGCTGGGCTACACGGTGGTGTCGGTGGCAGTGCTGGTGCTGCTGGGGTTGATCAACAAGCGGCTCTATCTGTTCGTGTTCGTGCTGTATTTCATTCTGCTGTTCAATCTGGAGCGCTGCATCAAATCCCGCTTCGGCCACATCTGGTTTTCCATCTTTGTCGGCATCAGCGGGATTTTTCCCATCGCGATTTATCAGCTGTTTCTGCAGGATCTGTGAAACGGCGCCGTCACTCCAGCTGAATCCGTTCCAGATCCAGTGCGCGGAAATGTCCGTTCTCATCGAGCACCGTGCCCCACACCTGGTGGCTGGCCTGGTGATCGGATTCGTGAAAGCCCAGCGGCTTGCCGATACCCAAGTCGAGATCGCGCAGGCTTTCCAGCGTTGCAATCAGTGATTCGGTGGTGAAGTGGCGGCCGGCCTTTTCCAGGGTGTGGCAGAACAGTTGCGCCACCACGAAGCCTTCCAGCGAGACAAAATCCAGCGGTTCGTTGGGAAAATGCTTCGCCATCGCGTTGCGGTATCTCAGCACACCGGTGGCATGGGCATCATAGAGCGGCACCACCTGCGACACGATCACGCCAGCGCCTTTCCGGTCGTCAGTGCTTTTGAGTTCCTCTGCCAGCGCCGCCGCGCCGACGAACGACACGTTGGCGAACTGCCCGCTGTAGCCGTTCACCCGCATCAGATTGATGAAGCGCGCACTGGCCAGATAGGTGCCGATGATGATCACGCCTTCCAGCTCGGGAATGTGCGGGCGCAGCGTGGCGATGGCGTCCACCACCTGTGCAGTGTTGCGCTGATAGCTGGCACTGATCAGCGCACCGGGTGACACGCCATACTGCGCGATGGCGTTGGCCACGCCCGACAGTCCGTCGCGGCCATAGCTGTCGTTCTGGTAAAACACGGCAATCCGGTTGGGATTCATGCCGGCGACTTTCACAAAGTAATGCACCAGCGCGGCGGTTTCCTCGGCATAGCTGGCGCGGTAGTTGAAGACGGTGTTGTCGGGCGGATCGTTGCGCAGCAGGCGGGCACCGGAAAACGTGCCAAACAGCAGCATGTCGTGGTCGAGCACCGTGGGCAGGATGGCTTTGGTGGTGGGCGTGCCCACATTGCCGATCAGCGCGAAGGCGCCGTGCTCGGCATCCAGAAACTGGTTGAGATTCTGCAGGGTGGCGCTGGGTTCATAGCCGTCGTCCAGTGCGTGCAGTTCGATGGTGCGGCCATGGATGCCGCCCCGCGCATTCACCTCGTTGAAGTAGGCCTGCATGCCCATCTGCATGGCGCGGCCCAGTTCCCGCGCGCTGCCACTGAAGGCCGCGCTCATGCCCAGCCGGATGCGGTCGGCGCTGATGCCGCGCTGCGGTGTGATCTGGCCGCTCATCAGCATCAGGTGATCCTCGATCGCGTAACGCCAGTGGGGAACTGCGTAAACGATGGCCGTGGCCAGCATCACCACAGCGATCGCAGTGGTGATACAGCGCGAATGCCGGCGGCGCAGCGGCGTGGCGGGCAGGCTGCCGGTGACGGGTGATATCGGTGCTGGCGTGGATGGAATCGCAGGCGTCGCTGCCGGTAAAGATGCCGCCGGTGAAGATGCAATGGCCGGGGACGACGGCGCTGGCGCGGATGGCGCGACCGGCGCAGACGCCCGCACAAACTGCGCCACGGAAATCGGCTGCGCGCCATTGAAGCCCGGCAGCGATGCCGGTTGTGGCGTCACTACCCGCGTACGTTCATCGCTGGATTCGATCGCGCCGATCGCGCCACATTTTTCGAACAGGTTCTGAAAGCGCCGGGCGTCCGTCAGGCTGAGATTCTTGCGGATCACGATGCGCTTGCCACTGCACAGCGCTGCGGTGTGCGCGTCACTCAAACGCAGAGAGGATTGCAGTTTGCGCGCTGCCTGTTGCTGATCGGTGTTGGCCGCCCACTGGCCGCTGAAGACGAACTGGTAAGCATTGTCGGGCAGCGCTGGCGCGGCAACCGCGTTGGCCGCTGGCGCACGGTAAACCAGCGCGGCAAAGGCCTCCCACAGATCCTGCACTGTGGCAAACCGCTGCTCGGGGTCGATTGCCATGGCCTTGCTGATGATCGGCTGCAGCACTGCGCAGGCCGGATCGCGCAGCGCATATTGCGTCAGCGGCGGCGGTGGCTCCTTCAACTGTCGGTTCATGATGATTTCGCGACTGGCACCGCGATAGGGCGCCTCACCGGTGATCATGAAATGCAGGATGGCGCCGATGCCGTACACGTCGGCCAGATGATTGATATGGATGCCGCGAATCTGCTCCGGCGCCAGATAACCCGGCGTACCCATGATGGTGCCGAGCTGGGTGTGTTTCAGATGTTCTTCATGCATCGGCTTGCTGATGCCGAAATCCACCACTTTCACTGCGCTGTTGCCGCCGGACAGATTGGCAACCATGACGTTGCCCGGCTTCAGATCCCGGTGCACCACGTTGTGCTGGTGAGCGGCCCGGATCGCGCCACACAGCGACTCCATCACCCAGGCGATGTTGGCCAGGGTGAGGCCCTTCTGCGCCGTCACGATGTCCGCCAGCGCCGCGCCTTCCAGATATTCCATCACCATGAACACCAGGCCATCGGCAGTGGAACCGAAATCCAGCACGCTGACGATGTTGGGATGATTGAGCTGGCTGCACACTCGCGCCTCGCGCAGGAACAGCTGGATGAAATCGTCGTCGCGAAAATCCGGCAGCAGCATTTTCACCGCCGCGCGCCGCCCCAGGCTCACCTGCTGTGCCAGATAGACGCGACTCATGCCGCCGTCGGCGATGAGTTGTTCGATGCGGTAGGAATCTTTCAGGATCTGGCCGATCAGAGGGTCGGTCATGGTGGGCCCGGCTGGCTAGGTACTTCGGTGATTTCATGGAGTATAGACGCTGTCTGCACGCCTGCCGTGGCGGAATTTGCGAACCTGGTATCCCTTGGCCGGTTGCGGCTGGGCTAGACTTGATATTGATGACCTTTTCAATCAGTCGATGGACAGTGACCTGTCTGGCGCTCGCCGTGATGGCGACAGTCAGTCCATCGTATGCCTCAAGCCAGAACGATCCGGCTGCTTCCGTTGCTCCCCCAGGCGATGCGCAATGTACCACCCTGTTCACGCCCGATGATCCGCGCCTGTTCGATTTCGTGGAAACCCGCCGCGAGGTGAGTTTTCGGGAATATGAAGGCCTGCCGATCCGCCGCATCGATTACATCACGCTGCCAGTGTTCAATGAAAAGGATCCCGAGGAAGACAACTGGCTGTATCGCGGCGCCAACTGGATTCACGTGCTGACCAAAAAAAGTCCCCTCAAACGCCAGGTGTTGCTGCGGGAAGGGCAGACGCTGGAGCGCGAGCGCCTGCGCGAGAGTGAACGCATCCTGCGCGACGCCAACTATCTCTATGACGCGATGATTCTGCCTGCCACCGTGTGCGATGACGGCATCGACCTGCTGGTGGTGGTGCGCGATGTGTGGACGCTGCAGTTCACGGGCTCCGTCAGTCGCAGCGGGGGCGATGACAAGCAGAAAATCGGTTTCGCCGAAAACAACATTCTGGGTACCGGTAACGCGATCTACATGTCCTACGATGCCAATGCGGAACGCAAGGGCGCGCTGGTCGGCTTTGAATCCAAGCATCTGCTGGATGGCCACACCGAGCTGCGACTGGAGCATGCCGAGAACGATGACGGTACCGCGCAGATGTTCCGGCTGGAACGGCCCTTCTACGCCATCGACACGCCCTGGGCCGCCGGGCTGGAGTACACCACGGACAACCGGCGGGAAAAGATCAAGACGGCCGACGTCACCATCAATGAATATGCTCATCACATCGATGATGGATCGGCTTATGTGGGTATGTTGATCCGCCAGCGCAAAGATCTGGCCCAGCGCTTGCGGCTGGGCGTGACCAGCCAGCGCGACAGTTATGGGGATCAGGAAGAAGAGTATGTTGGAGAAGCGCTGCCGGAAGATCGCACGCTGGCCTACCCCTGGCTCGAATTCGAGAGCGTCGAATACGATTACTGGACCACCACCAACCTTAATCAGCTGTTTCGTAACGAAGACGTGAACCTGGGTGTGAACTACAGTGCGCGGCTGGGGGTGACCAGCAGTGCGCTGGATTCCACCGAGCGTGGGGTGATCGGCAATTTCAGCTGGCAGAAGGCGTCCAGCTTCGGCACCCATCACGTGCTGCTCAACAAGGCCTTTGCCAACCTGTTCTATGACCAGGACGATAACCGGATGGAGCACTCCTACTGGGGTTTGGGCGCCACCTATGATCACTTCATCGATGACCGCAATCGCTGGCACGTGGATCTGATGTATCAGGCCGGCTTCCATCTGGACCCGGAGGAAACCTTCAGCGCGGGCGGCACGGTGCTGCGGGGGTTCGAGAACAACACCCAGCGTGGCGACCGTTTTGCCCGCGTCAATATGGAGCGGCGGCACTTCTACGCTATTCACCCATTCAACTTTTTCCGCGTCGGTTCTGCCGTGTTCTTCGAGGCCGGCAAGGTGTGGGACAGTGAAGGCCGCTTCGAGCAGCCCGACAGCGTGCTGTATGACATCGGCATCGGCCTGCGCATCAGCTCCTCCAAATCCCGCCCCGGCAACGTCATCCACGTCAACCTGGCGGTGCCCCTGAACGAGCGGGATGTCACCGACAAGTACCTGGTGTCGTTTTATACCGCCACGGCGTTCTGAGGCGGGCGCAGCCGAAATCGGCTAAGATGGCGCCTCCCCATCACACAGGACTACTTTCGTGGACATCGCGATCATCTTCGGATTGATCCTGCTCAATGGCGTGTTTGCCATGTCGGAAATCGCCATCGTTTCTTCCAAACGCATACGGCTGCAGCAGGCCGCTGACAACGGTGACCAGGGGGCCCGCAAGGCCCTGGCGCTGGCGGAAGACCCCTCCCGTTTCCTCTCCACCGTGCAGGTGGGCATTACCCTGATCGGCATCATGGCCGGTGCCTTCGGCGAGGCGTCGATCGTGCGGCGGCTGGAAGCGCTGTTGCTCGATTGGGGCCTGACTGCAACCTACGCCCACCCCCTGGCCTGGACGCTGATGGTAGTGATCATCACGTATTTTTCGCTGATTTTTGGCGAGCTGGTGCCCAAGCGGCTGGCGCTGATGAACCCCGAACTGATTGCCCGCGTCATGGCGCGGCCCATGGACATGCTGGCCACGGCGGCGCGGCCGCTGGTGTGGTTGCTCAGCGCCTCCACCGAACTGATCCTGCGCTTGCTGCGGGCCCGCCGGCAGCAGCAGGAGTCCATGATCGAGGAAGAAATCCGCTCCCTGGTCAAGCAGGGTGCCGAGTCCGGCATCCTGGAACTGTCCGAACAGGACATGGTGAAAAACGTCCTGCGCCTAGATGACAAGCGGGTGGGCAACGTCATGACCCTGCGCGACGAGCTGTTCTACATCGACCTGGCCGACGGCGACAGCGTCAACCTGGCGAAGATCAACGCCGCACCCTATTTCTGGATTCCGGTCTGCTCCGGCGGCCTGGGCAACATGGTGGGCATGCTGTCGGTGAAGGATGTGCTGGCGGCCCAGTCACTGGCGCCTGACACCACACTGGAAACCCTGGTCAAGCCGCCGCTGACCGTGCCGGTGGATGCCACCCTGCTGCAGCTGCTGGAAGAATTCAAAAAGTCCCCCCATCCGGTGGCCATCGTGCTGGACGATCACCGTCAGGCCGCCGGCCTGGTGACCATGGCGGACGTGATGATGGCCATCGTGGGGGATTTTCCGGTGGCCGACGCATCCTATGAGCCCGACTTCATCCAGCGTGAAGACGGTTCCTGGCTGGTGGATGGCCAGATCGACATTGCCTCGTTCAAGGATCAGTTCGCGATCCGCAAATTGCCCGAGGAAGACAGCGACTGCTATCACACCCTGGGCGGCCTGCTGCTGACGCTGCTGGATCGGGTGCCCAAGGAAGGCGATTCCCTGGTGATCCGCGACCTGCGGCTGGAGGTGATGGACATGGACGGTGCGCGGGTGGACAAGGTGCTGGTGCAAAAGGTCGATCCGTCGCGCTGGAGCACGCCCGAGGAGCAGTCGGCGTATCTGGATTGAATGTTTTTTACAGCGGCTTTTTTGCGAAGGCCCGGTCGACTGCGCCGGGCCGTTGTGCACAGAAGAAAAGTTGTGGTCAGAAGTAAAACTTGGCGCCGACCTTGGCGGTGTCGATTTCCGTTTCGTAGTCGTCGATGGCATCCGGCAGTGACGAATCGCTCAGATCCACCTGATAGCGCAGGTATTCCACGTCGACACTGAAGTTCCTGGTGATAAAGAAATCCATGCCCACGCCATAGAAGGGTTCATTGCCCTTGATGTCGGTGGCATAGCGCTGGCCCAGGGCTTCGACGTTGATGTCGGAGCGCCACCAGAACTGACCGCCCTTGGCGTAGATGCCTACGGAATTGCCGATGGGCAGCCGGATCAGGCCGGCCAGGCTGTAGCCGGTCAGATCCGCTTCGGCAAAGTCGCCTTTCAGTTTGCCGAAATCGGAATAGCCGCCTTCGATACCGAAGTAGGGCGTGATCAGGCCGCCGATCACCACGTCGTAAAAATCATTGTTCTCGTCGAAATCATCGCTGTCGTTGCTGAAGCGGCCATAGTGTCCGCCGAAATACAGGCCGGTGGGTTTATCGTCGCTGGCGCGTGAACCGCTGTAGGATTCGTCGGCTTGCGCCGGCAGTGTCGTGAGTGCAAGTGCAGCGGGCAGCGACAGAATGCCCAGAATTCTGGCGGTGGTGTTCATGGTGGAGTCCTCGTGCAGATGGTAAATCTCGACAGGAAAGATCGTGAATACGATGGCCCGCCGGCCTGGCAGCGGAGGGTTTGGATTTCTCCGTTGCCAGGGCCGGTCAGGGCGCGGGATCAGCTGGCGCTGCCCTTGATTTCCAGTTTATTGTTCACGGTGCGGACGCCTTCCGTATTGCGGGCGATGTAGTACACCAGATCACGTTCGGCATCGTTGTTGACCTTGCCGGTCAGGGTTACTTCCCGGTTATCCGTGCTCACATCCACGGCCAGGCCGCTGACGTCGGTGTTGGCCAGCAGTTTTGATTTCACTTTCACAGTGATGGTGGCGTCAGACACATCAGCCAGCAGTCCCTGCTTGGCTTTTTCCGCCTGGGTTGCCCGGTCGGCATCCACCCTCAGCTGGTTGTCCACGTCGTCGATACCGTCAATGCTCATGGCAATCTCCTGGGCCAGTGATTTCGCCACGTTTGAATCCACATAGCCTTTCAGAACGGCTTTCGAACCGTGCACTTCCACATCGATGTCCAGCGGATTCAGGTTGGTGTTGAACAGGTAGGCACCTTCGATCAGGCCTTCTTTCCAGCCGTCTTTCACGTCGGTCTTGAGGGTTTGCACGGTGCCGGGCTTCTGCGTCTCACTGGCAACAGTCTGCATGGCAGGCAGCATCAGTGCAGTGGAAATCGCAGCGGCCAGTGACACGTGCTTGATGAAGGGAGTTGCGTTTTTCATGACGTCTTCCTCGCTGAGTCGTTTTGCTTGGGTGTCAGCGGGCAAACGCGAATGCGCGGGCAGAGGTTCCAGAAAAATGTGCGGAGCGATGTTGAAGATGGATCAGAGTGTATCGATCTGGCCACACAGCATGTAGCCGACACCGCGAATGGTGCGGATGAGTTGCGGAGGTTTCTGCACGTCGCCGATTTTCTTGCGCAGGCGCGCGATCTGGATATCCACGGCACGATCATACACATCGAAGGCGGCGTTGCCTTCCCGCGTCAGCTCGAACAATTGTTCGCGGCTGAGCACCCGGTTGGCGGATTGGGCGAGCACATTCAGCAGGCGGAATTCACCGGTGGTGAGTTCGGCGGAACGGGCCTCTGGATCGAACACCTGATAGCAGGAACGATCGAGAATCCAGCCGTTGGGCAGGCGCAGCTTTTCGCTCAGTTCGTTGCTGGGCGGTGGCGGAGTCTGTGCTTCCAGCCGGCGCATCACTGCCTTGATGCGGGCCGACATTTCCCGCATTTCAAATGGCTTGGTCAGGTAATCATCGGCGCCCATTTCCAGGCACACGACTTTTTCGGTGGTGTCGTTCTTGCCCGACAGCACGATGATGCCGGCGCTGCAGCTGGATTTGAGCAGGGTGATCAGGTTCAGGCCGTCGCCGTCCGGCAACACCAGATCCAGCAGCACCACGTTGATGGCGCTGTTGGCAATGTGTTCCTGCGCGGATCTGACGTCGCGGGCCAGCAGCACGTTGTAGCCGTCATCCGTGAGATATTCGCTGAGTACGAATTGCAGATGTTCGTCATCCTCGACGCTCAGAATGGTGCCTTTATGCACAGTGCCGCCCTTGCTGGTTGATCATTGAACTGAACGGTCAGACTATACCGGCGATGTTACGTTCCTGAAACAAATTTTTGATTGCGCGAAACACGGGGGAAAAAACGCGGTTACAGCAGCGGCTTAGCCTGATCACATCAACCCTACGCGCCAGGAGAGCCGTCATGTTGAATCATCAGGAACTGGTACAGGAAATCAACAGCCTGAAACGCTTCGCCATGAAGCTGACCCGCAACCGCAGCGATGCGGATGATCTGCTGCAAACCACGCTGCTCAAGTCGCTCGAACACGGCGATTCGTTCCAGCGCGGCACCCATGTGTTCGGCTGGACCTCCCGCATTCTCTACAACACTTTTGTGAGCCAGTACCGGCATCGGGTGCGCTTCGAAACCCAGCTCGATCCGCAGGATTTCATCGATCAGCAGGAAGTCGCGGCCACCCAGGAATCGAGCATGGAATTGCAGCTGGTGTTGAAGGCGATGGCCTCGCTGTCGGCTGAGCATCAGCAAATTCTGCAGATGGTCTGCATCGACGGGCTGGAATATGCAGATGCGGCGGACGTGCTGGGCATTCCGGTGGGCACCGTGCGTTCCCGTCTGTCCCGCGCCCGTGCGGCGCTGCAGGATGTGCTGAGCGTCAGAGCCAGTGCGCGGATCTCCTGCCCGGGGGAGGGGCGTCTGGTGGCCTGATGGTGCTCACGCCGTCAGTTGCCGACGTGTCCGCCGCAGGTACGTCAGCAACTGACGCTGCAGATCCGCTTCGACGATCGGTTTGGGCAGATAGGCATCCATGCCGGCGTCGATACACTGATCCTTGTCACCCATCAGGGCGTGGGCGGTCATGCCGATAATGGGCGTGCGCTGTCGCTGCTGTTCCTGCTCGCGCTGGCGGATGGTGCGGGTCGCCTGGAAGCCATCCATCTCCGGCATCTGGATATCCATCAGGATCAGGTCGTAAGGATGTTCCTGCCACAGATCCACCGCCATCACGCCCGTGGTGGCCACGTCATAGGGAATGCCCAGTTCCTCCAGAATGTAGCCCACCAGCACGATGTTGCCGCTGTAATCCTCCACCATCAGGATGCGGGTCGTGTCGGTGACAACGTCGCGAATCTGTGCCCGCAAATCTGTGCTGGGCAGGCTGTCCTCGGGTTCTGGCGTTGCGCTGAGCGGAAGGGTTTGCGGCAGCAACAGGGAAAAGGTGGAGCCGGCGCCCGGTGTGCTGCTGACTGCAATGGTGCCACTCATCAGTTCTGCCAGGTTGCGCGAGATGGGCAGGCCCAGTCCGGTGCCACCATGCTTGCGGGATTCCGATGAATTCACCTGCTTGAAGCGTTCGAAGATCAGTTCGAAATCGTCGGCGCTGATGCCGATGCCGGTGTCTGCCACATCCACCCGCAGAAAGGGTTGTCCGTTGCGGTCTTCGAAGAAGGCATGAATGGTGACCTTGCCGACATCGGTGAACTTGATGGCGTTGCCGATCAGGTTGACGCAGATCTGGCGGATGCGGGAGCGGTCGCCGTAGAAATCCCGGTCTTTCACGGCGCTGTGATCACACAGAAAACTGATGCCTTTCTCGTTGGCCCGCAGCGCCATCATGCTGACGATTTCCTCGAACAGCTGACCCAGGCCGAAGATCTGCGGTTGCAGTTCCACATCGCCACTTTCGATCTTGGAAAAATCCAGCACATCGTTGATCAGATCCTTGAGGGCAGAGGCGCTCAGCATCAGGGTGCGCACCAGCTTCTGCTGGCGATCGTTGAGGCTGTCGCGCTGGCGTTCAAGGATTTCCGCGATGCCGCTGATGGCGGTGAGCGGCGTGCGGATTTCGTGGCTCATGTGCGCGAGGAATTCGCTCTTGGCGCGGTTGGCCTTTTGTGCCAGCTCCATTTCGGCCTGCAGTTTTTCGTTGGCGCGCACAATCTGGCTGATGTCAGTGTGGGCGCCCACGATGCGTGCCGGCTTGTGCTGCTGATCGTAGAGAATCCGGCCCCGCGCCTGAATCCAGATCCAGCGGCCGGAGTCGTGACGCATGCGGAATTCCTGGCTGTATTCCGGCTTGCCGTTGGCCTCCAGTGTGGCGGTGGAGGCCCAGGCCTTGTCGCGATCATCCGGGTGCAGGCGTTCGATAAACTCGCTGATGCCGAACGGTGTCGGCCGGTCACAACCCAGCATGCGAAAAAACTGCTCCGAGCAGAATAATTCCCCGCTCTGCAGATTCCAGTCGAAGATGCCATCCTGGGCGCCGTCCACGGCTAGCGTAAAACGCTCGCGGGTTTCCTTCAGGGTGGATTCCGCCTGGTTGCGCCCTTGTTGGGCCGCCAGCAGAAAAGCGTTGAAGATCAGCAGCAGCGCAGTGCCCGCCAGAATCGCCACCAGCAGAGTGTCCACATAATTCTGCTTTTCCTTTTCCAGTGTGCGGATGCGTTTGCCCAGCAGCTCATATTCCTCCGCCAGAATCGCATCGGTGAGGCGGCTCAGGTTGTCGCGCAGGTTATCGATCACATTGACGTCATCTACCAGCTCCGGCATGGGTTGAGGATGAAAGCGGGCGGCCCGGTCTTCCAGCTGGTTCGCGAACATGACGAAATAGTTGCGGGCTTCGTGCAGGCGGCTCTGCTGGGCTTTGTTTTTGCTGGTGAGTTCGGTGAGGGCAGCCAGCTGTTCCGACACGGTGGCTTTCTTGGCCTGGTATTTGTCGAGAAACTGCGTGTCGCCGGACAGAATGTAGCCGCGCTGGGCGGCCAGCATGCCTTCCACCAGCGCGGTGGTCTGTTCGGCGATATTGATGACCTGATGGGTTTTCGAGACCAGATTGTCGCGCCGGTCGACGGATTGCCGGCTGGTCAGCAGGGTGTAGCACAGGTAGCCCGCCAGCGAGCACA
The DNA here is from genome assembly GCA_020062665.1 of Pseudomonadales bacterium. Taxonomy (GTDB): domain Bacteria; phylum Pseudomonadota; class Gammaproteobacteria; order Pseudomonadales; family Ketobacteraceae; genus Ch67. The sequence continues at coordinate 14,033 of JAGUVW010000048.1, forward strand.
GCACGATGACGAAGATGAGGTAGTTGCGTGACAGCATGTGACTGAATCGGGGCGGCGACATGGGCGTGGGGCTTTCAGTGAGGGAGCCCCAGTAATAAGCCCTTTGCGCCGTGCTGTAAAGTTGCTGGCTGACAGTGCGTGATCGCCGTCATAAGGGTGGACGTTTGCCCCGCAGCGCAGCGCTGACCAATGCCACAATGAATAGCAGGATAAACAACAGAAACAGAATCTGCGCGATGTCGCTGGAGATGGCGGCAATGCCGCCGAAGCCCAATGCGCCGGCGACAATAGCAAACAGCAGGAAGGTGAGTGCCCAGGCTAGCATGATGGCGTCCTCGGTGATGGGGTGGGTGACAGGATCAACGCTTAGCGATCATCCGTATGGTCATCGATTTCATCCCGCACTTCCTCGCCGATTTCCTCGACGCTGTTGCCGATGCTGTCGAGGGCGGACTCATCGCGGTCATCCAGTGCGTGAATCAAGCCGACAGAAATCATGCCGAGCAACAGGATGGCGATGATGGACATGAGTGCTTTGTTGGTCATGGGGGCCTCCACAGGTCAGAGCGTTAAAACCGGTCAACATCAGAAAGTGTCAGGTTTTCAAACGTGTGGGGTGGGGAATGGTTCCCTGTTAACGTGCAGAAGTCGTCTGTTGGTCGGTCGCCGCGCAAGAAACGCATAAAAAAAGCGGGATTCACTCTGGCGTGATCCCGCTTTTTGCAGCTGGTATGCGGTGATGGCGGTTTGCCGTCAGCCGCGCTCCGCCAGTTTCGCCTTCGCCTGCTGCACCGCCGCCTTCACCTGCGCTGGCGCGGTGCCGCCCAGATGGTTGCGCGCATTCACCGAGCCTTCCAGCGTCAGCACGGCGAATACATCATCCGTAATGATAGAACTGAACTGCTGCAGTTCTGCCAGCGACATGTCCGCCAGATCTTTTTTCTGCGCCACGCCATAACCCACGGCCTTGCCGACGATTTCGTGGGAATCGCGGAATGCCACGCCTTTCTTCACCAGATAGTCCGCCAGATCGGTGGCGGTGGAGAAACCGCGCTTGGCCGCTTCGCGCATGTTGTCCTTCTTCACCTGCAAGGCCGGCATCATGTCGGCGTAGGCGCGCAGACAGTTGAGTACGGTGTCCACGGTGTCGAAGATGGGTTCCTTGTCTTCCTGGTTGTCCTTGTTGTAGGCCAGGCACTGGGATTTCATCAGCGTCAGCAGCGAAATCAGGTGGCCATTCACGCGGCCGGTCTTGCCCCGCACCAGTTCCGGCACGTCGGGATTTTTCTTCTGCGGCATGATGGACGAGCCGGTGCAGAAACGGTCGGGCAGATCGATGAAATTGAATTGGGCCGAGGTCCACAGCACCAGCTCTTCGGAGAAGCGCGACAGGTGCGTCATGATCAGCGCCGACGCGGCAGCGAATTCGATGGCGAAATCGCGGTCGCTCACGCCATCCAGCGAGTTCTCGCAGATGCCTTCAAAGCCCAGCAGCTTGGCCGTGATGGTGCGATCGATCGGATAGGTGGTGCCGGCCAGCGCGGCGGAACCCAGCGGCATGCGGTTAACGCGCTTGCGGCAATCCTGCATGCGCTCGTAATCGCGGAACAGCATTTCGTTCCAGGCCAGCATGTGATGGCCGAAGGTGACGGGCTGGGCAGTCTGCAGATGGGTGAAGCCGGGCATGATGGTGTCGGCTTCGCGCTCGGCCAGGTGCACCAGGCCGGTCTGCAGGCGGGTGATTTCAGACAGTATCACATCGATGGCATCGCGCAGGTACAGGCGGATGTCGGTGGCCACCTGATCGTTGCGGGAGCGGCCGGTGTGCAGCTTCTTGCCGGTGATGCCGATGCGATCGGTCAGGCGCGCCTCGATGTTCATGTGCACGTCTTCCAGCTTCACGCTCCACTCGAAGGTGCCGGCACGGATCTCGCTGCGGATCTGTTCCAGCCCGGTGATGATCTGCTGTTTCTCGGCATCGGTCAGCACGCCCACGGCGGCCAGCATGGTGGCATGGGCGATGGAGCCGTTGATGTCCTGCTCTGCCATGCGCTTGTCGAAGGTGACGGAGGCGGTGAAGGCTTCCACGAAGGCGTCGGTGGCTTCGGTAAAACGGCCGCCCCAGAGTTTGTCGGCGCCGGACGTCGGGTTCTGTTCTGACATGATGGATTCCAGTGAAAATGCGGGGGGAAGCAATAATCCCGTGTGGACAGTGACATATACTGAATCGAGCGGCGGATTATAACCCAGACGGATACTCATGGCATCGGATCACAACAAACCCCAGGGCGACAGCGAGGAAAGCTTTTTCCTGCCGGATCTGTGCGAGCGCCAGTCGGTGTTCCTGCTGGTCCTGGTGGCGGAACTGCTGTCCATCGTCTTTGTGCTGATTGCCCAGGGCCTGTGGCCGTTCGACTGGCAGGCGTTGGGTCTGGTGTCCCTGTTCGTGCAGTGGGTGGCCCTGTCCAGTGCCGGACTGCTGTGCCGGATGCGTCCGTTCCTGCAACGGATGGCGCCGGAGCGGGCGGTGGTGATCAGCTATCTGCTGATTCCCCTCAACACCTGGCTGGTGAGCGTGGTGAGTCTGGCCCTGCTGAGCGCCGATTCCCGCAGCCTGACCAGTCTGCTGCTGGCGGAAGAAGTGCTGCGCAACGTGGCGGTGGCAGCTATCCTCGGCGGGCTGGTGATCCGCTATTTCTACTTGCAGGCCATGCTGATCGCCCGCCGCCAGTCCGAACTGCTGCACCGCATCCAGGCCCTGCAGTCCCGTATCCGCCCCCATTTCCTCTTCAACAGCATGAACATCATCGCCAGCCTGATCGAGACCGATCCGCGTCAGGCCGAGACCGTGGTGGAAGACTTGTCCGCCCTGTTCCGCGCCAGCCTAAATCATGTTGGCAATCAGGTGCCGCTGACCGAGGAAATCACCCTGTGCGAACGTTATCTGAATATCGAAAAACTCAGACTGGGCAATCGCTTACAGGTGCACTGGGAAGTGCGCTCGGTACCCCCTGATGTCAAAATCCCCCTGCTGACCCTGCAGCCCCTGCTCGAAAACGCCATTCTTCACGGTATACAGCCTTTACAAAAAGGTGGAATCGTCGAGATTATTGCGACTTATTCTCATGGTATCTTTGAACTCAAGATCACCAACCCGTTCGTGGCCGGCGCTGCGATGGGGGTGGAACGGGGCAACCGGATGGCCCTCGACAATACCCGCAATCGCTTGGTGGCACTCTACGGCGAGCGCGCCAAACTCACCGGGTATGCGGAAGGAAACCGCTATATCACGCGGCTGTCGTATCCATTCCAGATCGAACAGCCCTCTGGCAAAGCCAATAAGACAACAACAAAAAGAAGTGTGGCCCCATGATTCGAGTGCTGATTTGTGATGATGAGCCGCTGGCTCGTGACCGCCTGCGCCGCATGCTGGAAAAAATTCCCGAAACCCTGTGTGTGGGCGAGGCCGAAAACGGTGAGGAACTGCTGGAACAGATTCCGCAACTGCGCCCCGACCTGATTCTGCTGGACATCCGCATGCCCGGCATGGATGGTTTGCAGGCTGCCGCGCGCCTGAGCGAGAGCGACAATCCCCCCGCCATCATTTTCTGTACCGCCTACGACGAACACGCCATTGCCGCGTTCAAGGTCAACGCCATCGATTACCTGCTCAAGCCGGTGCGCCAGGAGGATCTGGAGAAGGCCTTGCAGAAAGCCTCCCGCGTCAACAAGGCGCAACTGGCCACCGTGCGCCGGGAATTGGGCGAAACCGAAGGCGAAGGCCCCAACGGCAAGCAGATCCGCGAATATATCAGCGCCCGCAGCCGGCGTGGCATCGAACTGATTCCCGTGGGCGACGTGCGCTATTTCCTGGCGGATCAGAAGTACGTCACCGTGCGTCACAGCCAGGGCGAAACCCTGCTGGATGAAACCCTCAAGGATCTGGAAGACGAATTCGGCGACCGTTTCGTGCGGGTGCATCGCAATGCGCTGGTGGCGCTGGCCTACGTCGAAGGGCTGGAGCAGCGCAACAACCAGCACCAGTTGAAACTGCAGGGCGTGGATGAGCGCCTCACCGTGAGCCGCCGCCACGCCACGGCGATCAAGCGGATGTTGCAGAATCTGTGATTCGCCCCCCGCCTGTGATAGGGTTCCGCCTCATTGCATCACAGCACAAGGCACCCTTTCATGAGCGGCAAAACCCTTCGCATTGCCACCCGGCAAAGCCCCCTGGCCCTGTGGCAGGCCGAGTTCGTCAAGGAGCGGCTGCAGCACTTCCACCCCGGCCTGGCGGTGGAGCTGGTCACCATGAAGACCAAGGGCGATGTCATCCTCGACACCCCGCTGGCCAAGGTGGGTGGCAAGGGCCTGTTCGTGAAGGAACTGGAAGTGGCCATGCTGGAACACCGGGCCGATATCGCCGTGCATTCCATGAAGGACGTGCCGGTGGACTTTCCCGACGGGCTCGGCCTGGCGGTGATCTGCGAGCGGGAAGATCCCCGCGATGCCTTCGTCTCCAACCATTTCAATTCCCTGGATGAACTGCCCCAGGGCGCGCGGGTCGGCACCTGCAGCCTGCGCCGCCAGAGCCAGATCCGCGAGCGTCGTCCCGACCTGCAGATTTCCGATCTGCGCGGCAATGTCAATTCCCGGCTGCAGAAACTCGATGCCGGCCAGTTCGACGCCATCATTCTCGCCTGCGCCGGTTTGAAGCGGCTGGGCTTTGAATCCCGTATCCGCTCGGCGCTGGCGCCGGAACAGAGTCTGCCCGCCGTGGGGCAGGGTGCTGTGGGCATCGAATGCCGGCTCGACGACGTGGAAACCCTGCGCCTGCTGGAACCCCTGCGCCATACCGACACCACCACCCGTGTGCTGGCGGAGCGGGCCATGAACAACCGCCTCGAAGGTGGCTGTCAGGTGCCCATCGCCGGTTACGCGGAATTGCAGGGCGACCAGCTCTGGCTGCGCGGGCTGGTGGGCGAGCCTGACGGTTCCCGTCTGGTGCGGGCCGATGTGCGCGGCCCTCGCGCTCAGGCCGAAACCCTGGGCCGGCAACTGGCGGAACAGCTGCTGGCGAATGGCGCCGCCGACATTCTCCAGCGCCTCTATCACCAGGGCTGAAACCCATGGCCACCCTGCAGGGACGAACCGTGGTGGTCACCCGCCCGGCGGAGCAGGCCGGCGACCTGATCGCTGCCCTGGAGCAGGCCGGCGCCGTGCCGCTGGCCTTTCCCATGCTTGCCATCGAGCCCCGAGAACTCACGCCGGCCGACCGCCAGAAAATCCTCAATCTCGACCAATACCGTGCGGTGATCTGCGTGTCCCCCAATGCAGCCCGGCTGGGGCTGGACGCGCTGGCGGACTACTGGCCCCAGTGGCCGGTGCAGCAATTGTGGTTTGCCGTTGGCCCTGCCACTGGCGCCGCCATGCAGGACTGGGGCTTGCCCGTCACCGTGGCGCAACAGGGTTCCACCAGCGAAACCCTGCTCAATGATCCCCAGCTGAAAATGGTGGCGGGGGAGCAGATCCTGATCCTGCGTGGCGAAGGTGGCCGCGAAACCCTGGCCGAAACCTTGCGGGAACGGGGCGCAAAAGTGGACTACCTGGAACTCTACCGGCGGGTGCAGCCAGCCATCGATCCTGCATCCCTGTGGTCTGCTCTGGATCAACAACCCACACCCATTCTGACGGTGACAAGTGGAGACGGTTTGCGTAACCTCATGACGGTGGCGGATAAGCACTTGAATCGACTGCGGCAATGTCCGCTCGTGGTCATCAGTGGGCGGCTCGCGGAGTTCGCGCGTCAGCAGGGGTTCACCCAGGTGTGGCTGGCGGCCAGCCCGGCGACCCCCGCTATCATGACCACCGTACACAACATCAAAAATGCCTGACAGGTTGCCAATGACAGACGAACAGACGCCACAATCTTCTTCTCCCGAGCTGCCGGCACCTGATACCACACCTGTCGCGCCCCCCGTGACACCGCCGAAAACGCCGGAAAAAAAGCCCGCCAAAACCGTGACGCGCATGAGCGGTTTTGGTCGCACCGTGATTGCAATTGCGCTGATCATCGCCCTGGCCGCTGCTGTCGGCGCCGGCGGCCTGGCGTACTGGATGCAAATGCAGCGCGTGCAGGCGCTGGAAGAACTCACGCAAATCCGCAACGACCTGAACGACCGCACCGCCCAGATCATCCAGCTGCGCAACGAAATGAACCAGGCCAGTGAGCATCTGAAGCAGGATCGCCAGGCCATTCAGAAAGCCGGCGCTGCCCGCGACGATCTGGGTACCCGCATGGCCGCGCTGGAAAAACAGATCGCTGTCGTCACGGGTTCCCACCGCATCGACTGGATGCTGAAGGAAATCGAACATTTCATCCTGCTGGCGGAGCGGCGCGTGTCCCTGTTGGGGGACGCCAGGGGCGCACTGTCACTGCTGCAGGAAGCCGATGATATCGCCCGTGACCTCAACGAACCGGCGGCGCGCAGCCTGCGGGAGGCGCTCACCAAGGACATTCATGCGCTGAAGCTCGCAGCGGAAACCAGCGTCGACATCGATGGCATTTTCCTGCGCCTGTCGCAACTGGTGGAGCGCATCCCGCGGCTGAACATTCCGCGCTACGAACTGGTGCAGGATGAGCTGGTCACTACGACGTCTGGCGCGGTGCCGGCAGAAGGACTGGAACTGTTCTGGCATCGCTTCACCGATTTCATGACCTCGCTGGTGCGCTACCAGAAGCACGAAAAGCAGAAGCCCATTCTGCTCACATCACAGCGCGACTACCTGGCGCAGAGCATCCTGCTGCTACTGGAACAGGGCCAGTTGGCGCTGCTGCGTGGCGACAACAATGCCTATCGCCTCAGCCTGCGCGAAGCCCGCGACCGCATCGACCAGTTCAAACAACTGCAGGATCGTGAATCCAGACTGTTCATCAGCGAACTGGAATCCCTGGCGGCCATCCAGTTGCAGCCTGCCATGCCGACGCTGGAAAACTCCGTGCGCGCCGTGCAGGTGTTCCGCGACTTCTGGGGCAAGGAAAAAATCCAGCGTGAGCAGGCCATCCTTAAGCTGGAAGTCCAGCAGGCGGCGGAAAAAGCCCGCACGGGAGCACAACCGTGATCCGGCTGCTGCGTCTGTTTGCCCTCAAGCCTTCCACCGTCATGTTCCTGGTGATGGGCACCCTGGTGGGCGCACTGTATTTCAAGGCGGTCGCGCGGGATCCTGGTTATGTGCTGCTGGCCCACGGCCGTCACACCATCGAAACCAGCCTGATGGTGGGATTGCTGGGACTGATCCTGTTCTTCCTGCTGCTGTACTGGCTGTGGCGTTTTCTGCGCTGGGCGCTCGATCCATTGCGTGGTCAGCGCAAGGCCAACAGCAAAACCATCCGCGGCCTGATCGCCTATGCCGAAGGTGACTGGCACAACGCCGAAAAACTCATGGCCAAGGGTGCCGTCGGCAACGATATCGCGCTCATCAACTACCTCACCGCCGCCCAGGCCGCGCACGAGCAGGGTGAATCCGACCGGCGCGACGATTACCTGCGTCTGGCCCATCAGACAGTCAAAGGCGTGGACGTCGCGGTGGCCCTCACCATGGCGCGCCTGCAATACCAGAGCGAGCAGTGGGAGGAGTGTCTGGCCACCCTGATGCGGCTGAAAAAAAATGAGAAGCTGCCCAGCTACCCCACCGTGATCAAAATGCTGTCGCAGGTGTATGTGCAGCTGGAAGACTGGGACAGCCTGCTGGAACTGCTGCCGGATCTGAAAAAGCGCAAGGTGTTGGAACAGGATGAATTCCACGATCTGGAGCGCCGCTGTTACGAGGGCAAGCTCAAGCAGGCCCAGCGCGGCACCAGCGAGGAGCGCCTCGCCAATGTGCAGCAGGTATGGCAGAAAATTCCCCGCAAGCTGCATCAGGAAACGCCGTTGGTGCAGGCTTACGCCGAAGCGCTCATCCACCTCAATGCCGGCGTGGAAGCAGAGCGCATCCTGACTGATGCGCTGCGCAAAAACTGGGACGACAATCTGGCGCGCCTGTACGGCACCGTGAAGGGTGGCGACGTGGCCAAGCAACAGCTGTGGGCGGAAAACTGGCTGAAGGAACGCCCCAACAACGCCATGCTGTTGCTGACGCTGGGTCGTCTGAGCCTGCAGTTGCAGCAGTGGGAACAGGCGCGCAGTTATTTCGAGGCCAGCATCCGTTCCCGCAAAACCGCCGAGGCCCACGGCGAGCTGGGTCGTCTGCTCAGCCATTTGGGCGAACATCAGGCCAGCAACGAAAATTTCGAAGCGGGATTGGCGCTGATCAGTCAGCGGCTGCCGGAGTTGCCGATGCCAAGCCGACCGTCCTGAACCACTTCTTCCCTAACCTATTCCGTCGGACAAGGAGACAGTATGAGCGACATCGATCCACTGAATGAATCGCAGCAGGAATTGACGCCGGACGAACGCAACTGGGGCATGTTCTGTCACCTGTCGATCTTTTCGGGCCTGCTGGTTCCGCTGGGCAACATCATCGCGCCACTGATCATCTGGTTGATCAAGCGTGAAGAAATGCCTTTCGTGAACCACAACGGCAAGGAAGCGCTGAATTTTCAGATCACCTATCTGATTGCGTTTATCGTCAGCAGCGCACTTACCACTGTGCTGATCGGGTTTCTGATGTTGGCGGTGCTGGTGCCGGCCTGGGTGATTCTGACCATCATCGCCACCGTGAAGGCGAGCAAAGGCGAGTACTATCGCTATCCGCTGATCCTGCGGCTGATCAACTGAGCGGGTGTTCAGCTCTTCAGTGCGCGCCCATTCTGATCCACTACTTCCACGTCCACCGGAATACCCTTGCGAATGCTTTGGGTGACGATGCAGAAATCCTCGAACTGTTCCAGCGCCTTGGGTAGATGTTCCAGCAACTGGGGATCGTCCAGCTGCATTCGCACATGCATTCGTGCGATGCGCCAGCGGCCTTCCTGACGCTCCATCTCGCCCTTCACTTCAGCGCGGATGCCGGTTGGGCTGTCCTTGAATTTGCGTAGGGCGAACAGCAGGCTGGCGCACAGGCAGTTGCCTACTGCTGCCGCCACCAGTCCCGACGGATTGGGGCCTTCGCCACTGCCCAGCGGCGGCGCCTCGTCGGTGATGATGTCGCCGAAGTCGCCGAAATCCACTTTGAAGATATAGTTTTCCAGCAATTCCAGTTTGACGTTGAAGCCCTTGTCGATACTCATGAGGAGATTCCTTCTGGCTGCTTTTATCTGAGTCTAGCGAATAATGATGGGTGCCGGCGTGCGCTGCATCAACAAGCGATCACGGGTAGCTCCGTTGCGCTAGCGCGGTGCATAAGCAAATACGTCGGAGATCATCTGTTCCGGCTTCATGCCGGCGGCCACGAAATCATCCAGCGCCGCGTACACCATGCCGGGCGAACCACCGCCCACCACTTTCCAGCCGGAAAAATCCTGCAGGTCTTCCAGTACGGCCTTGTGCACAAAGCCCTTGCGCCCGTTCCAGTCCGTTTGATCGGAAATCACCGGCACGTAGTGCAGGTTCGAATGTTGCGCGGCCTGCTGTTCAACCCAGTCATGCAGATAGAGGTCGGCGGACTGGCGGCCGCCCCAGTAAAGATGCAGCGGGCGCGGATCACCGACCTGCAGCAGATATTCGATCAGCGCCTTGATCTGGGAAAAGCCGGTGCTGCCGGCCAGCAGCAGGATTTTGTCGGCTCCATTGAGCGCGTGTGGCGTGACATCGCCCATACCCAGTCTCATCCGGATGAGCTCACCGGGCACCAGTCGCGGCGCCAGCACGGGATAGCTGGTGCTGTCCGGATTGGCGCGAATATGCAGTTCGAGGATGCGATCTTCCCGCGGTGCGCTGGCGATGGAAAACGAGGCGCTGGTGTCGGCATCGATCAGCAGATCACAGTACTGGCCGGCGCTGTAGCGGATTTTTTTGCCCGCGGGCAGGCGGAACTGCACGATCTTCACGTCGTCATTCACCTGTTGCACGGTGGTGATCTGGGCGCTGACGGTCTGCACGGGAAACTGGCCGGGTGCCTGCACGCGGGGAACCTCAAGGGTGATGTCAGTTAGAGGATAGGCCAGACAGCACAAAACAGCATCTGCTAGGGGCGAGCCGGCGGTGATGGTTGTGTCCTGGTGTCTCAGCTGCAGTGTGCCTGCCAGCAGGCGCCCACTGCAGACACGGCAGGTGCCGGCATCGCAACCCCAGGGGAAGTAGAAACCCTGTTGGAGGGCCGCTTGCAGGATGCTCTGGCCGTCGGGAACGCTGAGGCTGAGTTGCTGGGGATGGAAGGTGACGGTGTGGGCCATGGCGCAGTGGCTCGGAAAGGAAGTCGGCGGTCAGTGATTTTCTGCCATTTTACGCAGCCGAGCATCGCAGGCTGGATCGGAAACAAGGTGGCGAGTGTCTGAGCGCGCAGCGCGAGTTGCGCCACCGCCGATCCAGACGAGAAGCGCAGGGAAGCCGAAGGCCAAGTGGCATGGCGGAAAATCACTGACCGCCGACTTCTTCCTGCTGGACCAGCGCGAATTTACTTCCGCTTCATCGACTCAAAGAACTCTTCGTTCGTCTTGGTATCCCGCATTTTGTCGATGAGGAATTCCATGGCGGCGATTTCGTCCATCGGGTGCAGGATCTTGCGCAGAATCCACATCTTCTTCAGCTCATCCTCGGTGGTGAGCAGATCCTCGCGGCGGGTGCCGGAGCGGTTGATGTTGATGGCGGGGAACACACGTTTTTCCGCGATGCGGCGGTCCAGGTGGATTTCCTGGTTGCCGGTGCCCTTGAATTCTTCGTAAATAACCTCGTCCATCTTCGAGCCGGTGTCCACCAGGGCAGTGGCGATGATGGTCAGGCTGCCGCCTTCCTCGATGTTACGGGCGGCACCGAAAAAGCGCTTCGGCCGCTCCAGCGCGTGGGCATCCACACCGCCGGTCAATACCTTGCCGGACGACGGAATCACCGTGTTGTAAGCACGGGCCAGACGGGTGATGGAGTCCAGCAGAATCACCACGTCCTGCTTGTGTTCCACCAGACGCTTGGCTTTTTCGATCACCATCTCGGCCACCTGCACGTGACGGGCGGGCGGTTCGTCGAAGGTGGACGCCACCACTTCACCGCGCACCGTGCGGCGCATTTCGGTAACTTCTTCCGGGCGCTCGTCGATCAGCAGCACGATCAGGCGGCAGTCCGGGCTGTTGCGGGTGATCGATTGCGCGATGTTCTGCAGCATCAGGGTTTTACCGGCTTTCGGCGGTGACACGATCAAACCGCGCTGGCCTTTGCCGATGGGCGCCACCAGATCGATGGTGCGGGCGGTGATGTCTTCGGTGGAGCCGTTGCCGATCTCCATCACCAGCCGTTCCTGCGGGAACAGCGGCGTCAGGTTCTCGAACAGGATTTTGTTCTTGGCGTTTTCCGGCCGGTCGAAATTGATGTCGTTGACCTTCAGCAGCGCGAAGTAGCGCTCGCCTTCCTTCGGCGGGCGGATCTTGCCGGAAATGCTGTCGCCGGTGCGCAGGTTGAAGCGGCGGATCTGGCTGGGCGACACATAAATGTCATCCGGGCCGGCCAGATAGGAGCCTTCCGCCGAACGCAGGAAACCAAAACCGTCCTGCAGAATTTCCAGTACGCCGTCGCCGAAAATGTCTTCGCCACTTTTGGCGTGTTTTTTCAGAATACTGAAGATCACGTCCTGTTTACGTGTCCGGGCCATGTTTTCCAGGCCCATTTCTTCAGCCATTTGTACCAGTTCTGCGATGGGTTTTAATTTGAGTTCGGTGAGATTCATTTCTGCGGAGGTCATGTGTGGGTTGAAGTAGGGCGTGCTAGGGCGCGAGGGTGACGACAGATGGCCTGCACGCGAGTTGTTGAAAGTGTTGTGTTGTGAGTAGCGTCAAATGACAGTCCCGACAGTGGCGGAGACCCAAAAGGCCCTGATCGATTACCGCCGACAGTCATGCCAGAGCAGCCGTGGTGCAAAGGGAGTCTGGATGGTTGCGGGAGTAGGGATCAAATGACCGAAAACGTCCCTGAGTTTTTCTAAGGAGGTCTGAGTTCAATCTAGCAGTCAGATGCTGGTGCGTCCAGCTTGTCTCCTTAAGGCTGCCAATCCGTTTCAGGCACAGGAATCAGTTGATGCGAAAATTAAGGAAGTGCAAGAAAGGAGAGGCAGTTGAAGCGATGTTACTGTCTTTCGCATGCGCACCAGCGCAATCCGAAATAACCCCGCCATCAATGGCAGGGTTCGGGCAATTATATATTACTGTCGAGGAACGCTGTCAATTGGGATTTGGACAGAGCGCCCACCTTGGTGGCTTCCACATTGCCGTTCTTGAACAGCATCAGGGTGGGAATGCCGCGGATGCCGTACTTGGGCGGGGTGTCGCTGTTGTCGTCGATGTTGAGTTTGGCGACCTTCACCTTACCGGCGTATTCGCTGGAAATCTCGTCCAGGATCGGCGCAATCATCTTGCAGGGGCCGCACCATTCAGCCCAGTAGTCAACCAGCACAGGGGTGTCGGACTGCAGTACTTCTGACTCGAATGTGCTGTCAGTGACGTTTACGATATTGCTCATGTCTGTCTCCAGCTTATGGTGCATTCTTGGCTGTTGGCAGCCAGTTCCGGGTATATCAAGTCCGTTGGATTGTACATTCTGGCAACGGTGCGCTCAACGCTGCGCATCCTGTTTTGTATCATGTTTTCACCATCTTATGGTGCTATTATCCAGAGCAGCTCTCCTGCTGCCTTATCAATATAGCCAACACGGGGCGGCAGTGGTGATATTTTTGTTGTCTGCGCACAAGCCATTGGATCCCTTATCTTGAGCGATATTCAAACCACTTCAGCGTCTGCAGAGCCCATGATGGCCGCCATCGACATGGGCTCGAACAGCTTTCACATGGTCATTGCCCGTCTCGAAAACGGTGAGGTGCGGCCGATCCAGAAGATGGCCGAAAAGGTGATGCTGGCATCGGGCCTGGATAACAAGCAGATGCTGGATGCGGATGCGTTCAGCCGTGGTCTGGATTGTTTGCGGCGGTTTTCTGCCTGCATCGCGCATATCGATCCGAAATGGGTGCGTTGCGTCGGTACCAATACCCTGCGCCAGGCCCGCAATGGCGAGACATTCCTGCGTCAGGCGCGACAGATTCTGCGCTGCCCGGTGGAAGTGGTGGCCGGGCGCGAAGAGGCGCGGCTGATCTATCTGGGGGTTTCCCACACGCTGGCGGACGACGGTGGCAACCGCCTGGTGTTCGATATTGGCGGAGGTTCCACCGAGTTCATCATCGGCAAGCGGTTTGAACCGATTCTGACGGAATCCCTGCACATGGGGTGCGTGTCCTACCGGGAGCGTTTCTTTCCCAATGGCAAGATCAGTGAGAGCGGGTTTCGCAAGGCGGTGATGGCGGCGCGCTCCGAAATCGAAACCATCGAGAACGCCTACAAGAAGAAAGGCTGGATCGATGCGGTGGGGGCGTCGGGCACGGTGAAGGCCATCGAAAGTGCGCTGGTGGACAACAACTGGTATCAGGACGGCATTGCATTGCCGGCGCTGTACAAGCTGCGGGACAAGGTGTTGTCGTTCAATCAGCTCGATGCGGTCGACATCCCAGGCATCAAGGCGGATCGGCGCACCATCATGCCGCCGGGGCTGGCCATTCTGATTGCGATCTGCGAGCAGTTGGGTGTCAAGCAGGTGCATTATTCCGATGGCGCGATGCGCGAAGGCATTCTGTACGATCTGCTGGGCCGTCATGCCCATGAGGATGTGCGTGAACGTTCTATCGTGGCAATGATGAACCGCTACAGTGTGGATGTGGCGCAGGCGGAGCGTGTACGCCAGACTGCACTGAAAGCGCTGAATCAGGTGAAGAAGGACTGGGATCTGGGCCAGTTCTGTCATGGCTGGCTGCACTGGGCGGCGCAGGCGCACGAGATCGGCACTGCCGTTTCCCACAATGGTTATCACAAGCACGGCGCCTATCTGCTCACGTATTCAGACATGCCTGGCTTTACCCGTCAGGATCAGAAGGTGCTGGCGGCGCTGGTGGGTAATCACCGGCGCAAAATCCGCGAAACGGATATCCAGGAATTGCCGGCGCTGCTGCAGGAAAAGGTCAAACGCATGATTCTGCTGCTGCGGCTGGCAGCGGTGCTGCACCGGGCGCGACGCGATGATCTGGCGCCGGATTTCAAGCTGAGTGTCAGCAATAAACAGGTGAAGCTGAAATTCTCCGGCAAGTGGCTGGAGGAGCATCCGCTGCTGCAAACCGAGTTGCAGGACGAGCAGGATATCTGGAAGAAGATCGGTTACAAGCTGGAGTTCTGAACGGGCAGCGCTCTGGTGGCACTGCCCGCGTTGGTGTCAGTGTGTAATGATCTTGTGTGTTGATGGCTTCGCTGGTGCTGGCGCACTGGTCGTTTCAGCGCGGCGTTGCAGATCGGGCCTTTTTTCCAGCGCCAGTTGCCGTACGCGCGTCAGATCCTCATCCGTATAAACGCCATTCACGCCGGAAATCGACGCCAGCTGCATGCCGTGCTTGAGTCCCAGCTTGTAGATTTCCCGCACCTTTTCCCATTCGATATTGCGGCCGAGCGTGTAGTTTTCGAAGCGGCCTTCCAGTGCCAGCACGATGGTTTCCGCCAGACAGGCGTAGGCGACGTTTTTCGGCAGGCCGATGTTTTTCATGTGCACGTTGCCGGGCAGACGGATTTCACCGGATTCGATCACCAGCACGTCGGGGCGCTTGGCGACATCTTCTGCGGGAATGTCCAGCGGTCGCGCCACATCAGTGATCACGCAGCCGGACTTTACCTGCTGGATGTCGAGAATGCGTTTGCCGGCGCCGGAGGTGGCGGTGACGATCATGTCCATCTCGCCCAGGTGTTTGTCGGCGTGGGCCATGACGTGGACGCTGGCGCCCGGGGTTTCGTGCTCGATGTCTTCTTTCAGGGCGAGCAGTTTGCCGGCTTCCGGCGCGGCCAGGTAAAGCTCGTCCACGGCTTTCGCCAGCAGGCGCGCGCATACGGAACCGATCGCGCCGGTCGCGCCCACCACCATGGCTTTGCCCGCCATTTTGCCACTGGGACCGATTTGCACCAGGCCGAGCTTTTGAACGGCTTCGTGGGCCGCCCAGAGTGCACCGGACGCGCTGTAGCTGTTACCGGTGGTGATCGGCAGCGGTGCGCGCTTGGCCACCGTGACGCCCGCATCGCCCACCACTTTGGTGAAGGCACCCAGCCCCATGATCTGCGCACCGAGTTTTTTCGCCATCGCCGCAGCCGCCAGCAGACGCTGGTAGGTGAATTCCGGGCCGTGGCGCATGATTTCCTTCGGCGTGCCGCCCACGGTGATCAGCCAGCCTTCGGCCTCGGCGCCGGTGGGCGACTGGATGCCGGTGACGCGGGAGTAAACGAACGGCGGCGAGTAGGCGATGATTTTTTCCACCGTGTTCATCACGCTCTGTGGCGCCACCTTTGCCACCAGATCCATCGGCTTGGCGTTACGGAAATATTGTTGTGACAGCGGGTGAATCACAAATGCAAAGCGGCTCAGGCGTTTGAAGCCGTTCGGATACAGCACCCGTGGCTGCAGTTCCAGGCTGGTGATGATGTCGAGAATGTCGTCTTCGGTAATGCGTTCGGCAGACTTATCGAGGGCCGCCAGGATCATGGCTTCCAGCACGGCGATGCCGACAGTCTGCGGGAATGGCTGCGGGGTGTAATCGACGACGGTGTAGACGCCCTTGTCGCCGAGCTCCTTCAGTCGGGCATCGGAGATGGCGGAGGTGATCACCGTCTTGCCGGCGAGTTCTTCCAGGCCGAAGGGTGCCAGTTCGTCGAAATAGGCGACCACCACATTGGCCTTGTGCAACGCTTTACGCAGGATGAAATGATTCCATTCCGGCAATGGTGCCAGCGTCGGGGCCAGCACTTGTGGCGGCGCCCACTTCAGCACCTGATGGCTGCCGCTGCTGTACAGTTCCAGTGCCTGCAGTGACGTCAGAAATTTCGGCACGCCCAGTTGCAGCACCGGATCGGCAAAGCGCAGGTTGTCGGTGAACTCTGCCAGCACTCGCGCTGAACGGTAATGTTGCGCGCCGCTGAACAGCAGCACGTTGGCGTTGTTGAAGTAGCCTTTCTGCTCGTTCTGCAGATGGCGGATGCTCCATTCCTGCAGGATGTCGCGCAGTTCCGTGCCAGTGGTGAAGGGTGTATGGCGGGCGGCGTGGGCCAGGCGCCGGGTCAGCCGCTGCTCGAACTGGAAGGCGCCCACCCGCTGGCGGTCGCGCATGCCTTCCAGTGCCAGCGCATCTGCCTTGCCCTGCCATTCGGCGAGACGTCGCTCTGCCTGGTCGATGTCGTGATCGCAGCCCAGGCGCAGCACCCGCAGGGTCTGCCCCAGAAATTCCGTGGTGAAGTCGTAATCGTCGGCGCTGGCACCCAGGTTGATGCTGACAACGGTTTTCATGCTGCACCTCATCCCGATTCCCTGAAGATCAATTAAGCCAAATCCATTAAAAATTGGCGCAAAACTGCAGTGATCGCGTGTAATGCCGTCATTAAACAGGATTGCGCCCGCGCGATGTTAGCCCAGGTCAATGGTTGCCGCTTTCTGGAGATCAGACCGTTTCCGAGGATTGATTAAATAGACCGGTCTCTATATTATGGCTGGATCGACGATTCGGGAGATATCCGGCATGGCCCAGAAAGGGGAGGTGACTCGCCAGCGCATTCTGGATGCGGCGGCGGAGCTGATGCAGGCGCAGGGGTTTCATGCCACCGGCCTCAACCAGATCATCCAGGTGAGCGGCGCGCCCAAGGGTTCCCTGTATTTTCATTTTCCCGCTGGGAAGGAATCAATCGCCATCGCCGCCATGGAGCAGTCCGGGCGCATGCTGACTACCACGCTGGAGCAGCTGCTGACGGCCACGCCGTCACTGGCAGCGGCCATTGAGGTGATGTGGCGCTTTTTCATGACGGAGCTGGAGGCGTCGGATTTTCGCAAGGGTTGCCCCATCGCCACGCTGACGCTGGAAGCGGCCGGTGAGTATCCCGGCATCCAGGCCTGCAGCGCAGCGATTTACCAGGATTGGCAATCACTGCTGAGCCGCAAGTTGCAGGCGCAGGGTGTGCCGGTGGAGGTTGCCGATGGCAAGGCCAATACTTTGCTGGCGCTGCTGGAGGGCGCGCTGCTGCTGGCCCGGGCGCGCCGCAGTACCGAGCCGTTGCAGACCACGCTGACGGCAGCCAAGGCCCTGATCTGATGGGCCTTTTCATTAATCCAATAATATACAGACTGGTCTATATAAGGAGAGCATCATGAACGAATCGACCTGGTTGCTTACCGGTGCCACCGGCTTCATTGGGCGCTGGCTGCTGCGGGAGCTGGAATCTAAAGGCTATCAACTGATCCTGCTGTTGCGGCGTCCGCAGGCACAGGCAGCGGAATTGCGCAGCTGGCTGCAGGCGCACGGTGTGCACAATCCCGCGTTCACGGTGGTGGCGGGCGATCTGGCGCAGCCGGGTTGGGGATTGAGCGAGCAGGATCGCCGGCGTCTGGAACAGGTGACGGGCATCTTCCATCTGGCGACCCGTTTCGCCTGGGGCATGACGGCGGCTGATGCGCGCCGCGCCAATGTGACATCGCTCGACACGCTGCTGGCACTGGTCGACGCCAATCCGCATCTGCAGCGACTGGTGTGGGTGGGCGGCTACATGGCGGGCAGTCCAAAACTGCAACCGGTGCTGCAGCAATTGCGGGAAGGCCTGTGGCAGCCGGTGTACCGGCGTCTGGGCGCTTATGAGGCATCGAAACTGGAAAGTTACGTGAAGCTGCAGGATGCACTGACGCAGCGGGCGGTGGCGTGGACATTCGTGCATCCGTCCACGGTGATCGGCGCCAGCGACAGCGGCGAGATTTCCCAGGATATCGGCCTGCTGAAATTGCTGGATGCGTTGCAGAAGGGGCGTCTTTCCGCCGTGCCGGGACGCGCGCGGGATTGGCTGCCGATTGTGGCGGTGGATTATCTGGCGCGCTTTATCGCGGGCGTGATCGAACAGCCCGCTGCGGCGGATCAGCAATACTGGGTGCTGGATGACGGCACGCCGCGTCTGACGGAACTGGTGGCCTGGCTGGCGCAAGGTCTGGATCTGCCGGCGCCGCGCAGCCGCATTCCAGTGTGGCTGATGAAATTCATGCTGAATGCGGGCCTGGGCAAACGCTGGGACATGAGCGCGGAGTCGTTGAATTTCATCGACGCCGCACGCTATGACACCGGCCCCGCGCTGGCGCTGGCGCAACAGATGGGATTGACGATGCCGCATACCCGCACCACCGTGGCAAGAATGGTGGAGTATTGGCGAGCACAGAGCGCTTAGTTTCACGTAATCAGAATTGACTGCAGGCGCAGTGAATGGGCTGAAGGCAGGCGTGAAGGGCGGATACAGCGTTGCGAATGTCAGTGGGGAATGCGTGGCGGAGGTTCTGGTGAATACCGACCTGCTGCACATGCCACAGCCTGCTAGACTGAACGAATCAGGTGCTCGCTGCTAAGGCAATTTCTGCCGACGGACGTGTCAAAAAAATGCGTACAATCAAGCTCGTTTCTCTGCTTGCTGCAGTGTCGGCAGGCGCGCTCGCAATTTCCGCCCACGCCGATTCCTTTGACGATGCGGTCAATCTTTATCTGAAGGGCTTCGATCATTGTTCGGCGGCCAAGGCGGCGTTGACCCGTCAGGATGTCAAAACGGCGCGCAGTGAATTCGCCCGTTATGAATCCATCCGGCAGCAGGCGGCGGGCATCGACAAAACCATTCTCAGCTCCGGCCGGCGTGGCATGGACAGCAACCTGAAATATTGCGAGCGGGTAGGTACCGACATCGAGATCGAAGTGGGCCGGCCCGTGCTGGAGCAGGCGCTGGCGGCGTGTGAGAAGGCGCTGGCGCATCTGAACGAGGGTCAGGTAGAGCCCGCCCGCACGGAGCATCAGCAATTTATCACGCTGCGTGATCAGGCATTGCAGACCTCGCCTGCGCTCAACAATGTGTTCAGTCTGCGCAGCGAAATGCGCCGTTGCGAGCGGCTCGAAACCAAGATTGCCAGCTTCGGCAAGCAGCAGGCGGCGTTGACGGTGGCGTTACAGTCTGCGCTGGATTCCAGCGAATCTTTTCAGTCCAGTTGCGAGGCGGCGCTGGATGAACTGAATCGCGCCGCAGTGGATGACGCGGCCATCGATGCGGGCATAAAGGCCAGGGTCAGTGCACAGGCGCGGCAGAAAGAAGCCAATGCCGATTACGCAGCATTGAAATCGGCTGTGCAAAACGCAGTGATCGCCGAGCGGGCCACGATCGAAGGGCGCATCGCGAAAGGCACTCAGTGTCTGACCCAGCTGGACTCGACATTGGCAACGCGGGAGCGTCAGCTCAAGGTGGCGCAGGATGCCGTCAATGGTTACAGCGTCCGGGTGAATCAGGCCAATGAATCCTGCGCCGCGATTCGCAAGGTGCTGACGGCCGGTGTTTCCCAGGCGCAATACGATCAGGCCAGAACGGGTTTTGAATCGGCGCGCAAAACGCGGGATGACGTGAAGGCGGGGCTGGCGAAAACCGCGCTGCCCGAAAGTGCGGCCACCCGGCGGTTGGATGGATCGGTGCGGACGCTGGATAACTGCCTGGAACAGGCGCGTCCGCATTTGAATGCGCTGTTGGCGGTGTTGAGTGCGCCGGTTGTTGCCAAGCCGGTGACGGCGCCTGTGGTCGCGGTGCCGGTCACCAAGCCAGCCGCTGCTGCGGCGCCGGCGACACGCAAGCCCGGCATCCCCGCGCTGGAGGTGGATGGCTCGCTGGAAATAACCGATATCCTGCCGGACTTTGTGCTGGTGTACTGGCTTGATGGCAGCGTGGCACCAGCCCAGGTCGATGTGCTGATCACCCCCACCCGCTTCGACCAGCCGGTGTATGTCCTGCAGCCGGGTGGCACCTTGCAGTTCAGGAGCGAGGATTTCGCGTCCCACAGCATTGAAGCCGGTGTTGCCGGTGCGAAACCTTTACAGATTCAAATCAAGTCGCGTCAGCGGCGCACGGTTGAAACCAGCTGGCCCGACAATACCATTGCCACGTTGCGCAGTGATCAGAGCCGGGTGGTGCAATCCTACGTCGCGAACATTTCTGCCAGTGGTCACACGCTGCTGCGCTTCGACAGCAACAGCAAGCAGTTGGGTTTCAAACTGAAGAATCCCCGCAATGCGACCAAAGGCGTGGTGCTGATGCCGGATTACGATCCGGTGCTGTTCGAGGTGGGGCAAGGCGACGAAGTGAAGCTGGCAGTGAGCCGCAGCGGTGCAACGCTGGGCTCACTGGTGCTGAAGGGAAACTGATTCCGCTTCAGCCGAGCTTTTCCATCAGATATTCCTGCGCCGAAATGCGTGCCTCGCCTTCTGCCGGCTGCAGGTGGGTGTAAGTCCCGTCGCTGTTCATCCTCCAGGCCTGGCAGTTGTCTTTCAGATAGATTTCCAGGCCTTCGTGATACACCCGCTGTGCCAGCTTGGGTTCGAGCACCGGAAAGCAGATTTCCACCCGCCGGAACAGATTGCGCTCCATCAGATCCGCGCTGGCAAAGTAGATCTTGAACTCGCCGTTGCGGTGGAAATAGAAAACCCGTGAGTGTTCCAGGAATCGCCCCACTACCGAACGCACTTCGATGTTGTCGGATACGCCGGGAATGCCCGGGCGCAGCGCGCACATGCCGCGCACGATCAGCTTGATTTCGACGCCCGCCTGGGAAGCGCGGTACAGCATCTCGATGGTTTTGGTTTCGGTGAGCGAGTTGCACTTGAGGATGATGCGCGCCGGTAATCCTTTGAGCGCGTTACTGCGTTCTTCCTCGATATGCTGCGCCAGCAATTCCTGCTGCAGAGTGAACGGTGAGTGGTACAGGTATTTCAGCTGCGCCGGGCGGCCCATGCCGGTGAGTTCCTGGAAAATCTTGTGCACGTCTTCTGCCAGTTCCTCGTTGGCGGACAGCAGGCTGTAGTCGGAATAAATGCGTGCGTTGCCGGCGTGATAGTTGCCGGTGCCCAGGTGCACGTAGCGGCGCAGGCGCTGGCCTTCGCGGCGCACGATCAGCATCATTTTCGCGTGGGTCTTGTAGCCGACGATGCCGTACACCACGATGGCGCCGGCTTCCTGCAAGCGCGTCGCCATGGCGATGTTGGATTCCTCGTCGAAACGGGCGCGCAGTTCCACCACGGCGGTGACTTCCTTGCCGTTGCGGGCGGCTTCCACCAGCAGGTCGAGAATTTCCGAGTTGGAACCGGTGCGGTACAGGGTCTGCTTGATGGCCACCACGTTCGGATCGCGGGCGGCCTGACGCAGGAACTGGATCACCGGCGCGAAGGATTCATAGGGATGGTTGAGCAGGATGTCCTGGTTGCCGATCACTTCCAGCAGGCGGTCGCTGCGTTGCAACAGGCCCGGCACTTTCGGCTTGTGGGGCGTGAACAGCATGTTGGAACGGGTGATGTCCATCACCGGCAGCATGCGGGTGAGGTTCACCGGGCCGTTCACCTTGAACAGCTGATGGTCGTCGAGGCCGAATTTATTCAGCAGAAAATCCACCAGGTTGTCCGGCATGTTGTCCGCCACTTCCAGCCGCACTTCCTCGCCGTAGCGGCGCGAGAACAGTTCGCCTTTCAGCGCGGTGGAGAGGTCTTCGACTTTTTCTTCATCGAGGAACAGGTCGGAGTTGCGGGTGAGGCGGAACTGGTAGCAGCCGGTGGCTTTCATGCCGGGAAACAGGTAGCCGGCGTGATAGTGGATCACCGACGACAGGAACACGTAATTGTCGCCGCCTTCGCAGATGTCATCCGGCAGGCGGATGATGCGGGACAGGGATTTGGGCGCCGGCACCACCGCCAGACCCAGCTGGCGACCGAACGCATCCTTGCCTTCCAGCGTCACGATGAAGTTGAGGCTCTTGTTCACCAGCAGCGGGAACGGGTGCGCCAGGTCGAGGCCGATCGGTGTCATCACCGGCGCCACCTGCTGGCGGAAATAGTGCTTGATCCACTGCACCTGCGGCGCGGTCCATTTTTCGCGGGCGATGAAATGGATGTTCTCCGCCGCCAGGGCCGGCAACAGGTCTTCGTTAAACAGTTTGTACTGGCGCTCCACCGCCGTGCGGCAGCGCTCGCTGATCACCCGCAGCACTTCCTGGGGATGCATGCCGTCGGCTTCCGGCCGCGCCTGATTGTAGGAGATGTCCCGCTGCAGGCCCGCCAGACGGATTTCGAAAAACTCGTCCATGTTGCTGGAAAAAATCATCAGGAAGCGCAGGCGTTCCAGTAGCGGCAACGTTTTGTCTTCCGCCTGGGCAAGCACCCGCAGGTTGAATTCCAGCAGGCTCAGGTAGCGGTTGAAATAATAGGCGCTGTTGGTCAGGTCGATGGGGGGCTGTTCGATGACGTCGGCGGGGGCGGTCGTGGTCATGATATTCATGTCGGTCATGGTGATGCCTGTTGACCTTGTCGCGGTGTGCCAGGCAGATCCTTTGGTAGTGGATGGTCTCGTTTCAGCGGTTCAGCAATTGGGCGGCGGCCTTGGCAAAGTAAGTGAGAATGCCGTCGGCACCTGCCCTTTTAATACAGGTTAATGACTCCAGTATGACAGCATCGTGACTGAGCCAGCCGTTCTGGATCGCGGCCATGTGCATGGCGTACTCACCGCTTACCTGATAGACGAAGGTGGGGGCGCCGAACTGGGTCTTCACTTCCCGCACGATGTCCAGGTAGGGCATACCGGGTTTCACCATCACCATGTCGGCGCCTTCCTGCAGATCGAGCGCCACTTCGTGCAGCGCCTCGTTCAGGTTGGCCGGGTCCATCTGGTAGGTGTACTTGTTGCCGCCCTTCAGATTGGACGCCGAACCCACCGCGTCGCGGAACGGGCCGTAATAGCTGGAGGCATATTTGGCAGAATAGGCCAGAATGCAGACATTTGCGTGACCTTCAGATTCCAGCTGGCGGCGAATGGCGCCGATGCGGCCGTCCATCATATCCGACGGCGCCACGATATCCGCGCCCGCTTCGGCGTGGGACAGCGCCTGCCGCATCAGGGCTTCCACCGTAACGTCATTCAGCACATAGCCGCTGGCGTCGATGATGCCGTCCTGGCCGTGGGTGGTGAATGGATCCAGCGCCACGTCGGTGATCACGCCCATCTCCGGCACCGCATCCTTGATGGCTTTCACCGCCCGCTGGGCCAGGCCGTTGGGGTTCCAGGCTTCCTTCGCGTCCAGGCTCTTGGCCGACTGGGGGGTGACCGGAAAGATTGCAATGGCCGGCACACCCAGGCCACTCAGCAGGCGGGCTTCTTCCTGTAGGATATCCAGCGACACCCGTTCCACCCCCGGCATGGACGGCACCGGTTCGCGAATGCCTTTGCCTTCCAGCACGAACATGGGGTAGATCAGGTCATTCGGCGTCAGAATGGTTTCCCGCACCAGGCGGCGGGTGAATTCCGCGGCGCGCACGCGGCGCAGGCGGGTGGCGGGAAAAGGGCCGCGATTCAACGTTGGCAGGGGCATGCTGTAACCTTTGGGCTGTCGATGCGTCTATAAAACGGAATCACTCCATCATACCCTGTCGGCGCGTGAGCGTCTCAATCCGGATCAAGGGAAGCAAAGGAATCATGGCAAAAAAACTGGTGTTTCTGGGCGTGCTGGTGGCCGTTGTGCTCATCGCCTGGTATGTTTTCGATCTTGGACAATATCTGAATTTCTATTACATCCAGGGCCACGCGCCCCACTGGAAAGCCCAGCTGGAGCAGCAGCCGTTGCTGTTTGGTGCGATTTTCTTTGTGGTGTATGTGCTGGTGACCGGACTGTCGATTCCCGGCGCTGCTGTAATGACCCTGCTGGCCGGTGCGCTGTTCGGCGTGGTGTGGGGTACCGTGCTGGTGTCGTTCGCCAGCACCCTCGGTGCTACCCTGGCATTTCTGATTGCGCGTTTCGTGGCGCGGGATTTCGTCCAGCAGCGCTTTGCCGAACAGCTCAAGACCCTGAACGACGGGGTGGAAAAAGAGGGCGGCTTCTACCTGTTCACCCTGCGTCTGGTGCCGGCGTTTCCGTTCTTTCTGATCAATATCGCCATGGGGCTGACGCCCATCAAGGTCTGGCAGTTCTATTGGATCAGCCAGGTGGGCATGCTGGCGGGTACCATCGTATATGTGAATGCCGGCACGCAACTGGCGCAACTGGAATCGATGAAAGGTATCCTGTCACCGGCGCTGATCGGCTCCTTCGTGGCGCTGGGATTGCTGCCGCTGGTGGCGAAGAAAACCGTGGCCTGGTTAAGGACGAAACGCGCTCATGCCTGAATTCAACCGACCCAAAAAATTCGACCGCAACCTGATCGTGATCGGCGCCGGCGCGGCCGGATTGGTGACGTCGTACATCGCTGCCATGGTGAAGGCGAAAGTCACCCTGATCGAAGGCCACAAGATGGGTGGCGACTGCCTCAACACCGGCTGCGTGCCCAGCAAGAGCCTGCTGCGCAGCGCCCGCATCATTTCCTACATCAACCGCGCCCGCGAATTCGGCCTGAAAAAAATGACGCCGGAATTCGACTTCGCCGAGGTGATGGAGCGGGTGCAGCGCAGCGTGCGCGCCATCGAGCCCCATGATTCCATCGAACGCTATACCGAACTGGGGGTGGAGTGCATCAAGGGTTACGCCACCCTGGTGTCGCCCTGGGAAGTGGAGGTGAACGGCCAGCGTCTGTCCGCCCGCAGCATCGTGATCGCCACCGGCGCCCGCCCGGCGGTGCCGCCGATTCCCGGCCTGGCCAACACCGGCTATCTGACATCGGACACCGTGTGGGATCTGCGCCAGAAACCCCGCCGCATGGTGGTGCTGGGCGGTGGCCCCATCGGCTCGGAACTGAGCCAGGCCTTTGCCCGTCTGGGCGTGGAGATCACCCAGATCGAAATGCTGCCCCGCATCCTGTTCCGCGAGGACGAAGACGTGTCCGCCCTGGTGACGGAAAAATTCAAAAAGGAAGGCATCCGCGTGCTCACCGATCACAAGGTGGTCGCGGTGGAGCAGTACGCCCGCGACAAGGTGGTGATCTGCGAGCACAACGGCCAGAAAGTGAAGGTATCCTGCGATGAAATCCTGGTGGCAGTGGGCCGCGCACCCAACACCGACGGCCTGGGGCTGGAGGCGCTGGAGATCGAGCTGAACGCCAATCGCACGCTGAAGGTGGACGAGTTCCTGCGGGTGCCGAAATATCCCCACATCCTGGCTTGCGGCGACGTGGCGGGGCCATTCCAGTTCACCCATGTGGCGGCCCATCAGGCCTGGTATGCGTCGGTGAACGGGCTGTTCGCGCCGTTCAAGCAGTTCAAGGCGGATTATTCCGTGATCCCCTGGGCGACGTTTACTGATCCCGAGGTCGCGCGGGTCGGGTTGAACGAGCAGGACGCGAAGGCGCAGAATATTCCGTATGAAGTGGTGCGCTATGGCATCGACGATCTGGATCGCGCCATCGCCGACGAGGAAGCCCACGGTTTTGTGAAGGTGCTGACGGTGCCGGGCAAGGATCGCATTCTGGGTGTCACCATTGTGGGTCATCATGCGGGTGATCTGATTGCCGAATATGTGCTGGCGATGAAGCACGGCCTGGGGTTGAACAAGCTGCTGGGCACCATTCACATTTATCCCACCATGAACGAAGCCAACAAGTACGCCGCGGGGGAGTGGAAGAAGGCCCACAAGCCGGAATGGCTGCTGAAATGGGTGGAGAGGTTTCATCGCTGGCGGTTGTGATTGTTTAACAAGGAGCAAACCATGTCCAAGAAAGTAGCAGTCGTTCTCTCAGGATGCGGCGTTTACGACGGCGCCGAAATCTACGAAGCCACCTTGGTGCAGCTGCGCCTCGACGAAGCCGGCATCGAATTCCAGTGCATGGCGCCCAACGTGGACCAGATGCACGTCATCAACCACCTCACCGGCGAAGAAATGAAAGAAAAGCGCAACGTGCTGGTGGAATCCGCCCGCCTGTGCCGGGGCAAGATCATCGACCTGGCCAAGGCCAATCCTGCCGACTACGCCGCCGTGATTTTCCCCGGTGGATTCGGCGCCGCCAAGAACCTCTGCAACTTCGCGGTAAAAGGGCCTGACATGCAGGTCAACCCCGACGTGGTGAAATTCGTCCAGGGCATGCATGCGCAGAAAAAGCCCATCGGCCTGATCTGCATCGCCCCCGCCATGGCGCCCAAACTGTTCGGCAAGGGTGTGAAATGCACGGTGGGCGATAACGCTGATCCGGCAGCCGATGCGGTGCGGGCCATGGGGGGTGATCACCGGGGCTGTCCGGTGGATCAATTCACCATCGACGAAGACCACAACCTCATAACGACGCCGGCCTACATGCTGGCCGGCCGCATCAGCGAAGCGTCAGCGGGCATCACCCAGCTGGTGAACGCGGTCATTCAGCGGATGTAGCACAACCAGCATTAGCGGGGCTTGGCTTACAAGGGCGCCTTATTGCGGCAGGGCAGACAGGGCAGAAAAGCAAGCAAAACTTGGTTAGGGACGCTGTTGCGACAGTGTTCCCGTGCCACGCGCTACACTGAAATGGTCTACAGTTATTTAGACTGCGGCCTAGTTGTAGCCCAATGAACGACTCGAAAAAAACTTACAAAGAACGTCAACTCGTCAAGGTGCCCACCGGTGAGCTGGAATTGGGCATGCACGTGGCCAAGCTGGATCGACCTTGGCTCGAAACGCCGTTCATGTTGCAGGGATTCCCCATCAACAAGCAGGAAGACCTCGACGCCCTGCGCAATATCTGCGAGTACGTTTACATTGACGTGCTCAAGTCGCACTACCTAAGCCCCGATTTGCGAACCAATCCGCTCACCCCGGGTTCCCCCACCGTTCAGTATCAAACCACCACCACAGTCGAGCAGGAAATCCGTGCCGCATCGGTGGCTTATCAGAAGAATCTGGAAGAAATAAAGTCCCTGCTTCAGAACATCGGTCGGGGAAACGACGCGCCCCATGCAGCGTTGCTGAAGCAGCACGTGCATGAGTGCGTGGATTCCATTGAGCGCAACCCATCGGCCATGATGTGGCTGACTCGCATCAAGCACGCCGACCAGTACACGGCGGAACACTGCGTCAACGTCGGTGTTCTGGCCATGACGCTGGGCCGGCACCTGGGGTTGGAGCGTCGGCAACTGGAAATGTTGGGGCTGGCCGGAGTGCTGCACGATGTGGGAAAAATGAAGCTCGACCAGGACATCCTCTTCAAAAAGGGGCGCCTGACGCGCGAAGAGTTTGATCACGTAAAAGCACATACGACGCTTGGCAAACAGCTGTTGCAGGCCGATCCGATGGTGCCAGAAGAAGTCATTGCCGCCGCCTACAGTCATCACGAACGCATGGATGGTCGTGGCTATCCCGAAGGATTGCCAGAGACCGACATTGGTTTTTATGCGCGCGTGGTCAGCATAGTGGATGCCTACGATGCCATCACCAGCCGGCGTTGCTACAGCGCTCCTCAGTCGTCGGCCCAGGCGCTGAAAATTCTCTACGACGCCGCCGGAAGCCAGTTCGATCAGAAACTGGTAGTGAAATTCATTGAGTCCATCGGCATCTATCCACCGGGCAGCGTGGTGGAAATGGATTCGGGGGAAGTGGGTGTGGTGTTGTCCGCCGATCCTGACAATCGCCTGCTGCCAAAAATCGCGTTGTTGCGGGATGCGGACAAGAATCCTGCTCCACAGCGCATCATCGATCTGAAGCTGGAGCGGAAGAAAGCAAGCGGCGTTCAGCACCGCATCAAAACAGTCCTGACCGACGGCGCCTATGGCATCGATCTGGAAGAATTCACCCGCTACAACATCAATCTGGCCGGCGTGCGCCCGCCCACCACCTGAGCCTGGTCACGACAGCTCGTTTTCCATTTGCTGCAGCTGCTCCGACAGTTCCATCCACGCCATTTCCTTCTCTTCCAGTGTTGCCGAGATCTCGCGCTGCTGTTTCAGCAGGTCGGCCAGTTTGGCCTTGTTGCTGCTGTCATAGATGGCGGGATCGGCCAGCTGTTCTTCCAGCTCTTTCTTGCCGGTTTCCAGCTTGGCGATGTCGGCTTCCAGCTTGTCGATCTGCTTTTTCAGTGGCCGCAGCTGGTTGCGGATTTCGGCGGCACGCTGGCGATCGGCCTTGCGGTCGCGCTTGGCGTCGGCGGCATCGGGATCGTTACTATTCTGCAGTTGTTGGGCGCGGTAATCGTTCAGCCACTTCGCGTAGTCATCCAGATCGCCGTTGAAGATATCCACCTTGCCGTCGGCCACCAGAAAGAGATCATCGGTGGTGGCGCGCAACAGGGAGCGATCGTGGGATACCAGCACCAGCGCGCCTTCGTAATCCTGCAGCGCCAGGGTGAGGGCGTGGCGCATTTCCAGATCCAGATGGTTGGTGGGCTCGTCCAGCAATAACAGGTTGGGTTTGTGCCAGATGATCAGTGCCAGTGCCAGGCGTGCCTTTTCACCACCCGAGAAGCGTCCAATGCTGTCATGCACGGCGTCGCCATGAAAACCAAATCCGCCCAGGTATTTGCGCAGGGTCTGCTCGTCGGTTTTCGGCGCATTGCGCTGCATGGTCAGCAGCGGCGTGGCGTTCATGTCCAACTGATCCAGCTGGTGCTGGGCAAAGTAGCCGATCTTGCAGTGCTCGCCGGGAATGCGACGGCCACTCAGCAGATCGATCTCGCCCGCCAGTGTCTTGATCAGCGTGGATTTGCCGGCGCCATTGGGGCCGATCAGGCCGATGCGGCTGGCCGGGCGCAGCTGCAGCGCCACCTTGTGCAGGATCGGCTTGCCGGGATAACCCAGTTCAGCGTCACCGATATCCAGCAGCGGATTCGACACTTTTTCCGCTGCGGGAATGGTGAAATGAAACGGCGAATCCACGTGGGCCGGCGCGATCTTTTCCATCCGCTCCAGCATCTTGATCCGGCTCTGCGCCTGCTTGGCCTTGCTGGCC
The DNA here is from genome assembly GCA_020062665.1 of Pseudomonadales bacterium. Classification (GTDB taxonomy): domain Bacteria; phylum Pseudomonadota; class Gammaproteobacteria; order Pseudomonadales; family Ketobacteraceae; genus Ch67. The sequence continues at coordinate 43,105 of JAGUVW010000048.1, forward strand.
TTGGCCTTGAAACGGTCGATGAACGACTGCAGGTGTGCCACTTCCCGCTGCTGCTTTTCAAATGCGGATTGCTGGTTCGCCAGTCGTGCCGCGCGCTGGATTTCGAACGCGGAATAGTTGCCGCTGTAATAATTCAGCGCCTGATGTTCGATATGCAGGATGTGCTGCGACACAGCGTCGATGAATTCGCGGTCGTGGGAAATCAGGATCAGGGTGCCGGGATAATTGCGCAGCCAGTCTTCCAGCCAGAGGATGGCATCCAGATCCAGGTGGTTGGTGGGTTCGTCCAGCAGCATCATGTCGCTGGGGCACATCAGGGTTTGGGCCAGGTTCAGACGCATGCGCCAGCCGCCGGAAAATGACTTCACCGGCAACTGGAATTGCGCCTGGGTGAAGCCGAGGCCGTTGAGCAGCTTCGCCGCTCGCGACTCTGCCGTGTAGGCATCGATATCCGCCAGTTGCTGGTGCAGTTCGCCGATGCGATGAGCGTCATGATCGGTTTCTGCCTGCGTCAGCTCCCGTTGCAGGCGACGCAGGGCCTGATCGCCATCCAGTACATAATCCAGCGCCAGCGTGTCGAGAGCTTCCACCTCCTGCGCCATGTGCGCCACCCGCCATTGCGCAGGCACCTGACACTCGCCGCTGTCGGCGTGCAGGGTGCCCTGCAGCAGGGCAAACAGCGAGGACTTGCCGCAGCCGTTATGGCCCACCAGCGCGATGTGCCAGCCGGGGTAGGCAGTCAGGTTGGCGTCTTTGAGCAGGCATTTGCTGCCGCGATAGAGGGCGACGGATTTGAGCTGGATCATGTCGGTTCGGCGTGAAAAGGGGGAGGGCAGGATAACCAAATCCCGCAGGTGAAAAAAGCCTGGGTCGTTCTGTCGGCTGCAGGCAATAAAAAAGGCCGCTTCGGTGGAAGCGGCCTTTTTCAGTGCGGGTCAATCCGATCAGGCGTCGCTGGCAGGATCGAACACGCTGCGGCCTGGTGCGGTGGGCGCTTCAACCGGCTTCAGTTCGAAGGGTTTTTCCTCGGCCTTGGGAGCTTCCGGTGCTGGTGTGGCAGGTGCCACCGGCTTGGGAGCAGCCGGCTTCGGTGCAGCTGGCTTGGGCGCAGCGGGTTTGGCGGCGGCCGGCTTCGGTGCG
>JAGUVW010000030.1 GCA_020062665.1 Pseudomonadales bacterium
CAGCGAAGCCGTATCCGGTTTGACCGACGCTGACTTCACCGTGGAGAACGGCACACTGAGCGGCCTTTCCACGCTGGATAACATCACCTGGACAGCGACACTCACTCCGGATGCCAGCGTAGAAGACACCAGCAACCTGATTACGCTGGATAACACCGGCGTGATTGATGCCGCAGGCAATGCTGGCACCGGCACCACCGACTCCAACAACTATGCGATTGAAACCCTGCGCCCCGGTGTGGTCAGCATTGTGGTGGATGACACCGCACTGGCCGCAGGTGAAACTTCCGATGTCACTATCACCTTTAGCGAAGCCGTGACTGGATTGACCACCGGTGATTTCACTGTGGAGAACGGCACCCTCAGCAATCTCACGACTCTCGATAACATCACCTGGACAGCCACGCTCACACCTGATGCCAACGCAGAAGACCCCAGCAACCTGATCACATTGGATAATACCGGCGTGGTGGATGCCGCCGGCAATACCGGCACCGGCACTACCGATTCCAACAACTACGCCATTGATACCTTGCGCCCCACGGCATCCATCGTGGTTGCGGATACCGCTCTGGCAGCCGGTGAAACGTCAACGGTGACAATCACCTTCAACGAAGCAGTCACCGGGTTGGCCGTCGGCGATTTTACTGTCGAGAATGGTGTGCTGAGCGGATTGAGTACGAGCGATGGCGGCATCAGCTGGACTGCCACCCTCACACCAACGGCCAGCACTGAAGACACCGCCAATCTGATTACATTGGATAATACTGGCGTCGCCGACGCCGCCGGCAATACCGGCACTGGCACCACCGATTCCAACAACTACCAGATCGACAATATTGTACCCAGCAACAGCCTGCCGAGCGGGCAAATCACCGATAGCGTTACCCAATTGGTTTTCAGCAGCGGCAATGGCAATGCGATTACCGTCAGCGATGGCAGCAACCTCACCGTCGTTGTCTCTATCGGTAGCGGTACGCTGGTCGCCAACACGGGCGGCACCGCTGGTGTCTTCAATAACGGCACAGGTGCAGTCACCATTACCGGCACTGCCGCCGAGGTGAATGTCGCACTGGAAGGGCTGGTTTACACCCCCAATGGTGCAGGTGCACAGACCCTCAGCATCCAGAGCACCGACACCATCGGCAATGTGGATAGCGATAACCTGGCAATCACCGTCAACAACGCGACCCTGCTGGTGACCTCCAACCTGGATACTGGCGATGATGCGACCGCTGCGGGCAGTTTTGCGGCAGACCAAGCCGATGGCGGCGGGTTGAGTATGCGCGAAGCGCTGCACTGGGCGCGCGCAGGTGACACTATTACCTTTGACCTGGACGCAGGCACAGCCGGTAACCAGGGTGGAAGCATCACCCTCAATGGCACCCAACTCCAGATCAACTATTCCAATATCAAGCTTGATGGCGACCTGAATAATGACGGCGTGGCCGATGTAACCATCTCCGCCAACAACGCCAGTCGGGTGATGGCTATTAGTAACAGCCTGAGTGGTGTTGAGATAACGGGCCTGACCCTGACCCAGGGTTCAACCGCAGGCGGAGGCGGAGCGCTCCAGATAGGTTTCAGCTCCAGCGTCACCGTGCGCGACTCGAACCTCACCAACAGTACCGATGCGGGTCTGGGCGGTGGCGGTGTTTATGGTGCCAGTGCAACCCTCACCATGATCAACAGTACCGTGAGCGGCAACACCAGTAGCACCTTCGGCGGCGGCATACGCATTGTGGGCTCCGACGGCACACTTAACCTCATCAATAGCACTGTCAGTGGCAATACCACCACCGGTGCAAGCGCGCATGGCGGCGGTATCCAGTATGGCGCTACTGGCAGCCTGACTATTATCAACAGCACCATCAGCGGCAATGCCGCTACAGGATCAACATCCCTCGGCGGCGGCCTCAGGATCACCTCCGGCACAGCCTTCGTCTACAACAGCACCATTGTAGGAAACGCATCAACCGACGCCGGTGGCGGTGTCCACGCCAATGGCAACGATACCTTTGTGAATACCGTGGTTGCGGGCAATACCTCCGGCGCCGGTGCGACAGCAGGTGCCAGTGGTTCACCCCTGGCGACTGGCGGTACGGCAGACGATGTCGGCGGCACTATCGAAACTGCCACCAACAGTTATTTTGGTAGCAACGTTGCTATCGCTACCAATAACAGCAGTCTGAACAACCAGGGCACCAGCAACCTGTTATTGGGCAACCTGGCCAACTACAACGGCAGCCCGATACAAACCCATCGCCCACAAACCGGCAGCGCCCTGCTGGAAGGCGGCAGCAACGCTGCCCTGCCCGTGGATACCTATGACCTGGATGGCGACAGCAATACCGCTGAGACCCTGCCAGTCGATGCCAATGGCGATGATCGCGTCAGCGGTACTGTCGACATCGGCGCCGTGGAAGGCAACGCTGCGCCCGTGCTGAGCAATGTGAATGGCGGCGGCACCTTTGTAGAAAACGGCAGTGCGATTGTGATCGACAACGACATCCTGGTGAGCGACAACGATCTCGACCTGCTCAACGGCGGCAATGGTGATTACAGCGGTGCTTCAGTGATCATCACCCGCAATGGCGGCGCCGTGGCCAGCGACAGTTTCGGCTTCAACGATGGCAGCGGCATCAGCCTCTCCGCCGGCAATCTGGTGAAAAATGGCCAGACCATTGCGAGTTTCGATACCAGCACTCCAGGCCAGGTGACTATCACCTTCACCAACGCCAATGGTGAAACGCCGGAGCGCGCGGACGTAAGCGCCATCCTGCAGCAGATCACCTACAGCTCCAGCAGTGAAGACCCTGGCACCGGTGCCAGCCTCGATATCACCCTGAATGACGGCGCCGGCGCGAGCGTGACGGAAACCGCCAGCATCACTATCACCGCCGTGAATGATGCACCCTCACTCACCGCCACCGCCACCAATCCCACCTTTACGGAAAATGGTTCTGCCGTTGCTGTATTCAGCGGCACAAGCATTGGCACGGTTGAAGCTGGCCAGTCCATTACCGGACTGACGCTGACAGTCGCCAACCTTTCCAATGGCGCCGGTGAGGTGATTACCATCGATGGCACCGCTGTCACTCTCACCAACGGCACCAATGGCACCACGGCAGGCAACAGCGTGGGCTACAGTGTCAGCGTCGTCGGCAGCACCGCCACGGTTACCCTCAGTTCAGCCGGCCTGAATACCGCCACTGCGCAAACCCTGGTGGATGGCATCACCTACAGCAATACCAGCGACGCACCGGTCGGAACCAATCGCGTGATCACCCTCACCGGCATCACCGACAGCGGTGGCACTGCCAACAGTGGGGTGGACACCAGCAGCGTTTCGATCAGCTCCACCGTCACCCTGAGTGCAGTGAATGATGCGCCGGTGATTACTGCACCCGGTTCAATCGCCATTACTGAAGATGTGGCGGGTGCCATCACAGGCATCAGCTTCAGTGATGCAGACGTGGGCTCCAGCGCTGTGACCGTGACGCTCGGCGTGGGCAGTGGCAGCCTCGCCGCCACCAGCGGCAGCGGCGTCACTGTGGGCGGCACCAGCAGCACCATGACCCTGACCGGCAGCATCGCAGACATCAACGCGTTTATCGCCGCCAGCAGTGTCAGCTTCACTACGATTGGCGATGGCACCAGCGATGTGACGCTGACGGTGGGCATCAACGACAACGGCAACAGTGGCAGTGGTGGCGCGCAAACGGATTCCACCACGGTGACACTGGATGTGAGCGCGGTGAACGATGCCCCCGTCAACAGCGTTCCCGCTGCGCAGAACGTGGATCAGGACAGCACCCTGGTATTCAACGCGGGCAACAGCAACCTGATCAGCATCAGCGATCTTGATGCGGGCGCCAACAACGTTGAAGTCACGCTCACTGCCAGCAACGGCGTCGTCAGCCTGAGCGGCATCACCGGCCTCAGCTTCACCACCGGCGATGGCACCGGCGATGCTGTCATGACATTCACCGGCAGTATCGCTGACATCAACAGCGCGCTGGATGGTTTGGTATTCGCGCCGACTGCAGGTTACAACGGCGCGGCGAGCATCGAGATCGCCACCAATGACCAGGGCTGGAGCGGCAGCGGCGGCGCGCAAAGTGATACCGACACCATCGCCATCACGGTGGACACGATCAATCCCGAAATCACCGCCATCACCACCAGCACACCCGACGGCAGTTACGGTATCGGCGCCGTCATCACCATCACCGTCACGTTCGATCAGGCCGTGTTTGTCGATACCACCGGTGGCACACCCAGCCTGCTGCTGGAAACCGGCACGGTGGACAGCAGCGCGATATATGTGAGCGGTTCAGGCACCGATACACTCACCTTCAACTACACCGTGCAGGCCGGTGATGTGGCGGCCGATCTGGACTACAACGCGTCGGCGGTACTGTCCCTCAACGGTGGCACCATCGAGAACGCCGGCAACGATGCCGCAATACTCGCCCTGCCAGCAGCGGGCAGCGTGGATTCCATCGCCGGACAACATGATCTGGTGATCGACGGCATCGCGCCCACTGCTGATATCACGCTGGAAGGCGCGCCCAACAGCTACGCCAAGGAGGTCACTTTCCTGGTGCAGTTCAGCGAAGCGATCACCGATGTCAGCGTCGCGGATTTCACACTGGCCACTAGCGGCAGTGTCAGCGCCAGCGTGGGCAGTGTCACTCAGGTGGACGCCACCACCTGGCGTGTGCTGGTGAATGACATCCAGGGCTCCGGTACCCTCAGCCTGGTGCCAGTGTCCAGTGGGCTCGCGGATGCGGTGGGCAATACGCTGGCCGGCAGTTCCAGTGCCACGTTTACCGCGCAATTGCTGCCACCGCCGGTGACACCGCCCGCACCGCCGGCGCCGGTGGAACCGCCGGCCCCTGCCCCGGCACCTGTCTCGAGCGCACCGGCTCCCCTGATCGTGCTGGCACCTACTGGCGCGTCCAGTGCCACCAGCGGTTTTCTCACCAGCGTGGAACCGCCTCCACTGATCAGTTCCCCGGTGCCTCCGATTCCCTCGGTGGTCATCACCAGTCTGCCCAGTCTGGCCCAGTTCACCGCGCCGGGTTACGCCAGTTCCGTGCAGGTGCAGTCCGGGGTTGACACCATCAACACCAGCGATACCGGCACAGCGGCAGGCAGCCCCCGTGGCACTGCGCCTGCTGGCTCCGCCGCTACGTCGGGTGGCGCCGCCTTCGTTGCACCCACCAGCGCCTTCATCGATCGCGGCGCCATGAGCGCCGACATCCAGCTGCGGGCGCAACCGGACATCGGCAATTTCAGCTTCCAGCCCGGCGCCCAGGTGTACGTTGCCGTACCGAACAACACCTTCAGCGCCGCTTCCAACAGCCAGATCACCGTGGAAGCACGCCAGGCGAATGGCGCACCGCTGCCATCGTGGCTACGCTTTGATCCTGTCACCGGAACATTCACGGGCAAGGTGCCGCCCGGCTTCCAGGGCGAGTTGTCGATCGAAATCATCGTTCGCGACAACAAGGGCAACCAGGCCAGCAGCAATCTGGAAATCAGCGTGGGCTCCCCAACCAGCCTGCTGATGCCACTGGATCTGGAATCGCTGTTTGCCACGCCGGAAGCGCCTGCTGCAAAACCGGATCTGGCCAGCCAGTTCGCGCAGTTCGGCCGGCCGGCCTGGGATGCCGAGGCCAACGCCTTGCTCAACCGATTGCAGTCGACACGCAGTTGATACCGGGGCGCGCACCCCGCGCCCTTTTTCCAGCAACACAACGTTTTCCAGCGACATACTTTCAACGCACCATAAGGACACCAGGACGTGATGAAAGCCAAAGCACCCTTTCCCCTGAAGCCCATCGTCACTGCCACCGCCAGCATTGTGCTGCTGGCCACGCTGGCGGGTTGCGCCATCCGGCCGGAGCCCTTCACCGAAGACGAACGCCGCCAGCAAATCCAGGACGACAAGACAGCCATGTACCAGAACCAGGAAGCCGCCAGCGGCCCCATCACGCTGGACGAGGCCATGGCGCGAGCACTGAAATACAACCTGGACAATCGCCTGAAGCTGATGGAACAGGCCCTGGCCCACCGCCAGTTGGACGTGGCGAATTTCAATCTGCTGCCGCAACTGACCGCCAACGCCGGCTACTCCACCCGCGACAATGTTTACGGATCTGCGTCGGAAGACCTGGCCACCGGCGAACAGTCCCTGGTGCCATCCACTTCGCAGGATCAGGAATACCACACCGCCGACCTGACATTCTCGTGGAGCCTGCTGGATTTCGGCGTCAGTTATTTCCAGGCCAAGCAGCAGGCGGATCAGGCGCTGATTCTGGAGGAACGTCGCCGCAAGGTGGTGCAGGTGATGCTGCAGCAGGTGCGGCAGGCCTACTGGCAGGCCGTGGGGGCGCAGCAACTGGAAGCCAAGATCACCAGCGTGATGCAGGAAGCGGACAAGGCGCTGGCGGACTCCCGCACCATCGAACAGGAACGGCTGCGCTCGCCGCTGGATTCCCTCAATTACCAACGCCAGATGCTGGACATCATCCGCCAGCTCGAAGCCGTGCGCGATGAACTGGTACAGGCCAAACCGCGCCTGGCGTCCATCATGAATCTTCCCCCCGGCCAGGATTTCAAGCTGGCGGAACCGGGCCAGCTGCAGACGCCGGTGATCACCACCGATCTGACGCAGATGGAAGAAATCGCCCTGTTCAACCGTCCGGAACTGGTGGAAGCCCAGTACCAGGAACGCATCAGCGTGCAGGAAACCCGCAAAGCCATCGCGCGGCTGTTCCCCGGTGTTGAATTCGACGCGGGCGGCTACTACGACAGCAACAGCTATCTGGTGAACAACGACTGGAATGCCGCCGGTGTGCGGGTAAGCTGGAACCTGTTCAACGTGTTCAACATCCAGAACACCCGTGCCGCCGCCGACGCCCAGGTGGAAGTGGCCCGCAGCCAGCGTCTGGCGCTGAACATGGCGGTGCTCACCCAGGTGCACGTGTCCTATCGGGATTACCAGAACCGCAAACACCAGTTCGAACGCAGCAGCGACATGTTCGGCGTGGATCAACGCATTCTCGGCCACACCCGCAACGCCGCCCGCACCAGCGCCGACAGCCGGCTGCAGGAAATCCGCGCCAGTGCCAGCGCACTGATTTCGGAACTGCGCCTCTACCAAAGCTACGGCGCCCTGCAAAGCGCCTACGGCCAGACCCTGGCCACCCTGGGTGTGGATCTGCTGCCGAAACAGCTGCCCGACGATGACCTGGCCACCGTGCGCAACGCTGTGGTGCAGGCCCAGGCGGAAGCGGATCAGCGCTTCGGCGGCACACAGTAAGGGCCACCGATGCGACGATTGTCTGCCACGCTCATCGCCACCCTGCTGTTCCTCATCCCGCCCGCGCTGCTGCGGGCGGAATCCACCCCCGAAGACAACCGTATCCGCATCCAGCTGACCTCTCCGGATGCGGTAGTGCTGTCCAGCGAACTGGCCGCCAAGATCGCCGAACTGCCGGTGCGCGACGGCGCCCCCTTCAAGCGCGGCGACAAACTGGTGACATTCGAATGCAGCCTCTACGATGCCCAGCTGAAAAAAGCCCAGGCCATCGCCGACTCCGCCCGCAAACTGCTGGAAGTGAACCGGCGCCTGGCAGATCTGCAATCCGTGGGTGAACTGGAACTGGAACAGTCCGCCGCCAAGGTGCGCGAAGCGGAAGCAGAGCTGCACTACATGGAAACCAGCGTCAGCAAATGCGTGATCCGCGCGCCGTTCAGCGGCCGCGTCGCCAAGCGCCTGGTGGCGGAACACCAGTACGTGAACACTGGCACCCCGCTGCTGGATATCCTGGGCAGCGAACAACTGGAACTGCAGATGATCGTGCCCTCGGGCTGGCTGGCCTGGCTCAAACCGGGGCAGCGCTTCACCGTCAACGTCGAGGAGCTGGGAAAGGCCTACCAGGCCGAGATCGTCCGCCTGGGCGCCCGCATCGATCCCCTCAGCCAGACCATTCCGGTTACCGGCCGGCTGGTAAAAAACACGTCGGAACTGCTGGCGGGCATGAGCGGCTGGGCCGAGATCACCCCACCATGACCGCCATGAACGATCCCGCCCGCACCCTCGTCACGCTGCTGCAACTTGGGCGCCGCGCCCGCAGCGCAGACAGCACCGAACAGCTCGCTTTCGTCCTGGTAAACGAAACACTGCAGCTGCTGGATTACCGTCAGGCGGGCCTGTGGCTGTCCGGCGGCCTGGGCCGGGTGGCAGCAGTATCCGGCGTACCCGACCCCGAACCCACTGCACCCTATGTGCAGTGGCTGGGCCACGTGTTCCGCCGCCAGCTGAAACAGGACAGCGCCACCCAGATCCAGCCCCTGCAACCCAGCGATCTCGACGCCACCCTGGCCACCGACTGGGCCAGCTGGCTGCCCGCCCACGCGCTCTGGCTGCCACTGCGAGCGAAGGAGCAGACCCTGGGCGTTCTGCTGCTCGCCCGCGATACCCCCTGGGGCGAGCCCGAGCTGGCCCTGGCCAGGGAACTGCAGGATGTGTACGCCCACGCCCTGGCCACCCATACCCGCCAGCGGCAACGTCTGCGCTTGTGGCAGGGCATACGCCACACGAAATGGCTGTGGCTGGCAGTGGCGGCGGTATGCGCCTTTCCGGTACGCCTGAGTGTGCTGGCCCCCGCTGAAGTCGTCCCGCGGGAGCCCTTTCTGGTGCGGGCGCCCCTCGACGGCGTGATCGACACCTTCAGCGTGCGCCCCAACCAGGCCGTAGCCAGGGGCGATGCGCTGTTCAATCTCGACACCACCGTGCTGCGCAGCCAGCACGCCCTGGCGCGACAGGCTTACCAGACTGCCCAGGAAGAATTCCGCCAGACCGCCCAACTCGCCGTCACCGATGACAAAGGCAAACTGGACATGGCTCTGCGACGGGGACAACTGGCAGAAAAATCCGTGGAACTGGACTACAGCGCCCGCCAGCTTGAACGGGTGCAAGTCAAGGCCGAACGCCACGGCGTGGCGGTGTTCACCGACATCAACGACTGGTTGGGCAAGGCCGTGGTGCTGGGCGAGAAAATCCTGCTGATCGCCGATCCCAAGCAAGTGGAACTGCGCATCGACCTGCCCGCCGGCGACATCATTCGCATCGAAGCGGGCGCAGAGGTCGAACTCTACCCCAACGCCAGTCCGGTGTTCTCCTATTCCGCCCGGGTGCAGAGCCTGTCCTATCAGGCGGAAACCACCGCCAGCGGCGTGCTGGCTTACCGCGTGAAAGCTGAACTGCACAGCGACAATCTGCCCCGTATCGGCCTGATGGGTACCGCCAAAATCACCGGTGATCGGGTGCCGCTGATCTACTACCTGTTGCGCAAACCCCTCACCGCCGCGCGGCAATGGGTGGGATGGTGAACCATGTCCCTGCCTGAACTGCGTCAGGAACTGAGCCTGCACCCTGGTCCCGCCGCGCCGGACGGCTCCCCCACCTGGCACCTGCAGGATCCGGTGGGCAATCGATTCTTCCAGCTCAGTTGGCCGGCGTTCGAGATTCTGTCCCGCTGGTCCCTGAACGATGTCCAGGCTGTCGTGGATGCGGTGAACCGCAACACCACCCTGTGCATCACCAGCGAAGACGTAAAGGCCCTGATCCTGTTTCTGCAACAGCATCACCTGCTGCGGGCCGGCAAAGCCGAAGACAGCGCTCGGCTGCATCAGGCACAGCAGGCCGCCCGTCCTGGCAAGGCACGCTGGCTGCTGAAAAACTACCTGTTCTTCCGTCTGCCCCTGGTGCGGCCGGAACCGCTGCTGAAATGGCTCGCCCCCCTGTTCGCCCTGGCTTTCACGCCGACCTTCTGGTGGCTGCAACTGGCATTGCTTTGTACCGGGCTGTATCTGGTGTCCCGGCAGTGGGATGCCTTCATCCACACATTCTCCGGATATTCCGGCTGGCAGGCATTCATCGGCATCGGCATTGCCCTGTCCTTCGCCAAAATCCTGCACGAACTGGCCCATGCCCTGACGGCGCACCGCTACGGCTGCCGGGTACCGACCATGGGTGTTGCCTTTCTGGTCATGTTCCCGGTGCTGTACACCGACACCAATGACGCCTGGAAGCTGCCCTCTCGCCGCGCCCGCCTGCACATCGCCGCCGCCGGGGTTCTGGCGGAACTGGTGCTGGCGGTGTGGGCTACTGTCCTGTGGAGCTTCCTGCCCGAAGGCCACTTCAAAACCGGCGTCTTTCTGCTGGCCACCAGCACCTGGCTGATCACCGTGGCCATCAACGCCAGCCCCTTCATGCGCTTCGACGGTTACTTCCTGCTGGCGGACTATCTGAACCTGCCCAACCTGCACGAACGGGCCTTTGCCCTGGGCCGCTGGTGGTTGCGCAAAACACTGTTCGGCTGGGGCGATCCCGTGCCGGAACACTTCCCGCCCCGACGCCACCGCTTTCTGATCCTGTTTGCCATCGGAACCTGGATTTATCGCGCCGTACTGTTCCTCTCCATCGCCCTGCTGGTGTATCACCTGTTCTTCAAGGCCCTGGGCATTCTGCTGATGCTGGTGGAACTGGCATGGTTTCTGGGTGTACCGGTACAGCGGGAACTCAAAGTCTGGTGGCAACGCCGGCAGGACATGCACTGGAACCGGCACACCCGACGCAGCGCCGCCTTGTGTACCCTGGTAATGGTGGTGCTGCTGTTCCCCTGGCAGTCGGGCCTGCGTGCCCCAGCCGTCATCATGGCGCAACAGGCCCAGGGCCTGTACACCCCCTATGCAGCGCAAGTAGCCAGTGACGCTGCACGCCAAGGGGAACAGGTAAAGGCCGGTCAGGTGCTGGTGCGGTTGCATTCACCAGAGCTGGATTATCAATTGCGCATGGCCCAGGCGCAGGAACAACAACTGCGCTGGCAACTGCAACAACAAAGCTTCGATACACAACTGCAACAAGCCGGCCCTGCCTTGCGTCAACGCTGGGAAAGCGCCCGCCAGCAAGTGGCATCCCTGCAGCGCCAGATCGATCAGCTCACCATCACGGCACCCTTCGATGGCGACATCCTGACCCGCAACGACGCTCTCACCCCCGGCACCTGGCTGTCAGCCGGCGAACAACTGTTCCAGCTGGCCGCCCCCGCCGGCATCAAGGGCGAGGCTTATATCAGCGAACCCCAGCTACTGCGCCTGCAGAACAGCGTCCCCCATGCCTCGCAACTCACTTTCGTTGCCGAACAGCCCGGCATGCCAGCCCTGCACTGCCACAGCCAGGGTGCAGATCCCGTCAATATTCCCGTATTGGAACAACCCGCACTGGCCAGCGTACACGGCGGTACCATCGCCACCCAACTCAATACACAGCAACAACTGGTGCCGGTGGAAAGCCACTTCCGGCTGCGGTTCGACACCTGCACAGGCCACGCCGGTACCCGGCAGATCCTGGCAGGCACGGCGTTACTGCAAGGGGAACGCAAAAGCCTGCTGGCCAGAGCAATGCGCCATGCACGCGCCATACTGGTCAGCGAGGCCGGCTTCTAGCGCCTTCACCCCACATAATTCAACAAAATCCCCGCCGCCACTGCCGAGCCGATCACCCCCGCCACATTCGGCCCCATGGCATGCATCAGCAGAAAATTGTGGGGGTTGGCTTCCAGCCCCAGCTTGTTCGACACCCGCGCCGCCATCGGCACCGCCGACACGCCGGCCGAACCGATCAGCGGATTGATGGGCCGGCTGGACACCAGGTTCATCAGCTTCGCCATCAACACTCCGGCGGCCGTGCCGATGCAGAACGCCGCCATTCCCAGCACCAGAATGCCCAGGGTTTCCGCCACCAGAAACGATGACGCACTCAGTTTGGAACCCACCGCCAACCCCAATCCGATGGTCACGATATTGATCAGCGCGTTCTGCACGGTAAAACTCAGCCGATCCACCACACCACATTCCCGCATCAGATTGCCAAAGCAGAACATGCCCAGCAGCGGCGCCGCATCCGGCAACACTAATGCCACCAACACCAGCAACAACAACGGGAAGACGATCTTCTCGATACGGGACACTTCACGCAATTGTTCCATGCGGATCTTGCGTTCCGCCTCGGTGGTGAGTGCGCGCATGATCGGCGGCTGAATCAACGGCACCAGCGCCATGTAGGAATAGGCCGCCACCGCAATGGCACCCAACAGATCCGGCGCCAAGCGTGTGGTGACATAAATCGCCGTGGGGCCGTCGGCGCCGCCAATAATGCCAATGGCCGCCGCATCCGCCAGCGAAAAGTCGATGCCGATGCCCAGCTCCGTCAGCGCCAGCGCACCCAGCAGCGCGGCAAAAATCCCGAACTGCGCTGCCGCACCCAGCAACAGGGTTTTGGGATTGGCCAGCAACGGGCCGAAATCCGTCATCGCGCCCACGCCCATAAAAATCAGCAGCGGAAACAGGCCGGTGGTGAGCCCCACGGAATAGATCAAATACAGGATGCCATCAGTGTGGCCCTGCTGCCGCGCCAGAAATTCCACCTGCGCATTCAGCGTCGGCGCAGCAGCATAGAAGGCGTCCTTCACCTCTTTCACGCTGGCGTCCGCCGCCACCCCCAGCAGCGAACGGATCTGAGCGCCCAGTTCTGCGTCGCCGTAATACAGCGCGTGACTCACCGCCGACTCCGCCAGCCCCGCCAGGGGAATATTCGCCAGAATCCCACCGAAGCCGATCGGCACCAGCAATAGCGGTTCAAAGCCTTTGCGGATCGCCAGCCACAACAACAGCAGGCCCACGCCGATCATCACCGCCTGATCCCACTGCAGGTGATAAATGCCTGTGCTGTGCCACAACTGAATCAGATTCTCCATGACTGCGAGCCCTTAACCGATCAGCGCCAGTATGTCGCCCACTTTCACCGCGTCGCCCTGCTTCACCAGAATGCGGTTCACAGTGCCGGCGTGAACGGCGCGGATTTCGGTTTCCATTTTCATGGCTTCCAGATACAGCACGATATCACCCTCGTTCACATGCTGGCCCACCGCCACTGGCACTTTGGTAATGGTGCCCGCCAGCGGCGAATGCACCGGTTCACCGCCGCTGCTCGCTGATGGTGTCGCCACCGGCGCCGACGCGGCTGACGTCACCGGCGCCACTCCCACTGCGTCGCCGCCTTCGTTCACCTGCACCACATAGGCGTTGCCGTTCACGGTTACCGTATACACCGCCGGACCCACAGGCGTCGGTGCGGGTGCGGGCTTGGCCGGTGCCGGCTCCTTACCCGGCGCTGGCTCAAACGCAGCAGGATTACCGCGATTTTCCAGAAACTTCAGCCCCACCTGAGGGAACATGGCGTAGGTGAGCACGTCGTCCACCTCCGCACCGGCCAGTGTGATATTTTTTTCGGCCGCAAGTTTTTTCAATTCCGCCGTCAGATGCGCCAGCTCAGGCTCCAGCAGATCCGCCGGGCGACAGGTGATGGGTGGCTTGCCTTCCAGCACACGATCCTGCAACGCTTTATTGAAGGGCGCCGGCGCCGCGCCATACTCACCTTTCAACACACCGGCGGTTTCTTTCGAGATGGATTTGTAGCGTTCACCCGCCAGCACGTTCAGCACCGCCTGGGTGCCGACAATCTGCGACGTAGGCGTCACCAGCGGAATGAAACCCAGCTCTTCCCGCACCTTGGGAATTTCTGCCAGCACCTCGTCGAAACGCTGGCTGGCGCCCTGCTCCTTCAGCTGGCTTTCCATATTGGTGAGCATGCCGCCGGGCACCTGCGCCACCAGAATGCGCGCATCCACGCCTTTCAGGCTACCCTCGAATTTGGCGTATTTTTTTCGCACCTCACGAAAGTACGCGGCGATTTCTTCCAGCAGAATCAGGTCCAGGCCCGTGTCGCGCTCGGTGCCCTGCAGGATCGCCACCACGGCTTCGGTGGGCGAGTGGCCGTAGGTCATGCTCATGGAGGAAATCGCCGTGTCCACGTTATCGATGCCGGCTTCCACCGCTTTCACAATCGTGGCGGTGGACATGCCGGTGGTGGCGTGGCTTTGCATGTGAATGGGAATATCCAGCGCGTGGCGCAGGCGCGTCACCAGTTCGAACGCCGTGTAGGGCCGCAACAACCCCGCCATGTCCTTGATGCAGACCGAATGCGCGCCCATGTCCTCGATCTGCTTGCCCATGTCCACCCACATATCCAGGGTGTGCACCGGGCTTACGGTGTAGGAAATGGTGCCTTGCGCATGCTTGCCGGTTTTCAGCACCGCCTTGATCGCAGTTCGCAGATTGCGCATGTCATTCATGGCATCGAACACGCGGAACACATCGACACCATTCACCGCCGCCCGCTCGACAAATTTTTCCACCAGATCATCCGCGTAATGGCGATAACCCAACAGGTTCTGCCCGCGCAACAGCATTTGCTGCGGCGTATTGGGCATGGCTTTTTTCAGCTGCCGGATGCGCTCCCAGGGATCTTCGCCCAGGTAACGGATGCAGGCATCGAAAGTGGCGCCACCCCAGGATTCCAGCGACCAGAATCCCACCTTGTCCAGCTTGGGCGCGATGGGCAACATGTCGTCGAGGCGCATGCGGGTGGCAAACAGCGACTGGTGCGCATCCCGCAGCACCACATCGGTGATTCCCAGGGGTTTGAGTGGCTTGATCATGGCGGGCCTTCAGTGAATGGGGGAATGGAGTGGAAACCGCCGGCGCGCAAAGGCTCAGCGACGCTGGCGATGATGGTGAACGGCGGCAGACACAGCGGCGAGGACTTCATCCTGGCGCCGGTCGGACGCTGGTATCGGCGCGGACACCGGAGGCTCCACCGCGTCGGGAAAATAACGCGCGATCAGACGGGACATAAGCTGGGTACAGAACACGAGCAAGGTCAGAAACAGATACACCGTTCCCATACCGATGAGCATCAGGTTGAATCCTTCCCACAGCATGGTGTCGTCTGCCTCCGCAAGTCGGTTTGGCCCAATTTAACCCGTTCACCCGGGTGGAGCAATGCGATGCATCAAGCGCGCCAGGAGCAAAAGCCGATCGTCTTGCCGGTCATCACCGCCCGCAGCAAGCAACTCCCTGTAACCAAATTCCATCAGGCCCCACATTGTTTGTTGCACGCCGGTTATTTAAATTTGCCGCCTGAAGCACCTACGGACGTTTGATGACAGGCCAGTTGGACATTGCACTGATGCCAGGCCAAGGGAATCGCTACACATGACTTTATGGATGACCCGCTACCTCACCCTGCGCTCGGTGATGGTGGCCACATTCTTACTCTGTCTGCCCGCGCTGTTCTCGGGCTATCTGGGCGATGACTACTTTCATCACGCCCTGCTGAGCCCAGACGTTGCCATTCCCAAAGCCAACGACTGGTCGCTGTTCGGCCTGTTCTCGTGGATCGACAGCGAGCCTGCCCGCAACCGGGCGCTGATGGATCTGGGGGTATTGCCCTGGTGGACGTTCGAAGGCATGCGCTACCAGTTCTGGCGTCCGCTGGCGGAAATCAGCCACTGGCTCGACCACCAGCTGTGGCGCGACCATCCCTGGCTGATGCACCTGCACAGCCTGGCACTGTATCTGGCACTGGGCTACGCCCTTTTCCGCTGGTTCCGGCAAAACCGGATGGCCCACCAGGCCGCCCTGCTGGCCCTGGCAGTGTTCATGCTCGACTCCACCCATGGCCTCACCCTCAGCTGGCTCGCCAACCGCAATGCACTCATGGCTGGACTGTTTGGCGTCATCTGCATCATGCAATACCACGAATGGCGAGAAAGCGCTTCTCTACGCGCGTTCGCGCTGAGCCTGACCTGCCTGATCGCCAGCCTGCTGAGCGGTGA
The DNA here is from genome assembly GCA_020062665.1 of Pseudomonadales bacterium. GTDB lineage: Bacteria > Pseudomonadota > Gammaproteobacteria > Pseudomonadales > Ketobacteraceae > Ch67. The sequence goes on from JAGUVW010000030.1 coordinate 15,819, forward strand.
AATCGGCATTTCCACCACCTGCTATTTGGGCGCCCATGCCTTGCTGCTGGACAGGCAGGGCCCGCGCAAGGGGCTGCTCGCCCTGTGGCCGTTTGCACTCACCTGCGTGGTCTGGTTCGCCCTGTATAAACTGGGCCGGTTCGGTGCCGATCATTCCGACGTGAACTACATCGATCCCGTCACCGCCCCTGTTGCCTTCGCGCTGAAGACCCTCGAACGGATACCAGTGCTGCTGTTTTCGCAGCTGGGACTGATACCGGCCGAAATCTATGGATTCAGCGCCCGCCCCATCCCGTTATATCTGGTCATCGCGTGTCTGTTCTGCCTGGGCGTGCTCTATGTGCTGTGGCCGCTGCTGAAACAATCCGCCCAATCCCGTTTCTGGCTGCTGGGAGCGCTGTTTTCACTGGTGCCGGTCAGCGCCACCGTGCCGGCCGATCGCAATCTGCTGTTCGTGGGAATGGGCGTCTCGGCGCTGCTGGGTCAACTGTTCCAGCAACTGATCCGCCAGCAGGAACCGCAACAACTGCGCCGGATCGGAGCGCGCATCCTGATCGTCATCCACCTGCTGATTTCGCCTCTGCTGCTGCCCCTGTTCAGCTACAGCCCGCAACTGTGGAGCCGGCTGATGGGACTCGATCTTGCGCAAAAGCTACCCGTGGAAAACCCCACTGAAAGCCTGCTGTCGTTTGGCATGCCGATGCCAGTGGGCATGGGTGCCCTGCCCATGCGCTACGCCCATGGCCTTGCCCTGCCCGACAAGCTATGGACGATCTCCACCCTGCAACAGAATTTCACACTGGCCCGGGTGGACGAGAACACCCTGCTGGTACGATCCCACCGGGGCATGGTAGACAAACTGGAAACCAACCTGCGCAACCTTGAGCAATTCCCGTTTCCGCAGGACTTCAGCATTCACCTCACCGATCTGACGCTGGAAACCACCCGCTTCAACGACGAAGGCCACCCCACTGAGCTGCAGCTGACTTTCCACAACAACCGGCAGGCATCCACCGCCATATTGACCTGGAACGGGAAAACGTTTGAACGCCACCCGATTCCTGCGGTGGGCGAATCTATTACACTGAATCTCGCAAACACGCAGGCACTGGCGGGCGCTACCGAGGCATACTGAGTGCGGCACAACGCAGCGGCGCGCTCCGCAAGTTACTGACCCCGTGGCGGGATCGCCAGCGAACCGGGCGCCATCACTTTTCGAAATAGGTGACCACTGTGTAGATCGCAGGCAACCCCTTGTCAGTGCGCAACTCAAAGTTGCGTCGGCACACAAACATCATGCCTGGAAACTCATCCAGGCCGATACGCGCCTGCCCCCTCTCATCGTAATCAGCCTCTGATGCAGACAAGAGCAGCCGTAGCAGCAAAGCCTTCATCTGTTTCAAATCGAGCATCATGCTGGTACTGCAACGCTCCAGCATCCGCGCCAACGTGTGACCGCTGATGGCGATGTCCATCGGCCCGCCATTCAACATCACGCGCGTGTTCTTGTTGGTAACCTTGATAAAACTGAAGCAGAAATAGGCCCGCTTCCTTGCCGTCTGCAGATGAACCAGCCGCCATCCTGTTATGTTTTTGGGCGCGTCACGCACGATCATCAGAAGATCGGCAACCCTGGGATCCTTGTAAAGTGCGCGAAAACGGCTGAGGGGTTTACGGTACTTGGCCTCGATCTGCTTTAACAGCACCATGCAGAGGGCGTTGCGGGTGTCGATTTCCTCTCCCAAACGCTCCAGGAAACGATCCGCCTTCATGTGGGCGGTGGATTCAGATAAATGCAGTTTCGGGTTGACCGAAACCCTGGCCAGTTTGAGACCGGCCTTCCTGACATCATTGGCGCGGTCGGAGGAACGGAAAATCAAGTTCCATTGATGGGTGACGTCCATGTTCGTACTTTGCGATCAATCCTGAGGGAGCGCGCAAAATGCCACAACCACAAAACCGCTTTCAACAGCGTTTTCGGATGAACGATGTGCGAATTTTCCCACCTTACAGCGTCGCGGCGAAGAAGCGTGCTGAGCTGACCAAGCAGAAATAAAAAAGGGGCTGCATTTCTGCAACCCCTTGTTTTATATGGCGCGCCAGGAAGGATTCGAACCTCCGACCGCCTGGTTCGTAGCCAGGTACTCTATCCAGCTGAGCTACTGGCGCGTAAGAGAGTGTGCATTTTACGAATTCGCGCTTCGGAGTCAATCAGTTATTGCACTTTTTTGACCCTGTCGGCTGAACCCGTCAGCACCGTTTGCTACCTGCGAACCTGCTCTGGTTCGACCGAAGCATCATCATGAAAAATCAGGGGATTTTACCTTCAGACACCGGATATTCCCGAGAGGGGGAATATGGCGGAGAGGGAGGGATTCGAACCCTCGATACAGCTTTTGACCGTATACTCCCTTAGCAGGGGAGCGCCTTCGGCCTCTCGGCCACCTCTCCAAAAACGTGGGCGGAATGATACTAGCGTTTACCTGAAATTCCTAGCGCAAATTTCAAATTCGCGGTTTGCTAAGTCCTTAAAAACAAAAGCGATGCTGGTGCATCGCTTTTGCAAGGTTCAGACCCGGACGACGTGATCAGTTACCCGTTTCGTGCTCTCCACCCTTTTCGCGCTGGATGCGCTGGTAGATTTCCTCACGGTGCACCGCCACTTCCTTGGGGGCGTTCACACCGATCCGTACCTGATTGCCCTTGACGCCCAGCACAGTCACGGTGACTTCGTCGCCAATCATCAGGGTTTCGCCCACACGGCGAGTCAATATCAACATTTTCCTTCTCCTTTACTTACTGCTCCTGCCGAGCATCTGAATTCACGTGCCGAGAAAGCCCTACCCGGTTGTAAACATTCCTAATCAATTATCGTCCAGGTTTCTGATTTTGGTAGGGCCATTTCGGGATTTGTTGGTTTAGGGATTATTTGGCCGCCGCATCACGATCCAGCTCGAAGCCGGTGTGCAGTGCGCGTACCGCCAGCTCCAGGTACTTCTCGTCGATGACGACGGAAATCTTGATCTCGGAGGTGGAGATCATCTGGATGTTGATGGACTCATTCGCCAACAGCTTGAACATCTTGCTGGCCACGCCGGCATGGGAACGCATGCCCACGCCTACGATGGAGACCTTGGCGATGGAGGCATCGCCCTGGATTTCCTTGGCGCCCAGCTCAGCGGCCACGTTCTTCAGCACGTCCAGCGCCTTGCGCAGCTCGTTCTTGTGTACGGTGAAGGTGAAGTCGGTGGTGCCATCGGCGCTCACGTTCTGCACGATCATGTCCACTTCGATGTTGGCTTCGCCCACGGGGCCCAGGATCTTGTAAGCCGCGCCCGGCATGTCCGGCACGCCACGTACGGTGATTTTGGCTTCGTCACGATTGAAGGCAATGCCTGAGATAACCGGCTGTTCCATAGTTTCCTCTTGATCAACGGTAATAAGGGTGCCAGGCCCTTCTTCGAATGTGGACAGTACCCGCAGGGGTACGTTGTATTTTCCAGCGAATTCCACCGAACGGATTTGCAGTACCTTGGAGCCCAGGCTAGCCATTTCCAGCATTTCCTCGAAGGTGATCTGTTCCAGGCGGCGGGCGTTCGGTACCACGCGGGGGTCGGTGGTGTAGACGCCGTCGACATCGGTGTAGATCTGGCACTCGTCGGCTTTCAGGGCCGCCGCCAGCGCCACGCCGGTGGTGTCGGAACCGCCCCGGCCCAGGGTGGTAATGTTGCCGTCTTCATCCACGCCCTGAAAGCCGGCTACTACCACGATGCGGCCTTTTTCCAGATCCTTGCGGATGCGGTCGGCGTCGATGGCCTGGATGCGGGCCTTGCCATAAGCATCGTCGGTAAGGATGCGAACCTGGGCGCCGGTGTAGGAACGGGCGTCGTAGCCGTCCTTCTGCAGCGCCATGCTCAACAGCGCAATGGTAACCTGCTCGCCGGTGGTGACCAGCACATCCAGCTCGCGGGCCGGGGGCTGATCGTGAATTTCATTGGCCAGTGCGATCAGACGGTTGGTTTCCCCGCTCATGGCCGAAACCACGACAACCACGTCGTGCCCCTGGTCACGATACCGCTCGACCTTCTTCGCTACGTTTTTGATTCGTTCTACGGTTCCCACCGAAGTGCCACCGTATTTCTGTACTATTAGCGCCATCGTCGTTTACTTGAAAGTTGTTTGAAAGGATTCGCATTCCCGTTGGATGCGAATTACACAACACCGGTTGCCGGAAGTAAACCAAGGCTTTACTGCTCGCGCCCTGATTGCCCGCCGGCCACCGAGAACTTCAGCCCATTTGCTGGGCCAGCCAGGATTCGGCGGCGGCAATCGCTGCCGCCAGTTGGGCCACATTGGGGCCACCGGCCATGGCCAGATCCGGGCGGCCACCGCCCTTGCCGCCCACCACTTCCGCTGCATGCTTCACCAGATCGCCGGCCTTCAGCTTGCCGGTGAGATCCTTGGTGACGCCCGCCACCAGATCCACCTTGCCGTCGTTGGCCGCGCCCAGCAGGATCACGCCGGAACCGAGCTTGTCCTTGAGCTTGTCCACCATGTCGCGCAGGGCCTTGCCGTCCACGCCTTCGACGCTGGCATTGAGCAGCTTCACGCCGGCAACGGATTTGGCCTGGTTGATCAGATCGTCGCCGGCGCTGCTGGCCAGCTTGGCCTTCTGTTTTTCCAGCTCTTTTTCCAGCTGCTTGACCCGATCCAGCACCTGCTGGACTTTTTCCACCGCGTTGTCGCGGCTGCCCTTGAGCAGGCCGGCGATCTGGTTCAGGCTGGCTTCGGATTCGTCAATCCACGCCAACGCGCCTTCGCCGGTGACGGCTTCGATGCGGCGTACGCCGGCAGCCACGCCACCTTCGGACACGATGCGGAACAGACCAATATCACCGGTACGGCTGGCGTGGGTGCCGCCGCAGAGTTCGATGGAAAAGTTGTCGCCGCCCATGGTGAGGACGCGGACATTGTCATCGTATTTCTCGCCGAACAGTGCCATCGCGCCTTTGGCCTTGGCCTGCTCGATGGGCAGCACTTCGGTCACCACCGGCGCGTTGAGACGGATCTGATCGTTCACCAGTTTCTCGATGGCACGCAGTTCCGTCGGCTTCACCGCTTCGGAATGGGAAAAGTCGAAACGCAGGCGGCTTGCGGTGACCTGGGAACCTTTCTGCTGCACATGATTGCCGAGCACCTGGCGCAGGGCCGCGTGCATCAGGTGAGTCGCCGAGTGGTTCAGGCGGATGGCCTGACGCAGCTCATTGTTCACCACCGCTTTCACGGTGTCGCCCACCTTCAGAGTGCCGGTTTCCAGCACGCCCACATGAACGTGTGCGCCACGCTGCTTGGTGGTGTCGGTCACGTCGAAACGGGCGCCGGCAGTTTCCAGCGTGCCCACGTCACCCACCTGGCCGCCGGATTCGGCGTAGAACGGGGTTTTGTCGAGCACGATCTGGGCGGATTGGCCGGTAGTGATGCTTTGCGCAGGCTGGCCATCAACAAAAATCTCGGTAATGCGGCCCTGATCAGCCACATGCTCGTAACCGCTGAACTGGCTCTGTGTGTGCACGTCCAAGCCATCGTGATAATTTGCCTTGAACTTGCCGGCAGCCTTGGAGCGATTCTTCTGCGCATCCATCTCGCGCTCAAAACCGACGTGATCGATGGTGAGGCTGCGCTCGCGGGCGATGTCAGCAGTCAAATCCGCCGGAAAACCGTAGGTGTCGTAGAGTTTGAACACCACGTCGCCGGGAATCTGGTTGCCTTTCAAACCTTCCAGATCCTGCTCCAGGATTTTCAGACCCTGCTCCAGTGTCTTGGCAAACTGCTCTTCTTCCTGCAGCAGCACCTTTTCCACCTGGGCCTGGGCTTTCTTCAGTTCGGGATAGGCATCACCCATCTCGCGCACCAACGGCGCCACCAGTTTGTGGAAGAACGGGCCTTTGGCGCCCAGCTTGTTGCCGTGACGGATCGCGCGACGCAGGATGCGACGCAGCACATAGCCGCGACCTTCGTTGGACGGCACCACACCGTCCACGATCAAAAATGCGCAGGAGCGGATGTGGTCGGCCACCACGCGCAGGGATTTGTCTTCCAGATCCTGGGCGTCGGTAACGCGCGCCACGTCTTTCAGCAGGCTGGCGAACAGGTCGATCTCATAGTTGCTGTGCACGTGCTGCATGACGGCGGAAATCCGCTCCAGCCCCATGCCCGTGTCCACCGACGGCTTGGGCAGCGGCACCAGGGTGCCGTCCGGCTGGCGGTCGAACTGCATGAACACGTTGTTCCAGATTTCGATGTAGCGGTCGCCGTCTTCTTCCGGCGAACCGGGAGGGCCGCCCCAGATGTCGGGGCCGTGGTCGTAGAAAATCTCGGTGCAGGGGCCGCAGGGGCCGGTATCGCCCATCTGCCAGAAATTGTCGGACGCGTAGGGCGCGCCCTTGTTGTCGCCGATGCGGATCACGCGCTCGGCCGGCACGCCCACTTCTTTTGTCCAGATGTCGAACGCTTCGTCGTCAGTGGCGTAGACGGTGACCCAGAGTTTTTCTTTCGGCAGCTTCAGCCATTTGTCCGACGTGAGGAATTCCCAGGCGTATTGAATGGCGTCGCGCTTGAAGTAATCACCAAAGCTGAAGTTGCCCAGCATTTCGAAGAAGGTGTGGTGACGGGCGGTATAACCCACGTTTTCCAGATCGTTGTGCTTGCCGCCGGCGCGCACGCAGCGCTGGGAAGTGACGGCGCGGGTATAGGGGCGCAAATCGCGACCCAGAAACACATCCTTGAACTGCACCATGCCGGCATTGGTGAACAGCAGGGTGGGATCGTTGCCGGGAATCAGCGAACTGCTGGCCACCACGGCATGGCCCTTGGACTGGAAATAATCGAGAAATGCTTGGCGGATTGCTGAGGTCTTCATAGGGTACCGAAGCTGATGATTCCGGAATGCCCCGCCCTGCAGGCGGCAGGCTGACAAAGGGCGCAGTTTAACACCAATTTGTCTACTTTCATCAGCAGGCGAAAGGGATAAGGTTGAATTTTGCGTATGTAAGGAGGGGGTACGGGAAGGGGTTAGCAAGCCCCCTGCATGGCATGACGAATCTGGTCGCCGGAGAAGCCCCGATATTGCAGAAAACGCATCTGGCGGGCCTTTTCCCGCGGTTCGCGGCCGGGGCGCTGGCCAAACTTGCGCTGATGGGCCTGACGGGCCTGCTCGAACCAGTCGATGCTGTCGTCCTGCAGGCACTGCTGGACCAGTTCGCCGGCAACACCCTTTTGCCGCAGCTCGGCCTGAATGCGCAGCGGGCCATAACCCTGCAACAGCCGATGCCGCACCCAGACCTGGGCAAAACGCTCGTCGCTCTGCAGCCCCTGGGACTGCAGGGATTCGATCACACCCGCAACACTGTCGACCGGATGAGTGGCCTCCAGCTTCTGCTGCAGTTCCCGCGCGCTGTATTCGCGGCGGGACAGCAGGGTGACAGCTTCCTGACGGATAGCCTGGTTACTTTCCATGGTCGACCTCAGGCAGACAGCAGGCGATCCACGGTCGCGATGTAACGCTCCATGGCTTCCACCAGGGTCATGCCCTTGATCTTCTGCCGCTCGTCGAATTTGGCGCGCTCCACCAGCTTGGTGGGGCCAGGACGACGACCGGTGACATCCCCTTCCGTTGCCTGCTTGAACAGGGCGTACAGGGTGAGCATGGTTAGCTGATCCGGGGGACTGGTGAGCGTCATCAGACGCGCCTTGGCATCGTCGAATTTCTGCCGCAACTCCTGGGCCGGTACCGCTGTTTCGGGCTGACTGGCCAATGCCTTGTTTTCCACCGGTTTGAGCGCAGGCTTGACGGCTGCTCTGGGCGCGGTGGAACGTGCTGCAGGTTTGGCGGGTTTGGCATCGGTGGTCGCCACCAGCTTGGGCGCTGACACTTTCGCCACCGGACGCGGCGTAGTCAATTTCGACGTCATCACCGGCTTGGGCGTGTCGCCGGCCAGCGCCTGCTCACCCGCCTCCACCAGCTCATCAAACACGCGCTGGGATTCCTCCAGCACCAGGCTGACCGTGCCCGTACCGATGCGGGTCAGCTGTCCCACCAGCGTGTCGTCCTTGCCGTAGCCATCCCCCAACTCCATGATCTGGCGATACAGGCGGGTGCGCTCGGCATCCACTTTGCTGAACAGCCCAATGCTGGCAAGACGCACACGCTTGGCACTGATTTTGAGCCGATCCGGCAGAGACACCGGTTCGGCGACCATATCGGTTAGTTTTCCCATTCGAAAGTCCTGATCCACTGATTGCCCTGGCCGAGCACTGGCGTGCATCAACCGTCCCTGGAATACGCCATGACGCACACGCACCATGACGACCCGTGGGTATCTTACAGAATGTTGATTGAATGCAAAACGGCTATGCGCTTTCAGAGGTAGCGCAGAGGCTGACACACCACGCCCCTGCGCAGCTTCCGGTTATTTTTTCTGCTTGGACTTCTCGATGAATTCGGATTTTGCAGCCAGAAAGCCCAGTTTGAGGGAATCCCACGCCAGCTCCAGACCATCCTTGACGTCCTGCCAAGCATCTTCGGCGGCTTCTTCCACCTTCTTCAGTTTGACTTGGACATCTTTCTGTTTGGCTTTCAGATCCTTGATGGTCTTGTCCATCTTGACCTTGGCCTCCCCCTGGGCGTCTTCCAGGCGCGCCTCCAGCCGATCGATGTCATATTCCCACTCTTCCAGCTGGGCCTTGAGTTTTTCCAGATATTCGTGGCGCTTGCTCATGGTGTGATTCTCCCTTGGTAAGTTTTTGCACTGTGACAGATCGATACTGCAACCATATTGATATTTATCAACAAGCAGTGGCAGCTGGATGACAAATCAACGAGGCTGCTTCGGATTTGACGTGCATCAATTGAAAAACGCAGCGGTGGCCTTATACATCTTTCACACGTAGAAATACGGTGCAATTCAATCAATCCGGGAGGGAATTCCTATGTCAGCACTGCGTCCTTTTAGTAATCAGGTGGATTCATTCCAGCAACTGGTGGACAGCTTTTTCGGTCGTGGCAACATGCCGTCACTGAGCGACAGTGGTTTCAACATGCCCGCTACCGATATTTCGGAAAGCGAGGCGGCCTATAACATCAGCGCCGAACTGCCGGGCATGAAGAAAGAAGATATCAAGGTGTCTCTGCACGATGGCGTTCTATCGATCGAAGCGGAGTCAAAAAGCGAGCACGAGGAAAAAGGCGACAAGCAGATTCGCACCGAACGCCGTTATGGCAAGTTCGTGCGCCGCTTTACACTGGGCGCAAATGTGAACGAGCAAGCCGTGGAAGCAAAATTCGAGGATGGCGTTTTGAAACTGGTGGTGCCGAAGCTGAAAGAACCCGTCACCCCCAAACCCAAAGCGATTCCCATTGGCTGATGCCTGGAAACGACAAAGGCGCATGTTGTGATGCGCCTTTGTTCGATTCAGCGGATGGTTGCGGATGGGTCAGGCTGTCTTCAGATCGTCATCATCCATACCATTGGACATGTGACAGAGCGATTGCATATTGAGGATTTCCACTTCCTTGCCATCCACGAAAATCACGTCCTGTTTTTGCAAACGGGTGAATACGCGGCTGACTGTTTCCACCGCCAGCCCCAGAAAATTGCCGATGTCATTGCGCGACATGGGCAGACGGAAACGGTTGGCGGACAGACCACGCTTGGCGTGACGGGTGGAAATACTCAGCAGCAATGATGCAATGCGTTCTTCCGCGCTCTTTTTGCTCAACAACATGATCAATTGCTGGTCGGCCTGGATTTCACGGCTCATGAGCTGGAAGAAATGACGCTGCAGAGTGGGAATCTTGGCGGACAGCAATTCCAGTTTCTCGAACGGAATTTCGCACACGGCAGCAGTTTCGAGCGCCTTGGCCGAGTTGGAATGGAAATTGGTGCTGATGCCGTCGATGCCGAGCACTTCGCCCGGCAGATAGAAACCAGTGACCTGCTCTTCGCCATCTTCTGTCACGGAATAGGTTTTGATGGTGCCGCTGCGCACGGCATAAATGGATGCAAAAGGATCACTGGCGCGGAACAGATGCTCGCCTTTTTTCATCGGGCGGCTGCGCTTGATGATGCTGTCCAGCTCATCGAGTTCTTTTTCTTTCACCGCCACCGGCAGGCAGATGGGATTGAGGCTGCAATCCGTGCAGGACACGTTGAGAGTGCGGGTCGGTACTCGGTTTTTGCATTCGGTGTCGGATGACATATTCTGGCGTTCCCGGATCAATCAAGATGCACGTAATTGGGTCAGATAGTAGCATGACCCAATCCAATTTGCGAAAAGCGCCGCAGTTCCAACTTTCTGAATTGCAAGGCGCAACAAACAAAAATGACTCTCGTTCAGAGCACGCGCGAAAAGCGTCGGCCCTGCTTCAGATGATCCGGCAGATAAACATCGAATGCCATGCAGATCTTGCGCACCACCAATCGCCCCCTAGGCGTCACGATATAGCGCCCGCCTTGCGCTTCTAGCAGACCTTGCTCGACGAAACGCGCGAGGCTTTGCAGTTCGGCAGCGAAATAATTTCTGAAATCAATCTGATAGGTTTGCTGGATCTGAACGGGATCAAGCCCGTTCTGACACAGGAACGACATGATCACGGCGCGACGGATCAGATCGTCCTGCGTGAGGTGAACACCCGCCATGATGGGCGACTGTCCCGCGTCCAGACATTCCTGATACTGGGTGATGGAGCGCGTGTTCTGACAGTACACGTTATCGATCTGGCTAATGGCCGATACGCCCATGCCAATCAGATCCGCTTCCTTGTAAGTGGTATAGCCCTGGAAATTCCGGTGGAGCTGGCCTTTCTGGTACGCCATCGCCAACTCGTCTTCCGGTTTGGCGAAGTGATCCATGCCGATGTAGACGTAGCCCGCGTCGATGAGCTGATTGGAGGCGGCGCACAGGATCGCAAGTTTTTCTTCTGCCGATGGCAATGCTTCTTCCGGCAACAGTCCCTGGGATTTGAAACGCTCCGGCAGATGGGCATAGTTGAACAGCGAGATGCGATCCGGACTCATCTGGATGACCTGTTCTATGGTGTCGGCAACCGACGCCACACTCTGGTATGGTAAGCCATAGATAAGATCGAAATTCACGGAGCGGAACTGGTAGCTGCGGGCGGCTTCCATCAGTTCGAGCACTTGCTGGGTGGACTGCACCCGGTTGATGGCAGCCTGCACCTGCGGATCGAAATCCTGGATGCCCAGACTGATGCGGTTGAAGCCCAGTCCTTTCAGCAAACCCAGCTTGTCGGCATTGATGGTGCGCGGATCGATCTCGATGGAATATTCACCGCGCTCGGAATCCACCAGATGGAAATTGCGCCCGATCTGGTACCAGAGTTCGGTCAGCTCCGCGTCGCCGTAATAGGTGGGCGTTCCGCCACCCCAGTGCATCTGGTAAATGGGACGAGACGTACCAAAGTCCGTCGCTTTCTGGCGGATTTCCATGATCAGGTGATCCAGATAGTCACGCTTTTTTTCTTCACTTTGGGTGATTACCTTGTTGCAGGCGCAGTAATAACAAAGCGACGCGCAGAAAGGCAGGTGGACATAGATCGACAGCGGCTTTTTCGAGGCGTTACTGCGCGCCACCGCATCCAGATAGTCCTGCTGACTGAATTCTTCGTGAAACTGCAGTGCAGTGGGATAGGAGGTGTAACGCGGGCCTGGGACATCGTGCTCCCGGATGAAGTCGCTGTTCCAGAGCGACGAGCGTTGGGTTCCACCTTTCACCAGATACATATGAAATTCCTGTGTTGAATGGAGCAGGAGAGGTCACTCCTTACCTATTTTGTTGCGCATGGTGGAATTATCCATGAACCCCCTGCAACGGAGTTGACGTATATCAAACAAGTCACAGGGCTGTGTGAGGGGCGCAGATGCGGGTTGTCAGGCCACGCCGGTTGACGATGGCTCTTGGGGGCTGAGCGGCGGGCTGATCTGATCCAGCAGCTGCAGGGCATGGGGATATTCGAAGTTTTCGATGCTGTAGCACAGCTGATCCAGTGCGCCGGCGGTGGCCAGGGGTGCCAGCACGTGGCGCAGGCGGGCGATGTCCTGATCCGACACCACGTCGCTGACGCTGAGCTGACTGCGGATCTGTGTCAGCCAGTTGGCATTGTCCGCTGTTTGCCAGGATGCCGTTTCCAGGTCGAGGGGCTCGGCAGCGGCCTGCCGCATCAATTGCTCGATGCTGGCCAGCACCTGGGCGTTGGCATGCTGGATGCGGTTCACCAGGGCCGTCACGGCGGCGGCGTCCTGCTGCTGGCCGGATTGCTCGGTATCAGCCGCTAACTGGCTCAGCGTTTCGAAGCCGAGATTGCCTGCCACGCCCTTGAGCTTGTGAGCCAGTTCCGCCAGCGCTGTCCACGCCTGATCCTCCAGCATCAGTTCCAGCGCCGATCCCACCTGGCCGTAATGGTCGATATAGTCTTCCACCAGTTTCAGATAGCTTGTGCGATTATGATGCAGCCGCGCCAGCGCCCGGTGCACCTGAATGCCGGGCAAGTCGTGCCAGATCTGGAGCGGGTTACGCGCAGTGTTGACATGTTCCAGCGCCCACTGCTTCCAGTCATTCAGTTGTGCCGGCAGGTGATCAGCGATGGCCTGAATCAGGTCGATGGTTTCGAACGGTTTGGTGACGAAGGCATTCATGCCCACCGCCTGCGCGCGCTGACGTTCCCGCGCGAACGCGTTCGCCGTCATCGCAATCACCGGCAGGCTGGTTGCATTGTGTTGCCGGCGAATCTGCTCGCAGCATTCGAAACCATCCATCAGCGGCATCTGCAGATCCATCAGAATCAGGTCGTAATGTTGGTGTTGCAGTTTTTCCAGCGCAACCTTGCCGTTCTCGGCGGTATCCAGACTCACGCCCAGCGTCTGCAGATTTTCGATCACCAGAAAGCGGTTGATCTCGTTGTCTTCCACCAGCAGGATGCGGGGCGTGGCAGCAGTGGGTTTGAGGGGGCGGGACTGCGGTCTGTTCTCCAGCGTCGTGGCAGCCGGTTGCTGTGACAGAATGCGATCCACCATGTCGATCAGTTCCGCCGACTGGATCGGCTTGGACAGGAATCCCTGGGGCTTGAGAGCAGAATCCCGCAGAATGTCGTCCTGACCGTAGGCAGTGACCAGCAACACCGGAGGACTGTTGTCGCCAGCGAATTCGCCGATCGCCGTCATCACGTCCTGACCATTCATGTCCGGCAGATCCCAGTCCAGCACGATCAGATCGGTGCGCTGGCGCTGATCCCGCACCCACTCGATGGCACTCTGCCCCGACTCCACGACTTTCACCCGATAACCGGCGCTCGCCAGAATGCGTTCTTCGATTTTCCAGCACACTGGATTGTCGTCCACCACCAGAATGTGCTGCAGCCCGCGCGCCTTGACGCTGAAGGCCGGCTTGGCAGCAACCCGTTCATCCAGCTGGAATGGCAATTCGAAACTGAACGTGCTGCCCTGACCCGGCGCACTCGTCACCTGGATGTCGCCACCCATGGCATTCACCAGTTGCCGGCAGATGGAAAGTCCCAATCCGGTGCCACCATATTTGCGACTGATGGAAGCGTCGGCCTGGGCGAAAGATTCGAACAGCTTGCCCTGCTGCTCCTCACTCATACCGATGCCGGTGTCGCGGATCTGGAAGCGCAGCCGCACCTGGCGCGCCGATGCCATCACCCGCGCGACCTCCAGCTCCACGTAGCCCTTCTCGGTGAATTTCACCGCGTTGCTGCAGAGATTGGTCAGCACCTGCTGCAGACGCAGAGGATCGCCTACCACCCGCGTCGGCACGTCGATGTCGTTGATCACGAATTCCAGATTTTTTTCCTGCGCCCTGAGACCGGTGACGGCACCGATATTGGTGAACACATCGCGCAGACTGAAGGGAATCAGTTCGAGCTCCAGCTTGCCCGCCTCGATCTTGGAGAAATCCAGAATGTCGTTGACGATGCCCAGCAGGGAATTCGCCGCATTGTCGACGGAAGCAAGATATTGGCGCTGACGTTCATTGAGAGACGTGTTCAGACACAGCCGCGTCATGCCGATGATGGCATTCATGGGCGTGCGGATTTCGTGACTCATGCGGGCCAGGAATTCGCCCTTGGCCTGGTTCGCGGCTTCGGCGTCTTCCCGCGCGCGTCGTTCCGCCTGCCGCGCTTCGTTGATGGCAGTGACGTCGTGGCCTTCCAGCACGATCATTTCCACGTGATCGTCCTGCAGAATCGGCGTCATCACAAAATCGATATGCAGCGTGCGCCCGGACCGATCCTGCAGCGGTGAAGCAAAGCGCACGCGCTGACCATTCACCGCATTGATCAGGTGCTCGCGCAACTGTGACCGCATGTCGCGAGACTGCTGCCACCAGGGTGCGTCCCACAACTTGCGTCCCACCACGGCATCGGCGGCAGCACCCACCAGACTGTAGGCGGCGCGGTTGGCTTCCAGCAGACTGCCGTCCGGCGCCAGCAGGCACATCAGCTGCTGGGTACTGTCCATGATATCACGCACGCGCTGTTCGCTGCGGCGAATGGCGTTCTGGGTGGCAATGCGATCACCGATGTCATGCAGCACCATCAGTGTCTGGCTGCGCTCTTCCACTTCCACGACGGTGACATTCACTTCCACCAGCACCGGTGTGCCATCCTGCTTACGGATGCGCCAGTCAAAGCGGCTGCTGCCTTTTTCTTCGGCAAAACGCAGCAGCCGCGTGTATTTTTCGCTGGCCTGGCTGCCATCGGGCTGCAGCGCCGTGGATACGTCCAGCAGGCTTCTGCCGATCAGTTCCGATTTGGCATCCAGCCCCAGCATATGCACGACGGTGGTGTTGCAGTCGACGATACGATTCTGCTCCAGAATCAAGCTGCCATCGTGGGCCTGCTCGAACAGCAACTCTCTGAGGTGTTCCTTGCGCTGGCGTTCGGAGAGATCCCGCACCACGCCCACCAGGAAAAAATCTTCGCCACTGCGAAACGCGCCCACCGATATTTCCACCGGCAGATTGCGCTGATCACGTGTTTTTCCCACCACCTGACGCCAGCGGCCAACCAGAGTCTGTTCCGACGCAGTGATTGCGAACTTTTCCAGATAATGCCCATGTTGCAGGCCCAACTCATCATCCATGAGCAGCGCAATGTTCTGGCCGATCAATTCCTGGCGTCGGTAGCCGAACATGCGCTCAATCGCCCGGTTGCACTGCAGAATCTCGCCGTGAACATCGATGGTAATCAGCGCGTCGGTGCACGTGTCGATGATTTCCTGCAACTGCTGGCGTTCACGCTCGATGTCCTGGGTCTGGCGCCTCACCCTGTCATCGACTTCGTGCTGATACTCCAGCAGCGCCTGTTCGGTTTTGCGGAAATCCGACACATCCCATCCGACGCTGACCACACCCAGCACCTGCCCGTGTTGATCTCGCCAGGGAAAACGTTCAACACGAAACCAGCGCTTGGCACCATCCACTACCAGCGCCTCGTCAGAAACGGCGGGACTGCTGCGCTGACACACCTGCTGCTCCTGCTCATTCCAGAGCGCGGCAAGCTCCGCCGGCAGAATGTCGCGGTAACGCTTGCCAGGCAGCAATTCCCGCCCGAACAGACGGGCCGCACTGGCGCTGGTGCGCACGATACGACCCTTACTGTTGGTGATGATCACCATGGCGGACAGATCGTTCGTCAGTGTGCGCAGCTGGTTTTCAGCGGTATTCAGTCGCGTGCGGCTACGCACATACAGAATCGACATTCCGGCCAGCAGCAATAGTGAAAGCACGGCGAACAATGCCACGATCTGATAGAACCGGGTGAGTTGCGCGAAGGCTTCGTCACGCTCGACCTCGACCGCCACACCCAGTTTCAGATGCTCATACCAGCCCCAGGTTCCAACCGCAACGGACCCGAGCAAACCCGCAAATCCGTCGGTATCGATACCTTCGTTTCCGCTGCCGGCAGGATCACCCAGAAACAACAGCACCGGCTCCGAAGCCAGGATTTCCACCAGCGACGTGCGGACACGGGGCTGGCGCGCCAGGATCACACCGCGATCATCAAAGACATAAACCATGCGACGCTGCCACCGCGGACTGTTGCGGAACAGACGCTCCAACTCCGGCGCCATATCGACTACCAGCACCAACACCGCCATCACTTCACTGCCACTCATGACCGGTTCCAGCAGATGCAACACGCCGCCGGGTACGTTGTCCGCCTCGCCCTGCCCCACGCCAATGCCCTGGGAAAAATGGAATCCGCCCTGCCCTGCCCGCAACTGCGCCATGACATCCGCCTGCAGCGACGACGGATTGACCTGTCCTATCTGCGCAGGCTCCGACGCCACCAGATTGACGCCCTGCAGATCCATCACGGCGAACTGCAGGTGCGCTGTCGCATTGCGCAGATCCGACAGTTGGGCAGCCAGCGCCAGCGCCTGCTCCAACACCTGATCCAGTTGATAGCTTGCCTGAGGGGGCAGTTGCCGCACGCGCTCTACTACCAGCGGATGTTCAGCCCAGCGCCGCAAATCGACCTGTTTGGTGGCAACCCACTCTGCGATCGCCCGCTGCATCTGGTGACGTGATGCCAACAACTCATTCTGCAGATGTTGTTCGAATTCCTGCGCAACCTGCTGCACCCCATACAGCAGCAAGCCCGCCAGCAGGCAAAACCCCAGCAGAATGGTCGACACAATGCGAAAAGTGGCAGAAAACATGTGTTTTCCCGGGCGATTCTCTCAATTCAACAGCGTAGCATCGATTTACCGGCCCGCGCGGTTGACGTGCGCAAGGTTTGATCTAAATTTGTTAGAACTGTCAACGTGATGTCGCCTATGTCGATTGAAAGCAAGCAAACGGTGCTGGTAGTTGATGACGAACCCCTGAACATCAAGGTGCTGTCGCAGGCGCTGTCGCCCTGGTACCGGGTCAAGGCCGCCACCAATGGGCAGGATGCGCTCAAGATTGCATCGAGCGACGATCCACCGGATCTGATTCTGCTGGACGTGGCCATGCCGGGCATGAGCGGCTATCAAGTGTGCGACCAGCTCAAATCCAATCACGTCACCCGCAACATCCCCGTCATTTTCATCACCGCCCGCAACTCCAACGAAGACGAAGCCTACGGCCTCGAACTGGGCGCGGTGGACTACATCACCAAACCCTTCAGCCTGCCCATCGTGATGGCACGCATCCGCAACCAGCTGCTGCTAAAGATCAAGACCGACATGCTGGAACAACTGGTGTCCATCGACAGCCTCACCGAACTGGCCAACCGCCGCCGTTTTGACGAAGTGCTCGACCAGGAATGGCGCCGCTGCGTGCGCAACGGCACTCCGCTGTCCATCATCATGATCGACGTGGATTTCTTCAAACTGTTGAACGACAGCTACGGCCACGCCGCCGGTGATGTTTGCCTGAAACAGATCGCGCAGACCCTGAAATCCACCACCCGCCGCTCGTCGGACACCGTGGCCCGTTACGGCGGCGAGGAATTCTGCGCCATCCTGCCCGGCATCGCTCACAAGGACGCCCTGCAACTGGCGGAGAACATGCGCCACAACGTGGAACAGCAGCAGATTCCCCATCCCAAGTCGCCCCTGGGGCCCGCCGTCAGCATCAGCCTGGGTGTCGCAACAGCAACGCCGGACATCAGCACGCTTCCCACCGGACTGCTGTCACAGGCCGACGAAATGCTGTACCAGGCAAAAACCAGCGGACGCAATCAGGTGAAAGGTGTTGACCTCACGCAAAACGGTTCCGCCTGACGCGATACTGTCAGCAGCGCGAATAGAACCAGCGCAATCGAAATGAAAGGAAGGAAAGTAAAGAAGGGGCGAAGCGTCACCGAAGCAACGCCTCACCCGCTGAGGAGAGGTTATGCGTCTTCGAGGACGTCTTCTTCCGAAGCTGAAGGCAACGGCAGGTGCGTCGACGAATTCAGCATCTGATTGCGGATTTCGCGCTCGATTTCCTGTGCCACCGCCGGATTGTCTTCCAGGAACTTGGCGGCGTTAGCCTTGCCCTGACCGATCTTGTCACCCTTGTAGGCATACCAGGCGCCGGATTTTTCCACCAGACCGCACAGCACACCCAGATCCAGTACTTCGCCCATGCGGTAGATGCCTTTGCCATACAGGATCTGGAATTCAGCCTGCTTGAACGGTGGCGCCACCTTGTTCTTCACCACTTTCACGCGGGTTTCGCTGCCCACCACTTCCTCGCCCTGCTTCACCGCGCCGGTGCGGCGGATGTCCAGACGCACAGAGGCATAGAACTTCAGCGCATTACCGCCGGTGGTGGTTTCCGGGTTGCCGAACATCACGCCGATCTTCATCCGGATCTGGTTGATAAAGATCACCAGACAGTTGGCCTGCTTTACGCTGCCGGTAATTTTGCGCAGCGCCTGGGACATCAGGCGGGCCTGCAGACCCACGTGGCTGTCGCCCATCTCGCCTTCGATTTCGGCGCGGGGCACCAGCGCCGCCACCGAGTCCACGATGATCACATCCACTGCGTTGGAGCGCACCAGCATGTCGGTGATCTCCAGCGCCTGCTCACCGGTGTCGGGCTGGGACACCAGCAGGTCATCCACTTTCACACCCAGCTTGCCTGCATAGCCAGGGTCCAGGGCGTGCTCGGCGTCCACAAAGGCGCACGTCAGGCCAGCACGCTGGGCCTCGGCGATCACGCTCAGGGTAAGGGTTGTCTTGCCGGAAGATTCAGGGCCAAAGATTTCAACAATACGCCCCTTGGGTACACCACCAATCCCCAGCGCGATATCCAGGCCCAGGGAGCCGGTGGAAATGGCGGGAATCGCCTGATGCTGCTGGTCGCCCATGCGCATGACCGCGCCCTTGCCAAACTGGCGTTCAATCTGGGAAAGGGCCGCGTTGAGCGCTTTTTTTCTGTTATCGTCCATTAGAATTTCCTCATGATCAGTGTCAGTCACCCAATACTGTATATTTAAACAGTATTATTCGGATTGTTCAAGTACTGACGGCAAATCTTCCTGCGGATGCAGTTTCAGCCAGTCGCGGATACGCACCAGTAGCCCCTGCAACGCCAGCGAAACCGAGGCCGCGCGCACTTCCTGCCGATCGCCGGGCAGACTGAACAGCGCGCTGTCCACTCTGCCCTGGATGCACCAGGCCATCCACACGGTACCCACCGGCTTGTCCTCGGTGCCACCATCAGGCCCGGCCACACCGCTGATGGCGACGGAAAAGGTGCCGCGGGATTTCTTGAGAGCACCCTTGGCCATCTCCTCCACCACCGCCTTGCTGACCGCTCCGTGTTGCTCAAGCGTCTTGGGGCGCACCCCCAGCATCTCCCGCTTCGCCTCGTTGGAATAGGTGATGAAACCGCGGTCGAACCAGCCGGAGCTGCCTGGAACCTGGGTCAGGGCTGCCCCCACCCAGCCACCCGTGCAGGATTCTGCTGTCACAATATATAGACCGTGACCAGACAAAAGTTTGCCCAATTGGGTGGCAAGCGCCTCGATCAACAGGTTCTGATCAGAAAAGGTGAGCATGAAATCGGATTCAATCCCTGGCAAAAGTGGGCTGATTGTAACCGTTCGTCCCAGGCCAAACCATGCGAAACCCCGGCATTTTTTCCTCGGCGACCCGACCCCAAATCGCACCTGTCAAGCCGTTCCAAGCGCCGCCCGAATGCGTACAATGACTGACTTCGAGACCTTGCCTTCACGACACCCGACATCATGTCCACAACGACAGAAGAACAGTACACCCAGCACACCCCCATGATGCAGCAGCGTAAGACTTATGATATTATTGAAGTTTTTATGACATATCTGAAAAAACTACACGAAAAACTATACTAGCAGTCTCGTTAGTATGATTCTCACAACGTCGTGCTTTTTTGCGAGCGCTCAGTCGCGCACATGCTCAACAGACTAGAAGCGAGCACAACAAAGCAAAACGTAGCTTGCTCATTATGCTGTACGCATATACAGTATTTTCTTGTTTGGTCGTAACTGAAAACGTAGACGCCCTGCCCAAGCTCTCGTGTTGATTTACCAAACCCCATCAGCTAGCCTTCCACCGACTGCAAGGAGAGATAATAATGAGTCAGTTCAAAATGATAGATCTGTTTTCCGGGGCTGGGGGTCTTTCAGAAGGGCTGCGAGAAGCCGGTTTTATAGGCTTATACGCCAACGAGATCCAGAAGCAATATGCAGAAACCTATGCGCTCAATCATCCCGAGACAATCATTGACCAACGCGATATTCGAAAGGTAGATGCCAAATCAATTCGACGCCGCCTTGGAGTGAGAAAGGGGGAGCTTGATCTAATTGCTGGTGGACCTCCATGTCAGGGCTTTTCGATAAACGCCCCTACCCGCTCGAAAAATGACGAGCGTAACCATCTGTTCAAAGAGTTCCTGAGATTCGTTGATGTGTTTTATCCTCGGGCGGTACTTATTGAAAACGTGCCGGGGCTAGTATCGTTTGAAGGCGGCATGACTCTTCAAGCAATTCTGGCTGCCCTTGAGCAGCACGGGTATCAATCAGATGTACGCATTCTTTATGCACCTCACTTCGGGGTACCCCAGACAAGATGGCGAACAATAATTATCGGCTTACGTGAAGGTCAGGACATATTTTCAGCTTTTCCCGAACCTGTACGACAAGCGCCTGTTAGAGTTAACTTTACTTCGCGCTTTGAGGGTCGCAATATTGTCGCCTTACCAAACAAAGTTGAGCTACCCAGATTTATATCCGTCAAGGATGCAATTGATGATCTCCCCTGCCTAGAGAATGGAGAGACAGGGGAAACACTTAAAAAATATCGCACAAAGCCGCAAAATGAATTCCAACGCGCTATGAGAATCGGATCACGTGGCGTTGTAAACCATGAAGCCGCACGCCTCAGCAAGATCAATATGGAACGAGTATCACACATTCCCGCCGGGGGTAACTGGACGAATATCCCCGTCCACTTATTGCCAAAAGGCATGCAGCGGGCTCGTCGTTCTGACCATACCAAGCGATATGGCAGAGTAGATCCAAATGGACTTGCTTCTACGATATTAACCAAGTGTGATCCCCACTGGGGCGCATATTTTCATTACAATCAAGATCGAGCCTTCACAGTAAGAGAAGCTGCGCGACTACAGACATTCCCAGACACCTTCCAATTCGCTGGCTCGAGAGTGGAACAATACGAGCAAGTTGGAAATGCAGTTCCACCATTGCTTGCAGCGGCTATCGGGCGCTCACTAGCTTGGGCATTAGGCAATGAAACAAAGGGACTAACAAGGGCAATATAATGGCTGGGACTATATGGGAGTTTTTTGCCTATCGATCTGAGGACAACTCATTAGCAGCTGCAAATGCAGCTAAAACTGAGATATGCCCCATTATTAACGAAAAATGCGAAAAATCTTTCAATGATGGAACGACTTCAGGCGTCTGCACAATCAAGCCAATAACTTCAAGCCCGGTGATATGTTGCCCTATTCGGCTGTACGCCGACAAATACCAAATCCTAAAAGATGTAGCCACAAAAGCGTTCGGCGAGCAGCTTGATTTGATTCCTGGACGAGAAGCAGTTGCGCACGCGCAAAATTCGGGAAAGTCTTGCATTGCTGTATTCGGAAAACGGTGGGGGGGCGAATTACGCTTGCCTCAAAAATCAGGTAGTGGCGGTTATTTTGTTGACTGGGTGCTCGCCAAACTTAACCACACGGGAACACTCGAAGAATTTGTAGCCGTAGAAGTTCAAACAATAGACACAACTGGCAACTACAGAAATGGATTTCACGCACTAAAAAATAATCGTCAAGTGGAAAAAACTAGTGCTGGATTGAATTGGGAGAACGTATCCAAACGGATACTGCCTCAATTAATATACAAAGGGCAAGTTCTGCAACGCGAAGAATTGTGCCGAAAGGGTTTGTTCTTCGTATGCCCGAAACCTGTTTTTGAACGCATAATGGCCAGACTAGGCGGGCAAACTGTGCTTGCAAAATATGCACTCCAGCCTGCATCCATTACTTTCTTGGTCTATGAACACGACCTTAGCAGCAGCCTGATAAATTCTGAGCTAGTGCCACTGAAAGAAGCCAAAACACATTCTACGACCGTCTATAAAGTTCAAGAGGCTTTTAATAATGTAACCCTTCCCGAAGAAAATATTTATAAAAATGCCATCATAAAAGCACTTGGTCTTAACCCACCATGAGATCAACACTTTAATAAACTTATGCCGAGCCATCTTTTGCGGTAGCGCTTCTTGGGCTCTAATCTAAATCAACTTAGCCGCTCCTCGCGCAGATCACATTGGCGTGAGTGCCAGTGAGAACAAAAAAACTTCCGGAACCAATTCTTTGGCAAGATTACCAATACGGCTGAACTCTTTTAAACCAAAGTCCTCACATCCCCCAATCGAAACGAAAACATCATCGGCATGACTCGGCGCCTCAAGGCGCAGCCTATCGTCATGCGATAATCTCCCGACTTAATTATATGTCCGATTACAAATGCGCAGATACATTCTGCGGAGCCAGACCAGCAACTAGGCATCCCCCGCCTCAACTGAACAGGAGCATGCCTCTTAGTTGCATCACAAACAGATCTCTACTTGAATTATGAGCGTTTAACTACTGCATCGGGGCGGACTTTACCAAACGGAAATCCCCTCATAGATGTAACTTCAGTCACAGCATTTTCCAACGGATAAAATCGATGCTTTGATTCCATCTCATCACCCCGTGACTTGGCTTTTTTCGATTTCACTTTAAAATAAACATCAATCGCTCGAACAAGCGCATCTGACGGCGAACTAAAGTCATAATCTTTCGTTAAATCCAGAAGCTTCATTTTTGCCTTTACTGACAAATCAAGAACACCAGCGCCCTTCACAATTTTCCTTCCATTTTTAACACCTTGCTTTCTTCGACGCCTTGCACGACCAACCGTATCAGACATACGCCTGAACTCCACTTCACCCAAAGTCGAGCCAGAAAAAATCTCTACACCTTTATTCTTATATATCATCTTTATCGATTCCTGGATCTCTTTTGAGATAACAGCATCGATTATTTTGCCTGATTGCAAGCTATCCAACTTAGCCAATAGCAAGGTCAATTTCTTCTGCGACGGAAGCAATTCTGGCCTAGCCATTCTTGACAACGCTTTTGCTACACCGTTTAGGAAAGGTCTCATTTCCTTATCGGTATCAGCACTCCATTGAATCAACCCTAAAAGCTTTTCCAGCTCAACTTTTCTAGCGCTCGCTTTCACACCGAAATCTCCAGCAGTAATCGAGGCTCAAGTATATCACTTTTTAATCTGCTTCAAATCCCACCCATAACTTCGGACATGTCCGCACAAAAAAACAGAACTGTAAAGACATACCTCAACCAACAAAGTTTTATGAGGTAAGAAAAATGGCGGACGCGTCCACAACCGAATCAATCAAGATATTGGATATCGATGACGTGTGCACAATCACTTCACTCTCTCGATCTACGATATTCAGAATGATTAGAAAAGGCGATTTCCCAAACCAGATAGCCCTAACATCAAGACGCTCTGGCTTTATCGATGCTGAGATATACCAATGGATAAAATCAAGGAAAAGGGTTACTTGAAATCTTCAAAATTTATTTCAATTTTCAAAAAAACATATCGCGCTTAAATTTATTGGCGACACACAAAGAGGACAAGCCCATGATCAACAGATCCATATACAATTACCTACCACAATTTGAAAAAATCAAAAAACGGGAGGAACAAGCACGGCAAAACATTTTTCTCTTAGAAGCACAGGACGACGACGAACTACTAGATCTATTAATTAAACTTGAAAACTGCGAAGAACAAAGCAGATGCAGAAGCGGTGCCTGCCCGGTTTGCGTATCAATAATAAGAGCAAATCTAATACTAGGTGCATTAGATGCAATCGATGCAAACGAAGAATGGTGCATGATAACCCTGATTTACTTCGATTCCGAAATGAGCGACAAGGACATGTCCAATTTCAAAATAACAAAACTTAAGAACAGACTTCACAAACAACTAGAAAGATGTCAGTTCGACATTCCGGTGATAGGATCTTTTGAAATTGACTATCACGAAAGCTCAAAAAAATGGTTACCACACTTCCATCTACTAACACCAAACAACCAAAGAAAAATTGAAAAACTAAGGAAGCACTTTAAACAGAACCGATCCATGAAAATAAGCATCATAAAAAACAGGCCAGAACAAGTCAGCTATGCCTTCAAGTTTTATTGGGGTCGGATATACGAATACAGTTGGAATGGAAAAACTAGAAAGGACAAGGCCGGACCAAAACAAAAGCAATTATTAATAGCACTTCTAAAGCAAGATGAATTTGGCGTTACCGGACAGCTATTCCTACATCTAGCAAGAAGAAGAGGAACAGCATTCATACTTGCGTCAACAGAAAAATCGAAAAACTCATCATAAAACAAGATCAATAGCTAAAAGTATTATATAGATTACTATGTAATAGATAATATAGCTTACTACACTACACTACACTACAGAGCACTACCTTCAGCTCTGCGCATGCCACACTGCTTGAGAGAAAGACGGTATTGTTTTATTCAAGAAGATTACCTATGGGGCTGCATTTTAGTAGCCCCATTTTCATCTCTATTGACAACAGGGTTTGCGGTGGCTGATGACGGACTTTTTAACGCTTCTTAGCTGAACATGCATTCAATTAATGACATAGACGCTCACGCTAAGCTGATCGTGAAAATCCGGGTTAGTGTGGGTACCGATGAAAACAAAAGATTCGTTCGGAACCAATTCCTCGAAAATATCCCCAACACGATTAAACTCCTTTAAGCCAAAATCCACACCTCCTTTAATTGATATGAAAATACCCTTGGCATGACTCAGCGCCTTCGAGCCTAACGAAAGGCTACTCAAAGCCGCTCCCGTGGCACAATCCACACGATCACAACCTGCCGCTGAACCAACACCGTATGTCATATTCCGTGAAAGTGTCATAACAACGCGCACGTCGCTTAGATCGATGCCGATAAATCCTTTGCCTTGCAACGGATAAGCAATGCCCGCCAAAGCATCCGCCAGACATGTCACAAACTCACCATATAACGGAGTCCTACAGGAGGGCATCTGCAGTAGGGCATCTAGCTCACGCAACAGCAGCGCATTGCAATGCCCATCAGTCTCGGCAGCAGCGCTTGAACCATGAAGTTCAGTAGCAACACCGATTGCCATGCCACCTTCTGCCTTAATCATACGAACGATCTCATAAGCGGAGATACATTCTTGTTCAGTTAGATCATCGATCAATACAAAGGCCAGCCATACTTGAGAGAATACCGTCTGGTAATAGAAGCGCGTAACATCACAGAAGACATGGCGATCCTGACCCGCATCCCAGACAAACCCAGGCTCAAGTAAGATTTCAATAGGGCACATCCAAGAATCGCTGGCAGTATAGCTAGGCTGACCAAATCCACCTTGCGAATCAATTAGGATACCGTGCATATCCAGACGGAGATCCCGCAAAAGGTTTAGCAACACAGGCAATGCCCGTTCACCATGACCTATGATGGAATGCCCTCGCCCTGTGGAGAAATGTAATGCATGCCTCATACATTGCGCTCAGTAAATAGATGAAAAGCCAGCTTCATTTTGAGGGCTGTTCTGAATTGAAAATTAGCTATTTCGTTTCAACTAATGATTGACGAGTGGAAACTCCCTCGGGGAATCAGTCATGGACTGCGCCATAACCAGCCCGCTCAATCGTCAGAAGATAGCGCTGATGCAACCATCTTTAGATCATCAAACAGGAATTTTTTTCCCGCAGCATACTATTACCAGGATACAGCAATATATCGATGGCCGCCGCGAAGGTCGGCGCTAGACTTAGCGATACTATACGATGGATAAGCCTGAATTATGGACAGCGTGGCGTTCATATCCTTCAACACTATTGGCGTAGCTTTTATTTCCGATGTTCCACTCACCCCATCCACTTGCAAACTCTTTTTAAAATACAATGACATTACATCCCCAACTTTAATACCTTGATTCACCCCGGCTGGAAAATATACCCAATCTTCGGCGGGCAGGTATTCAACATCAATCATGAAAGGTTGGCACAGGAGCTTTTTCCCCAGATCATTCATCGCCGAATCCATCAAATCGCTAGTAACCTTACCGTATCCGGTCTTCCAAAATCTAGGCGTACCAAAACCCACTTCCTCGGTGTAACCTGCATCCCAAATGCCAGCTCCCGCATAAGTTTTGTCAAAGACAACTGCTCCACCAACACCATCGTAAAGCGTCATCCGAAAGGAGATATTTCTAAGCCTGTAATCGTCGCCTCCGTTCCCGAACAATTTCCCCATACCAGTTTTCACTGATTCAGCAATCTTTCTTGTGGCTGAAGAGTTAAAGTATTTTTCTGGATGGATCATTGACATATCGGTAATTGATCCCGCCACAACAAACTGGCTTTTATAATCATCTGCAGCGCGAATTATTGTAGCAGGAGACAGCGGTGCATCAGGCAACTCTCCCTCACTCTGAGGCAATAAGATGTGGCTATTTTTAGAAACCATGACGCTGTATGCTCGATACAGACGGCTTGATAACTCTTTAGAAAATTCTTTGTCCACATTAGAAAGCTTACCTGCTACCGAAGTACCGGGGTTATCCCGCTGGAAAGCAGAAAAGAATACCGACTTTCCATAATGACTACCCTGCTCACAACTCGACGCCTTGCTAATGTCTATCTTTGCATTGACAAAGTAAAAACCACCGCCGTCCCATTCTTCCAATACCTCAAGCGATTTTACATTGCCGGATGAGCTCATGGTTATTGAATCACTTTCAATTTTTCCATTTCTTACAAAAGTTCTTCCCTGAACTTGAACGCCCGACATTAAGAGGGCTTTTTTAATTGCATCATCGATGGCCCGATCTCTATCAGTAGAAATATCTCCAGACAGCGCCGCCCTCCCCTCAACGACAACAACTTCAGCATTCGCCAAACCCATCAAAAGAACACAGGATAAGGCAAACAGAGAACCGTGTTTAATCATCATGATTAGTATGTATACCTTTCATTTTGCAGCGCACCCAAATCGTAATGAATCATCTGATTCGATAATGTCGCCGCCCCTAAGTGTGCCTTGGCACCGGAACCATCTTCTGACAATGATTCCACCCCACCCGAAATGAAGCGATTGCTTCCCCTGGTCGGTTCAGCCGCTATGCGACTGAAGAAATCGCTACCCAATGTCAAAACCAATGTTGTCTCATAGAATCCGCCTTTTGTGATGCCCTGCGTCCCGATCTTGGCGCTTCTCACATAGCTATCCACTATTGAACGAATATGGTCATGGCTAGTGACAAAGTCGATGACTTTGGTGTTAGAAGAAACTTGGACACCCTTTACTTGCTCAGCCAGCCTTCTATATGCATCGACTTCAGAAGCCCTCATTGCCAATAACTGTCTCTGCGCCACATTTGCTATTTGGACGTCGGGCGCGCCAAATCCGGTAACGGATATTGTCACGGGCTCTGCATACGCTCTTGAATAGCCTTCCATCTGCTGACTTGAGGCATTCGAGGAACCAGCATCCTCTTCACCGAATTTCTTCGCGCACAGCTTGCACTGAAGAACTCCACAGCCGTTCAAACAAACGCAAACAAAAAGCAACACCCACATCCGAATACTCGACATCATGAAACACCTCATTCCTCAACTTAATTGATATACAAGGAACATATCGGCCGGCATCTCAATTTGTTTAGCATTGATTTCTATTTTATGTTAGCTATACTATCCTATACCTAAGATAGTTAGCAATACTATCCTTAGGCCATGACTATTGGCTCCAGACTTAAACAAGCACGCGAATTCCGAGGGCTATCTCAAGTAGCCCTTGCTGATATGCTGCGCGTCACTAGAGGAGCCTGCGGGCAATGGGAAATTGGCAAAACCACACCAAGCACCCAACATCTAATTGAAATATCCAAAGCACTGGGCATTAGATTTGACTGGCTTGCTACAGGCAATGGCGAAATGGAGACATCCCCTGTTAGCAGCGAGGATCTTTGCTGGGATGTGTCCGATGAGCAAACCCGGAAAGAACAGAAAGAGTTGCTCAGTCTTTATTACAGGCTTCCAGGGAACGCTAGAAACGCCTTAATTGACTTCCTTCGCACAGTTTAAGACAGGACCCTTTTCACAACAGCCTACAAAGCTCAGCTCAAGACAAGTCCCCCAGCTAGCTAATTCACAGGGACTGTGGCTTCGCTAGATATTCCAAATGGTCTGCCCAGCGCTGCCACCAGTCCTTAGATTCTGCATCGTAGCTGTGCCTATCGTAGATTCCTGAGATACTGGAATCTACGTGGTTAAGTATTCGATCTTGAACAACCCTGCTACAACCAAGTCGCGCAAGCCCTGTTCCAACAGATCGCCTGAGGTCATGCGAAGTCCAATGTTGTAATCCAGATTCCGATCCATATTTCGACACCTGCCACACAATCGCATGCTGCCTCATTGGTGCCTTTCTTGACGCAGCGGACGGAAACAAATAACCCGTCTCGCTTCTCTCTATTTTTGATATTAGCGATACGGCCTGCTTCGACAGGAATACAGTGTGTGACGTGCCGTTTTTTGTTGTAGGGAAAAAAAGCTCTGCACGCCCGAGATCTATATTTTTCGTAACCGTCCGGTGAATCCCATCTTTTCAGCGGCTGTGATCCAGCTACTGTAGTGTCCACCTATATTTAAGTGGACACTTATTATGAGTACAGCAAGAC
>JAGUVW010000092.1 GCA_020062665.1 Pseudomonadales bacterium
CGCCGTGCTGGATGCCGAACTCTTGGCGCGCATGGGCGAATATCTGGTGCTGCCAGCCATGAGCGTTGCTGAGCGCCTGCTCTGGGTTGCCAACCAGCTTGAACGGGTCAGTCGCCTGGTGGGTACCGTACATTCCCGGCTGGCGCAGTCGCCTGCCATCAATACCTGGCATGATCGATTTCATGCCCTTAGTGAGGGGCTGTTGCGCCTGGAGCTACAGCAAGCCGGCATAGCGCCGCAGAAAATCGAGGCGTTGGTGAAAATCAGTGTGTTCACCATCGAGGGCTTGCTCGCTCATCCTCTTCCCGAGGAGCAGAAGCGCGCGATCTGCGCCGCGTTGGTAACCCTCTGATCTGGCGAGAAGCCTCCTGGCGGCGGAGTGCATTCTGCTGTCTACCCATGCCGCGTCAACAACCGCCGCAGCAAACTCACATCCTTGTCCTTCGCCCGCACCTGCCGCAGTTTTTCCATTTCCCCTTCCAGCGCCTCCATCACCTGCTTGCGCAGTTGCCACACCTGTTCCTTGTCGTTTTCCTTGCCAAAAAAAGCAGTGGGTGAAATCGGTTTGCCGAAGGCGAAATAGAATTTCTCCGGCCGGGGAATCAGCGTGGGGCCGATGCCTTTGGCGATGGGCATCAGCATGTCGCCGTTGCGGGTTTTTGCGCGAATCGCCGGCCGGTTCAGCAACCAGCGCCCCAGCGGGTTCTGCATGAAATCGTAGGCGTCGTACACCACATCGAAGGCATCGTCGGCACCCAGGGCGGCGACGGGAATGATCGGGTACTGATGCTCGATGGCCATGCGGGCGAAGCCGGTGCGGGTCTTCCAGGTGAGCTTGTTCTGCTCGCC
This sequence comes from Pseudomonadales bacterium, assembly GCA_020062665.1. Lineage (GTDB taxonomy): Bacteria > Pseudomonadota > Gammaproteobacteria > Pseudomonadales > Ketobacteraceae > Ch67. The sequence continues at coordinate 850 of JAGUVW010000092.1, forward strand.
CTTGCGCTTGGCGACTTCGCGGCCGCCGCCGGGGTACACGAGGATGTGTTCACCGGCCTGCATCAGGCGCGCGCAGTTTTCCGGCGTGCCGGGCACGGTGCCGCCGCGCTGCAGGATGTCGCGCCACACGGGCACATCAAAATGCAGATGATCGCCCAGACTGCGCAGCACGATGCCTTTTTCCTTGTAGAGCTTTTCGTACAGCAGGGGTGAATCCAGCACGCCATAGATGGTGTGGTTGCTGACGTACAGCGCCGGCTGCGCTGCATCCACGTTATCCAGTCCGACGTATTGCGGGCGGAAGTACAGCCGCGCCAGGGCGGTGGCCCGTTCCACGGCGTCCAGCGATGGGGGATCGAACTGAACGATGTCAGGCGTGATGGGTGCGTTCATGAACAACTACCTCGACTGCAAAAACGGGGTCAGGGATTGCGGCAGGCGGTAACCTGGGCGTTGAGGGAGACGATCTGCCGGGCCATGTTTTCCATCAGGCTGAGGCAGATGCGCGGGTGGCTCTTGATCAGGATTTCGAACTGGTGGCGCGGTACCACCATCACCAGGCAGCGGGTGTCGGCCACCACGGTGGCGGTGCGGGGGCTGTTGGTGAGCAGGGACAGGGCGCCGAAGATTTCGTCTTCCAGCACTTCGCCCACTTTCACGCCTTTCACGAACACTTCGGCGTGGCCTTCGACGATGGAATATACGGTGTCGGATTCGGTGCCTTCGCGGATGATGGTTTCGCCGGGCTTGAAGGTGGCAAAGCCCAGCGAGGTGCGATCCACCTCGGGTTCCATGGCGGCGACCACGGCGTTCTGGCGACCACAGTCGGCAATCAGGAAGTCGCCCCACTGGCGCGCCTTGGTGGTGTTGGCCATGGCGGCGTTCCAGAGGTCGTCGCGCTTGTAGGGGCGCAGGACCACCGGGGATTCGGCGAAGTATTTGGCCTTGGGCATGAGGGCGGCCTGGTTCATGCCGAACAGGTCGCCGGCATCGTAATGGAACAGGGTCTTGCCTTCCTGCTGGTGGCCGACGGCGCCTTCTTCCACCACGAACACCAGATCTGTGTTGGTGGCGTCCGCGTACAGATCCTCGAAGCACTCATAGGTCAGGGGGGCGCCATGAGCGGGGATTCCCTGCAGGGCTTGTTCCAGTAAGTGCTTGCAGTGGTTGTCCACCTTTTCGAACTGCTCGGTGTAGTTGGACTCGATAAACATGCAACAGCCTTCATTCAATTGTGGGCCAAGGGGAGGTTCACTGTGGCATGGCCCGCCGGCGAGGGTCGCTCGACCAGATCTCATGCCCATACCCCCGCCTGCTGCGGAGCGATCTGATTTCAGTGTAGACAATCCTGGGGCGGGTTGTGGTGAAAGCGGAGCAGGCGGGGGGATGCCGGCAGGGCGCCGGCATCCGGGACGGGCACAACGGGCTGTTACAACAGGGGCTTGTGCTCGTCGGGCTTGAGGCGGGGGCCGAACTGGGTGACCAGACGTCCGGCGGCCTTGGTGGCCAGGGCGCCAGCGCGGACATAGCCATAGCCGTGGGTCAGGCCATAAAGGAAGGCCCCAGCGAACATGTCGCCCGCGCCGTTGGTGTCCACAGCCTTCACCGGGGTGGCGGGGACTTTGTGCATGGCATGGCCGTCGTATACCAGCGCGCCGTCGGCGCCCAGGGTAATGGCAAAGCTGCGGGCGATGGCTTTGAGTTCCTCGGCGGCGGCTTCGATGTCGTCGGTGCCGGTCCAGGTGAGGGCTTCAGTTTCATTGCAGAACAGCAGGTCGACGCCGTCGCCCAGCATGTCCTTCAGGCCTTCGCGGAAGAAGGTGACCATGTTGGGATCAGAGAAGGTGAGGGCGGTTTTGACGCCGCTGGCCTCGGCGATCTGGCGCGCCTTGATGGCGGCGGCGCGGGCAGTGGGGGAGGTGACCAGGTAGCCTTCCAGGTAAACATATTTGGAGGCTTTGAGTGCGTCTTCATGCAATTCCACTTCCGACACTTTCTCGGAAATCCCCAGGAAGGTGTGCATGGTGCGCTCGGCGTCCGGGGTGATCATGACGATGCAGCGGCCGCTGGTGCCGGGGTCACGCTCCTGATGCAGGTTGGTGTCGACGCCGGCGCGCACCAGATCCTGCACATAGAAATCCCCCGCCGCATCGTTGGCCACCTTGCAGGAATAGAAGGCTTTGCCGCCGAAATGGCTCACCGCGATGATGGTGTTGGCGGCAGAGCCACCGCTGGCCATCTTGCCGGTGTGACCCGCTAGTGCTTCGTACAGTTGCTGCTGCTGGGCTTCGTCGACCAGGGTCATCACGCCCTTGTCGATGTTCTGCCGGGCCAGAAATTCGTCGTCGATGGCGAATTCCATATCCACCAGCGCATTGCCGATGGCGTACACATCGTATTTCGTCATGGAGTTGTGTTCCTGTTCTTGGGGATGTCCGATTCCAGCGCGTATACTACGCGCCTTTTGATACCAACAGGAACCCTCGCCGTTCATCCCGCTGCGGGGTTCCATCAGGCACATCGGGAGTCGTCATACCTGTGTCGCAGTCACGCAAACGTAAAAAACCCGCCGCCGCATCCACCTCTGCCCGCACGTCATCCCCCCGCAAACGCAAGGGTGGTGGCGGCAAGTCCCGCCGCAAGGGGCTGCGCATCTGGGGCTGGCTGTTCAAGCTGGCGCTGGTGGGCCTGGTGCTGGGCGCCGTGGGGGTGGTGTATCTGGATGCCCGTATCACCAGCCATTTCGAAGGCAAGCGCTGGGCGATTCCTGCCAAGGTCTATGCGCGTCCGCTGGAGCTGTACGACGGCCTGCAACTGGCGAACGGGCAACTGCCGTTTGAGCTGGGGTTGCTGAATTATCGCCGCGTCACCGGCAGCAAGCTGGAGCCGGGCACGTACACCGAGCAGTATGGCCGCTACCAGATTGCCACCCGGGGCTTTGAATCCTGGGAAGGCAACGAGGCGCCCCGCACCCTGAAATTCATGCTGGATCATGGCCGGGTGGAAGGGCTCACCAGCGGCGGTGTGGCCATGGCGCGGTTGGAACCGGCGGTGGTGGGCGGCATCTACCCGGCCCACAACGAAGACCGGGTGCTGGTGAAGCTGGATCAGGTGCCGGCGCTGATGATCCAGTCATTGATCGCGGTGGAAGACCGGGATTACTACAACCATTTTGGCCTGTCGTTGCGCGGTATTGGCCGTGCATTCTGGGCCAACGTATCGTCGGGCTCGGTGCAGCAGGGCGGCAGCACGCTCACCCAGCAGCTGGTGAAGAATTTCTATCTGAGCAGCAAGCGCACCCTCACCCGCAAGGGCACCGAGGCGGTGATGGCGGTGCTGCTGGATTTCCACTACAGCAAGGACGAAATCCTCGAAGCCTATCTGAACGAAGTCTATCTTGGGCAGGCGGGCAAGCGCGGCATATATGGCTTTGGCCTGGCCAGCCTTTTCTACTTCGGCCAGCCGCTGCCGGAACTGAAAGCCCATCAGGTGGCGTTGCTGGTGGGGCTGGTGAAAGGCCCCAGCTGGTACGACCCGCGCCGCAATCCCGAGCGTGCCCAGCAGCGTCGCGACCAGGTGCTGCAGGTGATGCTCGAGCAGGGGGTGATCGACAAGACCCAGCACGCCGCCGCCGTGAAGCAACCGCTGGGTGTGATCAAGAAACCCCAGTATGAAGATGCCCGCTATCCGGCCTTCCTCGATCTGGTGAAGCGCCAGCTTAAGCAGGACTACAAAGATGAAGATCTGCGTTCCGAGGGGCTGCGCATTTTCACCACCCTGGATCCCTGGGCCCAGGAGCAGCTGGAACAGGCCATCGATCAGCACACCAACCAGCTGCAGAAGAGCTTCGGCAAGCGCCTGGAAAATCTCGAAGCCGCTGGCGTGATCACCGCCAGCAATACCGGCGAGGTGGTGGCGGTAGTGGGTGGCCGTTCCTACCGCTACGAAGGTTTCAATCGCGCCCTGGATGCCCAGCGTCCGATCGGCTCGCTGGTCAAGCCGGCGGTGTATCTGGCGGCGCTGGAAAAAGGCTATCACCTGGGCTCGATCCTGCAGGACGAACCGCTGCATTACCAACTGCCCAACGGCAAAACCTGGTCGCCAGAGAACTTCGATCGCCAGCCCCACGGCGAAGTGCCGCTGCTGCATGCGCTGGCCAATTCTTACAACCTGTCCACCGCGCGGCTGGCGCTGGATGTGGGCCTGCCCAATGTGGTGAGCGTGCTGCAGCGGCTGGGGGTGGAGCGCAATGTGATGGCGGTGCCATCGATCGCGCTGGGGGCGGTGGATCTGTCGCCACTGGAAGTGGCCAAGATGTACCAGACCATCGCCACCGAAGGCTTTGGCAATCCCCTGCGTTCGGTGCGTTCGGTGCTGACCGGCAACGGCGAACCGCTGCAACGTTATGAACTGGAAGTGCAGCAGCGCTTCGATCCGGCGGATATCTATGCCCTGGTGTATGCCCTGCAGGAAGTGGTGCGCAGTGGCACCGCCCGCAGCGTCAACAGTTATATGTCTCCTGACCTGAATCTGGCCGGCAAGACCGGCACCAGCAACGACCAGCGTGACAGCTGGTTCGCGGGCTTTTCCGGCAATTATCTGGGCGTTGTCTGGATGGGCCGCGACGACAACGAGAAAACCCCCCTCACCGGTGCCAGCGGCGCATTGCGGGCCTGGAACCAGACCTTCTCGCGCCTGCCGTTGCAGCCACTGGATCTGAATCCGCCCGCCGATCTGGAATGGATCTGGTGGGATCCTGTCCAACAGGGGCAGGTGGATTCCTGGTGCGACAACGCCATCGAGATCCCGGTGCGGCGCAATGTGGTGTCGGAGCAAAAATTACCCTGTGGAAGTGGTGGCCGGCTCTTCAACTGGTTCCGTGGTTTGATGAATAATGAGCGCCGTTGAACGGCATGCAGGTAATGACGATGTGGAACAAACTGACTTTGGCAATGCTGGTGATGTGGTTGGGCGGTTGCGCGGTGGCGCCCACCAGCACAGTGGAGCCACCCCAGCGCACGGGTAACCATCAGGGAGCCTATGAACCGTCGCGCAGTGGCAGTGTTTATTCCACCCGTGACAGCGGCTATGGCAGCACCTCTACCCAAGGTAGCCAGCCTTCTACCGGTTATGTGGCACCCACGCCGGCCCCCAGCTCCGTGCGCAAGGCGCCGGTCACCGCATCCTATTCCGAGAACAGCACGGGCGTGAGTGCCGCCGATGCCCTGCTGCGGGAAGGCAAGACCTATCACCAGCGCGGCCAGTACGCCAACGCCGCCAACAATTTCGAGCGTGCCATCCGCATGGCGCCCCGGTCCCCCGCCCTCTATCTGGCCATGGCCAAGACCCGCCTGGCCCTGAACGACTACAACAACGCCATCCAGATGGCCAACCGCGCCCTGTCATTGCTGCCCAGTGAAGGCTGGGGCGTGTCCGATGCCCGCGCCGACGCCTGGACCATCATCGCCGACAGTCGTGCCGCCAGCGGCGACCGCCGGGGAGCCGAGGAAGCCCGCGCCAGGGCCCGCGAATACTGGTGATCCGTTCCCCGCTGCGGTGCATTTACCTGCACCGCAGAAATCCCCGCAAATTGAGCATTATCAATTCCCCTCCCGGTTGCTTGCGTTAGGGTTCCACAAGCCCGCTTGTGCTGTGCGTGCTGCTTGTCACATTGCATCGTGACTGTCGTGAACAACCGCAAGGAAGGAATTGATCATGCTGGTCGAACAAGCCATGACCACAGCGACCCTCTGCTGTGAACTCAATGACACACTCGAAACCATTGCCTACCAGATGTGGAACGGTGACTGTGGCGCCGTGCCGGTGCTCAACGAACAGGGCATGCCGGTGGGCATCGTCACCGATCGGGACATCGCCATGGCGCTGGCGCTGCGTCACGCCAACGCGGCCCAGTTGCGGGCCGGCGATCTGGTGGGTGCGCGTCCGCTGGTGAGCTGCTCACCCAAGTGGGAACTCAAGCAGGCCCTGAAACTGATGACGAAAGAAAAAATCCGCCGACTGCCAGTGGTGGACGACGAGCATCGCGTGGTGGGGTTGCTGTCGCTGTGCGATATCGTTGAAGTGGCGGGCAGTGGCCGCAAGAAATCCGACGTGTCGATCACCGAACTGGTGGATTCCCTGCGCCAGATTGCGCAGTCGCACAAAGTCTCGGCCACCACCAGCGCCTGACAGCAGCTGCCAGGCGCTTTGGGGCATCAATCCTTGCGGGGTTTGGTGCGGGCGGGCTTATCCTTGAACGGCTTGTCTTTCGACGGTTTGTCCTTGAATGACTTCGCCTTGAAAGGCTTGTCCTTGCTGTCTTTATCCTTGAAAGACTTCTCTTTGAAGGACTTTTCCTTGAAGGGTTTGTCCTTGAACGATTTCTCTTTGAACGGCTTATCCTTGAACGACTTTTCCCCGGCCGGTTTTTCCTTGAAGGAAATTTTTTCCCGCTCGCCTTTGTCCTTGAAGCCGTCTTTCTTGAAGCTGCCTTCCTTGAAGGGCTTTTTGTCCTTGCGCGGCTTGTCGTGGAAATCGCTGGCGGTGGCCGGTTCGCTGCCGGCGGCTTCCTCGCGGCGCTTGCGGTAGCCGCTGCGGGCGTCGCTTGCTTCACTATCGTGACGAACGCTGTCGTCGCGCTCGAATTTCTTGCGGAATTTTTTCTCGGGCGGTTTGGACGATGCCCGGTTGGGCGTGCCCGGCTGCTCCTTGCCGAACTTGCTGATGCGCAGTGGCTGCTGGCGCACGCGCACGGCTTTCAGCTGGTTGTACAAATCCTTCGGCATGCCGGACGGCAGATCCACCGTGGAGAATTCGCCGCGCATGTTGATCTCGCCGATGTAGCAGCTTTCGATGCCCACTTCGTTGGCGATGGCGCCAACGATGTCGCCGGGTTTGGCGCCGTGACGCTTGCCCACTTCGATGCGGAAGCGCTCCATCTCGATATCGGGGAAATCCCGCAGCGGCCCTGCCTCGGCCTCGATGGGTTGCTCGTCGTACTCGCGCTCGCGGCGTTCACCCCGTTCAGGACGCTCGCTTCTTTCGCCGCGCTCGGAACGTTCAGCGCGCTCTTCAAACCCGCGCTCGTTTGCCTGCGGTTCCAGTGGCAGATCAACCTGCAGCATGTGTGCGAGCACTGCCGCCAGCTGCTCGGGCTCGATTTCCAGTTCCTGGATCAGTTGCTCGACGATGGTATCCATCAGCGGTGAACGGGTGTCTGCTACTGCCTTGTTGATGCGCTGCTTGAAACGCTCGACGCGCTGCTGCAGCACATGATGCTGGTTGGGCATCGTGGCCCGCTCGATTTTCTGGCGGATGTGGCGTTCGATGGTGCCCAGCAGACGGGTTTCGCGACGGGTGACGAACAGCACGGCTTCACCGCTGCGGCCGGCGCGACCGGTGCGGCCAATGCGATGTACGTAGGCTTCGCTGTCGTAGGGAATGTCGTAGTTCACCACGTGGCTGAAGCGATCCACGTCGAGGCCGCGGGCGGCGACGTCGGTGGCTACCAGAATGTCGAATTTGTTTTTCTTCAGGCCTTGAATGGTTTTCTCGCGGGTGGTCTGGCTCACGGCACCGTGAATCGCTTCGGCGCTGTAGCCCCAGGCATTCACTTTTTCCGCCACGTCGCTGCAGGCTTCGCGGGTGCGCACGAACACGATCACCGCGTCAAATTCACGGGTTTCCAGATAGCGGCGCAGCGCCTCCGGTTTCTGGTTGCCGTCGACCATCCAGTAGCTTTGTGCGATGCGATCCACGGTGGCGGTGGCCGCCTTGATGTTCACGTGTTGAGGATCGGTCAGGTATTGGTCGGCGATGCGTTTGATCGGGGGCGGCATGGTGGCGGAGAACAGCGCGTTCTGCTGCTCGCCGGACATGTGGCCGAGAATTTCTTCCACGTCGTCGATGAAACCCATGCGTAGCATTTCGTCCGCTTCATCCAGTACCAGGGTTTTCACCGCGCTGATGTCCAGGGTGCCGCGCCGCAGGTGATCGAGCAGACGCCCCGGCGTTCCCACCACCACCTGCACGCCCTGCTTGAGCAGTTTCAGCTGTGGGTAGAATTCCGCGCCGCCGTAAATGGGGGCAATGCGGAACTGCTTGCGATGGCGCGCGTAGCGCTGGAAGGCTTCGGCCACCTGAATCGCCAGTTCCCGCGTCGGGGTCATGATCAGGGCCTGGGGCTTGTCCTTGCCGTCTTCCAGTTGCGCCAGGATGGGCAGGGCGAAGGCGGCAGTTTTGCCGGTGCCGGTCTGGGCCTGACCAATCAGGTCGGCTCCGCTCAGGAACACAGGAATGGCGGCAGCCTGAATCGGGGAAGGGGTCTCGTAACCCAGTTCGCTCAGGGTCTTGAGAATGAAATCGGGCATGCCCAGGGCATCAAACCCAGGGGATTCAGGTAAATCAGACATTTGCGCGGCCTATGTGCGGAAGGAACCCAGGTCAAGGGTAGCAGTATTGCAGGGGGCGCGCATTATACACGGTCGGGGCGGATTACCCAACTCGCCCCGGATTCCATTCGTCACGCCTGCTCTGGCGCAACCCGCCCCGACTTGTTGGTGCTGATCTTGAGGAGCTTGTCGAAGTAGGGGGTAAATCGCGTGTCAAAACGCTGCTCGAGTGCGACTACCGGATCGCGGAAATCAGCCAAAGGCCGCTTGAGACTCTGCTTGCCGCACAGCACGACCACGTTGCCGCTGCTGGTTCCGCAACACAGCACCTCCGGAAACAGACGGCACAGTTTCAGCATGTAGGGGTGGTTGAACGCGGGCAGCTGATGAAAGTTGATGGCCAGCCAACCGTCCTGGGTTAGCAATTGCCAGCATTGTTCCAGAAACCGCGTGCTGGCCTGAAAAGGCTCCATCGCCTTGGCCTGATACATGTCGGACAGAATGATGTCGGTGGAATGCTTGCGGGCTTCGTTCAGATAGACAAAGCCGTTGCGATGATGAATCCGCACCCGCGGATCATCGGGCAGGCTGAAGTGATCTCTGGCTATCTGGATAACGCTCTTGCGCAGCTCAACCACGTCGATGTCGGTCTGCGGGCAGTGTGCGTGCAGGGTCCGCACCAGGCTCCCGCCGCCAAGGCCCAGCAAGGTTACGTGGCGTGGCTCCGTGAAGGCCAGCGTCAGCAGCATGGCGCGCAGATATTCGTGCACCAGTGCGAGTGGCTTTTCCAGGCTCAGGGCGCTTTGCTCAAACGGTGAATCGAACGACAGCACCCGCAGGCTCCCATACTCCAGCACGACCACCGGGCCAAATGCGTCCTCGGTGCGGAAGATCTCTTTTTCCTCCGGGGAGGAAAATGACAACATGCCAACAAGGTCTTTCAAGGGTTCGTCCTCGCGTCAGCCCAGCCGAATGGAAACCGTGCGCAATCCGATTTCGCGCACCAGCATCAGTATCTCGTCGGCCGTGGCGACGGTGATCACCTGCTCCTGATCGTCGACGAGCAGATAGTTTTTGCAGGTGTCGTCAAGAATGGTCAGGAACCATCCGCCTGACTTGCTCGGATTGGGCAGAATCTCTGCGCTCACAAGGTGCCCATTGGTGCGCAGTTCCCGCGCTTGTTCCAGATTCATGTTGGCTGCGTTGCCTCCTTCGATGGATTGTTTTCGGTGTCACCTTCGCGCCCGGATTCCCTGGCCAATTGCAGTGCGTCATCCAGCGTACTGGTGAACGCCAGTGCGCCCGGCGCCGGTTGAATCTCGGCGCGACGCAGGGTGCGCAAGGGCTGAAATTGCAGATCGGAAATTACCACCTGCACGTTACTGCGGCGGCACTTGTCGATGAATTTGTGCAGTGCAGACAAACCACCGGCGTCCAGCAGGGGAACCGCATCCATGTACAGCACCACGCCCTTGAGCCCCTCGACCTTGAGGGACAGCTCGCCAAACACCCGGTCGGCGGCGGCAAAAAACAGCGGGCCATTGATCTGGAAAAGTTGCCAGCCGTCCGGCATGGCGTGCTCGGGTATGCGCTTGCGGTTCTGTGAAATGTCTTTTACCTGGGTCATCTCGGCGATTTCGCGCATGAACAGCAGCGAGGCCAGCAGGATGCCGACGGAAATCGCAATCACCATGTCGAACAGCACGGTCAGTGACAGGCAGGTCACGAACACCAGCACGTCACCCATCGGCGCCGTCTTCAGCAGATGCACGGCCTTGTGGGCTTCGCTCATGTTCCAGGCCACGATGACCAGCAGCGCTGCCATTGATGCCATGGGCAGGTATGACAGCAGCGGCGCCAGCACCACGACGCCAGCCAGCACCACCAGCGCATGAATCATGGACGCCACGGGCGACTGGGCGCCGGCCTTGAAGTTCGCCGCCGAGCGCGCGAGGGCCGCCGTCGCGGTGATGCCGCCAAAAAATGGGGTCACGATATTGCCGATGCCCTGTCCCAGCAGTTCGCTATTGGCGCTGTGCCGCTTGCTGGTCATGCCATCCAGCACCACTGCGCAGAGCAGGGACTCGATCGCACCCAGCATGGCAATCGCAAAGGCGGCGGGCAGCAGTGCTTCGATGGTTTTCAGCGACAGATCAAACGGCTGCCCCTGCAGGCCGGGTTGCTGCCAGGGCCAGCTTAGACTCGGAAGAATGGGCGGAATGCCGTTGCCGGCGGTGCCATCGGCCAGGACGTAGTGAAAACGGGAGCCGATGGTGTCGATCGAAACACCCTGCTGCGTCAGCACCCAGGCGACCAGGCTGCCGAGGATCACGGCTGGTAAATGAGGAGGTACCGATGTTTTCAGTCGTGGCCATATCAGCATGACCGCCAGCGTGAGCGCGCCCACCGCCAGATTGGGCCAGGACAGGCTGGGAAACGCCGTCACCAGAGCGGACACTTTTCCGATATAGGTTTCCGGCATCTCGGCGATGGCAAGGCCAAAAAAATCCTTTAGCTGCAGCGTGGCGATGACAATGGCAATGCCGCCGGTGAACCCGAGGGTGACCGCTTCGGGAATGTATTCGATGTAGCGCCCCAGGCGCAGCAGTGCCATGCCCACCAGGATGAATCCCGCCATCAGGCCGGCCATCAACAGCCCGGCATAGCCGTGTTGCTGCACCACCGGGAACAGGATGACCACAAAGGCGGCCGTCGGGCCCGAGATACTGAAGCGGCTGCCGCCGGTCAGCGCAATCAGAAAACCCGCCACAATGGCGGTATAGAGGCCAAATTGCGGCGCCACACCGCTGGCGATGGCCAGTGCCATGGCCAGTGGAATCGCGATGATCCCAACCGTCGTGCCCGCCAGCAGGTCTTTGCCGAGACGGTTCAGGTTATACGGTTCCTGAAAGCAGCTTTCGCGCACCGCATGGGCGATGCGCAACGAAAAAAGGTGGGCACGGTGTGGCATATCCAAACGCTCCCCAACAGCAGACAGTGGCATTATAATGCAGTTAATCACACATGATAATTATATTGTCATTTCCGGATCGCGAATGTCCGCGACCAGGATCCACTCCGCGCGAGAAAAATATATGAAAATCAAACGATTACTGAATGCTTTGGCGGGTGTGCTGGCCGACATTGATGCGGGGTTCGTGCAGGCCCGGCGGGCAGCGGGCTGCAGCCATCACCCAGATTGAAATAGCTGGGTCAGCGGTGACAAGCGATGCTCATGCAATTATAATCGCATTAACATATCTGGTTGAGTGAAGACGTCATGGAAAACAAAACAGCCCGCCTGACGGTGTTGATCGACCCGATCAAGAAAACCGCCTTCGAACAGCTTTGCGCCGCACAGGATCTGACGCCATCCCAGGTGGTTCGTCAGTTGATCCGCGACTATCTGGATAAGTACGGCGTGGAATATGCCACCAAGATCCAGCGCCCTGAAAAGCAGTCGTAACCGTTTTTTGTTTGGCGCAATCCGGGGCCGAGCGCATCTTCATTGAAGCGTTGCGGCGGCACAGGGCTGATCCCACAGGCCGCCATCCAGCTCGAAGGCGTGCAGTGACTGTGCAGCCTCAGCGCAGCTGCTTCATCACCTTGCGGGCAGCGGTGAGGGTCTGATCCAGCTCATGGTCACCGTGAGCCGAGGACACGAAGCCCGCCTCATAGGCGCTGGGTGCCAGGTACACGCCTTCCTTCAGCATCCCGTGATAGAAACGCTTGAAGCGCTCGATGTCGCATTGGGTTACCTGGGAATAGCGGGTGATCACTGCATCATTGCTGAAGAAAAAGCCAAACATGCCGCCCACCTGGTTGGTGGTGAGGGGAATGCCGGCTTCGCTGGCGGCGGCCTTGAAGCCTTCCATCAGCGTGAGGGTCTTGCGGGTCAGGCCTTCGTAAAAGCCCGGTTTGGAAACGGCATTCAGCATCGCCAGCCCGGCTGCCATCGCCACCGGATTGCCCGACAGCGTGCCGGCCTGATACACCGGGCCCACCGGTGCGATGTAATCCATGATGTCCTGCCGGCCGCCGAACGAACCCACCGGCATGCCGCCGCCGATGATCTTGCCCAGGGTGGTCAGATCCGGCTTGATGTTGTAGTAGCCCTGGGCACCTTGCAGGCCCACGCGGAAGCCGGTCATCACCTCGTCGAAAATCAGCACCGCGCCGGACTGGTCGCACACCTCACGCAGACATTCCAGAAAACCTGGTTCCGGAGGAATGCAGTTCATGTTGCCCGCCACCGGCTCGACGATGATGCAGGCGATCTGCTCGCCCAGTTGCTGGAACAGTTCCCGCACCTGCTCGGCGTTGTTGTATTCCAGTGTGAGCGTGTGTTCTGCCAGCGCCGCCGGCACGCCGGGGGAATTGGGCACGCCCAGGGTCAGCGCGCCGGAGCCGGCCTTCACCAGCAGGGAATCGGCGTGGCCGTGGTAGCAGCCTTCGAACTTCACGATCTTGTCGCGGCCGGTGAAACCTCTGGCCAGGCGGATGGCCGACATGGTGGCTTCGGTGCCACTGCTCACCATGCGCACGGAATCCATGTGGGGGAAGGTTTCACACACTTTGAACGCCATTTCCACTTCGATGGCGGTGGGGGCGCCGAAACTCAGGCCCCGTTCTGCCGCTGCCTGCACTGCCTTGATGATATCCGGATGGGCATGGCCCAGGATCATGGGCCCCCAGGAGCCCACATAGTCGATATAGGAGCGGTCGTCTTCGTCCGTCAGCCAGGCGCCTTTGCCGTACTTGAAGAAGATGGGGGTACCGCCCACGCCCTTGAAGGCGCGCACGGGGCTGTTCACGCCACCGGGAATGTGGGTTTGGGCGGCGGCGAAAAGGGTTTCGGAGCGGGTCATGGGGAGTCCTTGAATAGCTGGCTGTAGCGCCGACACTGGCCCTCGATATCCTGATGTCCAAACACATCATTCACCACTGCCAGCATGGCAAATCCGGCGTCGAGCAATGGAGCCGCATTATTCAGCGTAATCCCGCCGATGGCAACGGCCGCCACCGGACAGCGGGCGATGAAGTCTGCAATCTCCGGCAGCGCAGCCGGCGGCGCGTCGGGCTTGGTGCGCGACGGAAAAAACCGCCCGAACGCCAGATAATCCGCACTTTCCTCCAGCGCCTGTTGCGCCAGTTCCAGGGAGCCGTGACAGGTGGCGCCGATGATGAAATCCGGCCCCAGCGCCGCCCGCGCCATCGACAGGCTCATATCGTCCTGGCCCAGATGCACGCCATCGGCTTCGGCTTCCAGGCAGATCTCCACATCGTCATTGATGATCAGGATGGCGCCGTGTTCGCGGGTCAGATCCCGCAGGCGGCGGGCCAGCTGCAGGCGCTGTTCAAAATCGTTGGACTTGTCGCGCAGCTGGATGATGCGGGCGCCGCCACGCAGGGCGGCCGCTACCTGGGCGATCAGGGTGGACGGCGGTGTGAGCACAGGATCGGTAATGGCGTAAAGACCACGCAAGGCAGGATTCATACAGCGTACTTCCGTTCGAAAAATTTGTTTTTGTTTTAGTGATGGTTGCCCTGATTGCACCACGCCAGCCGGTTGGGAATCAACTGCCCCATCCCCAGGCGACGGGCATGCGCCACCGTGCGTGCCGTGTAGGCCTGGGCATCGCGCACCGCCGTGGGTACCGCCGCGCCGTGAGCCAGATAACCCGCCACGGCCGACGCCAGGGTGCAGCCGGTGCCGTGAAACTCGCCGGGCAAGCGCGGCTGGCAATACTCGCTGATGAACTGGCGGTGTCCCCACAGGCGATTCACGATATCCGGCGACGATTCATGGCCGCCGGTGATGAATACATACTCCGCGCCCTGAGCCATCAGCTGCTGGGCGCAGGCTTCGAGGGAATCCGCATCCTCGCACAGGCGCCGTGCTTCGACAGAGTTGGGGGTGATCACCGTGGTCAGCGGCACCAGCAGATCCATCAGTGCTTCCACCAGATGCCCCCTGGCCAGACTGCCGCCACCACCGCCCGCCAGCACCGGGTCGAGAATAACGGGCAGCGTGGGGTAATCCCGCAGCAGGGTGTGGATGGCTTCGACGATCTCGACGCTGGCGGTCATGCCGATCTTGAACGCCGCCACCGGCATGTCTTCCAGCACCGCGCGTGCCTGCTCGATCAGAAATGTGGCCGGAACCGGCTGAAAATCCTTCACATTCTGGGTGTCCTGGGCGGTGAGGGCGGTGATGACGGTGCAGGGATGGCAACCGAGGCTGGTGAGGGTTTCGATATCCGCCTGAATCCCCGCGCCGCCGGTGGGATCATGGCCGGCCAATACCATCACGATGGGGGGCGCATTATGCAATGAGGGATCTGACATGGTGGGAATCCTTCCGGCAGCAAAGCCCTGTTCGATCGCACCATCATAGAAGATCCCCGGCAAAAACCCCAAGAATTGCAGCAGGATGGCTTGTCGCTGTGGGTATGCGGACTGGCCCGATGTCCTGCCGCCCGGCTCCAAAAGAGGAACCCGCCGCCGTCACCGTGTATAATTCCCCCGCCTGCCGTTCTGGTTGGCCGCTTTTTGTACGATGTAGCAGACCGCCTCGCTTTACGGAATCACCATGGACAAGAAAAACGACATCATGTTTTCGCTGCAGATCAACCCCCGGTTCTGCGACACCGACGCCCTGGGTCACATCAACAACACCGTGCTGCCGGTGTGGTTTCTCGAAGGCCGCGAATCGATCCTGCGCATCTTCAATCCCAGCCTCACCACCGAGGAAGTCAGCCTGGTGCTGGTGAAGATCGAGCTGGAATACCTGGAAGAAATCTTCTTCGGCAAGCCGGTGGAAATCCGCACCTATGTGCTGCGCATTGGCACTTCTTCCGTGCTGGTGGGCCAGGAAGCCTGGCAGGAAGACAAACTCTGCGCCACCGGTTCCGCCACCATGGTGAATTTCGACAAGCACTCCCGCAAATCCGTGCCGATTCCCGCCGACGTGAAAAAGCGTCTGTCGGAGCACCTGCTGGAACAGGACACCTGAGGATCTAGTGATGACAGCACTGGTGATCGAACACCAACCCGAGCAGAATCGCTTCGAGTGCGACACGGGTAACGGCCAGGCCGTCATCACCTATCAGCTGCATGGCACCACCATCGACTTCAATCACACCTATGTGCCGGCCACCGCGCGCGGTCGTGGCATCGCCGCTCTGCTGGTGGATGCCGCTGCCGCCTGGGCACGTGCCCAGGGTTACACGCTGACAGCCTCGTGCTGGTATGCCCGGGACTATTTAAAGCTCGCCCGCTAGATTCGCCTGAATCAGCCTTCCCAACGTCGCCACCGCCTGTTCCACCCGGCTGTTCCACTGATGCGCACAGGACAGGCGCAGAAAATTTCGGTACTTCCCGCTCGCAGAAAAGATCGGTCCCGGCGCAATGCTGATGCCATGGCGCAGGGCCTGCTGGGACAGCGCGAAACTGTCCGCCGCCTCCGGCAATTCCACCCAGATGACAAAGCCGCCACCGGGCCGGGTGATCCGCGTGCCGGGGGGAAAATATTGCCCCACTGTCTCGATCATCCGGCTCACGCCCTGGGCCAGCGCATTGCGCAGACTGCGCAGGTGGCGGTCGTAACGCCCGCTTTCCAGCAATTCGCACACCGCCAGCTGGGTCACGGTGGCCGACGCCAGGCTGGTGACGAACTTCTGGTGCGCCACCTGTTCCCGGTAACGTCCCGCCACGATCCAGCCCAGCCGTAAACCGGGGGAGAGGGTTTTCGACAGCGAACTGCAGTACAGCACCTGGCCCTGGCGGTCGAACTGCTTGGCGCAGCCGGGGCGCTGGTGGTCGAAGGCCAGATCGCCGTAAATGTCATCCTCGATCAGGGGCACCTGATAGCGCGCGGTGAGCTCCACCAGAGCCTTCTTCTGGCTGTCGGGCATGCAGTAGCCCAGGGGATTGCTGAAATTCGGCACCACCACGCAGGCTTTCACCGGCCACTGTTCCAGCGCCAGTTGCAGCGCGTCCAGGGACAGGCCGGTGCGGGGGTGGGTGGGAATTTCCAGTGCCTTCAGCCCCAGCGCCTCCACCGCCTGCAGCAGGCCGTAGAAGGTGGGGGATTCCAGTGCCACGATGTCGCCGGGCCTGGTGACCACCCGCAGGGCCAGTGTCAGCGCTTCCTGACAGCCGTTGGTGATGATGATCTCATCCGGGTGAACGCGGCAGCCGGTGTCGGCCATCCGCTTGGCCAGTTGCCGGCGTAGGCCGGCGTATCCAGGCGAAAACTCATAGCCACAGGCGCGCACCCGATGGTGGCGGGCGGCCTGAACCAGGGCCTGCTCGATGGCGCGGGTGGGCAGCAGGGCCGGATCGATCAGGGCGGCGCCCAGTTGCACGATGGCGGGATCGGCGCTGGCTTCCACCAGCCGCAACACCATGGCCTGACCGGTGACGGGGGTGGGTTGGACGGCTGGCTGGGACTGGGCTGGCTCCTCCAGGCTGGCGCGAGCCCGCACGTAGTAGCCGGAGCGGGGGCGGGCCTCGATAAAACCCTGGGTTTCCAGGTAGTGGTAGGCCGCCACGGCGGTGGCCACGCTCACGCCTTTCTGCCGGCTCAGGTTGCGCAGGCCCGGCAGCCGCTCACCCACCCGCAGCAGCCCCTGTTCGATGGAGGCCGCCAGTTCCTGGGCCAGGCGCAGGTAGAGGATGTCGCTGGTCATCGGTACAGTTTTCCTGGTTGGGAACCGGTACAGATTCCTTGAAATCCAATCTGTACCGGTTCAAATTCAATATTTTTGGAACTGTATCGCATGTTGCGCCAGGGATATAGTGGTTGCCTGTCTCACGCGGGAGCGCCTGACCATGTCCATACCCTGTTTTGTCGTTGATGCCTTTACTGATCGCCCGTTCGCCGGCAACCCGGCTGCCGTGTGCCTGCCGCCGGAACCGCTCACGGCTGAGCGGATGCAGCCGCTGGCGGCGGAGTTCAATCTGTCGGAAACCAGTTTTCTGCAGCCGCTGGAAGCCGGCCATTGGCAACTGCGCTGGTTCACGCCGAGGGTGGAGGTCAACCTGTGCGGTCATGCCACGCTGGCGGCGGCCCATGTGCTGTGGCAGGAATGCGGGGTGAACGCGGACGTGCTGCGTTTTCACACCCACTCTGGCGAGTTGCAGGCGCGCCGCGATGGCCAGCGCATCCTGCTGGATTTTCCTGCCCAGCTGCCGCAGCCGCTGGCAATGGACATCCCCTGGCAGACGCTGCTGGGATGCGAACCCAAAGCCTGTTTCCAGGCCGGCGAGGATGTGCTGGTGGAGCTGGCCGACGCCACCAAGGTGCGGGCACTGACGCCGGATCTGATTGCCCTGGCCCGGTTGCCGTTGCGCGGACTCATCGTCACAGCAGCCAGCACCCAGGCGCCGGCGGACTTCCTGTCGCGCTTTTTCGCCCCCGGCGTTGGCATCGATGAAGACCCGGTCACCGGTTCCGCCCATTGTGCGCTGGCACCCTATTGGGCCGAGCGGCTGGGGCGCCGCCAACTCACCGGGTACCAGGCGTCGGCCCGAGGTGGATGGGTAGACGTGCACTGGCGCGGGGACAGGGTTGAACTGGGCGGCACGGCCGTGACGACCTTGCGGGGACACTGCCATGGCGCATGAACAAGCTCTGTGCTGGATCGACGATGAGCTGGTGCCGGCCGCCCAGGCGCGCATTTCCGTGCTGGACCATGGCCTGCTCTATGGCGACGGCGTTTTCGAAGGCATCCGTTTCTATAAGCGCCGCTGTTTCCGGCTGGGCGCCCATCTGCAGCGGCTGCACCATTCTGCCCGCGCCATTGGCCTGCAACTGCCGTTCACCCTGGCGCAAATGGCGGATCACATCCGCGCCACCGTTGACGCCGCTGCTTTCGAGGACGGCTATCTGCGTGTGGTGGTCACACGGGGCGTCGGTTCCCTGGGGCTCGATCCCCGGCGCTGCTCCCGGCCCGGCTACTTTGTCCTGGCGGACACCCTGGCCATGGTGGATCAGGCGGCACGGGAACAGGGTGCCCGCGTGATCATCGCCTCCACCCGCCGGTTGGCGCTGGACGGCCTCGATCCCCGGATCAAAAGCCTGAATTACCTCAACCACATCCTGGCCCGGATGGAAGCCAACCTGGCCGGCGCCGACGAAGCCATCCTGCTCAATCAGGCCGGCCGCGTCACCGAGGGCAGTGCCGACAACCTGTTTATCGTGCGGGATGGCCAACTGCTCACGCCGCCAGTGATCGACGGTGCCCTGGCCGGCATCACCCGCGCGGTCATGCTGGAACTGGCGCAGCAGGCGGGCATTCCGGCCCGCGAGCAGTCCCTGGCGCCCTATGACCTGTACACGGCGGACGAACTGTTCCTCACCGGCACCGGGGCGGAACTGATTCCCGTGCGGGAGGTGGATGGCCGCCCACTGCCGGCCTGCCCCGGCCCGGTGTTTCACCGCTTGCAGGCGCTCTATGCCGAGGCCATTGCGGCCAACACGGATGTGTGACGGACATCCGAAAGCCGTCACAACGGCTCTCGCTGCGGCCGTTGTGACGGTGCCCTGCGCTATACTTCGACTGAGTAGTCCGTAGACGTGACCTGCCAGTCTGTCTAGCCGTTTACAATTGGATTCAAATGCCCCATATATGGAAAACCGGCGGTCAGGCAGACTCGGTTAGATGCGGGTTGTCACGGGCCGTGCTCTCCGTCAACAGTTGTACAGGGGGTTTTGAATGAAGCGTGCTTTGAAGGCTTGTCTGGAGGCGATGCAAAACGCCGAGGATTATCAGGCCTGGAGCGATGCTGCAAAGGAATATGACCGTCTTTCCGGCACGGAAGAGTGGAAAGAAGAAGACGCGTCGCCGCATTACGATTACAAGATGATTCGCCTGCGTTTCAACGAACTGCGCACTGCGCGCGAGCGGGGCGACGTCAACCAGCTGGTGTTCTACATCAACGAAGGTTTGCACGGAAACCTCGGTCGCATCGCCAACCCGATGCTGTATGAATACTGCTATTTCGGCACCAAGAAACTCATCACCGATTACCTGAACGAAGTCTGCGCCAGCCTGCGCTGGATTGCCGAAACCGATTTCCCGAATTTTTCCTTTGTCGAAAAGCTCGAATTTTTTGAGCGCACCCACCAGGCGTTTGGCGAATCTGCGCTGATGCTGAGTGGCGGTGCGGCGCTCGGCCTTTTTCACCTCGGCGTGCTCAAGGCCATGTGGGAAAGTGAGCTGCTGCCAAGCGTGATTTCCGGTTCCAGTGCCGGTTCCATCATGGCGTCTGTGGTCGGCACGCACACCGATGACGAACTGCGCGAGATGCTCGATCCCGATTACATTTTTACCGAAGCGTTCCGCATGACCGGCTGGCGTAGCACGCTGCGCGGCAAAGGTCTGCTCGATCCGGCGCAGCTGGAGTTGTGTCTGGAGCGCAACGTGAAGGATCTGACGTTCGAAGAGGCCTTCAAACGCACCGGCCGCCGCATCAATATCACCGTGTCACCCGCCGATCCCCATCAGGAATCCCGTCTGCTTAATGCAGTGACTTCACCCCACGTGCTGATGCGCAAGGCGTCGCTGGCGTCCTGCGCGATTCCCTACGTGTATCCGCCGGTGATGCTGTGGGCGAAGAATATCAACGGCGAAAAAGTGCCGTACATTCCGTCGCGGCAGTGGGTGGACGGTTCCATCAAGAATGATCTGCCGATTCAGCGTCTGGCGCGGATTTATGGCGTCAACCACTCCATCGTCAGCCAGACCAATCCGCACGTGGTGCCGTTCCTGTCACGGGCGGAATCCGAGCGCACCTTTGGCTCCTACCTGAAAGACATGGTGGTGAACAATGTGCGCTACAACATCAATCACGGCCTGGATTACGCCAAGAACAAGATCGCCAATCCGCGCACAGCGCTGCTGGTGGACAAGGTGCACTCCATGCTGTCGCAGAAATACATCGGCGACATCAATATCGTGCCGCCGCGTCAGCCGGGCAATATTTTCAAGATCCTGCAGAATGCAGCACCCAGCGATGTGGCCCGTTTTATCCGCAACGGCGAAACCAGCACCTGGCCGAAGATGGAGCTGATCCGCAATTCAACGTGCATCAGCCGCACCATCAACGAATGTCTGGTGCAGTTGAAGGCCGAGGAAGAGCGCGAGTTGCTGGAGTACTCGCATACGGCGGTGCGGGCGTAAGCCAACCTGACGTGACGTCCAGTAAAAATGCCGCCAGTCCTTCGGGGTCGGCGGCATTTTTGTTTTCGCCCTATGCCGTCTTTCAATACGGCCAATTCACATCTTTCTTGCGCCGCGATTTTTCGGTGGCGGACGTTGTTTCTTCCTCTTCATCATCCTGCTTGCTGCCCGCGTTCTTCCAGAACGGAATCAGTCGCGTCCAGTCCTTCATGGATTCCACACTCTGCGACAACCCGGAAAATTTCTCGGCGATGGCGCGGATCTCGTCGGCGTTTTCGGCGATGCGGAACACCACGATGTAGAACTCCATCAGCGCGCGGGTGATGGTGGCCACGGTGATGAAGCCGATGGGCGCCGCCACGAACAGGTAGAACAGGCCGCGAATCCAGCCGGTGAAGAACGCCTCGATGGTCAGATAAATCGCGCCGATGAAACTGGCTGCCAGAATCACGCCATATAGCACCGGGAACATCTGCACGGTGATGAATTTGGTGAAGGAAAAATCAAACAGGGTGGTGAAGTAGCCCAGGGTGGCCTGACCGATGCGGCGGGTGGCTCCGGGGCGGACGGTGTTTGGGTTGTGTGGGGTGCGGGTTGGCATGGGCGACTTCCTGATCTGCCATGAGGGGATTGCAGTGTTATAACGTAATCAGTTGTCGTTCCGGCGACAAGGGCGGCGCTCACCGCGCCTGCGCAAGTTCACGAAAATGCCGGCTCAGCCATAGCAGCGTGAGGATGCCGGCCAGCACGTTGGCCACGGTGACGCCGCCAAACAGGCCCGGAATGCCCCACAGCCAGCTGCCCACCAGTGCCAGCGGCACTGCCAGCGCGAACAGGCGCAGGCTCGAAATGAGTGTGCCGTACAGCGGCCGGTGCAGCGCGTTCAAGGTGGAGCAGATCAGCATCACGATGCCCTGGAAGCCGTAGCCGATGGGCACCAGCCAGAGGTAGAGCACGATGGCGTCGAGGGTTTCCGGATCGTCGGTGAACAGTCCGGCGAACCAGCGCCCGCCCACGAACAGCAGCAGGGCCATCACCAGTTCCCAGGCCACGGTGAACAGGATGGCGCCGCGCAGGCCGGCCTTAATGCGATCCACGTTGCCAGCACCGAAATTCTGCCCCACGAACGGTGTCAGTGCCGACGACAGCGCCATGATCACCAGCAATGCCAGCGCTTCCAGGCGGGTGCCGACGCCATAGCCGGCCACCGCGTGCGAGCCGCTGCGGGCCGCGATGGCGGTGAGGATCGAGGCCGCCAGTGGCGTCATCATGTTGGTGGTGGTGGCGGGAATGGCCACCCGCAGGATCGAGCGCCAGTAGCCCAGGGCTGGTCCCAGCAGGTCGGAGAACGTCATCAGTTTCAGACGCACGATCAGCACATACAGTGCGGCGGTGCCGGAAATGGCCCACGACAACAAGGTGGCAATCACCGCGCCCTGCATGCCCAGCTCCGGGAACGGGCCGATGCCGAAGATCAGCAGCGGATCCATCACGCCGTTCACCAGGCCGGCCAGGGCCATGATCATGCTCGGCGTCTTGGTGTCGCCGGTGGCGCGGATCACGCTGTTGGCCACCATGGGGATTACCAGCAGAAAGAAGCCGGCGTACCACAGTTCCATGTAGTCGCGGATCAGTTCGATGGTGGTGTCGTCGGCGCCCAGCAGGTGAAACAGAGGTTCCAGCGTCAGAATGCCCAGGGTGGCCGAGGGCACGGCAATGGTCACCGCTAGCATCAGCGCGTGGGCGGCGGTGCGGCGGGCTTCGGTGAGATCACCCTTGCCGATGCGCGAGGAAATGTGGATCGCGGTGCCGATCCCCAGTCCCATCGAGACATTCATCAGCAGGGCGCAGACGGGAAAGGTAAAGCTCACCGCCGCGAGTTCCGCCGGGCCCAGCAGGGCGATGAAGTAGGTGTCCACCAGATTGAACGACAGGATGGCCAGAATCCCCAGCACGGTGGGAATGGTCATGCGGGTGAGGGTGGGGCCGATGGGGGTGGTCAGCAGGTCTCTGGAGGTGTTCCGTGGCATGTGCTGTCGTGGCTGGCGAATAAAGTGCGCCATTATTCCACAGCGCCCGGGGGACTGCACCCGCCGCCGGCGCCACGCGGCGGGTGGGGTGGATCAATCGACGATGAAGCTGGTGAACAGCACTTCCTGCACATCAACGGGTTCGTTTTCGGACTGCAGGGCGTTGATCACCTCCTGGCGCGCTTCTTCCTTCAGATGCTGACGACCTTCCGGCGATTGCAGGGCCTGCTCGCTCTGGCGACTGAACAGCATCACCAGATTGTTGCGGATCAGGGGCTGGTGGCGCTTGACGGCATCGACCGTGCTGCCTTCCACCTTCAGCGTCACATCGGCCTTCAGGTAGCGGATCTTGGCGGACTGGTAATTGGTAACGAAGGACGGCGCCAGTTCCACGTAGGCGACCTGAGGTGCGGCCGGGGCTTTTTCCTCGGCGTGGGCGGGCAGGGTGATCACGGCCAGCACGGGCAGAATGGACAACAGCTTTTTCATGAAAATATCCTGCAGTGGACAACGATGCGGAGTAATGAAAAAGGATAGTTGCCGGCAGCAAAAACTGCTGCACTTTTTGCGGCCCGGCAAGCAATTTGTGGCGGAGGTCGCGGATAATGCACAAGCCAAGCACAATCAAGGGCTTGACGCCGTGACAGCGACAAGCCGAGTTAGCTTTTGATGTGGGTGCCAATGCAATTCAATCCCGATCTGTTTTCACCGGCGCTGCTGCAGGCTGGCTGGGGTCTGGCGCTGGTGCTGCTGGGCGTTGCCCTGTGGCAAGCTCCCTGGCGGGCGCTGCAGGCCGTGCCCCGGCGTCAGCACGCCCTGTTCGCCGCGCTGGTGGTGTTGAGCCTGCTGTGGTCGTTCCGGTTTGAAGTGATGCCCGGCCTGCACGCCCATCCGTTCCTGCTGATGACCTGCACGCTGATTTTCGGCTGGAGCCTGACCCTGCTGGTGGGCGCCCTCGCGCTGTGGCTGGTGGTGCTGATCGGTGCTCATCCTTGGCAGGCATTGCCGCTGGATTGGCTGCTGGCGGTGGTGCTGCCTTCCACGCTGTGTTTTGGCCTGATGCGTGCGCTGTACCGGCTGCGGCTGCGCAATTTGTTTTTCTACATTCTGGGGCTCGGATTTTTCGGCACCATCGTGGTGACGTTCGTGACCTGCGTGCTGATCGCCCTGTTTCTTGCCGTCACCCAGCCGCCTGCTTTCATGGATCAGCTGTGGGAGCGCGTTGCCTTTGTGGTGCCGCTGCTGTATTCCGAAGGTTTTCTCAACGGCCTGCTGGTGACCGCCATCACCGTGTTCGTGCCGGATCTGGTGAAAACCTTCGACGAGCACTACTTCCGCTGAAAGCGTTCAGCGTTCCCGCCGCGCCAGCATCACCATCAACGCCGGCGCCAGCAGAAAATCCGCCACCAGCGCGAACAGAATGCACAGCGCCGAATACAGGCCGAAGTGATTCAGGTTATTCATCTCGGACAACAGCAGCACGATGAAACCACAGGCCAGCACCACGCTGGTGACGATCATGGCGCGGCCGGCGGTGTGCAGGGTTTCGCGGATGGCGCTCTGCACATCCAGGCCCTTGTCGCGATAACGGCGGAAGTGATGCATGAAGTGCACGGTATCATCCACGCACAGGCCGATGGCGATGGAGCCGATCAGCATGGTGAACATGTCCAGCGGCACATTGCCCAGGTACATCAGCCCCATGATCATCGCAATGGGCAGCACGTTGGGGAACATACTGATCAGGCCCAGCTTGGGGCTTTCCAGCAGAAACATCATGATCACGCCGATCACCAGAATGGCGATGGCATAGCTCTGCGCGGCGGAGCGGATCACCGAGTCCAGAGTGCTGCCCAGCAGTGGCACCAGCCCGGTCACCTGCACGGTTATGCGATCGCCCAGATGCTGGTGGAAGCGATCCTGCAGGCTGTCCATCAGCGGGTTGTAGAGCAGGGTGTCGATCCAGGGAATCGTCAGCGTGATGCGGGCGGTGCGGTATTCCCGATCCACCAGCCGGTACAGGTCGTCGGCGCCATTCAGCTCCAGCAGAAACAATTCCTGCGCCACCAGCTCCCGCGTGTCGGGTACCTGGTAAAACGCCTCGTCGTTGCCGTGCAGCGCGCGATTGCTTTCCTTCAGCAGATCGGTGATCGACAGCACCTTGTTGACGGCGAAGGCATCGGTTTTGAACGCGGCCAGTTCCGCGCACACCGCGTCGAGTTTACGCAGCAGATCCGGATCATACAGGCCGTGCTCCTGGCCGGTGTCCACCAGGATTTCCACCGACACGGAACCGCCCAGCTGCTCGTCGACGGCGACGATGGATTGCTTCACCGCCAGTGAATCCGGCAGCCACACCAGCGGGTTGTGGGTGAAGCGCATCTGCGACGCCAGTGCGCAGCTCACCACCAGCAGCACAACCGACGTGATGATGATGCTTTTCGGGTAGTGGTAGCTGAGATGAATTGCGCGGTCGATGACGCGATCGATCAGCGGCGAAGTGTGCGGCGAGGCATGGCGCGCATGCGGCTTGAGTGGCGTCAGTGTCAGCAGTGCCGGCAGCACGATCACGGTGAGCCCAAACGCCAGCATTACGCCGATCGCCGTGAAAATTCCCATGTTGGCCACCGGCAGCAGATTGGCTCCGACAAAGGAGCCCAGCCCCGCCGCCGTGGTGAGACTGGTGAGGAACATCGCGAGCCCCGCGTGCTCCATGGCGTCCACCAACGCCTGCTTCTTGTCGCCGTGGCGATTGAATTCCGCAAAGAACAGACTCAGGAAATGAATCGAATCGCCGATGCCCACCACCAGCAGAAATGACGGCACGATAGCGGTGGGTAGCTGCAGTGGCTGACGGAAGATCGCCATCAGGCTGATGGTAGCCACCACGCTCAGTATCACCGCCACCAGTGGGTAGATCACCGCGCTAAAACGCTGGAACAGCAAAAACAGCAGCACGGCGTTGATCAGCACCACCCACTTCATGAATGTTTGCATGTCGGTGACCATCGCCCACTTGAGCAGATCGGACACCACCGGTGAGCCGGCGATATGGATGGTGAATCCCCGCTCGCGAAATGGCTCGACGATGTGTTTGACGGCTTCCAGCGACTCGGTGATTTCCTGCTCCAGCTTCACGCGGGAGTCCTTGAAGGTTTCGCCCGGCTCCGGTTCCAGATAGCGCAGGCGGATCACCACGGTGGCCAGCTTGTGGTCGCGGCTCATGTACAGACCCGGGTACAACGCACTGCGTTCGATGCGCGCGCGGATCTTGGCAATGTCGTCGGCGTTCTGCGGCCACTGTTCGAACAGATCCTCGACGATCAGCTCATCGCCGTCACCATGTACATAGCGGGCGTTGATCATGGCGTCCACGGTGTTGGTGAAGGGTACCTCCCGTTCCAGCTGTTCGAACAACGCGCGAAAGGTGGCAAGAAACTGCAGATCCAGAATGTCATCGGTTTCCACGCCCACCACGATCAGTTCATCGCGGCCGAATTCCTCACGAAAGGCGTTGTAGAGCTGGATGGAGGGATGGTGAGGGGAAAGAAAACCTTCGGTGGACGTGTCGAAGTACAGATGCCGGAGCTGGGAGGCCAGCGCGGCCGTCAGTACCAGCACAGCCAGCAGGTAGAGCACGGGATGCGTGAAAATGTGGGCAGCCAACCGGCCAAACAGCGACTCCACCCGCATCTTCCACTGCTTCATGCATTCGACCCTTGATTGTCATCTATTTGTTATGTGGCGGTGGCAGTCTAGGTCATGTTGAAAACCGCGACAAGTTCACGCATTTTTCCATGCAGACCGAAAAATCCTCGACTACCTTTATGAGCGAAATCCACACCCGCCTCACGCCGCGTCAGGGAGACACGCCGCTCATGCAATCCCAATCCACTGTCGTCGATACCAGTATAGGCCCCTGTTTGTTGATGGGCGCGCTGTCCTGGCTGTTATTGTTTTCCCTCTACCACTGGCTGGCCTGAAGACGGGAAACCGTTTGACCTGACGCAGGCGATTGGCAATCATTGGGTGACATCACCCAGGATTGTGGCCGCATCATGAGAACCATTCACAAGTTCGAAATCCAGCTCAGCAAAGAAATCCAGACCCTCGAAATTCCCGCCGACCAGCAGTATCTGCATGTGGAATACCTGATGCACAAACGCAGCATCTTCCTGTGGGTGGAAGTGCCGGCCGACATCACGGCCAAACGCCTGCCGCGGCGCTTCCGGGTGTTTTCCACCGGCGATGGCATTCCTGACAACGGCATCTACGTGGGCACCTGCGTCGACCAGTACTTGCCAGAGTCCTATCACGTCTACGAATTGCGCGATTGATACTCTATACTTTTTTCTTTTTGCAGATTTTGCAGAGCTTTCGCGCGGACAGGACGACACCATGACCCAGTTGCAGACACTCGGCAAATACCAGATCCAGGGCGTTCTGGGCAAAGGTGCCATGGGGGTGGTGTACAAGGCATTTGATCCCAACATCGCACGCACGGTGGCCATCAAGACCATTCACGCCCAGCTGCTCGACACCGACATGGGGCGCGAGCTGCTCAGCCGTTTCCGCAACGAGGCCCAGGCGGTGGGCCGGCTCAATCACGCCAATATCGTCGGCATCTATGAGTTCGACCAGGATCACGGTACGCCGTATTTCGTGATGGAATTTGTCGAAGGCCACGATCTGAAAACCCTGCAGAAGGATGGCCGCAAGTTCACCCCGGAGGAAGCGGTGAACATCGTCAGTGCCATCCTCAATGCGCTGGCCTACACTCACAAGCTGGGCATCGTGCACCGCGATATCAAGCCCGCCAACGTGTTCATCACCCACGACCATCAGATCAAGCTGGCGGATTTCGGTATCGCCCGGGTCGACAACGCCGCTGAACTCACCCAGATGGGTAGTGTGCTGGGCACGCCGTCGTACATGTCGCCGGAGCAGTGCAAGGGCATGAAGGTGGATGCCCGCAGCGATCTGTTTTCCACTGGCGTGGTGCTGTACGAGCTGTTAGTCGGACGCAAACCGTTCGGCGGCGAGAACACCCACGCCATCATGCACAGCGTGCTGTCGGCGGAGCCCGCGCGGCCCACGTCCCACGACAACACACTGCCCAAGGCCTTCGATGACATCATCCGCAAGGCGCTGGCGAAAAAAGTGGAAGACCGCTATCAAAGCGCCGATGCGTTCCGGGCCGATCTGCAGAAGGCCGTGGCAAAGGAGGTGCCGGCCAGCGGCGGTATCAACAAGGGAGTGGCGGGTGCAGCGGCTGCGGGTGTGCTGGTGCTGGCCATCGGTGGCGGCATGTGGTTCAAGCAGCAACAGGACGCCCGCTTTGCCCAGCCTTCCACGGCGCAGATGCCGGTGCTCGATGCCGAAGCCCAGGCCAAGATCGAGCGTCTGCTGGCGGTGGCGGAAGCGCATTTCAAGGGCGGGCGCCTGGTGTCTCCCCAGGGCAACAATGCGTTCGAAGCCTATCAGATGGTGCTGGGGGTGGATCCCAACAATGCCCAGGCATTGCAGGGTGTCAGTGACGTGAAGAACCGTTTCTTCAAACGCGCCCAGCTGCTGGACATTGAAGGTCAGCGGGCGGATGTGGAAAAACATCTGGCGCTGGCAGAGCAGCTGTTTCCCACCGATGACCGGGTGGAGTTGTTGCGCAGTCGCCTGCAGTCGCGCTGATGAACCTGTCACGCACACACTGAAAGCAGCCGTTATTTAGCGGCCTGATTCCTGCGCGTTCTGTTCTGCCGCTTGCTGCAACACCTCGAAGGCGGCATCCAGGTGCTGTTGCGCCAGTTCCCACTCACCCTGTTCCCGCGCGGCGTCGGACTGTTTGAGGTGCGCATTCTTGATGGCGATGCGGGCCTGCAGGATGTTGTCGCTGTCGGGAAAGCGCTGCTCCAGCACCTGCAGTGCCGCGTGGGCCGATGCTGCGTCGGTCGTCGGCAGCAGATGGCCATCCTCCGCGCGCTGCGCAATTTCCTGCTGCAGCTCCGCTTCCGACAGGCTGTCCAGATCCACGGTTTCTGTCAGCACGGGTTCGGTGCGGGTGACCTCGACAGTGGCCGGCCCGGGTTCCGCCGCAGGTGGGGTGCCAATACTGCCTGCTGGCGCATGGTTGAGCGCGTGGTTGACGTCTGCTGTCGTGGTGTCGCTGACAGGTGCGTCGGCCATCTGCTGCTTCAGCCAGAATTGCAGACCCAGCACGCCACCAAGGGCGATCAGCGTCAGCGCCACTGCCGATCCCACCAGAAAGCGTCGTGACACCGCACGGGATTTGCCAGGCGTTCGCGGCGGTGTGGACAGAATATCGGTATCCAGCGCCGGCGGCCGGATGGTGGTAGCGGCGTTGTGCAGGCCGGCGTGATCGCTGCGCTCGGGCAGCGGCGTAATGTCGCGGGAATGATCGATGCGGGTGGCGCCTTCGTCCGCCGCCAGAGTCTGGTCGGGGCCG
>JAGUVW010000024.1 GCA_020062665.1 Pseudomonadales bacterium
ACTCTTTCCCTACACGACGCTCTTCCGATCTGGGCGGCCCGGCGCACGCCGTAGGCCTGCAATGCCTGCAGAAAGGCAGCGGCCTGGATCGGCTTGCGAAACGCCCCCAGCACCGTCACCCCCAGCGCCTGCGCCATGGTGGCCACGGTATTGATCAACACGTCATCGGCGCTGCTCACCAGGATCACCGGCGGCTTGTGGTGGGCTTCCACCAGACGCTGCAGCACTTCGATGCCGTCCAGGCCCGGCAGCTCCAGATCCAGCACCATCACCGCCGGCGGCCGCGGCAGGCCCCGGTACAGCTTCACCGCGCTGAGGCCGTCGCCGGCTTCGTAAATCGTTGCCAGACCCAGCTTGCGCAGCCACAGCACCGCGCTGTTGCGCTGCACCGCACTGTCGTCCACCACCAGCACACCGTGCTGGTGCAGATCCCCGTGCAGGGTCTGATCAGTCCCGTGATCGATGGCGGCTGACTGGTAAATCATGTTGGTTCTTCTCATATCCGGGCCGCGGGCGCTCGCTCAGGCCGGTCGTTTCTGGGGTTGATGTTGGGCCGGCGCACTCACGAACACCGACGGAATAATCTGCTGCAACGGCAGGCGGATGCCGATCAGGGAATCACAGTGCCCTGTCACCAGCCAGCCACCGGGGCGCAACTGCGCCACCACATGATCCAGCACCCGCTGCTTGGTGGGCTGGTCGAAATAGATCAGCACATTGCGCAGGAAAATGACATCGAAACCGCCGCCCCGGTCTTCCAGCGGCTGCAGCAGGTTGTGCTCGCGGAACTCCACTTTGCGGCGCAGCTCCGCGTCGATCATCAGGGTGCCTTCGTACTTTTCCACTCCGCGCCGGCAGTAGCGCTTGAGGTACGCCGGCGGCATCTGTTCCAGCCGCTCCAGCCGGTAAATGCCGCGCCGGGCCTGCTGCAACACCTTGGTGGACAGATCCGTGGCCACCAGTTCCCAGGGCTGGTTGCCCAGGGTGTCCTGAAGCACCATGGCCAGGCTGTAAGGCTCCTCGCCGGTGGACGCCGCGCCGCACCACACCCGCAATGGCCGCCGTGGCAGGCTGGGCAGGATCTGTTGCTGCAAGCGGTTGAAATGGGCCGGTTCGCGGAAGAAATAGGTCTCGTTGGTGGTGAGCTGATCCAGCATGTGCACCCGCTCGGCGGCACCTTCGGGACTGGTCACCAGCGCCAGATACTGCTCGAACGTCGGCAACCCCAGCAATTCCAGGCGGCGCCACAGGCGGCTCACCACCATCGAGCTTTTTTCGGCACCGATGAGGATACCGGCGTGGCAATGGACGTAGTCGCGAATCCGCATGAAGGTGGCGCTATCCAGCGTGGTGTTCATATGCCTGTACTCAGCCTGCCCGGGCCAGTGGGGAGCGTTCATCGCCCAATTCGATCAGCGCCTGCAGTTCCTGTTCGGCCAGCACCGCGCCAATGTCCAGTATAGGAATGAAACCCTGTTCGCGCTTGAGCATGCCGGTGACGAAGTCGTTGCGCAGACCGGTGCCGAAGGCAGGCTGATGTTCCACCTCGCCTTCTTCCACCTCGCGCACCTCGGTGACACCATCGACGATCACACCGAGCAGGCTGACGTCGCCGCCCTGGCTGACCTCGACGATGACGATGCAGGTGCGGCGATTAATGGCGGTGGGCGTGCGGCCAAAGCGCACCGACAGATCCACCACCGGCACCACCGCGCCGCGCAGGTTGATGACGCCGCGCAGAAACGCCGGCGCCAGTGGAATGGCGGTGACGCCGGGATATTCGAGAATCTCGCGGATGGCGTGGATGGCCACGCCGTAGGTTTCCCCGCCCAGGTTGAACATCAGAAACTGGCGAATGTCAGCCATGGCACACCTCAGAAGCTCACGAACAGTTTGTCGTTGACGTCGCCGCCGATACTGTCGGCATTGCTGCGGGAACGCGGTGCGGCGACACGGGCCGGTGTTTTCAGACTCACGCCGTTGTAGGCACTGCCCATGTCCTGCTCGCGGGTCTTGAAGAACTGCATGACGTTCTGCAGCTGCAACGCCTGGCCACTCATTTCCTCGGCGGTGGCCGACAGTTCTTCCGACGCCGATGCGTTGGATTGCGTGGCGCGCGACAGTTCGCTGATGGCAGTGTTGATCTGGTTGAGGCCACTGCGCTGTTCCTGCGACGCGGCGGCGATTTCCTTCACCAGATCGGCGGTCTTGGCGATGGAAGGCACCATGTCGCCCAGCAACGTGCCGGCGCGCTCCGCCAGATGCACGCTGGAGGAAGCCAGCTCACCGATTTCCTGCGCGGCCACTTGCGAACGTTCCGCCAGCTTGCGCACTTCCGCTGCCACCACCGCAAAGCCACGGCCGTGATCACCGGCGCGGGCGGCTTCGATGGCGGCATTCAGCGCCAGCAGGTTGGTCTGATAGGCGATGTCGTCGATGATGCCGATCTTGTCGGCGATGGATTTCATGGCCTGCACGGTTTCGCGCACGGCCTGGCCGCCTTCGCGCGCATCTTCCGACGACTTGGTGGCGATGTTGTCGGTGATGCTGGCGTTTTCGGCGTTCTGGTTCACGGTGGCGGCGGACTGTTCCATCGCGGCACTGGTTTCTTCCACACTCGCCGCCTGCTCGGTGGAATTCTGGCTCAGGGTGGTGGCGGAGGCCGACACCTGCTCGGATGCGGTGGCGAGCTGGCTGGCAGACGAGCTGACCTTGCCGATCACGTCGGTGAGTTTGGTGACCATGCCATTCATGGCCGCCAGCAGGCTGGAGTCGTCGCCCTTGCGCAGGTTGATCTGCACGGTGAGGTCGCCCTCGGCGATGCGCTGCACCATGTTGCTGGCGTAATCCGGTTCACCGCCGAGCTGGCGGGTGATGATGCGGGTGACGAACAGGCCGAACCCGATGGCCAGCGCGATGGAGAGCGCAATCACGGACATCATCACCACGCGCATCTGCGCCACGGCTGCCACACCGGCTTCGTTGGCAAGGGCGCCCTGACGGTTGTTCTCGCCGATCAGCGCTTCGTAGGTTTTTTCGATTTCACCGCTGGTCAGACGCAGCTGGTTGTCGCTCAGCTGAGCGGCCGCCACCTTGTCGCCTTTCTTCAGCAATTCGAACAGTTGATCCGCCAGCGTCACGTAGGATGCCTTGGCCGTTTCGATTTTGCCGATCAGCTCCTGCTCGGCAGGTGACAGTTTGGTTTCGCTGTAACGCTTGAACGCGGCCTGGGATTTTTCCCAGTGACCGGCCATGCGCTGCTGGGTGGCCGCCAGGTCTTCGGCGTTCTGCATCGGCGCACGTGTGACCGCGCGGGTGTACAGCAGATAGCGCATGGAGGATTCCGACAGATTGTCCACCGCCACCAGATTGTTGCTGTACATGGCGCTCATCAGGTTGCCCACATGAATGATGTTGTTCAACCCGTAGAGTCCCACACCGGCGGTGATGGCCGCCAGCGTAATAAAGGTGCCGAGCAGTTTCTTCGCCAGCGTGAGTTTCATGAACCATTGCATACAGTAAAGCCTCGTTAGAAAGTGAAATCAGTGAGCCAGTGATGTCAGCAACTGCAGGCCATCCATGCGGGATGCCTGCTGGGTTGCGCGCTGCAGCAGTGCCGGAACATCCAGCAACAGCGCCACGCTGCCATCGCCCAGAATGGTGGAACCGCTGAATCCGCGCATGCCACCGAGCAGTTTTCCCAGCGGCTTGATCACCGCCTGGATTTCCCCCACGAACCGATCCACCACGACGCCGGCGCGATGATCGCCACATTGCAGCACCACCATGCACTCGCGTCCGTTGCCTTCGCTGGTGATGCCAAACTGCTGGGCCAGCCGCATGAACGGCAGCGGCTGACCGCGCAGGTTGAAGATGTTGCCAAAATGTTGCTGGTCGAATTCGAGACACTCCACCACCATGTCCAGCGGCAGCACAAAATGCGCGTCGTTCACCGCCACTTCAAAGCCATCGATGATGGCCAGGGTCAGCGGCAGCTGGATCTGGATGGTGGTGCCTTTGCCGTGCTCGCTGCGGATATCGACGCTGCCGCGCAGCAGTTCGATGTTCTGCCGCACCACGTCCATGCCCACGCCGCGTCCCGACAGATCGGTAACGGTGTCGGCGGTGGAAAAACCCGGCGCAAAAATCAGCGCGAAAATTTCTTTCTCGGTCAACTTGGCGTCGGCGGGAATCAGGTCGCGCTCGATGGCCTTGCGCAGGATCTTGTCGGTGTCGAGGCCGCGGCCGTCGTCGCTGATTTCGATCACCACGGTGCCGGACTGGTGAAACGCATTCAGGCTCAGCACGCCCTGTTCCGGCTTGCCGGCGGCGATGCGATCGGCCACGGATTCGATGCCGTGATCCATCGCGTTGCGCACGATGTGCATGAGCGGATCGGTGAGTTTTTCCACCATGGTCTTGTCCAGCTCGGTGTCGGCGCCGCTGATGCGCAGGTCGATCTGCTTGTTCAACTCGCGACTGACATCGCGCACCACGCGGGGGAAACGCTGGAACACTTCGCCGATGGGCACCATGCGCAGGTTGAGCGCGCGATCACGGATCTGCTCCACCAGATCGCCCACTTCTTCCATCAGCTCCAGCAGCCCGGCCTTGCGCAGTTGTTCCGACTGGTTCTGGCAGCTGGCGCAGCGGATCACCAGTTCACCCACGGTGTCGATGAGGGCGTCGAGTTTGCGCGCTTCCACTTTCAGCAGCGCGTTGTCGCGGTTGTTGCCACGGCTGGCTTTGGCTTCGCCGTTGGTGGCGTTTGCCATCGGTGCAGCGGCGGCATTTTCAAAGGCCAGCTCCGCCGGCGCGCTGATGCAGCGGATGTCGATGCGGCTTCCCTCGGCGACAAAATCGAATACCGCGCGCAGCTGCGCTGCGCTGGCGGCGGTGAGCAGTTCCAGGCTGAATTCCAGGTAGCAGGTTTCCGGCTCCAGCGCACTCAGCGGCGGCAGTGCGCCAGTGCGGGTGTCCATCGCCAGGATTTCACCCATGTTGCTCAGGTAATGCAGGAACGACAACGGATCCATGCCGTTGGCCAGCACATCCGGCGCAAATCGCAGATCCAGTTTCCAGGTGCGCAGCTGGCCACTGCTCTGTTCGTCGCTGTCGCCTGCGTTGCTGCGCGCCGCTCCGTCGTCTTTCAGATAGCGCTGCAGTTGCGCAATCAGATCGCGGCGCAGTTGCGGATCGTGTGCCGCCAGATCAGCACCGTGCTCCAGCGCGTCGATCTGGCTGCGGGAATAATCGGCGCAGCGGATCAGCAGGCCGGTGAGTTCGGCATCAATGGACAGTTCATTGTTGCGCACCCGCACCAGCACGCTTTCCAGCGCGTGGGTGAAGCTGACGATCGGCTCAAGCCCGAACAGTCCCGCCGAGCCCTTGATGGTGTGGGCCGCGCGGAAGATCGCGTTGATGCAATCGGCGCTGATGTCGCCAGCTTCCAATTGCAGCAGGGCGCTTTCCATGTCCGCCAGCAGTTCGCGGGCTTCCTGCACCAGCAGATCCAGGGATTCGTTCAGATCCATTAGGTTGTCCTCAGGCTTCGATGGCAAAGGTGCGATTGAGATTGAGCAGATCCAGCGCCTGCCGCAGACAGGGCGCCGGGTTGCTGAACAGGGCCAGCGCGCATTCTTTCTGCAGCGCCAGCAACACCTGCAGGCCGGCGCAGTCCAGTTCGGTGATGCCACCCAGATCCACCATCACGGGGCGGGTTTCCTTCACCAGTGGCAACAGTGCGGCGCGCAGATCGGCGGCGGCGTAGATGGTGCAGTCGCCTTCGATTGCGACATTCACCAGCGTCGATGCGTCTTCAACGCGAACGATCATGGGCGCGCTCCTCAGATCACCAGTTTGGCCACGGCGTCCAGCAGCACCGGCGGCTGGAACGGCTTCACCACCCAGGCGCGCACACCGGCGGCTTTGCCGGCCTGCTTCTTGTCGTCGCTGGCTTCGGTGGTGAGCATGATGATCGGGGTGAACTTGTAGGCCGGCATCTGCTTGGCAGACTGCACAAAGCTGAGGCCGTCCATGTTGGGCATGTTCAGATCCGAAATGATCAGGTTGAACTTGCGACCATCGAGCTTGCTGATGGCGTCTTTGCCATCGCAGGCTTCCACCACGTCGTAGCCGCCACTGCGCAGGGTGATGGCCACGGTCTGGCGCATGGTGAGGGAATCGTCGACAACCAGAATGGATTTGCTCATGGGAACTCCTTGGCGTTCAGAAGAAGGTGATGTCGCCGCCACCGGCCAGGGCCGGCTGTAACGCCGGTGTCCGCTGCAGGTGTTGTTCCGGCGTGGTGAAGGTGCGGCGGTAGTCCTGCAGCCACTGGCTGGCAGGGGGAATCTGGTCGGCGCTCACGGCGCCCAGGCTTTGCAGGCGCTGCACGTCCTGCTGCAGGCTGCTGAGGATCTGGTTGAAGCGATCTTCGAACTGCAGATTCACCAGCACGCTGTCGATGTCGGTGGCCACCTGGCGACGCTCGTCTTCCAGGGCGGCCAGGTCACGCTGCATGTCATGGGCGGTGGCGCGGAAGCCCGCCATGATCGCTTCGGCGGAGGTGCGGGCCGCCGTCACCATGGCCTGCTCCTGATCGGCAAACTGTTCCGAGGTCAGATCCGCCTTTTCGATCGCCTTGCTCACGGTATCGACGGTGGCGCGGATTTCCTTGCCAGCCTTGCCCGACAGGGTGGACAGCTTGCGCACTTCGTCGGCCACCACGGCAAAACCCCGGCCGGCTTCACCCGCGCGGGCGGCTTCGATGGCGGCGTTGAGGGCCAGCAGGTTGGTCTGGTCGGCAATCGAGGCTACCTGATCGGCCATTTCCCGCAGGCTCTGGGTGAAACCGGCGATGCCGCCGATCTGCTCCAGCAGCGAGGCGCGGAATTCCTGGGTGCGGTTGAGGGTGGCGACGATGGCTTCGAGCTGCTGCTGGGACTGGTTCAGGGTGTCCACCATGCGGTTCTGGCGGACGCCGCCGCTGCCTTCGTGCAACTGCGCCAGACGCCGGCCCAGGCCGCTGAAGGTGTCGGTCAGGGTGAGCACGGCGCTGTTCACCTGCTCCTTCACCACGCCCATCTGGCCATCCCACAGGGGCAGCAGATCGGCCATCAGCTGCTGCAGGCGGGCCAGGGCGTCGGCGGTGTTTTCACGGGCCTGGTTCAGGGCGTCGAATTCCATCTGCGGCACGCTGGGAATCCGGGGCAGCCGCAGCCACCACACCAGCACCGCGGCCGACGGCAGCGCCAGCAGCAGGCCCAGCCAGAACGGATCGGCCAGCCACGGCAGGGCCAGGCCGTTGAAGGCCAGCGCCAGGGCGATGCAGGTACGGACAGCAGGTGTCATGTTCATGAAAACCTTCCTGGTGGAACAGAACGGGGGACGCAACATTGGGATGTGACAAGTGTGGTTCACGAGTCAGCGGTGGGGTTAGAGTGGAATTACTCAGGCGGTGTGGGGGGAATTAACCAGGGTGGGGGGGTTAAACGCGGACTGGGTCACAGGAAGAGTATTCGTTGCTTCAGCGTCGCGCCCGAAGCAGAATCCTTTCCTTTGTGCAGACGCCAGGAAGGCAAGCATGACGGCGCCCACCATGCCAACAACCCAAGATCAACCCGACTACACCGCTGCCCACAGCGACATTGTTGCGCTGCTGGAGGCTGCCCGCCGTTCTTGAGCATAAGGGATTCTGCCTGCGGCGGACGCAACGACAGACCGCCCGCGATGTGGTTCTGGACGCGAGCGTTATTGTCCAGCAAGCTGCTGGACAATTGCCTCATCCGGCCAGATTTCCGCAAAAGCCCGCATATACAACAAGTTGGCTCTGGAAAAACCCTTCATCTCCGGGAACGCTTCCCGCAGATCGCGCGCCAGCCGCTCAATGACCTTGCTGCCCCAACCCTGGGCGGACTGCCGTTGCAAAATGTCCCGGCCTATCTGCCAGTAGAGCTGCACCAACTCCGCATTGGCCGCCAGCACCGCACGCTGGCGAGCCGCCACCACGCGGGTTTTGATATCTGCCAACCAGGCGGTGTAATCAGCAGGTATGGAATTGTTTTTCATCGGCTTCTTTGCCATCACGCACCCTCCCCGGTATCACCAAACAGATCAAGCGTGGCTGACACCTTGCGTGGCTCCAACTTGGGCCGCTTGTCCTTTCCGATCCAGGTGAGTTCGAGTTTTTGCTTGCTCATGGCCAAATGCCTTAATTCTTGTGCAGACCAAGTTTGTCAAAGAGGATGCGATTTCTGCGCGCGGCATCCTTGACCAGCTTGTCGTAGGAGAGGATCTCGATATACCCATTGCCCGTCGCCAAGGGGGAGAAATAACCTTCATTGTCCGCAGTGCGGTGGTGATGCTGCGGCCGACAGGGCAAACGACTTCGCCCTATCAGTTTGCGGGGATTGAATACTGTTTACCAAAGCGGGTCAATTCCGCCACCCTCACCCCACCCCCTCACCCGGCAGCAAAAACTCCCTTACCAGCTCCAGCGCCGACTTCACCCGCAGCTTCTCCATCAAATGGGCGCGGTGATTCTCCACCGTCCGCACACTCAGGTTCTGCTGCTGGGCGATTTCCTTGCTCGACAGCCCCAGCAGCACCGCATCCAGAATCTCGCGCTCCTTGGGGGTGAGCAGGGCCAGGCGGGCCTCGCGGGCGGAGCGGTACAGGCGCTGCTGGTGCAGCTCACGGCTGGCGTTCAGCGCGGCCTGCACCTTCTCCAGAAAACGGTGACCTTCCAACGGCTTTTCCACAAAGTCGAAGGCGCCCTGCTTCATGGCATCCACCGCCGCGCTCACCTCGCCATAACCGGTGATCAGGATCAGGGGCGGCGGCAGGGGGAAGCGCTGCTGCAGCTCCCGCTGCAACTGCAGCCCGCTGACGCCGGGCATGCGCATGTCCGACACCACGCATTCACAGGGATTCTGCCGGTAGCGGGCCAGAAAGGCCTCGGCGCTGGCAAAGCCCTCGCTGTCCACCCCCAGGGTCAGCACCAGGCCACGCACCAGTTCCAGCATGATGCTGTCGTCGTCGATCACATACACGATGGCGCGCGCCGGGCTCAGGGACATGGGGTAAGGGCATCCAGTAGATCACTGATTTTTCAGTCTAGCAGGCGATTTGAAAACCACTGCTGGGGCGCATTTGAGGTTGGCTGGCGCGTCAACCATACTGGAAACCGGTCACCGCCGTTCTTGCGCAAGGAGCACCTTCACCCAATGGAATCCCCGCCACGGTATCCCGCCGCTGTGCGCCTGGCACAGGCCATTCACAACCGCGTGAGTGTCTGGCTGATCCTGGCGCTGTCGCTGCTGCTGACCATCGGTGCCTACCTGCTGTCGGAGCGCTTCGTGGAACGGCGCGCCGCCGACCGCTTCGAATTCCAGACCCGGGATCTGCAGAACGCCATCAGCACCCGCATTCACCTGTATGAACAGCTGCTGTGGAGCGGCGCGGCCCTGATGAACGCCAGCACCGAGGTCACCCGCGAGGATTTCCGCCTGTTCGTCACCACCCTGGCCATCGACCTGCACTGGCCCGGCATTCAGGGTGTGGGCTTCAGCCGCCGGGTGCCGGCAGCGCACAAGCAGGCCCATGTCGATGCCATTCGCGCCGAGGGTTTCCCCGACTACCAGATCCGCCCCGAGGGGGAACGGGAGACCTACAGCGCCATCGTCTTTCTGGAGCCGTTCGACTGGCGTAACCAGCGCGCCTTTGGCTATGACATGTATTCCAACCCCACCCGGCGCGAGGCCATGGAGCGGGCACGGGACAGCGGCCAGGCCGCCACCTCGGGCCTGATCACCCTGGTGCAGGAAACTACCGAGGATGTGCAACCCGGCTTTCTCATCTACGTGCCGGTGTACAGCAGCAAGGCGATCCCCGCCACGGTGGAACAGCGCCGCGCCCAACTCGAAGGCTGGATCTACGCCCCGTTCCGCATGGGCAACCTGATGCACGGCATCCTGGGCAACAGCGAAAAACACATCCAGTTCGACATTTACGACGGTATCGAGATCCGCGATTCCGCCCTGCTCTATACCAGTGCGGGCCGCGCGGCCGACACCCGGCTGCGCGCACCGCCCGCCTTCAGCAAGACCGTGCAGCTGAAACTGCAGGGCCGGCCCTGGATGCTGGTGATGCGCTCCACCGATCAGCCGGATGCCGACAACCCGCGCAGCCTGCCGCGCTATGTGGCCATGGCCGGCATCATGATCGACTTGCTGCTGTTTTACGTTATCTTGTCCCTGCACTTCATCAATCGGCGTGCCGAAGCCCTGGCCCAGTCCAAGACCGACGAGCTGGAACAGGCCCGGCACTCCCTGGAGCAGCAGGTGCAACAGCGCACGCTGGAACTGGAGCAGGCCCGCAACCAGCTGGAGCAGGCCGTACAGGAACGCACCCGGTTGCTGCAGGAAAAAATTCACGAACTGGAAACCCTCAACATGGTCACCGTGGGCCGCGAGGAGCGCATCATGGCGCTCAAGGCTGAAGTCAACGATCTGTGCGTTCGCCTGGGCATTGCACCTCCCTATGAAAGCGTCCAGTAACCCGCCCAACGCCCGCCTGCCCGTCGGCTGGCCGCTGCTGGGCGTCAGCCTGGTGCTGCTGGGCTGGATCACCCTGACGCCCCATCAGGAGCTGGCCCTGAGCATGCCCCAGCTGAGCCTGCTGCTGGGGCTCAGTGCACTGGTCTGCCTGGGCACCTGGGTGCTGATCCACACCCTGCAAGCCTCCGGGCAGGCCGCTCACCTGCGCTGACTGGCGGGCGGCGCCCTGGCCGGCTTCATCATCACCCT
>JAGUVW010000039.1 GCA_020062665.1 Pseudomonadales bacterium
GAGCGTGCGGTATTCCGGTTCCGGACGCTCAGCGACAGGGATGTCGCTGTGCAGCCCCCATGGATGGGTTCACGGCGTGTCCGGAACCGGAATACCGCACGCTCAGCTGCTGACAGCATTCAACCCCGCGCCAACAACCGATATTCTCGCGGCGAAACCCCCATCACCTTTCTGAACAGCCGCGAAAAATAGTGCGCATCGTCATAGCCCAGCGCCTGCGCCACATCCGCCACCGATTGCTCCGACACATCGAGCAGATAGCAGGCCCGCTCCATCTTCAGATGAATGAAATGCTGGATCGGTGAGTAGCCGGTCAGGGCCTTGTAGCGTTTGCTGAAGTGAAATTTCGACAGCCGGGCAAGCTCCGCCAGTGCATCCAGATCCACTTCCCCCTGCAGATGCGCCTCCATGTACGCCTGAATCGCCGCCAGATCCAGATAATGGCCGGATTGCCGCACCCGGTTGGTGATCAGCAATGCCAGATAAGTGAGACACTGTTTCAACACCTGTGAGGAATGGATGAAGGCATTCATGCGATAGCCGGTGGCGCGCACGCTCAGCAGGGCGTCGAAATCCGCCAGCAGCTTGGGATGCAATCCCACCGGCACCACCCAGGTGTGCTCGGGCAGCGCAAGATGATCCAGAAACGCCCCGGCATGCTGGCCGCCGAAATGCACCCAGTACAGGCTCCAGGGATCGTTGCCGTCGGCCTGATAGTGATGGGCCAGCCCTTGCGGCAGCACCACCAGATCGCCTTTCCCCACCCGCTGTTCCTGCTGTCCTACCTTTACCAGGCCGGCACCGCCGCTGCAGTAGAGCAGCAGGTTGTCATCGTGCTGGGTTCGCGTCATCTTGTGCCCCTGGGCCTTGGGGTAGAAACCCACGCCGTGGATGAACAGATCCTGCGACAGGGGATGCTGGGCCAGCGCCTGCAGCACGAAATGCGGCACGAAGAAACGGATCGCACCCGCTTGCAGGGGCCAGTTCGAGGAAATCGGCATATCGATGAGATCCAAGCGGCATAAGGATCGCAATATAGTCCACCTGGCCCGCAACATCGTCAATGTCCCCCCAGCCGGAACTGTGCTAAAAAGACGGGATACACACCGCAAATCGAGACCGCCCTCATGAATGCCCAATCACGCCAGCCCGTCCGCGTTGCCCAGCTTATCGCCGGGGAATTCCAGCAAAGCCAGTCCCAGCAGTGGATCGATGTGACTGATCCTGCCACCCAGGCGGTGATCGCCCAGGTGCCTTGTGCCACGCCCGAGGAAATGACCGCCGCCATCGAATCTGCCAAGGCCGCGTTCAAAACCTGGCGCGATACCCCGGTGCCGACGCGGGCGCGGGTGATGCTGAAATACCAGGAGCTGCTGAAGAAGCATCACGACGAACTGGCGGAACTTCTGGCGAAAGAAACCGGCAAGACGTTCGAAGATGCCAAAGGTGATGTCTGGCGTGGCATTGAAGTGGTGGAACACGCAGCCAACATTCCCAGTCTGCTGATGGGTGAAACGGTGGAAAACGTGGCCACCGCCATCGACACGTATTCCCTCACCCAGCCGCTGGGTGTGTGCGTCGGTATCACGCCGTTCAATTTTCCCGCCATGATTCCGCTGTGGATGTTTCCGCTGGCGATTGCCTGTGGCAACACGTTCATTTTGAAACCATCGGAGCAGGATCCACTGACACCGATGCGGCTGGCAGAGTTGTTTCTGGAAGCGGGCGCGCCGCGCAATGTGTTGCAGGTGGTGCATGGTCGCAAGGAACAGGTGGATGTGCTGCTGACCCATCCGGATATCAAGGCGATTTCGTTTGTGGGTTCGGTGCCGGTGGGGCAATACATCTACCAGACCGGCACTGCACACATGAAGCGGGTGCAGGCATTCGCCGGCGCGAAGAACCACATGGTGGTGATGCCGGATGCCAACAAGCAGGCGGTGATCAACAATATCGTCGGCGCGTCGGTGGGTGCTGCCGGACAGC
This sequence comes from Pseudomonadales bacterium, assembly GCA_020062665.1. Classification (GTDB taxonomy): domain Bacteria; phylum Pseudomonadota; class Gammaproteobacteria; order Pseudomonadales; family Ketobacteraceae; genus Ch67. The sequence continues at coordinate 1,987 of JAGUVW010000039.1, forward strand.
GTTGCATGGCGATCAGCGTTGCGGTGCTGGTGGGTGACGCGAAAAACTGGATCGACGATATCAAAAACACGCTGGCGAGTGTGCGCCCCGGCGTGTGGAATGACAGCAAGGCGGCATACGGTCCGCTCATCAGCCCGCAGGCGCGCAATCGCGTGCTGAAACTGATCGAGCAGGGCAAGGCGGAAGGTGCCACCTGTCTGCTGGATGGTTCCCATTGTGTGGTGGAAGGTTATCCCGACGGTAACTGGGTAGGCCCCACGCTGTTCGCGGATGTGACGCCGGAGATGTCCATCTATCGCGAGGAAATTTTCGGCCCCGTGCTGTGCATCGTCACCGTGGATTCCCTGGAAGAAGCCATCGCCTTCATCAACGAGCATCCCTGCGGCAACGGCACGTCGATCTTTACGGCCAGCGGTGCTGCCGCGCGCAAATACCAGCATGAAATCGAAGTGGGACAGGTAGGCATCAACGTGCCGATTCCGGTGCCGCTGCCGTTCTTCTCCTTCACCGGCTGGAAGGCGTCGTTCTACGGCGATCAGCATGCCTATGGCAAGCAGGCGGTGCGTTTCTACACTGAAACCAAAACCGTCACCGCGCGCTGGTTCGACAGCGATATTCCGGCCGGCCCCAACATGACCATTCACCTGAAATAACGGGAACCCTGAACGCACCATGGATTTCAATCTGAGTGAGGAACAAAAGGCGTTCCAGGCTACCGCGAAAGCGTTCGCCCACGCGGAGCTGACGCCCCATGCGGCGGAATGGGATGCCAAGGCGTATTTTCCGGTGGAGGTGATTCGCAAGGCCGGCAAGCTGGGTTTTTGCGGTATCTATTCACCGGAAAGCGCTGGAGGGATGGGGCTGTCGCGGCTGGATGCGCATCTGATCTTCGAGCAGCTGGCTTATGGCTGCACGGCGACGACGGCGTACATCACCATCCATAACATGGCCACCTGGATGCTGACCGGTTTCGGCAGCGAAGCGCTGGTGGCGCAGTGGGGCGAGGCGATGACCAGTGGCGATCTGCTGGCGTCGTATTGTCTGACCGAACCCAATGCGGGTTCCGACGCGGCGTCGCTGAAAACCACGGCACGGCGCGAAGGCGACGAGTACGTCATCAACGGCAGCAAATGTTTTATCTCCGGCGCCGGTTCCACTGATGTGTTGATCATGATGGCGCGCACCGGCGCAGAAGGTGCGAAAGGCATTTCCTGCCTGCTGGTGCCGGCGGATGCCGATGGCATCAGCTATGGACGCAAGGAAGAAAAAATGGGCTGGAACTGTCAGCCCACCCGTACCATCAGTTTCGACAATGTGCGGGTGCCGGTAGGCAATCGCATCGGCAACGAAGGCGATGGCTTCAAGCTGGCGATGAAAGGACTCGACGGCGGCCGCATCAATATCGCCACCTGTTCGCTCGGTACTGCGCAGGCGGCACTGGATACCGCGCAGCGTTACATGAATGAGCGCAAGCAGTTCGGCCAGGCCATCGGCAGTTTCCAGGCGCTGCAGTTCAAGCTGGCGGACATGGCGACGGATCTGGTGGCGGCGCGGCAGATGGTGCGTCTGGCGGCGAGCAAGCTGGATGCAGGTGATCCGGAAGCAACGCTTTACTGCGCTATGGCGAAGCGTTTTGCCACTGATGCCGGCTTCACCATCTGCAACGAAGCGCTGCAGATTCATGGCGGTTACGGCTATATTCGCGAGTACCCGCTGGAGCGTTATCTGCGGGACAACCGGGTGCACCAGATTCTGGAAGGCACCAACGAAATCATGCGCCACATCATCGCGCGCCGTCTGCTGCTGGAAGGCGCCACGGAGTTACTGCAATGACGGATGTTGTACTGTTTGAAACCCTGGCCGGCGCCAACGGCAAAAAAATCGGCGTCGCCACGCTCAACGTGGAAAAGAAGCTCAACTCCCTGTCGCTGGAGATGGTGAATGCGCTGCTGCCTCAGTTGCGTGCGTGGGAACAGGATGCCGCCATCGCCTGCGTGTGGCTGCAGGGTGCTGGCGAGAAAGCATTTTGCGCTGGCGGTGACGTCAAGGTGCTGCATGATCGTATCAAGGAAGCAGGGCCGCAGCAGGCGATGTCCTTCTGCCAGGCGTTTTTTGAAAACGAATATCGCCTCGACTATCTGATTCATCGCTATCGCAAGCCGCTGATCGTGTGGGGGCATGGCATCGTGATGGGCGGCGGCATCGGCCTGATGTCCGGCGCATCCCATCGGGTGGTGACAGAAGCGTCCCGCCTTGCCATGCCGGAAATCACCATCGGCCTGTATCCCGATGTGGGGGGCACCTGGTTTCTCAATCATGCGCCAGGACGCAGCGGACTGTTCCTTGGCCTCACCGGCGCCAATATCAATGCGGCTGATGCGCTGTTCGTCGGGCTGGCGGATCGCTTCATTCCCGCCAGTCGCAAGACAGCGGTGATGAACGCGCTGCAGGCGGTGCAGTGGTCGGCCGATGTCCGCCAGCATGATGGCCAGGTCACCCATGTCCTGCGTGCACATGAAGAACTGTCTGCGTTACCGGCGTCGCTGGTGCGTACACATTATGATGTGATTCAGCGCCTCACCGACGGCGACGATTGCGCGGATCTGGTGAGCAATATTCTCGCCCATGTCAGCGACGATCCCTGGCTGGGCAAAGCCATCGCCACGCTGAAAAAGGGCTGCCCGATGACGGCCCATCTGGTATACGAGCAGTTGCATCGCGGCAAAAAATGGTCGCTGGAGCAGGTGTTCCAGATGGAATTGATCATGTCGGTGCAGTGCTGCCTGCATCCGGATTTTCCCGAAGGCGTGCGCGCGTTGCTGGTAGACAAGGACGGCAATCCGCAGTGGCAGCACAGCGACGTTGCCAGCGTGAGCGCAGACTGGATCGAACAACATTTCACTTCACCCTGGGCGCAGCATCCGCTCCACAATCTGGGACAATAATCATGGCAACCATCGGATTTATCGGCGTTGGCAATATGGGCGGCCCCATGGCCTGCAATCTGGTGAAGGCGGGACATCAGGTGAAGGTGTTTGATCTCTCCGCTGAGCTGGTGCAGACAGTAGTGGAACAGGGCGCAGCCAAAGCGGCGTCCGCCATCGATGCGGCCACAGATGTGGAAGTACTGATTTCCATGCTGCCGTCGGGCCAGATCGTGGAAGATCTTTATCTGCATGAAACCAGGCTGCTTGATCACCTGGACACGCGCACACTGGTGATCGACTGCTCCACCATCGCGCCGGAAAACGCCATCACTGTCGCCAAGGCCGCGCGTCTGAAAGGCATCACAACGCTGGACGCGCCGGTGTCCGGCGGCGTCGGCGGTGCCAAGGCCGGCACGCTCACCTTTATCGTTGGGGGTGAAAAATCTGCGTTCGAAAAGGCCGAGCCGATTCTGCGCAACATGGGCAAGAACGTGTTTCATGCGGGCAATCACGGCGCCGGCCAGATCGCCAAGATCTGCAACAACATGCTGCTGGCGGTGCACATGATCGGCACCGCCGAGGCCTTGCAACTGGGCGTGGACAACGGCCTCGATCCGGCGGTGTTGTCACAGATCATGCTGCAGAGCTCCGGCCGCAACTGGTCGCTGGAGCTCTACAACCCGTGGCCGGGCGTGATGCCGAGCGTGCCGTCGTCCAACGATTACAACGGCGGCTTTCAGGTGAATCTGATGAACAAGGATCTGGGCCTGGCACTGGAAGCGGCGACGAAAAGTCACAGCGCCACACCCATGGGCGCGCTGGCAAAAGCGCTGTTCGAGCTGCACGGCAGCAAAGGTTTTGGCAAAAAGGATTTTTCCAGCATCCAGAAACTGTTCGCCAAGGAGTGACGGCAAACGGCAATAAAAAAGGGCGCTCGAATCCGGCGCCCTTTGCATTTTCAGAATCTGAATTCAGCCCGCCTGCAACATCGCCATGGCGGCTTCCATCTCGGCCGACAGATCTTCGTCCTGGCCGCTCTCCTTGTTCGGTTCCAGCCCTACGCGCTTGAAGGCGCTGATCTTGCTCCAGTCCATCTGCATGAAAGGATGATCTTTCTGCTCCAGATAGGTTTGCAGATTCGCCACCATCACGATGTCGGCGTAGTCCGGCTTGTCGCTCTTGGTGTCGCGGTGGAACTTGGTGAAGTTGGCAGGCACATCCACCAGCTCTTTGGGAAACTCCCAGGACTGCAGGATGCGTACACCCACTTGCGGATGAATCATGTCGATGACTTTCTGCAGCGCGATGGGATCGTTCAGGCGATCGGATTCTTCGGCGTAGGTGAGAATCGGCAGAATCCCGATTTCGTGAATCAGGCCGGCCAGTGTTGCCTGATCCGGCTTCAGCTTGGTGTAGTGACGGCAGATCACGTTGGCGATGCCGGCAACCTCGGTGCTGTGAGCCCAGGACTTGCGCATGGTCTTGTCGATGAAATCCGTGGTGGCCTGGAACATCTGCTCCATGGCGAGGCCAGTCACCAGATTGGAAATGCAGGTGATACCGAGCCGCGCGATGGCCATCTGCACGTCCTGGATTTCCCGTGCGCCGCGCATGATCGGGCTGTTCGCCACCTTGATGATGCGCGCTGTCATGGCGGCGTCGGTACTGACAACCTTGGCCAGCGATCCGGCGGAAGCATTGGGATCTTCCGCCACTTCACGGGCTTTCAGTGCCACTTCCGGCAGGGTGGGAAGAACGAGGCGGTCGCTGTCGATCAGTTCGTTGATTTCCTGCAGCACCACTTCTGCGAGTTGCGTCATGGGGAAAGACTCCACTTCCAATGCTATGACAGATGTTAATTAGTTATAGCATAGGGCATGGGGGCGAGCCGGACGCGGCTGCTTTCATTTGGTTCTAATCGCAGGGGTTCTGATTCCGATATGTCGGTTTTGATGACGCCGAGTCCCAGGAGTGTGTGCTCATTCACAAAGGCGGCTTGCAACAGGGTGCCGGTATTCTGGCCTGCGTCATTCACGATGCGGGTGCCGGGTTCGGCGCTGGCAACGCCTTGAATCTCCAGCACGCGGGCGCGTACTTTGGTCTGGCCGCGATAGTGGATGCGGGCAACGATTTCCTGGCCCTTGTAACAGCCTTTCTTGAAGCTGACACCGTTCACCAGATCGTAATTGAATTCCTGGGGAATCCAGGCTTCGCTCTGCTGCGGCAGAATCTGGGCGATACCGGCCGACAGCTGGGCCAGCCACCAGGGATTGTCGCCGGCGAGGCTGATGCCTGCATCCTGCAGGGACTGCAGCAGGGCCGCGGCCTTGTCCGCCGGCACCAGTGCCAGCAACATGCCATTGCCCGTGTTGGCCAGCAACCCGCAGTCGGCCGAGACACAGGCACCTTCTGCTGGTGCGCTGCCCCAGAGTTTCGCAGTTGTGGCATCAATCCCTGATCCCAATAGCGCCAGCGGCAGCCAGGCGGTTTCCAGTGTCAGGGAGACTTTCGAAAACATTGCATACTTGGCGAGCGCGGCGCGGGTGGGTTCGCCCTGGCCCTTCGGCAGCAGCAGAAGGAAATCGTCCTGTTGCTTCACGGCGTAGAAGCTGGCCTGCACCCGACCCTTGGCATTGCAGTGCGCGCCCAGCCGGACACCGCCCTGGGCAATCTCGCGAAAATCACAGGTGGTCTGTCCCTGCAGAAAGGTTTCCGCATCCGCACCGCCGACGCGAATCAGCTCCAGGGTGCTGATGCAGGCCGCCAGTGGCGTTCCCGCCTGCTGGTCAGCGGCTTCTTCCGCCAGCGAACGCCGGTGCAGACCCCACACCGGATGTTCCTGAAAGGTCTGAAACGACTGCCACATATCCACTCCATCCCCTTGCTATATCGAAAGTGGACATCATCATACGGCAGCCATCCGGAATTGCCAGCGGCGCTGATCCAGATCCATAGGATTGCAGCGGCGCTTTGCCTATAATCCTGCCCCTGTCTGCCGGAGTCTTCCCATCATGTCAGAAACCAACGAATCACCCGCCGATCAATACCGTCGCCTGGCCTGGCAGTGCCGCCGGGGCATCAAGGAAGTGGAAGTGGTGCTGGTGCCGTTCTTCGAACAGCATTTTTTGAATCTGTCCCGCGCTGATCAGCAACTGTTTGAACAGCTGCTGCTGGAACAGGATGTGGACATGTTCGAGTGGTTCACCAAGCGCACTCTGCCGGAACAGCCTGATCTGGCGCGTATCGTGAAGAAGGTGCTGTTTGGTGTGGACGCCTGAATTCAGCCTGCGGCCCAGTGCGGGGCTGAGCCTGCTGATTCTGCTGACCCATGGCGCGGTGCTGCTGGCGCTGCAGCAGCTCGGTGGGGTGCTGATGTGGCTGGCGCCGCTGGTGCTGATCAGTGCCGGGTTTCATCTGTTGCGCGACGGTCTGCGCCGGCTGCCGCACTCCATCGAACAGGTCTGGCTGGCAGACGACGGCTGGCATTGGCGCCAGCGTAACGGACAGCAGGCGGGGCCGTTTACGTTGCATTCCCTGTCGCGGGTGGATGCCCGCTTCATTCGCCTGAGTTTTTCCCGCCCCCGCCATTGGCCCCGGCATCTGCTGCTCACCGCCGGCACGATTGGCCCGGAGTCTTTCCGTCAGCTGCAGGTGTTTCTGCGCTGGGCCGGCGACAAGAATCAGCCTTTGGGCAGATAGAGCGGTGGCACTAGCAGCGTGTCCTTCGCCACCGGCAATAGATCCGGATAGTCCAGCGTGTAGTGCAGGCCCCGGCTTTCCTTGCGAGCCAGGGCGCAGTTGATGATCAGCTCTGCCACCAGCACCAGATTACGCAGTTCGATCAGATCGTTGCTGATCTTGTAATTGCTGTAGTACTCCAGAATTTCCTGCTGCAGCAATTCCACCCGGTGACGTGCCCGCTGCAGGCGCTTGTCAGTGCGCACGATGCCCACGTAGTCCCACATGAAACGGCGCAGCTCATCCCAGTTGTGGGAAATCACCACGTCTTCGTCGGAATCGGTGACCTGGCTTTCATCCCAGTCGGGAATCTTGGCGATTGGTGGTGGCTCGCTGGCGCGGGCATGCATGTCCTGGCTGGAGGCGATGGCGAACACCACGCATTCCAGCAGCGAATTGCTGGCCAGACGATTGGCGCCGTGCAGGCCGGTGAATGCGGTTTCGCCGATGGCGTAAAGGCCGTCCACATCCGTGCGGCCGTTCAGATCCGTCAGCACGCCGCCGCAGGTGAAGTGGGCCGCTGGTACCACGGGAATCGCTTCCCGGGTGATGTCGATGCCAAATTCCAGGCAGCGCTCATAAATGGTGGGGAAGTGGGATTTGATGAACTCCGCCGGTTTGTGGCTGATGTCCAGAAAAACGCAATCCAGACCCAGGCGCTTCATCTCATGGTCGATGGCGCGGGCCACGATGTCGCGGGGGGCCAGTTCCAGGCGGTCGTCGAAATCCTTCATGAAACGGGTGCCGTCCGGCAGCTTCAGGTGGCCGCCTTCGCCGCGAATGGCTTCGGTGATCAGGAAGTTGCCCGCGTCGGGGTGATAGAGGCAGGTAGGGTGAAACTGGTTGAACTCCATGTTGCCCACCCGGCAGCCCGCGCGCCAGGCCATGGCAATGCCGTCGCCAGTGGCCACGTCGGGATTCGACGTATACAGATACGCCTTGCTGGCGCCGCCGGTGGCCAGCACCACAAAGCGCGCCTCATGCACTTCCACCAGGCCGGTGTCATTATTCAGTACGTAGGCGCCCAGTACCCGGTTGTCTGGCTGGCCCAGCTTCTGCGTCGTGATCAGATCCACCGCCACCCGGGATTCAAACAACGCCACATTGGCCACCTGTTTCACCTGCTCGATCAGGGTGGACGAAATCGCAAAGCCGGTGGCGTCCGCCGCATGAATCACCCGGCGGTGACTGTGGCCGCCTTCGCGGGTCAGGTGATATTCCGTCTGGCCGTTGCCCATCTGCTCGGTGGTGAAACCCACACCCTGCTGAATCAGCCAGCGGATGGCGTCGGGTCCGTTCTCCACGGTCTGGCGCACGGCGTCTTCGTGACACAGACCGGCGCCGGCGATGAGCGTGTCCTCGATATGGGCGTCCACCGAATCCCCTTCATCCAGCACCGCTGCCACGCCACCCTGGGCATAGTAGGTATTGGCGGCGGTCAGCGGGCCTTTGCTCAGCACGCCCACTTTTGCGTGGGGCGCCAGATGCAGGGCGGTGGTCAGGCCGGCGGCACCGCTGCCGATTACCAGAATATCGTGCTTGAATCGCGTCATCGTCATTCCAGAAAGAGAGGGCCGGCAATCTGCCAGCCCAAGGGATAAATGTCGTAAAGTCCCGACTTGGCGGTATTATACAATGCGCCACCAAAGTGTGCTTCCCGCAGGGAAGGGGACGCCGGCGGCACCGGAACCAAAGTTCAGGGTGACGGTCTCACTAAACATTGCCCCTAGAATGTCAGGCAGGGGTCAGCATGGGGAGTTAATGTGGATGGCTGAGCGACATCCCGATCAGCTGTTGGTAGAACGAGTTCAAAAGGGTGATAAACGGGCATTTGACCTTCTGGTAAAAAAATACCAGCACCGGGTGATCGCGGTGGTGAGCCGGTTTGTCCGCGATCCCGACGAAGCCATGGATGTCGCACAGGACGCCTTCATCAAGGCCTACCGTGCCCTGGACAAATTCCGGGGCGACAGTGCGTTTTACACCTGGATCTACCGCATCGCGGTGAACACCGCCAAGAATTATCTGGTATCGAAAGGGAGAAGACCGCCCGATACCGATGTCGAAGTCACTGAGGCCGAAGGCTATGGCGGGGGTGAAGCCCTCCATGAGTTCGGTGGCCCGGAACAGGAAATGATGAAGGATCAGCTGGAGCAGGTCGTCTATCAAGCGCTGCGGGAATTGCCAGATGATCTGCGTACGGCCGTGACTCTGCGGGAGTTCGACGGTCTGAGCTACGAGGAAATTGCCGAAGTGATGGATTGTCCGGTGGGTACCGTGCGTTCGCGGATCTTCCGCGGTCGCGAAGCCATCGACAAGAAAATCGAAGCCATGCAGGTGTGAGCGGGAACAACAACGGGTGAGAACGATGAACGACAAACATCTCGAAGAATTGTCTGCACTGATGGACGGCGAAGCTTCGGAACTCGAAGTGCGCCGGGTGCTGGGCAATATCGAAAAGGATCAGGCGCTGTGCCAGAAGTGGGCGCGTTACCAGTTGACCAGTGCGATCCTGAAGGGTGAAACCCACGGTCGGGCCACGCAGTGGCGTTCCCTGGACCTGTCTGCCGGTGTGGCGCAGGCGCTCGAAGCGGAACCGGAACTGAAGGTCTCACCTGCCGGCAAGAAACGGTTGGGTGCCGCGATGATCCGGCCCTTTGCCAATGTGGCGGTTGCCGCATCTGTATCTGCCGCTGTGATCCTCGGCTGGCAGGGTTACCAGGGGCAGCCCCAAACCTTATCCGGCCCGGTGGCGCTGACCGTTCCAGCTGCCACTGGCGTTTCAGGCGGGTTGCCCGTTGCTGGCAATGGCCTGATGCCCGTGTCGCAGGGTTCCGGTGCGATACGCTCGGTTCCCGTTATTCCCCGCCAGGACATCATCCGCTACAACCCCGACGTGGATGACCAGCTCAACGAATACCTGATTTCCCACTCCAGCAATGCCGCCGTGCATACGGCCAATGGCGTGGCGCCTTATGCCCGCGTGGTGGCCCTGAAACCGGTGAAACCCCAGCTCAAGGCGGAGAAGTAAGCATGCGGTGGTGGCGTTCCCTGTTGGTTGGTGCACTGGCGTTGACGTCGATGACAGTGCAGGCAGAGGAGCCGGCGGAACAATGGGTGCAGAAGATGCTGGTGGCCTCGCGGCAGGCCAGCTTCCAGGGCCAGTCGGTATTGATCAGCGGCGGCAAGGTGACGTCTCTCACCATCTATCATGCGCCGGTTGAAAACGAAGTCTGGGAACGGGTGGTGCACATGAGTGGCCAGCCGGCCGAGATTCTCCGCAAGGGCTCGGTTATATCCTGTCTGCACCCCGGTTCGTCCGCGCAAATGGAAGTGGGGCGACTTCCCCTGGGCAAGCTGACCGCCCTGGAAGAAAGTGCCCAGTCCGTTTCCCGCTATTATCGTTTCACCCGCGCCGGTACCGAGCGAGTGGCCGGGCGGCAGGGCGTTCGCATCAATGTGGAACCGCTTGATGCGCACCGCTTCGGCTACAGCCTGTGGCTGGATGAAGCCAGCGGAGTGCTGCTCAAGTCCCAGACCAATCCTGATGAAGGCGATCCGCTGGAAATCTTCGAATTCGTGTCCGTGAATATCGGTGCGCCAGTGCCGTTGTCGGCGTTCGAGCCGGCGCCGGAACTGCAGCGCACGGTGGTGGAAGTACCCTCCACGCAGGGTGAAGCAGAGGCGGCTGCCGTCAGCCACTGGGAGACCGCCTGGCTGCCCGAAGGCTTCCGGCAGGCGGGGCGCACCGCTGCCAGAATCGACAATCCCGATCGCAGTGCACGGGTTTTCACTGATGGTTTGGCGGCCTTCACGGTATTCTTCGAGCCGCGCCAGCCCCAAAGCCAGGAAACCACCCGCGCCCACGGTGCCACGGTGGCGGTGAATCGCATCCTGACGGACGCCAATGCGCTGGTCACGGTCGTCGGTGAAATCCCCCTCGCCACTGCCAACAAGGTGGCCGACAACGTCAAGGCGCTGGCACCGTCGCCCTGATCGCAGTACCCTGTGGTCTGATTGAGTTGAAAGGCGCTCGCATGATCGAGGAAACCGGCAAAGTCGTGGCAGTGGAGGACGGTGCAGTCTGGGTGGAAACCATCCGGCAATCTGCCTGCCATTCCTGTTCCGCCAAATCCGGGTGTGGTCACAGTGCACTGTCGAAGCTGGGGCGCCAGGCCGTGCATCTCAAGGCCGGTACCTCCCAGCGTTATGCGGTGGGCGATGAAGTAGTCATCGGCGTGCCGGAGCATGTGGTGGTGACCAGTTCCTTGCTGGCTTATCTGATGCCGCTGGTGCTGGCGCTGGTGTTTGCGATCCCGGTGGATGCCTATACCGGCTCCGATGGCTACACCGCATTGGCGGGTCTGGTGGGACTGGCCCTGGGATTTGTGGGCCTGCGCATCCATTTTCGCCGCAACCAGCACGATGAGCGTTACCAGCCCCAGGTGCTGCGTCGCGCCCATCTCGCGGATTTCGCAAATCGCGACTTTTCCTAGCTATATCAGCCCGTTGTACCCTCCCGAAACTGCTAATGCACGGTTACCGGAAAATCGGTAGAATGGCCGCTGTTTTTCGCCCCCATCCCTTTGCCTGAAGTTAAAACACACCTGTGACCGACTTAAGCCACATCCGTAACTTTTCCATCATCGCCCATATCGACCACGGTAAATCCACGCTTGCCGACCGTTTCATCCAGATCTGCGGTGGCTTGGCTGACCGGGAGATGGAAGCTCAGGTTTTGGATTCGATGGACCTGGAGCGGGAGCGTGGCATCACCATCAAGGCCCACAGCGTTACCCTGTATTTCAAGTCGCAGGATGGCAGCACTTACCAGCTCAATTTCATCGATACGCCGGGACACGTGGACTTTTCCTATGAGGTGTCGCGCTCACTGAGCGCCTGCGAGGGTGCGCTGCTGGTGGTGGATGCAGGGCAGGGTGTCGAGGCCCAGTCCGTGGCCAACTGCTACACCGCTATCGAGCAGGGGCTGGAAGTGATGCCCGTGCTGAACAAGATCGACCTGCCCCAGGCGGAACCGGAGCGGGTGGCGGAAGAGATCGAGGAAATCATCGGCATCGAAGCCACCGACGCGGCCCGTGTCAGCGCGAAAACCGGCATGGGCGTGCCCGATCTGCTGGAGCGCCTGGTGAAGGTCATTCCGCCGCCCAAAGGCAATCGCGACGGCAAGCTGCAGGCTCTGATCATCGATTCCTGGTTCGATAATTATCTGGGTATCGTGTCTCTGGTGCGCGTCATGCACGGCACCATCAAGAAGGGCGACAAGATTCTGGTGAAGTCCACCGGCCGCGACCATATCGTGGACAGCGTGGGCGTGTTCACCCCCAAGCGCACCGAGACCGGCATGTTGCAGGCGGGCGAAGTAGGCTTCGTGGTGGCGGGCATCAAGGAGATCCGTGGTGCGCCGGTGGGCGATACCCTGACCCATGCCAAAACCGCAGACGTGGAAATGCTGGCGGGCTTCAAGAAGGTCAAGCCACAGGTATATGCCGGCCTGTTCCCGGTCAGCTCCGACGATTACGACCGTTTCCGCGATGCGCTGGAAAAACTCAGCCTGAATGATGCCTCCCTGCACTACGAGCCGGAAACCTCCGACGCATTGGGCTTCGGCTTCCGCATCGGTTTCCTCGGCATGCTGCACATGGAAATCATCCAGGAGCGGCTGGAGCGGGAATACGATCTCGACCTGATCACCACAGCGCCCACGGTAATCTACGAGCTGCTGCTGAAGGGCGGCGAAACGGTTTACGTGGACAACCCGTCCAAGCTGCCCGATCCGTCCAAGGTGGAAGAATTCCGCGAACCGGTTGCCGACGTGAATATCCTGGTGCCGCAGGAATTCCTCGGCAACGTCATCACCCTGTGCGTGGAAAAGCGCGGCTCCCAGAAGAACCTGCAGTTTATGGGCAAGCAGGTGGCCGTACACTATGAAGTGCCCATGAGCGAAGTGGTGCTGGATTTCTTCGACAAGCTGAAGTCCACCAGCCGGGGCTATGCGTCGCTGGATTACTCGTTCAAGCGCTTCGACCCCAGCAACCTGGTGCGGGTGGACGTGATGATCAACGGCGACAAGGTGGATGCACTGGCGGTGATCTGTCACCGGGACCAGGCGGAATACCGCGGCCGCGTCCTCACTGAGAAGATGAAGGATCTGATTCCGCGCCAGATGTTCGATGTGGCGATCCAGGCTTCCATCGGCAGCAAAATCATCGCGCGCCAAACAGTGAAGGCCCTGCGCAAGAACGTACTGGCCAAGTGTTACGGCGGCGACGTGTCGCGCAAACGCAAGCTGCTGGAAAAGCAGAAAGAAGGTAAAAAACGCATGAAACAGGTGGGGCGAGTGGAAATTCCCCAGGACGCATTCCTTGCCGTGTTGAAGGTGGACAAGTAGTCGATGGATTTTGATTTCGCGCTCATTCTGGTTGCGCTGGTGGGGTTCACCGGCGTTGTTTATCTGTTGGAACTGCTGGTCTTCCGCCGCCTGCGGGCCGAGGGGGCGCCCATGCCGGCCATCATCGAGTATCCGGTGTCCTTCTTCCCGGTGTTGCTGGTGGTGCTGGTGCTGCGCTCCTTTCTGGTGGAGCCCTTCAAGATTCCCACCGGCTCCATGATCCCCACCCTGCTGGTGGGTGACTATATCCTGGTGAACAAGTTTGCCTATGGCATCCGCCTGCCGGTGCTGGGCACCGAGATCATTCCCGTCGGCAAGCCGGAGCGTGGCGACATCATGGTATTCAAGTACCCGGAAAAGCCCAGCATCAACTACATCAAGCGGGTGGTGGGATTGCCGGGGGATACTATCCGGTACGACAACAAACGGGTGTATGTGAATGGCGTTCTGGTGGAGCAGGTGCTGGAAGCGCAACTTCCCGCCGGCAAACCGGAATTTAAAATCTATAATGAGAAACTGGGTGACGTGGATCACACCATCATGATTACGTTGCAGCGCCCGGCCGAAAAGGCGGAGTCCTGGACGGTACCCCCGGACAGCTATTTCGTTCTGGGCGACAACCGGGACAACAGCCGCGACAGCCGTTACTGGCAGTTTGTGCCCGATGGCCTGATCGTCGGCAAGGCATTTGCCATCTGGATGCACATGCCGGGCTGGGTGCCCAGCTTCGAACGTAATCAGCTGGTGGAGTGAGCACGTCGATCCGCAACCCTGTGAATCGAGTGCAATGAGAGGCGACAGCCATGAATACAATAAAAAATCAGCACGGTATGTCCACCCTGGGCATGATGACGGTAGCCCTGCTGATTGTGTTTGGTGCCGTGACTGCGATGAAACTGTGGTCGCCCTACTACGATGATCTGGCGGTAAAGACGGCGGTGGAAAATATGTCCAAGGAAGAATCCACTCGCACCATGACGCCGAACGAAATCCTGCAGACCCTCAACAAGCGCCTGCAGGTGAACCAGGTGACGCTGAACAAGGATGACGTCAAGGTGAAAAAGGAAGACGGCATCATCAAGATCGATGTGGTGTATGAACGCCGCATCCCCATGTACGGCAATATCGACGCCATGGTGAAATTCAATCACCATGCCACCATCAACGCCCGGGGCTCATGACTGCAGCCATTCTCGTCAAGCGTATCGGCCACGTGTTCCAGCAGCCTCAATTGCTGGAACTGGCTCTGACCCATCGCAGCTATAGCGGCAAGGACAACAATGAGCGGCTGGAATTCCTCGGGGATTCCCTGCTCAATTTCATTATCGGTGACACACTGTTCCAGCGCTTTCCCAACGCCCGCGAAGGCCAGCTCAGCCGTCTGCGTGCCAGTCTGGTGAAAGGCGATACCCTCACCAAGGTTGCCCGGCAGCTGGATCTGGGGCCGTTTTTGCTGCTCGGCCCTGGCGAACTGAAAAGCGGCGGCTCGCGGCGGGATTCCATTCTGGCGGATTGTGTCGAAGCCATCATCGGCGCCATTTATCTGGATGCGGGCCTGGATGTGTGCAAGGCGCGCGTGCTGGAATGGTTCGACCCCCGCATCGAAGGACTGACGCTGGAAGATACCGTCAAGGACAACAAAACCCGCCTGCAGGAATGGCTGCAGGCGCAGAAATGGGCGTTGCCCACCTACAACATTCTGGACATCGAAGGTGCCTCCCATTCCCAGTATTTCGTGGTGGAATGCGTGGTGCAGCAGGCCGGCCTGAGTTTTCGCGGTGAAGGTGGCAGCCGGCGCCAGGCGGAACAGATGGCGGCAGGATTGATGTTGACCGCACTCGAAAACGGGAAATCCCAGTCATGACAGAAACACCCCAGGCAACCCGTTGCGGTTATGTGGCCATCGTGGGCCGCCCCAATGTGGGCAAATCCACCCTGATGAATCATCTGCTCGGGCAGAAGATCAGCATCACCTCGCGCAAACCGCAGACTACCCGCCACCGGGTGCTGGGCATCAAGACCGAAGGTCCGGTGCAGGCGATTTACGTGGATACGCCGGGGATTCACCGCGAAGAACCCAAGGCCATCAACCGCATGATGAACCGCGCCGCCACCAGTTCGGTACGGGACGTGGATGTGGTCGTAATGGTGGTGGATGGCCTGAAGTGGAACGAAGGCGATGACCATGTGCTGCGCAAACTGAAATCCACCCAGGCACCGGTGATTCTGGCCATCAACAAGGTGGACGAGATCGAGGACAAGGCCGCGCTGCTGCCGCATATTCAGGAACTGGCTCAGAAGCGGGAATTTGCCGCCATCATTCCCATTTCCGCCCTGCGCAACCGTCAGCTCGATCAGCTGGAGGCAGAAGTCAGCGCTCGGTTGCCGGAGAGCGAGCATTTCTTCCCCGAAGACCAGATCACCGACCGTACCCAGCGCTTTCTGGCGGCCGAAATCGTGCGCGAGAAAATCATGCGCCAGCTGGGTCAGGAACTTCCTTACGCCTGCGCGGTGGAAATCGAGGAGTTCGTGTTTGAGAATAACGTCTGGCACATCAGCGCCCTGATTCTGGTGGAAAAGGATAGCCAGAAGCGCATCGTCATCGGTGACAACGGTGACCGCCTGCGCAAGATCGGCACCGAGGCCCGCATCGATATGGAAAAGATGCTGGAGTGCAAGGTGATGCTGAAAACCTGGGTAAAAGTGAAGAGCGGCTGGGCTGACGATGAACGCGCCCTGCGCAGCCTGGGTTATGGTGATGACCAGCAATGAGCCGGACGAAGGCTTTCTGCTGCACGCGCGGCCGTTCCGCGATTCCAGCCTGATCGGTGAATTCTTTTTGCGCCGTGGCGGCCGTGTTTCCATCCTCTACAAACATCTGAAAAAAGAAGGCAAGGCGGGCGCCAAGGCGCGCCTGCTGCAGCCGTTCACGCCGCTGGCGGTGACCTACGAAGATCGCCAGGAGTTGAAGATCGGGCGCATGCTGGAGCCGGCGGGCGCCAGTCTTTTTCTAACTGGCACAGCACTGTTTAGCGGGCTTTACCTGAATGAATTGCTGGTGCGCCTGCTGCAACGGGAAGAATCCCTGCCTGAGCTGTTCGAGCACTACCGCAACGCGTTGCTGCAGCTGCAGGACAAGTCCGATGAAATCACGCTGCGCCGTTTTGAACAGCAATTGCTGCAGGAGCTGGGCTATGGCCTGGTGCTGCACGTTGATGTGAGCGGCGCGCCGCTGCTGGCAGACACCTGGTATCTGTATGAGGCCGATACCGGCTTCATTCCCTTGCCGCAGCAGCCAGCTGACCCGGGGCGGATGCGCCTGAGTTTTCTGGGCGCTCACTTGCTTGAAATGCAGCAGCGACAGTATGAAGATACCGCTGTGCGCAATGCTGCCAAACGTTTGAGCCGGCTGGCGCTGGCACCCCACCTGGGCGACAAGCCACTCAAGAGTCGCGAGCTGTTCGCCGCGTTCCAACAGGAAACCAAGAGGCCATCATGAATTTGCAGAACCGAATCTTGCTGGGTGTGAACGTGGATCATGTGGCCACGCTGCGTCAGGCCCGTGGCACCCGTTATCCTGATCCGGTGCAGGCGGCCATTGATGCCGAGGAAGCCGGCGCCGATGGCATCACGGTGCATCTGCGGGAGGATCGTCGTCACATCCAGGAGCGCGACATTCTGGTGTTGATGGAAACCCTGCAGACCCGCATGAATCTGGAAATGGCGGTGACGGACGAGATGATCGCCTTCGCGGAAAAAATCCGGCCGGCCCATTGCTGCCTGGTGCCGGAAAAGCGCCAGGAACTCACCACCGAAGGTGGGCTGGATGTGGTAGGCAATTTCCAGCGGGTGAAATCGGCCTGCGAGCGCCTGGCAGCAGCCGGCATCGAAGTATCACTCTTTATCGACGCCGATCCCGCCCAGATCGATGCAGCGGTGAATTGCGGTGCGCCGGTAATTGAAATCCACACGGGTGCCTATGCCGATGCCGAAACCAACGACGCCATGAAAGCAGAATATCTGCGTATCAAGGCCGGCGTGGAATACGGTGTGACGAAAGGTTTGGTGGTGAATGCGGGCCATGGGCTGAATTACCAGAACGTGGAACCCATTGCTGCGCTGCCGGGCATCACCGAGTTGAATATCGGCCACGCCATTGTGGCACGCGCCGTGTTCACCGGCCTGAAGGAAGCGGTGCGGGAAATGAAGCGCCTGATGTTGCAGGCGCGGGCACAGGCGCGGACATGATCATCGGCATTGGCACCGACATCATGGAGATTGCGCGCATGCAGGAATCCCTGCAGCAGCGCGGTGAAGCCTGGGCCCGTCGGCTGCTGACGGATCCGGAACTGGCCGAATATGAAAAGCGTGGCAACAAGCCGGCCTATCTGGCAAAACGTTTTGCGGCCAAGGAAGCCGCCGCCAAGGCGCTGGGCACCGGCTTTGCCGACGGCATCACGTGGAAACAGATGCATGTCCTGAATGATGCGAAGGGTGCGCCGGTGATGACCTTTACTGACAAGGCGCTGGAGCGGGCGCAGGCGTTGGGTGTCACTCATATTCATCTGTCGATTTCGGACGAAAAGCATTACGCTGTCGCGTTCGTGATTCTGGAAAGCCAGACAAGGGCCTAGCAGCCGGCCATTTCACGCCACTTTGCTGCGGTTCTCCATGCACCAGTCGATCACGCGATCAATCTCGGCGATCAATGCGTCGCATTGCGCGTCGATCTGTTGATAGCGTTTCAGCTTCAGGCTTTCTTCCAACGCTTGTGACGATGTCTGCAGCAGCGGCACGCCGGTGTAGCGGGTGGCGCCGTGCAGCTTGTGCACGACCTCCAGCAGGGTTTCGTAATTGCGTTCCGCCAGCAGCGCCTGAATTTGCGGTTTGTCCTTCTGCAGTGAGGCGAACAGCATGTCGAGCATTTCTTCCGCCAGGTCTTCCTTGCCGTTGGCCAGGCGAATACCCAGCGCCATGTCCACCGCGTTGCCCAGGCTGGTCGCAGCAGGGATTTCGGCGACGGCGCGGGCCGCTTCGTTTTCCGCATCCCGTTCCCGCTTCTGCTGATGCAGGTTCACGCCTGTCCACTTGTGGATGATGTGAATCAGCTGAGGCTCGTTGATCGGTTTGGTGACATAGTCGTCCATGCCGGAGTTGAGCAGGTTGTGCTTTTCGCTCGCCAGGGCATGGGCGGTGACGGCGATGATGGGGGTGCGACTTTCGCCTTTTTCCATCTGCCGGATACGGCGCGCGGTTTCGACGCCGTCCATCACGGGCATCTGGATGTCCATCAACACCAGATCGAATTCCCGCTGCTCGATGTGGCGCAGGGCCTTGATGCCGCTGTCGCAGGACGTAACCTGCACTTTCAGATCTTCCAGCAGGGCGGTGAGCAGTTTCAGGTTGGCAGGATTGTCGTCCACGGCGATGACGCGCAGTGGTCGGCCCTCCATGCGGTCGATGATCTTGGGTTCGTTGTGGTGATTGATGCGCGGGCTCATGAACGCATCGGAATCGATGATGCCGCCGAGCACGTCGTACGCTTTCTGCTGACACAGTGGCTTGGCAATCAGCGGCAGTACGCGGCCTTCGAGCAGATCCGCCAGCACGCTCTGATCCGCCGGATTGGCGTGGATGATCAGCGGAACGCCCCGTGAATTGGCCTTCACCAGATTGACCGTTTCGGCATAGAGCGGATGTTGCGCGTTCATACCGATGATCACCGCTTGTGGCAGCGACTGGCTGGGTGAATTGAGCAGCGCCGCCAGGGCACCGATATCGGAATATTCGCTGACATCCACTTTGCGTTTCTGCAGCGTGTTTTTCAGGTTGGCGCGCACGGTGGCGTTGCTGTCGTAGAGGGCGACATGACAACGCTGGTTGATCATCAGCGGTGAATCCAGTGCTTCCAGATTGTGGATGGAGGCACGGAAGGTGAACCAGAACGTTGAGCCTTGCCCCGGCTCGCTTTCCAGGCCGATTTCGCCGCGCATCTGTTCCACCAGATGCTTGGAAATCACCAGGCCCAGGCCAGTGCCGCCGAAGCGGCGCGCGGTGGTGGTGTCGGCCTGACGGAAGGCACTGAACAGGGCGCGCTGCTGTTCCTTGGTGAGGCCGATACCAGTGTCGGACACCGTGACCTTGATGGTGGCGAGATTGTCTTTCATGTCGTCCAGCATCACGCGCACTACCACTTCGCCGTGATCGGTAAACTTGATGGCGTTGTTCACCAGATTGGTGAGGATCTGTTTCAGCCGCAGCGGATCGCCGATGATGCCGGTGGGCACGTCGGAGTAGAACAGGCTCACCTGTTCCAGGTGCTTTTCGTAGGCCATGGGGGCGAGCATGGTGAGGACGTCTTCCACTACTTCCTGCAGATTCAGCGGCACCTGATCCAGCACCAGTTTTCCCGCTTCGATCTTCGAGAAATCCAGAATGTCGTTGATGATGGCGAGCAGGCTTTCCGAGGATTTCTGGATGGTGTCGAGATAATCCCGCTGGGTGAGCGACACATCGCTTTTCAGCAGCAGATTGGTGAAGCCGATGATGCCGTTAAGTGGCGTGCGGATTTCGTGGGACATGTTGGCGAGGAATTCGGATTTGATGCGGCTGGCTTCCAGCGCTTCTTTCCGTGCCAGATCCAATTCGATATTCTGGATCTCGATGGTCTCCAGGGTTTCGCGCAGGTCTTCCGTCGCCTGATCCACGTTCTGCTGCAATTCCTGCTGGCCTTCCAGAATCGATTGCGCCAGGTGGTTGAGCGATACCTGCAGTTCCTTCAGTTCACCGTAGGCGTTTTCTTCCACCCGCGCTTCCAGGTTGCCGCCGGCCATTTCCGTCAGTGCCTGCTTGATGCGTGACACCACGCGGCCGATGGTCGCGGAAAAATGCACGGCGATGGCGGCGTTCAGCACGATGGCAGCGCCCATCACGATCAGCATGTAGAGCAGGCTGCGATACTTTTCCAGCACCAGGTTGGAACGGTCGATTTCCACTTCGAGCCAGCCGGCTTCGGCGCGGTTGCTCGCCAGGGGATGATAGGACGATGCGGGATAGATGGGGTGAATGACCCGCAGCGTGGAATCGGTCATGCGACTGATGGCGCGCTTGATGTGATCCGGTGGAATCAGCACAGTGCCTTCCGGCAGCGGGTGCATGCGGGGGCCGGCCTGCGTCAGCAGTTCGCCGGCGGGATCATAGATCGCCACCGAACGCACGTTGTTTTCCTCCAGGATACGCTGGGCGAAGAAGGGCAGCGTGTGGCCCTGGCGCTGGGTCATGCTTTCAAAAATGCCGTGGGAGAACGACGCAGCAATCATCTCGCCGTGGTTTTCCAGCATGCGATCCAGCTCGCTGAAACGCTGGTGCACGAACAGTCCGGCCAGTACGGAGCCGATCAGCAGCACCGGCAGTGAGCTGATCAGCAGGGCCCGTGTCCGCAGGCCGATTTCCTTGCGCAGGGGTAAAGGCAGTCGTTTCAAGGCTGGCAACATCGTTATCCTGATTGTTCTAAGTATAAGCCGTTGTGGCCTAAGCAATTTAACAGGACGGTGATAGGATCACCCCCTGCTGCAGGGTACAATACCCGCATTTGATTCCGGTTCGGGACATTCAGTATGCATTATCCCACGATTGAAGACTTTGTAGGAAACACGCCGCTGGTGCGTCTGCAGCGGTTGCCGGGGGAGTCATCCAATACCATTCTGGTGAAGCTGGAAGGCAACAATCCTGCCGGTTCGGTGAAGGATCGCCCGGCGCTGAGCATGATCCAGCACGCCGAGGCGCGGGGCCTGATCAAGCCCGGTGACACGCTGATCGAAGCCACCAGCGGCAACACCGGTATCGCGCTCGCCATGGCGGCGGCCATCAAGGGTTATCGCATGGTGCTGATCATGCCCGACAACATGAGTGCCGAGCGCAAGGCGGCGATGACAGCCTACGGTGCCGAACTGGTGATCGTGACCCAGAAGCAGGGGATGGAAGGCGCTCGTGATCTGGCGGATCAGATGCAGCGCGACGGCAAAGGCATCGTGCTCGACCAGTTCGCCAACCAGGACAATCCACTCGCCCATTACGAAGGCACCGGCCCGGAGATCTGGCGTGACACCCGTGGCACCATCACCCATTTCGTCAGCTCCATGGGCACCACGGGCACCATCATGGGCACGTCGCGTTTTCTGAAGGAAATGAATCCCGAGATCCAGATCATCGGCTTGCAGCCCCAGGAAGGTTCGGCGATTCCCGGCATCCGCCGCTGGCCCGAGGCCTATCTGCCCAAAATCTATGACGCCAGCCGGGTGGACCGGGTGCTGGACATTACCCAGCTAGAGGCGGAAACCACCATGCGGGATCTGGCATCGAAGGAAGGCATTTTCTGCGGCGTGTCCTCGGGCGGCGCGGTGGCGGGGGCGCTGAAAATTGCGCGGGAAGTGGAGAACGCGGTGATCGTCGCGATCATCTGCGACCGTGGTGACCGTTACCTGTCCACGGGAGTGTTTGATCCCAAATGAGCGTGATGAATTCTCTGGTATTCGATATCGAGACGGTGCCGGATCTGGAAGGCGGCCGTCGCCTGTTTGGGCTGGATGGTCTGTCGGATGCCGACACCGCCGCCGCCATGTTCCATCTGCGGCGGCAGGAATCGGGCAATGATTTTCTGCGCTTGCATCTGCAGCGGGTGGTGGCAATTTCTGCGGTGTACCGTTCCCAGGACAAAATCGCCGTGTGGTCGCTGGGGGATGAAAAGTCCGACGAGAAAGCGCTGATCGAGAAATTCTTCCATCTGATCGACCGTTATTCGCCGACACTGGTGAGCTGGAATGGCAGCGGGTTTGATCTGCCGGTGTTGCATTATCGCGCGCTCGTGCACGGGGTGGTGTGTCCGCGGTATTGGGATACTGGCAACGATGACAAGAATTTCAAATGGAATAATTATCTGAGCCGCTATCACGAGCGCCACACGGATCTGATGGATCTGTTGGCGTTGTACAACAACCGCGCGTATGTGCCGCTGGATCAGATGGCCTCGCTGCTGGGATTTCCCGGCAAGATGGGGATGAGCGGCGACAAGGTGTGGGACGCGTTTCACGCGGGGAATATCAAGGGTATCCGCGATTATTGCGAGACGGATGTGCTGAATACCTGGCTGGTGTATCTGCGGTTTGCGTTGATTCGTGGGCAGGTGTCGGCGGAAGGCTATGAGCTGGAACTGCAGTTGGTGAAGGAGTATCTGAAGCGGGAAGGGCATCCTCACTTTTTAGCGTTTTTGGGGGAGTGGGAAGGTGGGTGATTGTGTGGCAGAAACTTCAAGTTTTCGGTTCAGTGCCGGAATGACGGTGGTCATATTCGAATCTGGACACGCCGTGAACCCATCCATGGGGGCTGCACAGCGACATCCCTGTCGCTGAGCGTCCAGATTCGAATATGACCACCGTCATTCACCCAGGCCAATGTGCCAATTCCGTTCCAGCCAGTTTTGAGTTGAAGCATTAGATGAGCAGAAAACACCGCAAACAACCTGTCCCGCAGCAACCGGTGGAAATCACCATCGACTCCCTGGCCCATGATGGCCGTGGTGTGGGCCGTATTCAGGGCAAAGCTGTCTTTGTCGATGGCGCACTGCTGGGCGAAAAAGTCGTGATGCAGTACACCCAGTGTCATGGCAAGTATGACGAAGGTCGCGCGGTGGAAGTGCTGCAAGCCTCGCCAGAGCGGGTAGTGCCCCGCTGTTCGGCAGCGGCAATCTGCGGTGGCTGCAGTCTGCAGCATATGCACTCAGATGCCCAGATCGCCATGAAACACAAGATTCTGCAGGATCAGCTCGCCCATTTCGGCGATCTGAAACCAAAAGAATGGCTGGCCCCCATGACTGGCCCGACCTTCGGCTACCGGCGCAAGGCTCGCCTGGGTGCAAAATACGTTGAGAAGAAAGGCCGCGCGCTGGTGGGCTTTCGGGAAAAGAGCAGTGCATTTCTTGCCGAGATCGATCAGTGCCATGTGCTGGTGCCGGAGGTGGGCCTGGCCTTGCCGGCTTTCCGCGCGTTGATTGAATCCTTGCAGGAACGTCTGCAGATTCCGCAGATCGAAGTGGCGCAGGGTGATGATGCCACTGCACTGGTGGTGCGGCACATGAAACCGCTGCCTGCCGGTGACGTGGAAAAACTGGTGCAGTTTTGCCAGCAGCGGCAATTCCAGCTCTATTTGCAGCCGGGTGGGCCGGATAGCATCCACAAGGTCTGGCCGGAAGACAGCGATCTGCGCCTGCATTACCGGTTGGAGGAATTTGGTCTCACGCTGCAGTTTCATCCGATCGATTTCACCCAGGTGAATCCGCAGATCAATCAGAAGATGGTGCATCAGGCGATTGAATTTCTCGATCCGCAGCCGAATGAGCGGATTCTGGATCTGTTCTGTGGGTTGGGCAATTTCACCCTGCCGCTGGCGACAAAAGCAGCTCATGTTGTGGGGGTGGAAGGCGACGAGGCGATGGTGGTGCGCGGACGCGAGAATGCGGCGGCGAACAACCTGACTAACGTGGAATTTTACGGCGCGGATCTGACCAAAGCGTTCGAAGGCCAGCCCTGGGCACACGGTGGTTTCGACAAGATCCTGATCGATCCGCCCCGTTCCGGCGCGCTGGAGATTGTCAGCAAGATGACGGTGTTCAAGCCCAAGCGTATCGTGTATGTGTCCTGCAACCCCGCTACGCTGGCGCGGGATGCAGGGGAATTGAAAAAGCAGGGATACCGCCTGCTCACGGCGGGTGTGATGGATATGTTCCCGCACACCACCCATGTGGAATCCATTGCAGTTTTTGAACCGGAATAAATCGCACTATGGTGACGGTACGCAGCAATCAAGTGGTTCGGGAAGACGGCAGTATCGACCTGCACGCCTGGATCGAGCGCATCAAGGGCAAGGTGGAGCTGACCGACGAGAAAGGGCTGCTGCAACTGGCGGAATTCAGCCGCGAAGTGGAGCAGAAAGCTCCCCGTGCTGACAATGCCTGGGCGGATTCCGCGAGCAGTTTTCTCACCGGCCTTGAAATGGCGGAAATTCTTGCCGATCTGCATCTGGACACGGATTCCCTCAAGGCCGCTGTGATTTATCGCGCGGTGCGTGAGCGCAAGACGTCGCTGGAAAGTGTCAGCAAGATGGCCGGTGTCGGTATCGCCAAGCTGATCGAAGGTGTACTGCGCATGGCAGCGATCGCTGCCGTAATGAATCCCGAGAAAAAAGTGGTGCTGGGCCAGGCGAGCGACCAGCTCGACAATCTGCGCAAGATGCTGGTGGCGATGGTGGACGATGTGCGCGTCGCCCTGATCAAGCTGGCGGAGCGGACTTGCGCCATCCGGGCCGTGAAAACTGCGCCGGCGGACAAGCGGCAGCGGGTCGCACGCGAAGTCTTCGACATTTACGCACCGCTGGCCCATCGTCTGGGTATCGGTCACCTGAAGTGGGAGCTGGAGGATCTGTCGTTCCGCTATCTGGAGCCGGATGCCTATATGCGCATCGCCAAGCTGCTGGATGAGAAACGGCTGGATCGTGAAAATTATATCCGCAACGTCGAGAAAAGCCTGATCGACGCGCTCGCCCGTGTCGGTATTGAGGCGGAGGTCACGGGCCGCGCCAAACACATCTACAGCATCTGGCGCAAAATGAAGCGCAAAAATATCGATTTCTATCAGGTCTACGACATCCGTGCCGTGCGCGTGCTGGTGCCGGAAATCCGCGACTGTTATGCAGCGCTGGGGGTTGTGCACAACATCTGGCAGCACATTCCCAAGGAATTCGACGATTACATAGCGACGCCGAAAGAAAACGGCTATCGCTCGCTGCATACCGCTGTGTTGGGGCCAGAAGGCAAAGTGCTGGAAGTGCAGATCCGCACCCAGGACATGCACGATGAAGCGGAACTCGGCGTGTGTGCCCACTGGCGTTACAAGGAAGGCAGCACCGGTCGTACCGGCAGTTACGACGACAAGATCGCCTGGCTGCGGCAGGTGCTGGAGTGGCAGGAAGAACTGGGTGACACGGGTGTCAGCAGCGTGCTGTCGCAGTTCAGCGAAGACATCATCGACGAGCGCATTTATGTGTTCACGCCGGATGGTCATGTGGTGGATCTTGCCTCCGGTGCCACGCCACTGGATTTTGCCTATCACATTCACACCGAAGTGGGTCACCGTTGCCGGGGTGCCAAGGTGAACGGCCGCATCGTGCCGCTGAACTATCACCTGCAGACCGGCGAGCAGGTGGAAATTCTCAAAGGCAATGAAGCACGTCCGAGCCGGGACTGGTTGCAGCCGTCGCTCGGCTTTTTAGGTACCAGCCGTGCGCGCGCCAAGGTGATTCACTGGTTCAAGCAGCAGGATCGCAGTCGCAATATCGAAGACGGCCGCGAGATTCTGGAGAAGGAATTCAAGCGTCTGGACATGGGCAAGATGTCCATGGACCGGCTGGCAGTGTTGCTCGGTCTGAAATCTTCCGAGGACGTGTATGCCGCCGTGGGTGCTGGCGATCTGCGGGTCAGTCAGGTGCTCAATGGTATCCAAGAGTTGGAAGGTGATCAGCCGCAGCAGGAACTGCTGCCGCTGGATACCCGCCGGCCCCGTATCAATCCGGTCACCTCGGAATTCAGCATTAACGGTGTGGACAATCTGATGACGTCCATCGCCGGCTGCTGCAAACCGGTGCCCGGTGATGAGGTGGTGGGTTACATTTCGGTGGGCAAGGGTGTCACCGTGCACCGCAAGAACTGCCGCGAGGTTGCAAGACTGACTGAGATCAACCCCGATCGCATTATCGATGTGAGCTGGAGTGCGGAAGCGGGGCAGGTCTATCCCGTTGATATATTCATCAAAGCCTATGATCGCACAGGACTTTTGCGCGATATCACGCAATTGCTGGCAGGCGAGCGGGTAAACGTTACCGCTGTCAATACCCTGTCCGACAGAAGTGACAATACCGCCACAATGGCGTTAACTATCGAAATTCACAGCCTGGCGGCGTTGGGCGATGTGCTGGCGCGGATCAACCAGCTGCCCAACGTGATCGAAGTCAAACGCTCTCACCAGGTGCACTGATATGAGAGGTGCACTGACATGAGCGCGCTCGACACCGATCTGCAAACCGCCACGCCCATCGAGCGCATACGCTATCTGATGGCGCGGCTGCGGGAGCCGGAAGTGGGCTGCCCCTGGGATGCGAAGCAGACCTATCGCACCATCGCGCCGTTCACGATTGAGGAAGCCTACGAAGTGGCGGATGCGATCGAACGGCACGATCTGGAACATCTGCGTGAGGAACTGGGTGATCTGCTGTTCCAGGTGATTTTCTACTGCCAGATGGCGGAAGAGGAACAGCGCTTCGATCTGGATGCGGTGGCGCGGGGACTGGAACAGAAACTGGTGCGGCGCCACCCGCACGTGTTTCCGCTGGGCACGCTGGAAAGTCGGATCAAACCGGGCCAGCAGGCTGAGGAACAGCAGATCAAGTCCAACTGGGACGCGATCAAGCAGCAGGAAAAGGCAGAGAAAAAAGCGCTGCCTGATTCGGTGCTGGATGAAGTGCCTGCCAGCATGTCACCGCTGCGGCGGGCGCAGAAAATGCAGGCTGTCGTGGCCAAAAAAGGTTTCGACTGGGACGATCCGCTGCGGGTGCTGGAAAATCTGCACGAGGAAATCGGCGAGTTGCAGCTGGAAGTGAAGGAAAAGGCACCCGTGGACAAAATCGCCGATGAACTGGGCGATGTACTGTTCTGCTGCGTGAACCTGGCGCGGCATTACAAGCTGGACGCCGAAATGGTGATGACGAAAGTGAACCAGAAATTCGAGCGCCGCTTCCGCGCCCTGGAGCACGCGCTTCGCCAGCAGGGCATCACGCTGGATGAGGCTACTCTGGAGCAGATGGAAGCCGAGTGGCAGGCAGCCAAGAAGCAGGAAACACCGCGAGGTTGATTCAACGTGAACACACAACCGACAACCGCACTGATCGACAAATTCGGCCGCAAGGTTGAATACGTGCGGCTGTCCGTTACCGACCGCTGCGATTTCCGCTGCGTGTACTGCATGGCGGAAGACATGACCTTCCTGCCACGCAACGAAATCCTTTCCCTGGAAGAAATCTACCGCGTTGCCGCCACCTTTGTGTCGCTGGGTGTGAAAAAAATCCGCCTCACCGGTGGCGAACCCCTGATCCGCCGCGACGTGCTGAAACTGGTGCAGCGACTGGGCCAATTGCCAGGGCTGGAATTGGTACTCACCACCAATGGTTCCCAGCTGCCGCACATGGCGCAGGATTTGAAAGACGCGGGCGTGCGTCGCCTCAACATCAGTCTGGATAGTCTGGATTCTGATAAATTCCGTGAGCTCACCCGCACCGGCGATCTACAGCAGGTGCTGGCCGGTATTCAGGCCGCCAAGGCCGCTGGTTTCAAGCGCATCAAACTCAATGCGGTGATTCTGAAAGGTCGCAACGATGACGAAATTCTGCCGCTGGTGGAATTCGTCCGTGCCGAAAAACTCGATCTGACCTTTATCGAAGAGATGCCGCTGGGCGTGATCTCGGAGCATGGGCGGCAGGAATGCTACATGCCGTCGGACGAGATTCGCGCTGTTATCGAAGCACGCTACGCGCTGATTCCCTCACTGCACGATAGCGGCGGCCCGGCGCGCTACTACGATTTTGCCGACAGCCATTCCCGCATCGGTTTCATCTCACCCCACAGTCACAATTTCTGCGGCGACTGCAACCGGGTGCGCGTGACGGTGGAAGGGCGCCTGCTGCTGTGTCTGGGCAATGAACATTCCGCTGATTTGCGTGCGGTGTTGCGCAGCAGCGATGACGATGAAATATTGAAACAGGCCATCGTGAAGGCGATGGATCTGAAACCCGAACGTCACTATTTCAATCTGGAAGCAGAACCGCAGATCGTGCGGTTCATGAATATGACGGGTGGTTAAGCCGAAATTACATTGTTTAGTGTCCAAGGAACCCCCCATGAGCGCATCAACCAACTTCATCCCCGTCAACATCGCGGTACTCACCGTCTCCGACACTCGCACCCTGGAAACCGATACCTCCGGCCAGCTGCTGGTGGATGGTCTCCAAACCGCCGGCCACCAACTCGCCGACCGCGCCCTGATGAAAGATGACATCTACCAGGTGCGTGCCGTCATCTCCCAGTGGATTGCCAGCCCGAACGTCGAAGCTATCCTCATCACCGGCGGCACCGGCTTCTCCGGCCGCGACACCACACCCGAAGCGGTCATCCCGCTGTTCGACAAACAGATCGAAGGCTACGGCGAACTCTTCCGCCAGATCTCCTTCCGCGACATCGGCACCTCCACCGTGCAATCCCGCGCGGTGGCCGGCCTTGCCAACAACACCGTGATTTTCTGCATGCCCGGCTCCACCAACGCCTGCCGTACTGCCTGGGACGAAATCATTCGCGAGCAACTGGATTCCCGCCACAAACCCTGCAACTTCGTCAAACTCATCACCGCCGGGCGCGTGCAAGTCGACAACTGCGGGCCGCGCGGATGAGTTGCTGCGAACATCCAGGCCTGATGCCGCTGGAGCAGGCCCTGCAAATCCTGCTGGAAACAGCGGTGCCCACCCAGCGCACCCACCAGCTGCCGCTGAGTCAGGCGCTGGGAAAAATACTCGCCCAGGATATCGTCTCGAATATCGATGTGCCACCAGCGCCCAACAGCGCGATGGATGGTTACTGCATCCGCTTCGACGATTAC
Source organism: Pseudomonadales bacterium (assembly GCA_020062665.1). GTDB lineage: Bacteria > Pseudomonadota > Gammaproteobacteria > Pseudomonadales > Ketobacteraceae > Ch67. The sequence goes on from JAGUVW010000039.1 coordinate 30,810, forward strand.
GCCGAGGGCAAATCATTGCCCATCAGCCAGCGCATTCCTGCCGGCGTGGCGCCGCTGCCACTGCAGCCTGGCACCGCTGCGCGCATTTTCACGGGCGCAGAAATTCCGCTGCATGCAGACACCGTCCTCATGCAGGAAGACTGCACGGAAAACGCCGACGGATTGCAGATCCACGAAGCGCCGCGCAAGGGACAGCATATCCGCCCGCAAGGCCAGGACATTCACGCTGGCCAATGCATTCTTGAAAAAGGCCGGCGACTGAAAGCGCAGGATCTGGGGCTGCTCGCTTCCATCGGCGTTGCGTCGGTGCAAGTTTTCAAACCGCTCACTGTTGCGATTCTTTCCACCGGCGACGAACTGGTGGAACCCGGTCAGTCCCTGCAGCAAGGCCAGATCTATAACTCCAATCGCTACACCCTGATCGGCCTGCTGCAGCAACTGGGAATGAATAGCGTCGATCTGGGCGTAGTGGCTGACACGCCGGTAGCAACCGAGGCGGCCCTGCGGCATGCGGCGGAGCAGGCCGACGTGATCATCAGCAGTGGCGGTGTGTCGGTCGGCGAGGAGGATCACGTCAAGAACGCCCTGTCGGCCCTCGGCGATATCCAACTGTGGAAGCTCGCCATCAAACCCGGCAAGCCCTTCACCTACGGCACCGTGCTGGGCAAACCGTTTCTGGGATTGCCAGGCAATCCGGCGGCGGTGTTCGTCACCTTCTCCATCCTGTGCCGGCCCTGGCTGCTGAAAACCCAGGGCGCCACGCAACTGGCGTCACCGGTGTTTTCGGTGAAAGCGGGATTCAGTATTCGCAAGCCGGGCAAGCGTCAGGAATATCTGCGGGTGAAGCTGGAACAGCGGGATGGTGAGCAGGTGGCGGTGCCGTTTCCCAATCAGAGTTCAGGCGTGCTGTTCTCGGCCAGTTGGGGCAGTGGATTTGTTGTGGTGCCGGTCAACACCACGGTGGAGGAGGGTAGTTCGGTGACTTATCTGCCTTACGATGGACTGCTGTCCTGATTGGCAGTGACAGAGCAGCAACCGGTCTGTCCAACCGTTCACCCCAATACGCTTCTCCCACCCACAAAAATGCCAGTCGGCTCTAGGCGGACTGGCATCTTGATCACACTGCTCGTGATCTGTTGATAGCGCAACAGAACAATCAGCCGTGCTTTTTCTTCAGTGCTTCGATCTTGGCGATGTAGGTTTCCATCGCTTTCTCGCTGCTCATGCCTTTGAGGTTTTCCCAGGCGCTGTATTTGGCGCGGCCGATAAAGTCGGTCAGGCCCGGTTTCTTGCCCTTGACATCCCCTTCGGTGGCCTGCTTGAACAGGGAGTAAAATTCCAGCTTCATCTCGTTGGACGGCTTGAAATCGCCGCTGGCGCTTTGTACGTAACGTACCGCGTCTTCGAATCGTTGCTTCAGGTCTGACATGATGTTCCCCAGTTGGAATGGTAAATCTTGGCGGCACCAGGTTGTGCCGTGTGGGGATTGTACGAATTCCCGCTCCCGGCGCACAGTGGCAGCGGTGGCACGCCTGAGCGTTTCCAGGGCGACCCGCTGGAGTAGCCGGAGCCTTTCCCGTCGCGCCCCTTTGGAACCCGACCGCATATCCACAATCTGCAGATAACCAATCAATCTAACCGGTGGCTGGAACGGCTCGCGCTTTTCGACCACGATGTTGATAGCGGTCAATGTCACGGGAGGACGCCATGGATTCAGCCTATCACTCAATGGTCACGTTGTTCGAGCAACTGGGATTGCCCAGTGAGCCGGACAAGATTGACGAATTCATTGCCCGTCATCGCTGTCTGCTGGACGGGGTGTCGCTGGAATCGGCGCCGTTCTGGACCGACAGCCAGGCGGATTTTTTGCGCGAGGCTCTGCAGGAAGATTCCGACTGGACTGAAGCGGTGGATCAACTGGATGCCCGCTTGCGCTACGAATGCTGACGCCATTCGCTCATCAAAAATTCACATCCTGTCCATGAAAGTTTAATCGATACCGTTCAAGACTCTCGGCTTCACCTGACGCCGGGAGTCCAGAACATGCGCAATCCGATCCTCACCCTTGCCAGCGCGCTGGCGCTGGGTTCATTGACCGCAACGGCCGCCCAGGCCGAGCTGTTCATCTCTGAATACATCGAAGGTTCCAGCAACAACAAGGCGATTGAAATTCACAATCCCGGTAGCGAGAGCGTGGATCTGACCGCCTGGCAGTTGCAGACATTTTTCAACGGCAGCATCACGGCGGGCCTCACGCTCAACCTGAGCGGAACGCTGGCAGCAGGCGCGGTGTACGTGGTGGCGCATGCCAGTTCTAACGCCGACATTCTCGCCAGAGCCGATCAGACCACCGGTGCGGGCTGGTTCAACGGCGATGATGCAGTGGCACTGGTGCGCGCAGGCGAGCGGATGGATGTGATCGGTCAGATCGGATTCGATCCCGGCAGTGCCTGGATCAGTGGCACGGTGTCCACCGTCAACCAGACATTGCGCCGCAAGCAGGGCATCACGGTCGGCGACAATATCGGCGATGATCCATTCGATCCCGCTGTGGAATGGGACGTGTATCCGCAGGATGACGCCAGCAATCTGGGCCTGCATAACGGTGGCGGTGGCACTGATCCCGATCCCGATCCGGTGAGCCAGTGCGGCGAGCCTGCCACGCTCATTTCCACGATTCAGGGCAGCACGGACATTTCCCCGCTCAACGGCCAGATCGTGGCAGTGGAAGCCATCGTCACCGGCGATTTCCAGGGCAGCACTCGCCTGCGCGGTTTCTTCCTGCAGGAAGAAGCGGCGGATCAGGATGGCGATCCCCAAACGTCCGAAGGCCTGTTCATCTTCGATAACAGTGGCACGGTGGATGTGAGCGTGGGCGACCGCGTGCGCGTGACCGGCACCGTGGCGGAATATTTCGGGCTGACGGAAATCACCAGCGTTTCTGCCGTGGAAGTGTGTGCGCAGAATCAGCCGGTGGAGAGCGTTGAGCTGTCGCTGCCGTTGAACGACGCCAATGTGCTGGAAGCGCGGGAAAGCATGCGCGTGTCACTGCCGCAAACACTCACCGTCAGCGAAAACTACAACCTGGGACGTTACGGCCAGGTGCTGCTGTCCAATGGCCGCCTGAATGTTCCCACGCATGTAGCGCAACCGGGAACAGCAGCGCAGGCTGTCATGACCCAGAACGCCCGCAACCGGATTTTGCTGGACGATGGCAGCACAGCACAGAATCCCGCCCTGGTGCCTTATCCAGCGCCGGCGCTGACCGCCGCCAACACATTGCGCAGCGGTGATCAGGTGCAGAATGTGGAAGGCGTGCTGTATTACGGATTCAGCGAATGGAGTGTGCAGCCGGTGACGGAACCGCAATTCATCGCCGCCAATCCGCGCACAGTGACACCGGAACTGCCGGCACAGGGGAATCTGAAAGTGGCCAGTTTCAACGTGCTGAATTTCTTCAACGGCGATGGCGTGGGTGGCGGATTCCCCACGGCGCGCGGCGCCAACACGGCCGAGGAATTCGAACGGCAGGCGGCGAAGATCGTCAGCGCGATTCGCGGCATGGATGCAGACATCATCGGCCTGATGGAAATCGAGAACGACGGCTTTGCATCCACCAGCGCCATTGCCGAACTGGTGGCACGCATCAACACCAGCGCAGGTGATGACTATGCCTACATCAATCCGGGCCTGACCCAAGTCGGCGGTGACGCCATCACCGTGGGCATCCTCTACAAGCCTGCCACCGTGCAACCGCTGGGTGCCGCCGCAACAACATCGGCTGTCCCGTTTGATTTCTACAACCGCCAGCCGCTCGTACAAACCTTCGTGCACGGCACCAGCGGTGAAAAAATCACGGTGACGGTGAATCACTTCAAGTCGAAAGGTTGTGACGGCGCTACCGGCACCAACGCCGATCAGGGCGACGGCCAGGGCTGCTGGAACACCAAACGGGTGGAAGCCGCCAACGCACTCGCGACCTGGCTGGCCAGCGATCCCACCGGCAGCGGCGCGCAGCGCAATCTGATCATCGGCGACCTGAACGCCTACGCCAAGGAAGAACCGATCCAGGCGCTGCAGCAGAATGGTTACACCAACCTGCTGTCGCACTTCCACGGTGACGCCGCCTATTCCTACGTCTTCAACGGCGAAAAGGGTTATCTGGATCACGCCCTGGCCAGTGCCGATCTGCTGCCCAGCGTAGTGGACGTGGTGGAATGGCACATCAACGCCGACGAGCCCCGCGTGCTGGACTACAACCTGGAATTCAAGTCAGCGCAGCAGCAGGTGGACTGGTATGCGGCGGATGCCTATCGCTCGTCGGATCATGATCCGGTGCTGGTGGTGCTGGATCTGCAACAACCACAGGCGCCGCAAGTGCCCGGCGACTTCAATGAGGACGGCGTGCGCAATCTGAAGGATCTGCTGTTGTTGATCGGCCAGCTGTTCAAGCCCGTCACGGATGCCAACCGCCTGTTCGATCTCACCGGCGACAGCCGCATCAACCTGGCGGATCTGCTGGCGTTTGCCCGCCTGTAAATGAAGTAATCGTTGCCTGCACCAACCTGCCGGATGCACGAGATCCCGTGCATCCGGCACCTGCACAGTGCCTGCCATCCTTTTCACCGCTTCCCCGTCGTTTCCCCGGCAACCCTCTAAACTGTAAGTATCCGTAGCTTTTGGCAACTGAACGGGTAGTCACGCGCTTTTTGTTGAGCCACGTTATAGACGGCACAAGGAATGATCACTACGATGAGCGCTTTGGCTATTTAAGCCAACCTCTTTAACTCGGACAAGCAGATCAGACCCATGAATAACAATAAGGTAAAGGTGAATCCATGGAAGCGCCGTTATGTGGTGCTGATGATGGAGGTCATCGGTCGCTCGATGGAAGCGGCCAGTCAGGTGGACAGGGTGATTCGCGGCGAGGTAGCGAACCTGCCGGATCGCCTGATGTTCGAAATGCGGGTGATCCCCAACGGCCCGGCCCTGGTGATGGTGAAAACCGACGCGGGCAATCTGCGCTACGTGGGCACCAGCGCGCCGCGCAAGGTGGACGTGGCGATGAAGTTCAAGCATCTGCAGCATGCGTTTCTGGTGTTCTCGTTTCAGGAAAGCACGGCCCGCTCGTTCGCCAATGATCGCATTCTGCTGGACGGCGAAATCGCCTACGCCATGAAGATCGTGCGCTGCCTGAACCGGATGGAAAGCCTGATCCTGCCGAAATTCATCGCGCAACGTGCCCTCAAGCGCTATCCCGACCTTTCGCTGCCCGAAAAACTGCTCGGCGGTGGCCGCATTTATTCCCAAGTTGCCAAAAACCTGATCTGGGGTTGAGACCATGACCAAATCCTATTACGAATTTTTCTGCCCGGTGAAAATCGTTGCCGGCAGTGCCGCGCTGGAACACATTCCCTACGAGCTTTCCAACCTGTCCGCCTCGCGGCCGCTGATCATCACCGACAAGGGTGTGCGGGGCGCCGGTCTGCTCGATCATGTGCTCAATGCCTTTGCCGAAAGTGATATGGAGGTGGTGGAAATTTTCGACGACGTGCCGCCGGATTCCTCCACCAAGATCGTGAGCAGAATCGCCGAGCTGTATCGCAGCAACAAGTGTGACTCCATCATCGCCGTGGGCGGTGGCTCGGTGATCGACACCAGCAAGGGCGTGAATATTCTGGTGTCGGAAAATGGCACCGACCTGGCACAGTTTTCCGGCGTGGGTGTGCTGAAAAAGCCGCTCAAGCCGTTCTTTGTGATTCCCACCACGGCGGGCACCGGTTCCGAAGTGACGCAGGTGGCGGTGGTGTCGGATACGGACAAGCAGGTGAAGCTGCCGTTTACCTCCTATTTTCTGCTGCCCAACGCGGCGATTCTCGATCCGCGCATGACGCTCACCCTGCCGCCGCATATCACCGCGATGACGGCCATGGATGCCATGACCCACGCCATCGAAGCGTTCACCGGCATGGCCAAGAATCCCATCAGTGATGCCTACGCTACCCTGGCCATCCGCAAGATCAGCGAGAACCTGATCCGCGTGCTGGACAAGCCCGATGACGTGGATGCGCGGCTGGAACTGGCCCAGGCGTCCACCATGGCGGGCATTGCGTTTTCCAACTCCATGGTGGGGCTGGTGCATTCCCTGGGGCATTCCCTCGGCGCCCTGTGCCATCTGCCCCACGGCCTGTGCATGAACCTGTTCCTGCCGTTCGTGCTGGAATACAACCTGGACGGCCGCGGTGACGTGATCGGTGAGCTGCTGCTGTATCTGGCCGGCGCCGAGGTGTATGCCCGCACGCCCACGCATCAGCGCGGCGCCAAGGCTATCGAAGTGATCCGCCAGATGCGCGATGAACTGAACCGCCGCTGCAAGCTGCCCCGCACCCTGTCCGAGACCGGCAAGGTCACCCAGGATCAGCTGAGCAAGCTGGCGGACATGGCGCTGGACGACGGCTCCATCATCTTCAACCCGGTGGACGTGGAGCGGGAAGACGCGCTGGCGGTGCTGAACAACGCCTGGTAACCGGTGCAGACAAAACAAGGCCGCCGCAGTGATGGCTCATTGCGGCGGCCTTTGCATTTGGGGGAGTGCTGCGAACGAGACCCAAAAGTTAGGCCCGCTTTGCGCCCCGACCCCGGACTGGTCGGATTGCAAAGCGGGCCTGCGCAGGAAAGGCGTTGGCGGTATTACACCGCGCCTTCGAATTCCTTCTTGTCCAGCTTGGGGCCGGTGAAGCTGGCGCGCTGGGCACCGGGCTTGTATTCGGCCAGCTTGCGCTGGATATCAGCCGCTTCGACCTTTACGGCCTGCTTCGGCTGGGCGGCGCGTGCCTGGACGCGCTTCTTCATCATGTGAGTCTGAATCAGTTTCAACATCGCTGGGACCTCAAAAGCTTATTGTGATTATTCCTTTTGCCCCCACGAAGGCCCTAAACTTCCTTGGCCAATCGGTTTGGTCGTCATCGAACGTGTTTTTGTATTCGTTGATGCAAGTGTAAATTCAATCGACACCGACGTGCCAATGGCAACTTTCAAAACTGTTAAGAGTGTCAAAATTTGTCGCAAAAGGCTGATCAGTGCGTGAGCGATGTCGCACATTCGGGTCGAAGAGTGACCAGTCTTGTCAATGATGTTGCGCGAGGGGCAATGGGCATGACACAGCAGGGCAGCCTTCAGGATCGTAATTTCGATGACCTGGCGGATCAGTTCGCGCGGCGGGTCTATGGTGGCACCAAGGGCCTGATTCGCCTGCAATTGCTGGAACGGGATCTGCGCGAGGCTCTGCCGAACCTGTATGACCCCCTGTCTCCACGCCTGAGCATTCTGGATGCCGGCGGTGGGGAAGGGCAGTTCAGCCGTGCGCTGGCCCGTCTTGGGCACCGGGTGACGCTGTGGGATCTGTCGGCCGAGATGGTACGTCGGGCCCAGGCCCAGGTCGAGGCGGAAGGGCTTGCTGATGTCATGACCTGTCGTCAGGGCTCAGTGCAGGATTTGCCGCCCGGTGGCCATGACCTGGTGCTGTTCCATGCGGTGCTGGAGTGGGTGGCCGATCCGTTTGCCGTGCTGCAGCAGGTCATTGCGCAGGTGCGGGAGGGGGGCACCCTTTCCGTGATGTTCTATAATCGCCATTCCACTATTTTTCGCAGCGTATTGCGGGGTTTTCTGCGCAAGATCCTGGACGGTGACATTCGCGGCAAGGGCAAGGGGCTAACCCCCATCAGCCCCCTGGAGCCGGACGAAGTGCTGGGTTGGCTGCAGGCGGCCGGGTTCCAGATCCAGGTGCGCAGCGGCGTCCGGGTATTCCACGACTACCTGCATCACGACGTGCGCAACAAGGTGGATGAGCAGGAATTGCTGGCGCTGGAGGCGGATTACAGTCGCCGGGAACCCTACCGTTCGCTGGCCCGTTACTACCACGTGGTGGCCCACAAGAAGGAGTGTTAAGCATGGAAAAATTCTTCAAACTGCTGCCCGTTCTGCTGGTGCTGGCAGTCGCTGTGGCCTGGCTGTTCCCGCTGGCGGCGCTGGGAACCCGGTTTGGCTGGTGGCAGTTCCAGACAGCCTTTGCCCTGCTGGGAGGTGCGGCGCTGAGTGCCGCCATCCTGCTGGCGCTGTCCGGGGTGGGCATCCTGCTGGCGATCGCCCGCAATAACGACAAGGCCAAGCATCGCGCTGCGCTGATCGCTGCGGTGGTGCTGCTGCCCCTGGGTGTTGTGTTCTACTTTGGCGTCAAGGCCGGCCAGGTGCCCCAGATCCACGATATCTCCACCGATCAGCAGAACCCGCCCGCGTTCAATGCGCTGCTGGCCCAGCGCCCGGCCAGCGCCAATCCCCTGAACTACACGCCCGAAATTGCGGCCCTACAGGCCAAGGCCTATCCCCAGATCCAGCCGCTGTTTATGGCCGCGCCCCTGGGTGATGTCGTCAGCCGGGTGGCCCAGGTGGCAGAGACGCTGGGCTGGCAGGTGGTGAGCGTGGATGCCGCCAACGGCATCGTCGAGGCCACTGATACCTCGTTCTGGTTCGGTTTTGTGGATGATGTGGCAGTGCGCCTGACCCTGGTCGATGGCAAGACCCGCGTCGACGTGCGTTCGGTCAGCCGGGTGGGCCGCAGCGACATCGGCAAGAATGCCCAGCGCATCGAAGCCTTTTTGCAGCACATGGCAGCATCCGGCACCTGATTCCGTCTGGCAGGCTGGAAAGAAGGGGCTATGCTTAGCGAAAGCCCGCCGCTAATCCAACAATTACAAATGGTTAGCGGGACTCTTTCAGCGGGAAGAACGATAGATGCCTGCCAGTTCCGGATCCTGGATTGTGAACACCTGTCTGCACAGATGGCTGCTGTGTGTGGCGCTGCTTTTGCCACTGCCTTTGCTGGCGTCCGGCATGCTGGGTGGACATCGCATCGTGCTGGATGCCACGGAAACTTCGTATGACGTGGGCAAGCATGCCCGCTATCTGGAAGACACCAACCATCTGCTGAGCGTCGAGGATTTCATCGCCCACCCGGCAGATTTTTACTGGCGTCCGGGCCGTGCCACCACCCCCAATTTCGGTTACACCACGTCGGCCTACTGGCTGCACTTCACCCTGGACAACCTGGACGATTCCTCGGCCTGGCTGCTGGAAATCGGTTACCCGCTGCTGGACGACGTGCAGATTCTGTTTGTGGAACGGGATCGTGTGGTGCAGCGCATCCAGACCGGCGATCGTCAGGGGTTCGCCCATCGTCCGCTCTACCACCGCTCGTTTCTGACCACGTTGCCCAGCATCAAGGGCAGCGAACTGGATGTGTACATTCGCGCAGAAACTGCCGGCACCATGGAGATTCCGGTGACCCTGTACCGGGAGATGGCGTTCTGGGAGAAAGAACAGCAATTGCTGGTGGTGAAGGGCATCTACGCCGGCCTGATTCTGGTGATGGTGCTGTACAACCTCTTCATCTATATCGCGGTGAAGGAAGCCAGCTACCTGTACTACGTCTGTTATGCATTCTTCATTCTGGCGTTCCAGTTTTCGCTGGATGGAATGGCCTATCAGTTTCTGTGGCCCACTGCGACGGCCTGGCACGAGGTCAGCTTTCTGCTCTGCATCGCGTTTGCTTCTGCGTTTCAGAGTCTGTTCACCCATTCCTTTCTGGATTTGCAGCATCGCCTGCCCTGGCTGGACAAGGCATTGATGGGATTGGTGGTGGTTCTGGTGCTGTGCGCGGCGTTTTCCCTCGGTGGTAACTATGCGCTGATGATCCGCATTGCCGTGGGGCTGGTGTTCCCCATTTCGTTGCTGTGCTGGATGGCAGGCATGATTCTGTTCGTGCGCGGTGTGGCAGTGGCGCGCTATTTCGTGCTGGGGTGGACGGTGTTTTTTCTCGGCACACTGGCCATGGCGGCGAGTAAATTCGGACTGCTGCCGATCAATTTTTTCACCAATCACGCCATGCAGATCGGTTCGGCGCTGGAGGTGGTGCTGTTCTCGCTGGCGCTGGCGGATCGCATCAATATCGACAAGCGGGAAAAGCTCGCCGCCAAGCAGGAGGCGATCGAAAATCTTGAGCGTTTCAAGGGGCTGTATGACAACGCGATTGAAGGTATTTTCCAGTGCACGCTGGAGGGCCGCTTCATCAGTGCCAATCCCTCGATGGCACAGTTCATGGGGTATGCATCGCCGGAGGATTTCATCACCCATGTCACCGACAAGGGGCCGCAGGCATTCATGGATCCCACCCTGTACCATGAATTCCGTCGCGCGGTGTTGAACAAGGGACAGGTGCTGAATTTCGAAGCTCAAGGGCGGCGGCGGGATGGCCGGCCGTTCTGGTTTTCGCTGTCGGCCAAGATGGTGAAGGCGATGAATCGGGGCCAGTCACTGATCGAAGGCTTTGTGGTGGACATCACCGAGCGCAAACGCAGTGAGGATCAGCTGCATTTTCTGGCGCGCCATGATCCGCTGACGGGACTGGTGAACCGGCGTGAGTTCGAACACCGTCTGGATATTGCACTGAGCGAAGCTCACCGCGAGGGCGTGCGTCACAGCCTGCTGTTCATGGATCTGGATCAGTTCAAGCTGGTGAACGATACGTGCGGCCATATTGCCGGTGACGAGCTGTTGCGCCAGGTGACATTGCAGATCCAGCAGCAGATGCGCTCCGGTGACACGCTGGCGCGCATGGGTGGAGACGAGTTCGGCGTATTGCTGGAGCGCTGCAGTGGCAGCAACGCGGTGCATGTGGCCAACAAAATTCGCACCACCATCCAGGATTTTCGCTTTGTGTGGGACAACAAGATGTTCACCCTGGGCGTGAGCATTGGGCTGGTGGCGATCAGCGAGCAGGTGGATTCGGTGAAGGCGCTGCTGAGTCTGGCAGACGCCGCCTGTTACGCGGCCAAGGATGCCGGGCGCAATCGCGTGCATGAATATGATCCGTCGGATTCCGAGCTGGTGAGTCAGCAGAACCAGATGCAATGGGCGTCGCGCATCAACCTGGCGCTGGAGCAAAATGAGTTCGTACTCTACATCCAGCCGATAGTCGCCATTGCGGATAACGAACAGCCGGCCCGGCACTTTGAAGTGCTGGTGCGCCTGAAAAATGATGAAGAAATGGTGTTCCCCGGCGCGTTCCTGCCGGCGGCGGAACGCTATAACCTGATGCCGGCGCTGGATCGCTGGGTGGTGCGTCATCTGTTCCAGTGGATGTCACGCAATCCGCAGAAATTCGAGGAGTGGGAGTTGTGTTCCATTAATCTGTCCGGGCTGACGCTGGGGGACGAGGATTTTGCCGCCTTCCTGCGTCATCAGTTTGAAACCTATGCCATTCCCCATCACAAGATCTGTTTTGAAATCACCGAAACCATTGCCGTGATCAACCTGGCGAATACACTGCGTTTCATGGCGGAATTCAAGGCCATCGGTTGCCGTTTTTCGCTGGACGATTTTGGCAGTGGGTTTTCATCGTACGGCTATCTGAAAAACCTGCCGGTGGATTATCTGAAGATCGATGGTACGTTCGTCAAGGATATCGAAGTGGATGAAATCGATTACGCCATGGTGGAATCCATCAATCGCATCGGCCACGTGATGGGCAAGAAGACCATCGGCGAGTTTGTTGAAAATGAACGCATTCTGGCACTGCTGAAGACCATTGGTGTGGACTATGCCCAGGGTTACGGCATTTCCAAACCCATTCCCCTCGATTCCCTCTGATCCCGCGGCCGGAATTGTGTCCGGCGCTCGTTGGCGTCACAATAGCATGATGATCCTGACGGGATGAATGTCATGCAATTTCACGAAACTGTCATCAAGTTGGCCGATGGTTACATCGACGAAGCCATCGCCATTTTGCATCGGGAGCCGTTGGACGAAGAATCGGTTCACGACATCCGTGTGCTGATGAAGCGTCTGCGTGGACTGTTGCGGCTATACAGCGACGCCGGACAGCGCGACGTGGTGAAAGAACTCAGTGCGGTGTTGCGGGATGTCGCGCGCACTTTTGCTGCACAGCGGGATTCCCATGTACTGACGGAAACCCTGCAGGAGATGGCAAGGCGGGCCAGCAAATCCGTGGCGCGGCAGCTGCGTGAGATCCTGCGGGAACTGGAACAGCAAACGGCGGATGTGCAGCTGGAACTGAGCCCGGACAAGATGGCGGCCGATCTGGTGTGGGTGCGCATGGTCTGGCACGAAAAGTTGCAAACGGTAAATGAAAAGGAACTGTTCGAAGCGCTGGCCTGCTACTACCGTCGCAACCGCCGGCAGGGCCGTGAAGCGTTGCGACTGCGCGACAAGGCAGTGCTGCACGACTGGCGCAAGCGAGTGAAATATTTTTATTACCAGCTGTGCGCGGTACCGCCGCAACAGGGTGTTGCCTATCATGAGGACATGGAATCGTTGCGCCTGCTGGGTTCGCTGCTGGGCAAGGTGCATGATCTGGATGTGCTGGCTGCCTATCTGCGTACAGAAGGCCACGAGAATGAACCCGTGCGGCGTCTGGTGACCAAGCGTCGAGTACGGCTGGTGAAGAAAATCCGGCGCTTGTACGATGAGCTGTTTTTCCGTTCCACCCGGCAATTTCGCAAGATGATCGAGGCTGCATGAAGCATCTGACATTGATTCGACATGGAAAATCCAGTTGGGATTGCACATCGTTGCAGGATTTCGAACGGCCGCTCAATGCCAGGGGCTGGCGTGACAGTCCGCGCATGGCAGATCTGTTTGCGCAGTACGAGTTTTTGCCGGATCAGTGGGTGAGCAGCCATGCCACCCGCGCACTGACGACGGCGCGCATTTTTGCCCACCATCTGCAGGTGGCGGTGGAGTCCATTTGTGTGAGCGAGGCGGTGTACGAAACCGATGCCGGTTCGTTACTGGAATTTTTGCAGGCCCAGTTTCCGTCGGCGCGACATATTGTGATGTTTGGTCATAATCCGGGGATGGAAGATCTGGCACAGTCACTGTGCCCGGAGTTTGTTCAGTCGATGCCCACGTGTGCGATTGCGCAATTCGCGATGAAGATCAAAAGCTGGAAGGATCTGGCACCGGGCTGCGCGGCGCTGGTGCGGTATGATTATCCGAAGAAGTTTGGGTGAACGTGCGGGAAGCCGGAAGTGCAGGATTTCTATATCAGGACACGCCGTGAACCCATCCCTGGGGGCTGCTCCGCGGCATCCCTGCCGCAGAGCGTCCTGATATAGAAATCCTGCACTTCCGGCTTCTCTCTACTCTATCTCACCAGATCATCCATCAACACTCGCAGAAACCGCGCTGCTTCCCCACCCGTTACCACCCGGTGATCGAAGCTCAAACTCAGCGGCAGAATCCGGTGATTTACGCAGCCTTCGTCGGTCACTACCGCTGATTTATAAATCCTGCCTGCCCCCAGAATCGCCACCTGCGGCGGCACCACCACAGGATTGCCATAGCGACCGGCGATGGTGCCGTAATTGGACAGTGTCAGCGTAGCGCCGGTCATCTCCTGGGGGGGAATGGTGCGGCTGCGCACATCGGCACGCAGATGTTCCAGACCACTGCGCAGATCTTCCAGCGAGCGCGCAGTGATATTGCGCAGCACGGGCACGAACAAGCCATCCGGTGTGTCCACCGCAATGCCCAGATCCACCTTGTCGATCACGCGTACCGTTTCATTGGCGCCGTCGAACCAGGAGTTCAATTGCGGCTCCGCTTTGCAGGCCTGCGCCAACGCGCGCACGAGGCGCATGGTAATGTCTTCCCCCTTGGGCCAGTGATCGATGTCCACATCGTCGTTGATGGTGACTTTCACAACTTCTGCATGAGCACGGGCCATGTTCCGGGCCATGGAACGACGCACGCCACGTAGCGCTTTCGCCTCACCCAGATCCTGTTTCAGTTGCGCGGCCTTTTCCACGTCGGCGCTGGTGATCAGGCCGCTCTTGCCGCTGCCACTTACCTGATTCAAATCCACGTTCAAACGTTTGGCGAGTGCGCGAATGGCAGGTGTGGCCAGTGCGGTGCCACCACTCTGGCGGTGGGCGCTGCCGATGATGAATTGGTCTACTTCTGCCACATGCTGGGCGGTCTGCATTTTGCCGACGACAGTGCCAGTGTCTTCCTGCTGCTCGCCCGCGTATTCCAGCAACGGTTCGCCGATATGGATCAGATCGCCCTCGGCTCCGAAACAGGCGGCAATGGTGCCCGCCTGTGGCGAGGGAATATCAACGATGGCCTTGGCGGTTTCCACCGATACGATTACCTGATCGATGTTTACCGTGTCGCCGGGGTTGACGTGCCACTGCACGATTTCTGCTTCCTGCAGTCCTTCCCCCAGATCCGGCAGCTTGAAATATTTCATGCATACTCCATGGTTTTGATGGCGGTGGCGATGATCTCGTGCACGTCGGGCATGTACAGGTTTTCGCGCTGGAAGTACGGCATGGGAATATCCAGTCCGTTCACGCGGCCCACCGGTGCTTTTAAAAAGAATAGACCTTTTTCCGCCAGCATCGCCGCAATCTCGGAGCCTACGCTGCAGTGGCTTACCGCTTCCTGGATGATGACGCAACGGCCGGTCTTTTCCACCGATGCCAGGATGGTGGCATAGTCGATGGGATTCAGCGTCGCCACGTCGATTACTTCGGCGGATATTCCTTGTTTGTCCAGTTCGCGGGCGGCCTGCAATGTTTCGTGTACGCAGGCGCCCCAGCTGATCAGGGTGATGTCGGTGCCGGCTTTCAGCGTGAAGCAGGTGTCCAGCGGCAGTGCAATGCCGTCGTCACGGATTTCCTGTTTCACCATGCGATAGATGCGGCTGGGCTCCAGGAAAATCACCGGATCGGGATCTTCGATGGCGGCCAGCAGCAAACCATAGGCGCGAGTGGGAGAGGAGGGCACCACCACGCGCAAGCCAGGAATGTGTGCGAACAATGCTTCGGTGCTTTCGCAATGATGTTCCGGCGCGTGAATGCCGCCGCCGTAAGGTGTGCGCAGTACCATCGGGCAATGCAGGCGGCCCCGCGTGCGATTGCGCAGGCGTGCGGCGTGGGAAATGATGTGTTCGAAGGTGGCGTAGGCGAATCCCATAAACTGGATTTCCGCCACGGGTTTCAGTCCCTGCGCCGCCATGCCCACGCTGATGCCGGCGATCAGGGCTTCCGCCAGCGGGGTATCCATCACGCGCTTGCAGCCGAAGCGTTCCTTCAATCCGGCGGTGGCGCGAAACACGCCGCCGTTGGTGCCCACATCTTCGCCCAGCACCACCACGTTTTCATCCTGTTCCATCGCCCGCGCCAGCGCCAGATTGACGGCTTCGACCAGTGTGACCACGTGAGTGGCCGGCTCGCTGCCCGTCGAATGATTGCCGTTGTTGGGAAGGGTTTCTTTAATGCCCATGATGGTTTCCTCCTGCCAGGCGCGCTGCTTTCTGTTTGGTGCGTTCCCGCTGAACGATCAGGTGGGGCGGCGTGGTGTCGAACAGATAGTCGAACAGATCGTCCACCGGTTGTTGCGGCTGGCTCTGGAAATCCTTCACTGCCTGTTCCACTTTCTGCTGGCAGTCGGTGATCAGCTGCTGTTCCTTCTGTTCATCCCACAGGCCGCGTTGATGCAGAAATGTCTGCAGGCGTTTCACCGGCTCTTTCAGCCAGGCTGCATTCACTTCCTCGTGGCTGCGATAGCGGGTGGCATCGTCGGCAGTGGTGTGATCGCACAAACGATAGGACATGGCTTCGATCAGGGTGGCGCCTTTGCCGGCGTGGGCTTTGTCCAGCGAGTAACGGATCGCTTCATAGAGCGCGCAGACATCGTTGCCATCCACCTGGAAGCCTTCGATGCCGGCGGCCATGGCTTTCTGTGCGATGGTGGGTGCGCCGGTTTGCAGTGCGCGCGGCACCGAAATGGCCCACTGATTGTTGTTCACCACCAGTACCATGGGCAGTTGCCACACACCGGCCAGATTCAGCGGCTCGTAAAAATCTCCGCGCGATGTGGCGCCATCACCGCAGGTCACCAATGCTGCGCGTTTTTGGCCGCGAATCTTGAAGGCAGTGGCAATGCCGGCAGCGTGCGTGATCTGTGTGGCGATGGGCACGCAGTTGGGAAAATCCTCGCGGGCTGTGCCAGTGAAGTGATTGCCCCACTCAGTCCCGCCCCAGTATTGCAGCAGCTGGTACAGTGGAACGCCCCGCAGAAATTGCGCCGCCTGATCCCGGTAGTAAGGCACGAACACGTCTTCTGTTTTCAACGCGCAGCCGATGGCGGTGCCAATGGCTTCCTGGCCCAGGCACGATGCATAGGTGCCCATCTGGCCGGTGCGCTGCAACGCAATGGCACGCTTGTCGAACACACGGATCAGGTTCATGGTGCGATAGAATTTCAGCAACAGATCCTGATCCTGCATCCAGCCAGGCAGCGTGCCAGTGGCGTTGCCGCCCGGCTCGATCAGTTGATGTTCTGTGTAAGGTGTGGTGGTGAACTGCATGGTATGCCTCTCCTTACCTTTTTATTTTGAATACAGAATCTGTTCCGCCATCTGATCGGCAATCACCGACGTTGGCAGGTTTTCCACTTTGGCGCGCTCGAAAATCTGCAGTAGCGTCTGCCCGATGCCCCAGGTTTTGGTTTTGATGGATTGCTCGGAGCGGTGCAGATGGCCCAGCGACACCTTGATCAGGCCGCCGGCGTTGATCACGTAATCCGGCGCGTACAGAATGCCTTTGTCGTGCAGCAGTTTGCCGTGCCGTGCTTCGGCAAGCTGGTTATTGGCGGAGCCGGCGATGATGTCGCAGTTCAGCGTGGCAATGGTGTTGTCGTTCAACACCGCACCGAGTCCGCAGGGCGCCAGAATGTCGCATTCGGTATCGAAGAAATGGTCTGGCGTGACGGCCTCGGCACCGAAAGCGCGGCGCACATGTTCAACCTTGGCGTTATCCACATCGGAAATCAGCAGGCGGGCGCCTTCCTTGTGCAGTAGTTCCGCCAGCGCGAAACCCACATTGCCCACGCCTTGAATTGCCACGATGCGGTTGGCCAGATCGGCACTGCCGTAACGGTGGAACGCGGCGGATTTTATGCCGGCCAGCACGCCCAGTGCGGTCATGGGCGAGGGATCGAGCCCATCCACATTGCTGCCGGAAATATAGGGCGTGACCTTGCTGATCTGGTCCATGTCGTCCAGCGTGCTGCCGCTGTCCACGGCGGTGATGTAGCGGCCGCCGAGTTCATTGACGAACTGGCCAAACGCGCGGAACAACGCGGCGCGATCATGGATCTGTTTCGGTTTGAGGATAACGGCCTTGCCGCCGCCTTGCGGTACTTTCGCCAGCGCGGCCTTGTAGCTCATGCCACGGGCAAGACGGATCACATCGTTGATGGCGGCTTCGTCGCTGCTGTATTCGATGCAGCGGCAACCACCGAGTGCGGGGCCAAGTTTGGTGCTGTGGATGGCGATGATGGCTTGCAGCTGCGAAGCGTCATCGGATTTGAAATGCAGTTCGCTCAAACGCGCCTGCTCGATTTTGTCGAACATGGTACTACTCCTTCCAAACGAGGGTGGGGTAACACCCGTGAACGTTCTTCCGGTGCGGCGGCGCAATCTGGATCGCAGTTTGCGCTGCCTTCGGGATGTGCTTGTGATTTAAAGATAAAAGAAAATTTTCAGTTTGACGAATTCAGTGCGGTGTTTTTCTGCACAGATTCACACCGGCATTTTGCGGAATCGTCGCCTGTGGGCGGCAACCGATTGATTTGAAGCTGAAAAGCCTGCGTGTTGGAAAAACGTAACCGGTTGTGGAAGCAGAGAAAAAAAGAACGCCAACGACAGCGTCTAAAAACGGGGAGTTATAACGAAGAGGATTGCTAGACGGGAAAGAACTGGCAGGCGCAGGGCGCGACTGCCAGTCAGCGCGATCAGACTGATTCAATCAGATCAGTTCAATCGCCATGGACGTGGCTTCGCCACCACCGATGCACAGGGACGCCACACCGCGCTTGCCGCCACGCTTTTTCAGCGCGTGGATCAGCGACAGGATGATGCGCGAGCCGGTGGAGCCGATGGGATGACCCAGCGCGCAGGCGCCGCCGTTCACGTTCACCTTTGCGTGCGGAATGTTGTGCTTGATCATCGCCAGCATGGTCACCATGGCGAAAGCTTCGTTGATCTCGAACAGATCCACGTCCGCTACCGTCCAGCCGGTTTTCTCGAACAGCTTCTGCAGCGAGCCCACCGGTGCCAGAGTGAATTCAGACGGATGCTGGGACTGGGTTGAGTGGCCGACGATGCGGGCCAGGGGCTTCAGGCCACGGGCGATGGCCACGGATTCGCGCATCAGCACCAATGCGGATGCACCATCGGAAATGGAGCTGGCGTTGGCGGCGGTTACGGTGCCGTCTTTGGCGAAGGCCGGCTTCAGGGTGGGGATCTTGTCGATGTTGGCGTTGCCGGGCTGTTCGTCTTCGCTCACCAGGGCATCGCCTTTGCGGGTTTTCACGGGAACCGGCACGATTTCATCGGCAAAGGAGCCGTCTTTTACCGCGCGTTGCGCCCGCAGCAGGGATTCGATGGCGTATTCGTCCATGGCGGAGCGGGTCAGGCCTTCTTTATCGGCCACTTCCTGGGCGAAGGAGCCCATCAGGCGGCCGGTCTTGGCGTCTTCCAGGCCGTCCAGAAACATGTGGTCTTTCACTTCGCTGTGGCCCATGCGCAGGCCGGCGCGGGCTTTTTCCAGCACGTAGGGAGCGTTGGTCATGGATTCCATGCCACCGGCCACCATGATGTCGTTGGTGCCGGCCTTGATCAGGTCATGAGCCAGCATGGCGGCTTTCATGCCGGAGCCGCACAGTTTGTTGATGGTGGTGCAGCCGGTGGCGGTGGGCAGGCCGGCGTCGAGTGCCGCCTGACGGGCGGGGCCCTGCTTGAGGCCGGCGGGCAGTACGCAGCCCATGATCACTTCCTGCACGTCTTCGGGTTTCAGGCCGGCGCGGGCAACGGCTTCGCGGATGGCGATGGCACCCAGCTGGGTGGCGGTCACGCTGCCCAGTGCGCCCTGGAAGCCGCCCATGGGGGTGCGGGCGCCGTTTACGATCACAACTGCGTCATTACTCATGTCTGTATCCCTAAAAAAGTTAGGCCGATAGGTCTTCTCGCGAGAGGAGGGGAATTCTAACGGTTATCAGGAGCGGGTGCGATACACGGACGGACTAGGGCGTTGGCGGGAGGTGTCACTTGTTCAGCAGGGTCTGGGCAGTCTGTGCCGCGCGCTGGGTAGCGTTCTTGATCTGGCTGCGGTGATTGTTGAGCAGGGCGAGAAACGCCTCTTCCGCCATGGGCTGGCTGTAGTAGTAACCCTGCGCCACATCGCACTCGCATTCCTGCAGATAGCGGATCTGGTCGAGGGTTTCGGTGCCTTCGGCGATCACCGACAGGTTCAGACTGTGTCCCAGCTGGATGATGGCGTCGACGATGGTGCCGTTGTCCGGATCTTCCAGCATGTCCTGCACGAAGGAGCGGTCGATCTTGATTTCGTCCATCGGCATTTTTTTCAGGTAGGCCAGCGAGGAATAGCCGGTGCCGAAATCGTCGATGGCCAGCTGCACGCCCAGCTGCTTGATCTGGCGCAGCAGGCGGATGGCCAGATCCACGTTGTTCATGATCGCGGTTTCAGTGAGTTCCAGCACCAGATACTGCGGCGGCACACCGGTGGTTTCAAGTAGTGAGCGGATGGTGTTGACGATGTCTGACAGGTGCAGCTGATTCGCGCTGATGTTGACCGAAATGGTGAGGTGGTTGTAGCCCTGCGCGTGCCATTTCTGCAGCGCTTCGCAGGAGGTCTTCAGCACCCACTCGCCGATCGCCACGATGGCGCCGGTGCGTTCCGCCAGGGGAATGAATTCGGTCGGTGACACGATGCCCCGCTCGGGGTGGCGCCAGCGCACCAGGGCTTCGACGCCACGCACTTCGCCAGTGAGCAGGTTCACCTGGGGCTGAAAGGCCAGTTCCAGCTGGTTGTCGTCCACGGCCGAGGCCAGCTGTTTTTCCAGCACCTTGGTCTGGCGGATTTTCTGATCCACGTTGGCCACGTAGAACTGGTAGCGGTTGCCGCCCTGGGTCTTGGCCAGCTGCATCACGTTCTCGGCGTTTTTCAGCAACTGCTCGGCGGTGGCGGCGTCGTGGGGATAGTTGGTGATGCCGATGGTGGCGGACACCTTGATGGTCTGGCTGTCGAGGCGGAAGGGCCGGCGCACGCTGTCCAGAATCCGCTGTGCCACGTCGGCAGCCTGATAATGATTTTTCAGCCCCGGCAGAATGATGGCGAACACATCGCCGCCCACCCGCGCCACCGTGTGCGCGGGATCCAGTTCGGCGCGGAAGCGATCCGCCATCATCAGCAGCAGCTTGTCGCCGGCATGATAGGAGTGCAGCAGGTTCACGGATTTGAAATCATCCAGCGCGCAGTACAGCACGGCGAACATGTCGTTCTGGCTGTTGGCTTCCTGGATGGATTGCTCGATGCGGCGCAGCAGCAGATTACGGTTCGGCAGCTCGGTGAGCATGTCGTAATTGCTCAGGCGCTCCACATGGGCTTCTGCCACCCGCCGTTTGCTGTTGTATTTTTCGATGGCCTTGAACAGGTCGTTGATCTTCTGCACCCAGGCGCCCAGTTCGTCATCATCGTGGCCGTGAGGCGCGTCGAGCTTGTTCTGCGCCGGACGCATCGGATCGATTTCTTCCAGCGACCCCAGCAGCGTCGTCATGGGGCGGGCAATCAGACCCTGGAAAATCAGATACAGCACGCCGCCGAACAGTCCCGCCTGGATCAGGCCGCTGACGAACACCGTGCGGCTGCGCTCGATGAAGGCCACCGCCGCGTCCGAAGGATCGATGCTCACCTCCAGATTGCCGAACACGGCAGGCTGCGCGTTGCCGTCGGCGGACATTGACTGGAGCGGATAACCTTTCAATTCCAGCGTGTAGCTGAGCTCCTGGCCAAAAATGGATGTCACCAGGGAGCGATAGGGGAATTCCTGCTTGTTGCGAAAGGCGGACGCCAGCGGCGGTTCGGCGGGCACGGAAATGGCGGAGTAGAAAACGGCAGGGTGCTGGAACAGGCCTTCCACCACCTGCTCGGCCAGGGCGCGATCGTGATGATAGGCGGCCTGGGTGGCAGGTTCGCGCATCATCGCCAGAATCTGCTGTGCGTCGAGTTCCAGCTTCATGCGCGCATTACGGGCGTCCAGCATCACCTGGACGATGCTCAGCAACAGCCCCAGCAGCAGCGCGGTGCCCATGACGGCAAAAAACAGTTTGTTGGAAAGACGGCTGTTCAGTTTCCGCTGCATGCTGATCCCAGTGGCGAGGGCGAAAGCGCCGTGCTTTTATCGTTGTTATCAAAACCAGTATTAATTATAACCAAAGGCAAGTCAAAAACTTTGCCCCCGGGCTTGACGTCCGCGTCCCAGGCTTCGAGTCTTCTATAGAAATAGCGGGGTGAATCCATGAGCCGGTCGCGGTGGAAAAGAGTGTTGTCGTGTGTGCTGATGCTGTTCAGCGTCGGCGTGTTTGCGCAAGGCAACACCGAGCAGGTGGAAGCTTCGGTGGCGCCAGCAGCGGATGCGCAGGGCACGTCGTCGTCGCGCCAGGTGCGTCGCGACCTGCAGCAGCTGATGGACAAGGGGATCGAGGCACTGGCGCCGGAACTGGTGGCCAGCACCACCTTCTATCCATTCGCCGCCATTCTGGGCCATGACAACGAGGTGCGGCTGGTGGGCGTGACGGCCAGTGAACGCACGGCCTCGCCCGAACAGATGCTGGCGGCACTGGTGGAAAAAATTCGCGCTCTGGCGGAACAACGTCGCATCCGCGCGGCGGGTTATTTCATGGATTACGTGGCCCAGCGTCAGGACACCGGCCATTCCCAGCCGGGCATCCGTGTCGAGCTTCACCATCGTCAGCCGGATGCAATGTCCGCCTTTATTCCGTACAGTATCACCGCAGACAAAAAACTCCGTCTGCTCACACCCCAGTACAAGGCTGGCAAGAATCTGACGTTTGAAAGCCGTCCCCATGGAAAACCCTAATATCGACACGTTCAAAACTTATCTGCGCAAAGGCCTGTTCAACGGCATGAAGCTGGTGGGGCATCGCCCTGGCCGCGTCATTCGCGATCTGCATTACGGCCGCGAACCGGAACAGAAACTCGACATCTATCTGCCCGCCGGCCCGCACCGGGGCGCCCACCTGGTGTTTTTCCACGGCGGCAGCTGGAGTTCCGGCCACAAGGATGAGTATGCGTTTCTGGGCAGCGCGCTGGCGGCATTCGGTATCAGCTGCGCGGTGGTGGGTTATCGCCTTTATCCGAAGGTGCGCTATCCCGTGTTCGTGGAAGATGGCGCCCATGCGGTGGCCTGGCTGCAGCGGGAAGGCTCGCGCTACGGATTCGCCAGCGGGCCTTTGTATCTGATGGGGCATTCCGCCGGTGCCCACATTGCCTGTCTGATGGCGCTGGATGAGCGCTACCGCGACATGGCGCATCTGCGTATGGAGCACATTCTTGGCGTCATCGGGCTGGCAGGTGTGTACCGCTTCCGTCCGGAGAACGATCCCGTGCACGCGGATATCTTTGCGCCTGCCGGCCCGGATTTCGAACAGGTGAAACCGATCAACTATGTGGCGGGCAACAAGGTGCCGCTGCTGTTGCTGCACGGCAGCAAGGACACCACGGTGGGGCCGAAGATTGCCCAGCGCATGTACGAGGCCGCCAGCGGTGCCGGCCAGAAAGTCCAGCTGCATATCCAGCCCGGTTATGGCCACGTGCGGCCGCTGTTCGATTTTCTGCCGTTCATGCCCAATCACCAGAAAACCATGGCGCTGCTGCTGGCGTTCATGGCGGGGGAATCGGTGTGAAAATCCTGGTGACCGGCGCCACCGGCTTTATCGGCGAGCGCTATATCCGGCATTTGGCAGAAACCCGCAAGGACGTGCGCCTGCATTTCACCGGTCGCCAGATCGAAAAAGGCAATGCGCTGGGTGCGCTCACCGGCGCTCACTATTTTCGCGGCGATCTGCTGGACGTGCCCTACCTGCAACACATCTGCAAGGACATGGACGTGGTGGTGCATTGCGCCGGACTGTCCGGCGTGTGGGGCGATTACGAGCTGTATTACCGCGCCAATGTCACCGGCACCGAAAACCTGCTGCGGGCCTGCGCCGGCACCGGTGTGCGTCGTTTCGTGAATCTGTCGTCGCCCAGCATCTATTTCGATTTTCACGATCACCTGAACGTCACGGAAGATTTTCTGCCGCCGCGTTTTGCCGACAACTACGCCCGCACCAAATATCAGGCGGAAGTGCGGGTGGCCAACGCCCACTCCGATCAGTTGCGCACGTTGTCGCTGCGTCCGCGCATGGTGCTGGGGGCGGGAGATCTCAGCCTGTTCCCACGCATGATCGCTGCTCACCGGGCCGGCCAGCTGTTGCGGGTGGGGGAAGGGCGCAACATCGTCAGCACCACGCACATTGCCAATCTGCTGCAGGCGCTCGACTGTGCCGTGTTCGGGCCGGATTCGGTGACCGGTGACGTCTACAATATTGCCGATGCCCAGCCGCAAAAACTGTGGGACATCATCGACCGCATGCTGGTGGCGGTGGGTGAACCGGCGGTGACCCGGCAGGTGCCGTATCCGGTGGCCATGGCGGCGGCCGCGGTGATGGAAGGCTGGTACCACTTGCGCCGCTCCGACGACGAGCCCCGTATGATGCGGCTGAAAGTGGCGATGATGAGCCGTTCCTTCACCCTCAGCATCGAAAAGGCCCAGCGCAAGCTCGGTTTCAAGCCCCTGCACACGGTGGACGGCGTCATTGCGGAGTTCGTGGAATGGTGGTTGAACGACAAAACCCACCGTCGCCCGCGCTGAAACCGTTAGCTGTGTCCACTCTTTGCCCATTTTTTCCCGTATAATTGCGCCACTCCGCTATTACCCGCCGAAAGCCCATGCGAAACGACTCCCTTGACGATCTCAGCCTGAAACCCTCCCGCGATGACCTGGCCCAGCGTCAGCACACCCGTGGCGCCAAAGCTGCACCCACTGGCAAGACTGCAGCGCCGACCGTGGCGGTCAGCACCGCGCCGTTGTGGTCGCTGGTGATTCTGCTGGTGGTGGTGATGGCCGGAGGCGGCTGGTATCTGTGGGATCAGGTGCAGCGCCTGCAAAACAACCTGCACCAGTCCCTGGCGGCGTTGAACCAGTCAGAACAGGCCCTGTCCAGCCTGCAGCAGAACCTGGACAACCGCGACAAGACCCTGAGCAAGTCCGGCGATCAGATGCAGGCGGAAATCAAGGAACTCAACAGCGAAGTCCGCAAGCTGTGGGATCTGGCCAACAAGCGCCAGAAAGCCGAACTGGAGCAACAGGCCAAGGCGCTGGCCGCGCTGGAAGCCAGCCTCAAGTCCCAGGGCGTGACCTTCGACAAGCAGTCACAGTCCACCCTTGAACGGGTGACCAAGTTGCGTGAGGAATGGCAGCAACTGAAGGATGGTCAGGCGGCCCTGCAAGCCTCTCTGGAGGAACAGAAAGCCGCGCTGGAAAAGCAGAACAGCGATCTGGCCAAGCTGCGTACCAGTCTGGCCAGGCCCGATGACCTGGATACCCGCATGACCAACGTTGAAGTGGCGCTCAAATCCATCGACGCCTACCGCCGCCAGGTGAACACCCGTCTCGACCAGCTCGACGAGCAATTGGGACAACTGTACAACTCGCCTGTTCGCCCCTGATCAATCTGTGAACCGCTTGGCAATCCCCCAGGGTTCCTAAGCGGTTTAACCCCGCGCCCCGGACAATCCTGTCTATAGTTGATAGAACTCTTGCAGGAAACCAGTCCGGAGCAGCCCTCCATGTCCGAAGCCGTCCAAGAATCCACCAGCAGCGAAAGCGGTGGCGAAGCCCGCATCCTTCTGATCGACGATTCCAAAGTGATGCGCAAATCCGCGCTCAAAATGTTGGGCGGGGATTTCGATGTCGTGGTGGCCGAGGATGGTGAGCAGGGCTGGCAAATGATCCAGGATGACAGCCGCATCCAGGTGGTGTTCACCGACTTGAACATGCCCAAGATGAACGGCTACCAGTTGCTGGAGCGTGTGCGCACCGCGTCCGATGTGGGCATCCGCAACCTGCCGGTGATCGTGGTGACCGGCGCCGAAAACGACGACGAAGCCAAAGAAAAAGCGCTAGAGCAGGGCGCCACCGATTTCATCACCAAACCGTTCAATTCCACCGATCTGAAAGCGCGCGCCCACGCCCACGCCAGTTATCAGCGCACCACCAAGGTGTTGCAGGAAACCGCGACGGTGGATCCGCTTACCGGCCTGGCCAACGAGCGCAGCTTCGACGAGCAGTTCGAGAAGGACCTGTCCTTCGTGGTGCGCCACGGCCAGAGCATCGCGATCATGGCGGTGGAAGTGGACAACTTCCGCGAGTTGTTCCTGAAAATTGGCCGCAAGGGCGCCGACAGCCTGATCCAGCAGATCGCCAAGGTGCTGGTGAAGAGTGTGCGCAAGGAAGACTGCGTGGCCCGCATCGGGCTGGCGAGCTTTGCCGTGTCGCTGCCCACCGCCAGTGCCGATGGCGCCGCCAAACTGGCGGAGAGAATCTGCCAGTCAGTGTCCGGTTTCAAAGCCAAACTGCGGGGCGAGACCCTGAGTATCACCGTTTCCATCGGCCTGCACGTGCCCGCCAACCTGGCCCAGGCCAGCGTGGCGGATCTGCGTACCAAGGCCGACGACTGCCTGCGCCTGGCCGTGAACGCCGGCGGCAACCGGGTGCAGACGCTGGTGGATGCCGCGCCGGCCAAACCGGGTGCCGATATCACGGCGCTGGTGTCCATCGATCAGCTACTGGCCCAGCTGGCGCGGGGCGAAACCGCTGCGGTGAGTGGCGCCATTCCGCAGGTGCTGGCACAGCTCAAGCCGCTGCTGAAACTGTTTAGCAGCGAACAGAAGGCACAGCTGCGGCAACAGCTGGAATAACCCGGCGCGCGGTTTTACAGGCAGCTGAATCCTGTTAGAATGCCCGTCCTTTCACGCTGCGCTAGTGGTGAAATTGGTAGACACGCCAGATTTAGGTTCTGGTGCCGTAAGGCGTGGGGGTTCAAGTCCCTCCTGGCGCACCATCTGCAAGCAGGCCTTGCTCAATCGGGCCATCAGACAAAACGGGTCTGTCGTGCCGAACGCGAATCACCCCCGCCGGATTTTGATCATCGACGATCACCCCGTCTATCTGGAAGGCATCAGCCATATCCTGCAGTCCCTCCTGGGCAACATTGAAATTCTGCACGCTCACAGCGGCCGCGACGCCATCGAGCAGGTGTCGGGTCGTATCGACATCGAGTGGATTTTCCTGGATCAGCAATTGCCGGACACCTCGGGCTTGCAGCTGCTGGAACAGTTCAATGCAATGCGGGTGGCGGCGCCTGTGGTGATGATGTCCGGCAGCGATGATGTCGCCCTGATTCACGATGCGATGGCGCTGGGTGCCAGCGGTTTTATTCCCAAGGCGTTTGGCCGCGCCACCTTCGAGCAATGCCTGCATGCGATCCAGCGCGGTGATACGTATCTGCCGGCGGAATTGCGGGCGAGCGTGGAGCATTTTCGCGACACGGTGGTGAAAGCGCGCAATGCGCTGCTGAGCCAGCTGAGCGACCGACGCCGGGAAGTGCTGATCATGATGGCGGAAGGTTATACCAATGCGGAAATGGCGACGGCGCTTGGCATCGCCGAAGCCACGGTGAAAACCCACGTGTCCGCGCTGCTGAGCATTTTCGACGTGGACAACCGTTCCCACTGCATTGCCGAGGCGCGCAAGCTCGGCCTGCTCAAGTAGATTTTTTAGCGCCGCAAACTCAACGTCCCAGCAGCATGCGCATGGTTTTGCGCAGGTGCATCGCCTTCACCGGTTTGTGGATCAGGTAGTAGTGCTGGTCGCGGATGCTTTTCACCAGCGCCGGATCGGTGTCGCCGCTCATCAGCACGGCGGGAATGTCGCGGCGCAGGTCGGCACGCAGCGTTTCGATGGCGTCGATGCCGGTCACGCCTTCGCCGAGACGATAATCCGACAGGATCAGATCCGGTTCAAAGTTCTGGCTGCGCATTTGTTGCCGCGCGTCCTCGAGCGTTGGTGCTGTCAGGCAGACACATTGCCAGTCTGTCATGATCGTTGCGACTGCTGCCAGCAGTGCGCTGTCGTCTTCGATGATCAGCACCCGGCAGCCGTCCAGGCCGGCGGGCGCAGCTCCGACCGGTGCGGGCGGCGCGACCGGCAA
>JAGUVW010000081.1 GCA_020062665.1 Pseudomonadales bacterium
AGCTGGTGTCGAGCCGGAGCTCAGGCGTTGACGTAGTTGAGCGGCGCCCCCAGCACCGAGTCGCGCAGCCACCGCAAGATGTGGAGGTAGGTGAGATCGACCTCCACCCCCGCGTCCGCCCGGCCGGTGGAAGCGATCCGCCACCATGCCGCCCAGGGTGAGCCCGATCAGCCCGGTGACGCCGATGATGAAGCCCGTGGTCACCGCCGCCTGACTGAGCGACAGCCCAAAGAACCGCTGCAATAGCGGTACCAAAAATGCGCTGACGGCGTAGGACGCGAAGTTCACCGTCACCCCCGACAGAATCAGCCAGCGCAGCGTGGGAATGCGCAGCAGCGTGCGAATCGGCTGCGCCACCACGTGATCCTGCATCTGCACGGTTTCACTGGCACCACGCACCGGTTCCCGGATGAAGAACATCACAACGGCCAGCAGAAAGCCCGGCACCGCCGCGATCAGGAACGGCGCCCGCCAGCTGTCGAACGCTTCCACCATCGCACCCACGGTGAAAAACGCCAGCACCAGTCCAAGTGGCAGGCCCAGCATGAAGATGCCCACTGCCTTGGCCCGGCGCTCCGGCGGAAACAGATCACCGATCAACGAATTGGCCGCCGGCGCGTAGCTCGCTTCGCCAATGCCCACCCCCATCCGCATCAGAAAAAACGACCAGTAATTCCACGCCAGCGCGTTGAGCCCGGTAAAACCGCTCCACAAAATCAGGCCCCACCCCAGAATCCTGGTGCGCACCCAGGTATCCGCCAGTCGCCCCAGGGGCAAACCCGCAATGGCATACACCACCGTAAAGGCCGCCGCCACCAGCCCCAGCTGCGTGTCGCTCAGACCCCACTCCAGGCGAATGGGCTCAGCCAGAATGGCAGGAATGGTGCGATCGAAAAAATTGATCAGGTTGGCCAGAAACAGCAGCACCAGGATCTTGCCGGGTGAAGCGATCTTGTTGTTTTCGTTAGGCATGGAGGATCCGGTGCAAGGTCAGGAAACCCCAACTTACACCATGACGCCCACCATCACCAACCGCCCCGCCAGCACGCTTCAACACCACATGCTGCTAACGGACGAAGGGCAAACTGATACAAATCTATAATTGCTGTATCAATATGCCACCTTTATCCTGCAGGGACTGTCCGGTCTGCGCATTGACCCCGTGTGAGCGCAGCGCAGGCAGACCGTTTACATTCATCATCCGCACTGCGTACATAATGACAAGAATATTGGCGCCGTTGTTGGCTGTTCGATTGCTGTGGCAAGGACGCACGCGCTTTTTTCGCGCGCTGACGGTTTTCATCCGCATCGGCATGTCCTATCGCAAAGCCCGACGTAATCACGCAACGCCTGCGCACGCTGATTTCCCCGACGACCGGCACACACTGCATCGCCGCAACGCAGATCGGCTTTCTCATCTGTTTCAGGACAACGGCGGCACCTGGATCAAGGCCGGGCAATTCCTGAGTGCGCGCCCGGATCTGCTGCCCATGGAATATATCGACGCCCTGCAGCCGCTGCAGAATCAGGTGCGGCCCATTCCCTTTGCCAGCGTCGACGCCGTGCTGTGCGCAGCCTGGGGTGAGCAGTGGAAACACCGCTTCCTGCAGTTCGATGAGACACCGGTGGCCGCCGCCTCCAACGCCCAGGTTTACAAGGCACAACTCACGGATCAGCGCTGGGTGGCCGTCAAAATACTGAATCCGGATATCCGGGCACTGTACGCTCAGGACATGCTGCTATATCGCATCCTGGCCAGGCTGATCGGGCTGTTCATTCACCAGGTCGATTTCGTTGCGGCGGTGAACGTGTTTCTGACCACGCTGGAACGGGAACTGGATTTTATCCAGGAAGCCCGCAACATCGCTGACTTCCAGAAACTGAAGCACATTGCCGGCATCCGCTCGCTCACCCTGATTCCCGAGCACAGCAACGCAGCGGTGATCACCACCGAATGGATCGAAGGCCAGCCGCTGCTGGAATTTCTGAAGAATGCCGAGCGCAAAACCCAGATCGACACACTCGCCCTATTGCAGAACAGCTACGTCCAGCAGGTGATACGCTTCGGCAAATTCCAGGGCGACCCTCATCCCGGCAATTACCTCATCGATAGCGATCACAATCTGGTAATCGTGGATTTCGGCCACATGGGTGTGCTGTCGGAACGGGAACGGCTCAATTACGTCAAGATCATTCTGGCTGTCATTGATGGCAACGTCAGGGCTTTCAAGGAGTCTCTGACCGACGGCGGCTTCACCGATCTGGCGGATGATTTTTTTTCCGAAAAGCTGCTGCAGCTGCTGCAATCCGTCGCGTCGAAACCCGTGGAAGACATCGAGTTTCAGGAAGTGGAACGGCTGCTGCGGGAAATCCTGCACTGCATCCGCCAGCGACGCGCGCGGGTGCCTGCGCATTATCTGGTGACCGGTCGGGTTTTCATTACCCTGGCCGGTCTGTTCAAGCTGTTCAACGTGACACCCGAGCAGATTGATATCCGCAAGGTACTGCTGAGCTAGCCGGGAAAACGCCCCTTACACCGACGCTTTCCCGGCACTGCACTCAGCGGTCAAACGCCAGGATATGCTTCAGGCCCAACCGATAGCGAATGACGTCCTGCTCTTTGAACGGCAACAGGAACGCCGGCTCGCTCAGCGGCCAGATCTTGCAAGGCTTGGCAGTGGAATCCGACAACGCCAGGATACCGTTTACCGCTGCGCGCGCTGCTTCATTCGCACCTTCCATGGTGGCAAGATCCGTGTTGTTGCGCACATAGTCCGACGCCAGGAAGAAGTTCGGAATCTTGGTGACGGCTTCCGGACGAATGCTGAAGGAGCCCACGGTGTTGACCAGCAGCGGTTCCTCGTTTTCCTCCGGCGTGCCATCCGCGCCAAACTTGATGGCCGGATCCAGGAACTGCTCCAGAATCATGTCATCACGCAGCACCGGGTTGCGGCCACTGTCCACATCGTTCACGTGTGCTTTGATCTGCTCCCAGGTTTCCCGGAAGATTTCCTCGCGGGTGCAATCCTTCGCCGGCTTGCCATACAGCATGCCTGGAGTATCCCAGTCAGACACATCCACCGTCAGGAAGCCCTTCACGCTACCATCACCATACGCAGCGCCGAAATCCTTGTTGCGCCAGAACTGCACTGGCGAGATGGACGACACCGCCCACGGGCTGTCGATGTAGGTATAGAAACCGCGGGACAGATTGACGTTCTCGTTGAGGAAGTACTGCACGCCGGTCATCCAGTCCACCACCAGCTGATCGATACCGTTCAGCTGCGGATCGGCATTGCGCATCTGCTGGGTGATGACCTTGGAGGCAACTTCCGCCGGCACTGCCAGCACGTAGTAATCAGCAGTAATGGTCCTGCGTACGCCGTTTTCTTCCACCACTGCACCAGCGATTTCACCTTGCGCCATGTTGAGGGTGATCAGTTTGGTGTTGTTGTGGAATTCCACACCGATACCGGCCAGATAATCGTACCAGGGATCGATCCAGGCCTCGGTTGACGGCGCGTTGAGCACTCGGCCAGCGTCCTCGCCCGCACTCAGCAGAATGTTACCGACGAAAATCTGCATGGCCTGAATGCCGATGGTGCGCGTGCTGGCCTTGTGGGCCTGTGCTGCCACCAGGTTGCGCGTCAGGCCGGATACCAGCACCTGGTCGTAATCCGCACCGAACTTGTCAGCACGACAGAATTGCGCCCAGCTCAGTTTGTCGTATTCATTCAGACGACGATCCTTGCACGCTGTCGCGTACTCCAGCAAACGCTGCACGAAAAAGCGTGCTTCGTTCAGGGTGATTTTCGGGAATCCACCAATCACGCTCAGCAGAAAATCCGCCAGGGTCTGAAAGTCAAAAATAAAATCCGTGACTTCCTGATACGGCAACACCAGATCCCTGCCGTCAGCACGCGAGAAATTGACGGTTTCGATGCGGGAAAGATTGTCCTTCACACCACGGCGGTTACCGCTGAAAGGAATGCGGGACATCGTGTCGGTGATGTGTTTGTAGTAGCCGGGAAAGAAGCGATAGCCGTGCTCGCCTGGCAAATCAGCGCGGCCGCCGAAACCGGTATTTTCCAGCGGAATTGTCCGGCACTTGCCACCGAGTATGTCTTTCTTTTCATACACGGTGACCTGAAAACCGCGCTCTGCCAGTTCGTGTGCAGCACTCAATCCGGCACAGCCACCGCCCAGCACAGCAACGCGCCGGCCGGGTCTTCCACCTGACGCCGCTCCACCGCAACCACTGACACCTGCCAGTGTGGATGCGGCGGCAGTTCCGGCGACACCTTTGACAAACGTTCTTCTTTTCATTTTGTTCTCCTTTGAGTCCTTCTTGTTATGGTGTTCGTCTTACGAAGCGCAAACCGACAACAGAGGTCTGCGCATTCACTCGCAAGTCATTGTTTGCCGCCAGCAAGCGAGGCAAGCGCGCCGGTGCAATGCACACCGGTGTTCAGTCCGAAAAGTGGAAAAATGCTAGCCCGCGAGATTTTTGGGCAACAGGTTGAAAAAGGGATTTTTCGGTCGGAAACCCGCGCCGTATTGGCCGAGTGTCAAACGCGAACAGATGCGGATTTGCGGGGGGATGACAAATTCAAGCTGGACGATCGCACCCCGCAGCAATCATTGATGCCGATGTAACAAGCGGCCAACGCCGCAGGGAGAAAGGATACCGTTCAGTTCAGATCGAACAGCATCGACACAAAATCATATATATACTAACTATATGTTTTATATGTATTTAATAATTAAACATTGATTATTTTACGCCGCTCAGTACCAGCGAGTTTAGCTCGCCCTTGACTAAATAGTCACCGCTCACTATAGTTTGCAGGCGGTCGCGAACGGTTCTACACAACCTTGTGCGATGGGAGGCACGCTGATGCAAGACCCATCACAGAAGCCGGGCGGCTGGCATTTTTGAAAGTTACTGCGTTCTATTTTTCAGACAAGCGCGCGAAGAAATTGGCAGAGGGAGCTTGATTTATGCTGAGCGTTGCAATCGTCGTTGTTCCAGAGGCATTTCCCCATTCCATCATCGAACCGCTGGATGTTTTCAGCCGGTGTCAGACCATTTACAGCAAACGCACCGGACAAACTGTCGATCAGAAACCACTGGTTGCACTGGTAGGCGAAACCCGCGATCTGAGCATCGAGTTCAATGGCATCCGCATCGCGCCGACCGATGATGTGTCGGGGCAGCAGAAGTTCGACGTGATCTGGATTCCATCCCTGATGATCGATGAGCGGCTGACCTACAGGAGCCGCAAGAAAATGATTCGCTGGATCCGCGAGCAGGCCAGCCACGGCGCCGAAATTGCCTGTGTCTGCACCGGCGCATTTCTGCTGGCTGAAACCGGCCTGCTGAATCATCGCCAGACCACACTGCACTGGTCGTTCTCGGATCTGTTTTCCGACACCTACCCGTTGCCACAGGTGAAACCCCACGTGCCCCTGACCAGTGACGGCAATATTCACTGTGCCGCAGCCGATTCAGAATGGATTACGCTGGCATCGGCGATTCTGGAGAGACGCTTTGGCAAGGTATTCTCCGCCAAAACGGCGGAGATGTTCGTGTTCAACGGATACAAGCGCGTCAACGGCCGCGTGTTCGAAACCCGCTTCGTCAATCAGACCAAAGACGCGATCATCGCCAAGACCCAGGCCTGGATTGCTGAGCACATATCGGAGGAAAATCTGATTTCCCGCGCGGCCATCGAATTTGGCCTGAGTGAAAGCGCGCTCGCCCGCCGCTTCAAGTCCGCCCATCGGGAATCAGTGATCAATTTCATCCAGCACGTGCGGATTGAACGCGCCAAGGAAGCACTCGAGATGACCAAGCTGCCGGTGGAAAGAATCAGTGATCTGGTGGGATACCGCGACAGCAGCTATTTCCGCCGTCTGTTCAAGATAAAAACTGGCATGACGCCCAAACAGTATCGCAAGCACTGCAGCGCCTGACTTCTGCGCTATTGCGTTACCTGCGGCTTGGCGCCCTCCGGAAACAGGAAGCGAAAGTAGAACTTGACGCTGTCCACCAGCGTGCCGGAATCGCTCAACACCCAGGAATACAGCGCGCCGATGCAGATATCCGACACGATGCGGAGCAGATCCGACGCCGGGATGTCGGGTATCTCGCCATCCTGGCGCAGACTGGTGAACAGCGCGTCCGCCACTTTTGAGTTGGCATTCATGATGGTGTGATGCATGCGCTGGATCTCGGGCATGCATTCCCCCGCATCCTTGATCAGCACATGCACGAATGATTTGTTGTTATCGAAATGAGCGGCCACCTTGAGGGCGGCGTTCTGCAATCGTTGCAGCGGCGGTTCGGTACCGGTCAACAGGCTCAGTAGCACAATGTCGCGAATGTATTTGAAATTTTCCTCGACGATCTTCAGCAGGATTTCATCCTTGCTGGCAAAGTACTTGTAGATGGTGGCCTTGCTCATGCCGGCGGAATGGGCGATGTCGGCCACTTCGGTGTAACGAAAGGATTTTTCCGCAAACAGCTCCTCGGCCGCCTTGAGGATCTGTATCAGGCGATCGTTCAGGTCGTTGTCGAGCCATTTGTCGTTTGCTTGCGTTTTTTTTCTCACCGGAATCTACCAGGTTCATGCCTGCTCTGTAGTTGTCAGCACAGCGCGTGAATCGTCATTTACATTGGATTCCGAATTGTACATTAAATCACTCGACTCGCGAACGTGGTAATGGCGCACAAGTTCGCTTGGCGGCATGCCAAACCAACGGCGGAAAGCCCGACGATAAGTGGATGCATCGCTGTAACCCAACAGCACGGCGGTCAGCTCTGCAGAAAGGCCGTTCTTCACCAGGCACTCTACCGCCAGATCCTTCAGCCACTCATCCAGAACCTGTTGGTAGGTACAGCCGATCTCGGCCAGCTGCCGTTGCAGTTTGCGCTGGGACACGTGCAAGCTGGCAGCGACTTTGTCGATGGTGCAGATGACACCGCGATTGCGCTGGAATACGTCGCGGATAGAAGCCCTGAGATCCGCCGGGGGGTTGAACGCCCCCAACATCGCGCGGCACTCCTCCACTGCACCGCGAAATTCACTGTCGTCATGCAGCGGCGACTGCGCGGCGATCTCGTGTTTGCGAAAGTACATGCTGTTGGACTCGCAGCCAAACCTCACCTCGCATTCCAACAGTTGTGCAAGTGCCTCCTGTGCATTCGATGCTAGTCGGGTCAACTCCACTTTCAGCGGCGTCAACGGCAATGGCCAGGCATTTCTGAACGCAGTGAAAATGCCGAAGATGAAATCGTAGGCGGGCTCCGTCATGTCACCCATGCTTGCATCGAGGTAAATGGAGGCCTGCACGCAATCTGGATGCTCGATCAGGCGCATGCGGATGAAGCGTCCACGCATGCCAATGAACCGTTCCATCATCTCCAGGCCGGTCTGCCAGTTGGGGCTGTGTATGAAGGCACGTCCGATCGCGCCATGCGCCGCAATGGGAATACGGGCTCCCACGCCGAGCATGGCATCGCGCCGCCCCAACGCGCCCGTGACGTTGGCCAGCAGTTGCCGGTACTGCGCAACTGAAATCCCGGCAGCGCCTGCTTCCAGTTCCCGGGCGCGCAGCCCGGTTCCCTGCAGCAGCACATCGGGCTCGCTGACGTCCCTGCTCGCAATGGCAAGTATCAGGCGGCAATAGATGATCGGTATGTCCTGACTCTGGTTCCTGGTCGTGTCCATAGTGTTCCCGCGTTGCTTTTCTGCTTCATTGTCATGTTCTGCCCCGGTACAGGCGCAATTTGCCCTTCTCGGGCTTTGCCGATGGATGTCACGCTGCGATGCGGAAACACTTCCCGCTTGATCCCGCTTTCAGGAACGACACCATGCAAAAACAAGAAGATTTTCGCTCGCCCAGGGTGGTTATCATCGGCGCCGGCATGACCGGCCTGCTGATGTTTATCAAGCTGCGCGAGGCCGGTATTACCGACATCACACTGTTCGAAAAAAAGAGCCGCCTGGGGGGCACCTGGCGCGACAATACCTATCCTGGTGTTGCCTGCGACGTGCCGGCGCACATGTACACCTATTCCTTCGAACCCAATCCGGAGTGGCGCAAGCGCTTTGCCGACGGCAGCGAAATCCAGAACTACTTCGAGCGGGTAGCCTGCAAGTACGGCGTGATCGAGCATATCCAGTTCAATGAAGCGGTCACCGAGGCGATGTATGAAGCCGGTCACTGGCGTATCGGCACCTCGCAGGGCCGCACGGTGCAGGCGGACTTTCTGGTGAGCGCCACCGGCATCCTGCGCGTGCCGAAGCGGCCGGATATCAAGGGTATCGATGGGTTTCAGGGCGCGATGTTTCACACGGCGGAGTGGGATCACTCGGTTGATCTCACGGGTAAGCGCATCGGTGTCATCGGCACCGGTTCCAGCGCCACCCAGGTGATTACCACGCTGGGCAGACAGGGGCACGATCTGACGGTGTTTCAACGCACGCCGCAGTGGATTCTCAGTTATCCCAACCGCGACTATTCGGAACAAGAGCGGGAGCGCTGTCGCCGCAACCGCCTGCGCCCGGTCATTACCGGCAAGATTCAGAGTTTTCTCATCGAGCAGATCGGTTCCAAGGCTGTCATCGGCAACCCGGTGCAACACGCGATGGTGTCGATGGCGTGCAAATGGAATCTGCGCATGAACGTCAAGGACGCCAATCTGCGCGCACGCCTCACGCCGGATTACAAGGTGGGTTGCAAGCGCCTGATTCTGAGCGACGGATACTATGACGCCATCCAGCGCCCCAATGTCAGGCTGATCACGGATGGCATCCAGCGCATTACCGAGCAAGGTGTGCAGACTGCCAACGGCGAACAGCACGCGCTCGATGTCATCGTGCTCGCCAGTGGATTCGATCCTTTCGCCTACTTTCGTCCTGCCAACATCGTCGGTAAGCAGGGCGTTCGGATAGCCGAAGCCTGGCAGGACAAGGTACAAGCCTACCGCTCCCTTCACCTGCCGGATTTTCCGAATTTCTTCCTGATGCTGGGCCCCAACTCCCCGATCGGCAATTTTTCGGTGATTGCCATCAGCGAGGTTCAGACTGACTATGTCCTGCAACTGATCCGGCTCTGGCAGCGGCGTCGCTTCGATGAGGTGTCGGCCAAGCGCGAGGCCATGATGTCGTTCAATCGCCATATCAAATCCGGTATGGGCAAAACCGTGTGGGTCAGTGGTTGCAACAGCTGGTACATGGATCAGTACGGCGATCCGGCCATGTGGCCCTACAGCTGGAAGCAGTGGGTCAAGGAGATGGCCACGCCCGATCTGAACGATTTCCATCTGGTGTCCTATCCCGAGCTGCAGGCGCGACCAGCGCGGCCGGATCCTGTGCGCCGGCTCGAATCCGCGTGAAGGCGGGCTACCTATTTCGTCACGCTGTCGGGTAACGAAACCTGCTCGCTGTCGGCGTGTTCCTGCGCCGGCAGCCATCGGCACAACACCAAACCCAACTCGAACAACAGCCACATCGGCACCGCCAGCAGGGATTGCGAAAACATGTCCGGTGGTGTCAGCAGCATGCCCACCACAAAACAACCCAGGAACACATAGGAACGCTTGGCGCGCAGTGTTTCCAGCTCGACGATTCCCACCCTGACCAGCACTACCGTGATCACGGGAATCTCGAATGTCATGCCGAAAGCAAACAGCAGTTTCAGCGCAATATCCATGTAGCTGTTGATGTCCGGTGTCAGCAGGACGTTGGCCGGCCCCACCATGGCGAAAAACCCCATGATGAGCGGAAAGGCCACCAGAAACGCAAAGGCCATGCCGGCATAGAACAGCACCACACTCAGCGCAATCAGCAACCAGGCTGCCAGTCGCGGTGGCCGATCGGGATGAATCAGGCGATAGGCCTGGGTAATCATGTATGGCATGCAAAGAACGAACGCGGCGATGATGGCGAGCTTGAACGGCGCAAAGAAGGTTGAAGTGACTTCCGTCGCGATCATCGTCGCACCCTCCGGCAGGCTGGCGCGGATCGGCGCTGAAAGCCATTCATACAGGTCATTGGATCGGGTTAATAGAAGTGCGAACACGACGCCGACCAGAATCAGTGAACGCATGATCGCACTGCGCAACGCCAGAAAGCGCGAGTTCCCCGCGCCACTCTTGCCTTTATGCACGCTGTCTGGCCGTTCCATCTTTCACCTGATCGTCGTCTTCATCGGTTGGCACCAACACTATTCCGGGCGGTACTCCTTCAGAAACCGCCCCTTGTTCTGCTGGATCTTCGCGTCGATGGCTTCGTCGGTGCCGAACAGTCCGCTGTTTTCCAGTTCACTCTGCACCGTCTTGTCAAGATCCTGGATCAGCAGCTCATCCTCCACCTTCTGCTTCAGCTCCAGCGACATGGAACGGAAGCGGGCAGTGAGCTGGCCCACCGTTCGCACCAGCTCGGGAAGTTTTTCCGGCCCGAATATCAACAGCGCCAGAATGAAGATCAACGACAGCTCACTGAAACCGACGTCAAACATGACGACCTCCTGAAGGCTTTACTTGCCCACCGGTTCAGACAAAGACTTCAACGGTGTTTCCTGCCGGTCCAGAACAGGCTTGCTTTCGAGGACATCCTGCGCTGCCTGGACAGACTTTTCCGTGTCTGCCATGGAATTTCTGAATCCCTTTATCGCGCTGCCCAGATCACCACCGAGATTGCGCAGACGCTTGCCACCAAACAGCAGCAGCACGATTGCAAAAACGATCAACAGTTGCCAGATTCCGATGCCACCGAATCCCATAGTCAGCTCTCCTTCCTGTACGATTTACTTGTTGTTGTGTTGAACGGGTCTTCAATCGGGCCCGCTGTTAACTGATGCTGTGCTGCTACTGCTGACAGCGCAGAATTCTGCGCGTCAGCGCCGATGATGGTAGTCATTCACTCCACCATAATGACGGCAGAAGCGGTGACGGCAACGTTTGACCCGTTGCGCTTCCTGGACGCAGGGTATCTGCAACACGTCCGCCGCTGCCGTCATCGGTATCATCGATAGCGCGCCCACACCGGCCAGAATGGCCCGCCGGGATACGCCACCGCCATTGCTGCACTCACAGTCGGTGTCCGCCGCCACCTGCTTGCGGATTGGCTGATGCAGATCAAAATCCGGATCCGCTTCCGGCGCGAAGGGATCGTCGAAATGGTTCATGCGAAGCCTCCTGCCATGGCTGTTTTCCGCGCGGATGCCAGATCATCTTTTTGCAATTGATCCAGCAGCATGTCCGCCGCATCCTGCCCTGATGTGATGGCGCCTTCCATGCAGATCACGTCCACGGAGTTCCTGATCCAGTCGCCGGCCAGAAACAGATTGTGGAACGGTGTGCGATTACCCGGACGGAATTGCTGCACACCGGGCTCGCAGTCGAACAGGCAGGCGTGATCGGACACATTGCGGTGAATCTCGATGTCCAAGATGCCGGCCGCGCGAATGTCACCAAAGCCTTTCACACGCGAAAAATTGTCGAGCGTGAAGTTGATGATCTGCTGATCCGTCCAGTCTTCGAAACCACGCTCCTGGCCGACGAACGACAGTACGGCGCCCACGCTCGGATCGAAGCGATATTGTTTCCAGTAGGGTTTCATGTTGGTGCAGATACCCAGCGGCGCCGGCATGCCGAACACCGGCCCCGGAAAGTTACCCACCAAGTCCCGTGTGATCACCGTCATCGACACCGTGGCAGCGCTGCGCAGATTGCGCATCCGGCTGAAGAAGCTGGAATTCCACCAGCGATCATCATCGAGGTTCATCTTGCAGAACACCGCATTGGGAATGGTGGAAATCACGTAGTCAAAATCGTCCACCGCGCGGCGGGTTTCTTCCTTTATCGGAATAGGCCCGCGGGGCCAGCTGCCGTTGCCAAAGGCGTGTCCGGCCGGATCTGGTTGCGCCACTTCCATGCCGGTGATCCTGCGGCCCTGGTAGCGCCAGTTGATGGCCTTGGTGTAGGGAACGATTTCACCGCCCATGCGCCGGATGTAATCGCCGATGGGATTCCACACCACATCGGTGTAATGACCGGGCAACACATACTGGGTGGCGTTCTTCAGCGACAGTCCGCCCATCAGGCGAAAGCTCTGCAGCAGATGATAGGCGCTGATCTCGCCGGGATAATTGAAATAGGCTTCGCGAAAAAACCGCAGCATCGGCAGGTTGTGCACCACGTGGGGCCGCATGCCGCGCTCGATGCACCAGGACGTGAAGCACTGGTTGTCGTAACGGCGGATGTCTTCGATATCGCGCTGCGTCAGCAGGTAGGCTTCGCTCATCACACGATTGAAATTCATGCGCTCTGCCGGCTCGAGCATGGGCAGCGTCATGAACTGCTGCGCCACACCGAACGCACTGTCACCACCAATGGTGTACAGGCTGTTGTGTTTCATGTCGTACATGTGAGCCCAGCCGCCCATACTGAGCAGCTCGGTATCGGGATTCACGCCGGCGCGTCGCATCAGGCCCATCATGTTGTGATAGAAGCCCACCACCATATGCCAGCCGTGTTCGTACGCGCGCCCATCGGCGCGCTTGAAGGACGCGGCTTTGCCGCCCAGCTGGTGCCCCATGTGCATGACACGCACCTGGATCGCGTCGCCGGATTTCTCCAGCAGACGCGCGGCAGCGCCCAGACCAGCCGGCCCGGCGCCGATAACGAGGATGCGAGGTTTGGAAGTCATGGCCCGATCCTCAAAACGCGAAGCCGAAGCCGAGCATGGCGGCGGTGCGATGCTGCTTGACCACCGCATCGTTCACATCCAGGTTGCACCAGGCCCGCTCCAGTTCTGCGCGCACGAACAGCGTGCTGTTCACATGAAAATCGATGAAGCCACCGACGGCCACTTCCGGTGCCTTGGTGCCGGTTTTGCCGTCGACCAGATCCAGCACCGCCACGCCTGCTTCCAGATAGCTGCCGACGTCAAAAGCACTGAACGGAAAAAAATGCCACGCGGGTCCGCTGCGGAAGGATGTAATCTTGTGCTCCAGACTCTGGCCGTTGGTTTCCATCACGTCCTGAAATGCGGTGAAACGGATACCGCCGTATTCGTTGAGAATTTTTTCACTGCCAATCTTGCCGCCGAAGTACAGATCGTCGCTGTTCTGGCCTGACACCAATGCACCAAGCACGCTGAATTGCACCTGGCCAGGCGCAGCACCCCGTTCCTTGGCCGGCAGGGGATAATGATCCCGAGCAAAGGGATTTTCCGGATAACCCTGATCCGCAGGATTGCCCAATGTCACTGTACTGGCGAACGCCGCACCCAGCAGCGCCAGCACTGACAGACCTTGATCCAGACGATTTTTTTTCATACTACTGTTCCCTCGCGGGGCACAACAAATTGCCTTGCACCCATCGTTTACTTCATTCTGATTATCGATTGAACTGTTGTGACAGCCGAGCTATTGATAATGGCTTTCAGGAGGGGTTTTCAAGCGCTTTTTCGCTTTATTTTCTGACGCCTTAATCGAACCGAAAGCGCCTTTTTTCAACCTTTTTTGCGCACTGGCGGATATCTAGAATCGGGGGGATTTTTTGCTTGCAAACCGTGGCTGCGCGCACTGAACGTCACGGGCTGATGGAGTCCTCTGATTGGACGCCGGGGCGTGCCCATCATCCAGATCGACATCATCAGGCCCGACAGTTCCCATCCAGCGCATGTGTAGTCAGATAAATGTTTCCGCCAGTGGCAGCTTGCCATAGCTTTTTCCGGTGCTGGCCAGCAATGCATTGGCGACTGCGGGAGCAATCACCGGCGTGCCCGGCTCACCGACACCCGTAGGTGGTTCCACCGAGGGCATGATGTGCACGTCCACCGTCGGCATGTCCTTCATGCGCACCACCTGATAGTCGTGGAAGTTGGACTGCACTACGCTGCCATTGCTGAGTGTGATGGTGCTCATCAGTGCAGGCGACAGACCATAGCCAATTCCTCCTTCCATCTGGGCACGAATGACGTCCGGGTTCACCGCCACACCGCAATCCACCGCGCAGACGATTTTTTCCAGCCTGAAACCATCGGCCTGGCGTTTGATCTGCGCCACTTGCGCCACATAGGAGTGAAAGGACTCGTGTACCGCCACTCCCTGCACAGTATCGTTCGGCAGCGGCCTGCCCCAGCCGGCTTTCTCTGCCGTCAGTTTCAATACGGCAGCGTGACGTGGATGACCCTGCAGCAGACCCAGTCGGTACTGCACAGGATCCTTGCCCGCCGCACGGGCCAGTTGATCCAGAAAGTGTTCGGTGGCGTAGGCATTGTGGGTTGAGCCCACCGAGCGCCACCACAGCACCGGTACGCCCGCATCCATAGTGGTGAGTTCCACCTGAAAATTCGGAATGGCGTACGGCAGATTGCTCGCGCCTTCCACCGATGATCCGTCGATGCCGTTCTTCACCATCATTGATTCAAACGGGGTGCCTTTGAGGATGGACTGGCCGACGATGTGATGCTGCCACGCCAGGATGTTGCCGGCTTTGTCGAGCCCGGCTTTCAGGCGGTGCACATAGAGCGGGCGGTAATAGCCGGCGCGGGTGTCATTCTCGCGGGTCCATTGGAGTTTTACCGGCACCGGCTTGCCGTAAGCTTTGGCGATCTGCGCGGTTTCCACCACATAGTCGGCCACCGGGTTGGCACGGCGGCCGAAACTGCCGCCGGCATAAAGCGTATGGATGTTTACGCTCTGCGGTGACACAGCCAGCAGTTTCGCCAGGGTGTCCTGATCTCCGGATTGCATCTGGCAGCCATTCCACACATCGACACCATCCGGCCTGATGTGCACCACGCAGTTGAGCGGTTCCAGGGTGGCGTGGGCCAGATAGGGAAATTCATACGTGGCTTCGATGATCTTGCTGGCCTGGGCAAAGCCCTTGCCGATATCCCCGCGCGCCGCGGCCACCATGCCGGTCTGCTTCGCTGCCGCATGATACTGCTGCAGCAGCTGTTCGCTGCTTTGGGAGAAGGCTGCAGATTCATCCCACTGGATCTGCAGCAGGTTGCGGGCTTTCTGCGCCTGCCAGAAATCCTTCGCCACCACCGCGACACCACTGGGCACCGTCACTACCGCCAGAACACCGGGAACGTTCAGTGCCGCACTGTCGTTCACCTGTTGCACCTTGGCGCCAAAGCGCGGCGGATGGGCAATCACCGCTGTCACCATATCCGGCAGGCGCATATCCTGGGTGAAGATGGCAGTACCATCGGTTTTGCCAGTGTCCTTGCGCGGCACGTTCTTGCCGATGTACACAAACTGACTGGAATCTTTCAGAGGGATATTGTCCGGCAACGACTGACGCGCGGCCGACATCACGAATTCACCGAATTCCGCATTGCGGCCGGTAGGCGGATGCAGGATCGTGCCGTTTTGCACCCTGATGCTGTCCCGCGACACCTGCCACTGTTCTGCCGCTGCGGACACCAGCAGGTAGCGTGCTGCTGCGCCGGCCTCCCGCATTTGCCGATAGCTGTTCGACAGACCGGAACTGCCACCCACGCCCTGGGCCTTGCCCCAGGATAAATTGTTGTATTTCGTTGCATCTGCCGGTGCGTTCTCGCCCACCATCTGATCCCAGCGGGCGTCCATTTCCTCTGCCACCAGGGTGATCAGGCCCGTATAAGCTCCCTGCCCCATTTCCAGATGCTTGATCATGACAGTTACCGTGCTGTCCGGCGCCACGCGCACAAAAGCGTTGGGGGCGAATTCCGAGGCGGTCGCAGAGGTTTGTGTGTCCCGACCCGTGACGCAGCCCGGCAGCGGCAACGTGATTGCGATCGTCAGGCCCACGCCGGCCTGGATCGAGGTACGCAGAAAATTCCGGCGAGCGGGTGATTCCAGTGGCATCACGTCGGTGGCGTTCATACCAGTCCCTCCGCGCT
Organism: Pseudomonadales bacterium; assembly: GCA_020062665.1. Taxonomy (GTDB): domain Bacteria; phylum Pseudomonadota; class Gammaproteobacteria; order Pseudomonadales; family Ketobacteraceae; genus Ch67. The sequence continues at coordinate 15,912 of JAGUVW010000081.1, forward strand.
GATCGTGGTGTTCACGCGCAATGTGGCCGCCCGGTGAATGCCGGCGCGAATTCGCACGTAGGTGGCGCAGCGACAAATGTTGCCCGACATGGCGTTATCAATATCGGCGTCGGTGGGATTGGGCTTTTGTTCCAGCAGCGCGGCAGCCGCCATGATCTGCCCACTCTGGCAGAATCCACACTGCACGACGTTCAGGTCGTCCCACGCTTTCTGCACCGCTTTGCCAGTACTGGAATTCAAGCCTTCGATAGTGGTGATGCTTTTACCCACCGCGGCCTGGGCAGGCAGCACACAGGAACGTACCGGGCTGCCATCCAGATGCACGGTGCAGGCTCCGCACTGGGCCATGCCGCAGCCATATTTCGTGCCGGTCAGACCCAGGTGATCCCGCAACACCCACAGCAGTGGCATGTCCGGCTCCACATCGACGTTTTTCTGTTGCTGGTTGATCAGAAGTTGCAGTTGCATGATCGGCCTCACTTTTTCGTGTGAATGAGGAAGGACTGCGCAGGGAGGAACATTCAGTGTATATCGGTTTGGTGAATAATTTTATTTGGTGAATTTCTGCGCGAGAGCGTTGGCATCGCCCGATTGGTCACCTGGGATGGTTGGGGGCACAATAGAACCCGCCCACCACAGACCGGGCTGCTTGCAACGGAGGTCACACATGACCAGCACGCGATTTGAGACGGATTCCATGGGTACCATCGCAGTGGCGGCAGACTGCTACTGGGGCGCGCAAACCCAGCGCTCGCTGGAGCATTTCGCCATCGGTGTCGGACGCTTTCGCTGGCAGCGACCCATGATTCGTGCGTTGGGGATTCTGAAAAAAGCGGCGGCACGCGCCAATGCTGACCTGCACCAGATATCGCCGGAGCTTGCCACATTGATCGAGCAGGCTGCCGATGAGGTGATTGCCGGCACGCTGGATGCGCAGTTTCCACTGGTGGTATTCCAGACCGGCTCTGGCACCCAATCCAACATGAACGCCAACGAAGTGATTGCCAACCGCGCCATTGAGCTGGCAGGCGGCGTGATCGGCAGCAAGGCGCCGGTGCATCCCAACGATCACGTCAATTGCGGGCAGTCGTCGAACGACACCTTTCCCACCGCCATGCATATTGCGATTGCCGAACAGTTGCAGACGCTGCTGCCGGTGGTGAATGATCTGCGCGATGTGCTGAACGCCAAGGCGCAGGCGTTTCACAGCGTGGTGAAGACCGGCCGCACCCACCTGCAGGACGCAACGCCGATTACGCTGGGACAGGAAATCAGTGCCTGGGTAGCGCAGCTGGATTTTGCGCTGGCAGGCATCACACAGGCGCAAGCAGGTGTTTTCGAGCTGGCGATTGGTGGCACGGCGGTGGGCACCGGGCTAAACGCCCATCCGCAGTTCGGCGATCGTGCGGCCCGCTACATCGCGCAATTCACCGGGCTGCCTTTCGTGACGGCGGCGAACAGGTTTTTCGCGCTATCGGCCCACGATGCGCTGGTGCAGCTGTCTGCCGCGTTGCGCACGCTGGCCGGTGCACTGATGAAAATCGCCAACGATGTGCGCTGGCTGGCCAGTGGCCCCCGTTGCGGCATCGGCGAAATCACCATTCCGGAAAACGAGCCCGGTTCTTCCATCATGCCGGGCAAAGTGAACCCCACCCAGTGCGAAGCGCTGACCATGGTGTGCGTGCAGGTGTTCGGCAACGACGCAGCAGTGGCGTTCGCCGGATCACAGGGGAATTTCCAGCTCAATGTGTACAAACCGGTAATGGCGCACAATGTTTTGGAATGCATCGAATTGCTGCGGGATGCCTGCGCCAGTTTTCATCATCACTGCGCAGCGGGCATCGAACCCAATCTGCCGGTGATCGATGCCTACCTGCAGCGCAACCTGATGCTGGTAACCGCGCTCAATCCTCACATCGGTTACGACAAAGCCGCGCAGATCGCCAAGGATGCCCATGCCAACAATCTGTCGCTGCGGGAAGCGGCATTGCGCTCGGGGCACGTGACAGCGGCACAGTTCGATGCCTGGGTGCAGCCGCTAGAGATGACCGGAGCGTTGAAATAAAAAAAGCGCCTCCTTGGGGTGAGGCGCTAACGAGGTCTCTCTTGGGGATGAGAGTCGATGAAACTTTTTAAGGTGGAATGCGCAATCAGCTGCGAATCAGATGATCAAACGCCGCCAGCGACGCTTTTGCACCTTCACCCATCGCAATGATGATCTGCTTGTACGGCACCGTGGTGCAGTCACCGGCCGCGAACACGCCGGGCAGCGACGTCTGGCCACGATCATCCACGATGATTTCACCGCGATTGGTGAGTTCCACTGTGCCTTTCAGCCATTCGGTGTTGGGCACCAAGCCAATCTGCACGAACACGCCGGCCAGATCCAGACGATGCACTTCCCCGCTGACACGATCCTTGTAGATCAGGCCATCCATCTTGTGGCCGTCGCCAGTCACTTCGGTGGTCTGTGCTGACACGATCACACGCACGTTGTTCATGCTGTAGAGTTTTTTCTGCAGCACGGCGTCGGCGCGCAACTTGCTGTCGAACTCGATCAGCGTGACGTGTTCGACGATGCCCGCCAGATCAATCGCCGCTTCGACGCCGGAGTTGCCACCGCCGATCACCGCCACTTTCTTGCCTTTGAACAGCGGGCCATCGCAGTGGGGGCAGTAGGCCACGCCCTTGGTGCGGTATTCGTTTTCGCCCGGCACATTCATATTGCGCCAGCGGGCACCGGTGGAAATGATCAGGCTCTTGCTGCGCAGCTTGGCGCCGTTTTCAAAGGTCACGTGCACCAGACCGTCGTCGGTTTGGTCCGCCGGCACCAGGCCGGTGGCGCGCTGGTTGTTCATGATGTCCACGTTGTAATGCTTGACGTGGGCTTCCAGCGCGGCGGCCATTTTGGGGCCTTCAGTTTCCAGCACGGAAATGAAATTCTCGATCGCCAGCGTGTCCATCACCTGGCCACCGAAACGTTCAGCGGCGACACCGGTGCGAATGCCTTTGCGCGCAGCATAGATCGCTGCTGATGCACCGGCAGGGCCACCGCCCACCACCAGCACATCGAAGGCTTCCTTCTGCGCCAGTTTCGCGGCTTCGCGCTCGGCAGCGCCGGTATCGATCTTGGCGATGATTTCTTCCAGCGTCATGCGGCCCTGGCCGAACAGTTTGCCGTTCACGTACACCGCGGGCACGCCCATGATTTCGCGCGCGTTCACTTCATCCTGGAACAGGGCGCCGTCGATCATGGTGTGACGGATGTTGGGGTTGAGCACCGCCATCAGGTTGAGCGCCTGCACCACATCGGGACAGTTGTGGCAGCTCAGCGAGATGAAGGTTTCGAATTCAAATTTGCCGTCGAGGGCCTTGATCTGCTCGATCACGTCCGCTTCGACTTTCGGCGGATGGCCACCCACCTGCAGCAGCGCCAGCACCAGCGAGGTGAACTCGTGGCCCAGCGGAATGCCGGCGAAACGCACGCCCATGTTGGCGCCGACGCGGTTGATGCCGAAGGACGGCTTGCGTTCTTTATCATCACGGCTAACGTTCAGCGTGATTTTGTCGGTCAGCCCCACGATGTCGTTCAGCAGGTCCAGCATTTCCTGCGCAGACGCGCTGTCATCAACGGATGCGTTGATCTCGATGGGATGAACGACCCGTTCGAGATAAGCCTGCAACTGACCTTTGAGAGATGTGTCCAGCATGTGCGACTCCTGAGGTTACAAACTGCGGTTACAAAAAGCCCCGCCGAGCGGCAGGGCTTCGGGCTTGCCTGAGAGAACCGGAACGGTTCGAAATCAGATTTTGCCGACCAGATCCAGTGACGGAGCGATGGTCTTGTTGCCTTCTTTCCACTTGGCCGGGCAGACCTGGCCAGGATGGCTGGCAACGTACTGGGCTGCCTTGAGCTTGCGCAAGGTTTCGGACACATCACGGGCGATGGCGTTGTCGTGCACTTCCAGCGTCTTGATCACGCCTTCCGGGTTGATGATGAACGTGCCGCGCAGCGCCAGACCTTCTTCCGGAATGTGCACACCGAACGCGTTGGTCAGCGCGTGGGTAGGATCACCTACCAGCGGGAACTTGGCCTTGCCAACCGCAGGGGAGGTTTCGTGCCATACCTTGTGGGAGAAATGGGTGTCAGTGGTGACGATGTAGACTTCGGCGCCGGCTTTCTGGAACTCGGCGTAGTTGTCAGCAGCGTCTTCCACTTCGGTGGGGCAGTTGAAGGTGAAGGCTGCCGGCATGAAGATCAGAACCGACCACTTGCCCTTCAGGGACTGCTCGGTGACTTCGATGAATTTGCCGTTGTGGAACGCCTGGGCCTTGAAGGGTTGTACCTGGGTGTTGATCAGAGACATTGTCTAACTCCATTGGGTTGGTGGCTAATTGACTTCGCCATACTACCGTCAGGAGCGCAATACACAAAATTGATTGTTTATATTTTTGCTATTGAGCCTGGCTATCGGGTTTCGAGCACGAAACCGATGTGGCGCAGCCCCCCCTGCTGAGCCCAGGCCATGACGCTGCTGACTGTTTCAAAGGTCACCTGCTTGTCTACCCGCAGATCCACAGGGCTTTCCGGGTCAGTGGCCGCCAACTCACGCAGATGCTGTTGCAGACGTTCCGCGCTGACCTGCTGATCGTTCCAGTGGAACAGGCCGGCGGCGGTGATGGCCAGGGTCTGGCGTTGCTGTTCCGGCTGGGCCGCCAGCGCCTGTTCCGGCAGATCCAGTGGCACCGTGTGGGTGAGCATGGGGGCAGTGACCAGAAAGATCACGAACAGCACCAGCATCACGTCCACCAGCGGCGTGGTATTGATTTCCGCCATCGGCGCTTCGTGCTGGTCGTCGCGCAGGGAACCCAGTGCCATCGTTCAACCCTCTTTGGCGGCCGGAGGTGTGGCGGGCAGACAGGCGAACTGCAGACGCTCCACCAGATGACGCACTGACTGGGCGTGAATGCGATTCAGGCGCAGAAAGGCGTTGTAGGCCAGCACCGCTGGAATCGCTGCAAACAGGCCAGCGGCAGTAGCCAGCAGTGCTTCGCCCATGGGGCCGGCCACCACGGTGATGGAAGCGGACTGCTGCTGGGAAATGCTGTCGAGCGCCAGGTAGATCCCCCAAACCGTGCCGAACAGTCCCACGAACGGTGCCGCACTGCCGATGGACGCCAATGTGGACAGCCCTGCTTCCATCTGCAGGCGGTTTCGCTCCAGAATCTGTTGCACGCCGGTTTGCAGCGGTGCTTCCCGATGGTCGGTGATCAGTTCATCCAGTTCGCTTTTGAGCTGCTGCAGCTGCTGCAGGATCACACGCACCTGCCCGTTGCCTTGCTCCGGCGCCGGCAGTACCGTGCCGAACAGGCGGCCGCCATGCTGGCGCAGGAAACGCTGCAGATGCAGCCGCTCCAGCAGCCAGCCCGCCAGCTTGCAGAAGCCAATCAACCAGCTCAGCAGCGACATCGCGGCCAGCAGCAGAAACACACCCGCCACAATAGGATCCTGCTGCGCCAGTTCGGCGATGTGGTGTTGCCATTCGTGCATCATGGTTCAGAACTTCGCATTCACGCCCAGGTAGAAATAGCGACCGGTGTATTCCTCTTCCAGCGTGCCGTCCATCTTGTGCTTGACGCGATCCTCGCCGGTGACGTTTTCCGCCAGCGCATACAACGTGATGCCAGCACCGACGGGCTGACTCAGCTTGGCATCGATGAAGGTTTCGCTATCGCGGCCATCGCTGGTGGCGGTGGTGGGAAAGCTGTGCACAAAATTGCCCGCCACGGACAGGATCGTGCCTGTCACCGGCAACGTCCAGTCGACGATCAGGTTGGCGAGCACGCGGGGCTGTTCCTTGAATGGCGTCTTGCTGCCATCGTTATTGGTGAGTTCGGATTCGATGTAACTCTGGTTGGCGGTGAGCACGATCTGATCCAGCACCGGCAGCTTCAGCGAAGACAAGTTCCAGCGCTGCTCCAGTTCCACACCTTTCAGCCAGCCATCGCCCACGTTCTGGATCTGTTCCACCGGCTTGCCATCGATTTCTTCGCCGGTCAGGCGCGATTCGATCACGCCTTCGATGTCACGGTAGAACAGGTTGAAGCCGAAGAAGAACGGCTCGGTAACATAGTTGAAGCCCGCGTCATAGGCGATGGCTTCCGCCGGCTCCAGATCCGGATTGCCGATAAGAATTTTGTCAGCCTTTTCGTCCGCGAATGGCATCAGCTCGTCGTACCTGGGCCGGTTGATCACCTCGGACACCATCGCATACACATTGAACTGCTTGTTGAAGGTATAGCGGGTAGCCAGGGACGGCATGACGTCTGCGTGATATTCATCAGCCACCGCGCCACGGCGGTCGACTGAAATCAGTTCCACATATTCGCCGCGCACGCCGGGCATGACGCTGAACTTCCCGGTGAAGAACACCTCGTTCTGCACGAACAGTGCGTAATAGTCTTCTTCCAGTTCGTACTTGTCTTTCGCTTCGCCCGGAATCAGCACGCCGTTGCGGTATTTGGTTTTTTCCTTGGTGCGCTCGCGCTGGCGCAGCTTGATGCCGTATTTCAGCTCGTTGTCCACCACGGCTTCCCAGCGCTGGGTCATTTTCGCTTCTGCCTGCCAGAAGCTGTCCTCCTTGTCTTCCACTTCCAGTTCGCGCTTGGTGATGTCTTCCACTTTCTGCTGGTTCAGCGTGCGCTTGATCTTGTCTTTTTCCTCGGTGGTGCTGTAGTAGCCCACATTGGCATCGAGCTTGGCGCCGCCACCAAAACGGTGTTTCTGCTCCAGCAATACGCCTCCGGTGGTTTTGGTTTTGTCTTCGATTTCATTTTCGTACTTGTCGAAGGTGCCGTTGGCTTTGTATTTTTCCACCAGCTTGTCTTTGTTTTCGGTGTCTTCGATGAACAGGGGTTTCAGGTGCAGTTCGCCGCCATCGTAGAACCAGCCGGCATCCAGCATGGCCGTGCTGTTCTCGGTGGGTTTGTCCTCGGTTTCGATTTCCGTCACCACGCCGGCGGCGTTGGTTTTGGTCTTATCCTTCAGCAGCGGATTTTTGTAATAGGCCACGGTGCCTTGCAGGCCGAACTGTTCGGTGAAACGGTTGCCGTAGGTAACCGCCGCATGCTGCGCTTCGGTGCACAGCTTGCCACGATCGCCCAGAGCTGCGTCCACTTCAATCTGCTGTTCAAGCGGAATGTCGCGGGTCTTGATGTGCACCTGGCCGGCCAGGCCGTCGGATTCGAACTCCGCCGGCGTGTTGCGGATGATGGTGACTTCACCCACCAGGGCGTTGGGAATGCGGTCGATGTTCAGTTCGCGTTTTTCACCGCCGTCGGGAAGCATCACACCGTCGAACGAGACGCGGGTGTATTCCTTGTCGATGCCACGCAGACGCGCGTCCTTGTCTTCACCAGGGCCACCGCCGGTGTACATGCCAGGCATGCGCTTGAGGATGTCTTTCGCCACAAAGCCGGTAGGCTGCTGCTGCACGGATTCCTTGTAGTTTTTCACCTGGGGTGTGATGTCCTTGATGCGATGTTCTTCCGGCGTGGATTCACCCACCACGTCGAGCTGCGGCAATTCTTCGACCGCCGCTTCTTCCGCCAGAACGGGCAGGCTCACACCGGCGAGCAGGATGGACACCGCGAGCAGGTGGCGCTTGAACGGAGCATGGATTTTTGACTGCATAACAACCCCAAGATGTTCAGTGATTCAAGTAGTAGGCGATAGGCAAGCTGAAGGCGGCGCCCTGTTGCGGCCCCATGCGGGCGATCACCGGCGGCAGCGGAAACGATTTGTTGAACAGGTGCTGGATGGCGCTGTCGAGTTCGGCGGAGCGGGTGGACTCGGTCAGGCGAAAGGCGGTGAGGCGGCCTTTTGCATCCACTTCGAAATAGACTTTGCCCACCCCTTCGATCTTGGCCAGGCGGGCCTTGAACGGGTAGTGTTTGTTCTTGGCCAGGCGGGTGAGCAGGGCGCGGGTGAATTCGGCAGGAATGTCCTTGCCAGTGGCAATGCCAGAGCGGGTGGCGCCGCCATCCACCGCGTCGTTGAGGCCGGCCTTGCCGGCGCTGGCGACCACGACCGGGGCCGTGCTGTGGCTGACC
>JAGUVW010000002.1 GCA_020062665.1 Pseudomonadales bacterium
GACGCTCACCACGCCGCGCGCCGCACGGGCCGGCCGCAGCGGAATCTGCAGCAGATTGAGGAACACGCGGCGCTGGCGCTCGGGAATCAGGTTGGCGCGATAAAGAATGGTTTCGGTGAGCCAGGCGAACAGGTCGATGAAACTGTGCACCGGATCGCCGGGGCTGATCTGCGTGAGTTCCGGCAAATGGGTGGCGAGCCGGGCTTTGGCTTCGGCCACCAGATCGTCGAAGCGGCGATCGTCCAGATTGGGTACCGGTAATGGCATGCAAACGTCCTCGTCAGGCCGGCTGGCCCAGATTGAAAGTGAAACCCAGTTCCGCTGGCATCTGGGCAAAGCGCATGCGGTAGCGGATGTTGATATGCACGTCCGCCACGCTGGTGGGGCTGGGCGCCACTTCCACTGTTTCCACACTCACGCGGGGCTCCCAGCGTTCCAGCGCCTTGCGCACCACCGACGCCATCAGATTGCGCGTGGTTTCGTTGTTGGGCTGGTGCACGAAATTCAACAATCCCGCGCCGAAATCCGGCCGCTGCAAACGCTCGCCGGGGCGGGTGAGCAGAATGTTCAGCATCACTTCGCGGATGCTGGCGTCGTCGGTGGACCATTCCAGGCGGCCATCGGTGATGCCCCCGAGGGGCCAGCTTTGTATGTGCGGCAGCGGCGTGCGCATGGTTCAGATCCTCACTTCATCTTCGGGAACGGCAGGCAGATGCGCACCCACGGCATCCAGAAGAAAATAATGTTGAGCAGGCTGATCATGATCATCAGGATCAGCATCGCAATCAGCGTCACCACCGGCAGGCTGAATGAACAGATCCACTGAATGCCCAGGCCGGGATCGGGTTCCTTGTCCGGCAGCGCGTCTTCGCTGATGCCCTTGTTGAACTTGATGCTGTTCATCAGATTGAAGGTGTCGCCCGGCGTGATCATCGCCACGCCCTTGGCCATGCCGCGCTTGAGGTCGGACAGCGACGGCATCTGGATCAGCGAGGGACGGCTGGCTTCGGGATCGAACGGCGCGGCGACGCGGAACAGGATGCTGCGGGCACTGGCGTCGGCCCACTGGATCTGTTCCTTGCCGTGATCGTTGCGGTGGCGCACGAACGGAATCACCTGATACAGATCGCTGGCGTTCTGGGTGAATTTGGGCAGCGGAATTTCCTTCACCTGCGCCAGGGTCTGGCTGCGCAGACGCTGGTCCAGCAGGGTGCGGATTTCCTGCGCGTCGGATGCCAGTATCTGCAGCGTGGTGTGCAGGGTGTCGCTGCCGTTGCTGTGCGGCAGTTTGTCCAGCTGGCCAAGCTTGTCGAGTCCACCCACGGCGTCGGCTTTCTTTTCCTGCGCGATGATCCATTTCACCAGCGGATTGTTGTCCTGCTGCGCGAAGCAGTCTTTCAGGTACTGGAACAGATTGCCTTTTTGATACGGCTTGAACAGGCCCGCGCTGCCCTCGTCGAAACTATGCTTGTGCAGGGCATGGGGCAGGTGTTTGAAATCGTAAAAATGCAGGCCGCTGAAATATTTCTGCAGTGCGCTGTTGCCGGCGACGTTTTCCTCGCCCAGGTGATAGCGGTTCACCAGCAGACGCAGCAATTCGAACATGGCCTTGCTGGGGCGGCCGTTGTGAATGGGCTGGGAGTGTTCGCTGCGCCAGGTTTTGTCGAGCGGTTTGCGGTAGCCGAAAGGCCAGGGCAACGCTTCGCCGGCGGCGGTGGCGACGTCGTTCTGCGAAGTGGCGTCGATGGCGCTGGCCGGGTCCCGGTGATAGTGGAAGCCGCCGAGCGGCAAATAGCCGAACAGCAGGGTGTGAATTTTCTTGGTGCCGTCTTTCAGCGTTTGCGTGGTTTTGAGCACGTGCAGCGGATGGATTTCCTCGCCGGAGTAAGTCGCGTCATCGCTGCGCTTGTGCAGCACGCCGTTGGCGCAGAGGCGGCGGTGGATGTCAGGATCGCGCAGTTCGGTGGGCGCGTCCTGCCAGCCGAGCGCTTCGCCGTCTTCCACCATCCAGGCCTGTTCGCGGTTGTTCACTTTTTTGCGGATGACGAAGCCGGCGCTGGTGATTTTCTGCGGGTCGAGGGCGGGATAACCCAAGCGTTCGCACACCACTTCGCAGCAGACGAGGTGGAAGGCGCGGTGCAGGGGCAGGCGCAGCACCGGGTTGAGATCGTGACGGCTGTGGCGTTCGTCGTTCTGCCAGGTGGTGAACTGGGGCAGATTGAATGTGCCGCGCTGGATGTCCTGCTTGAAGCGGTTGACGAAGTCGGCATCCAGGTAGCGGTGCAGACCGCAGTGCGCGCCGGATTCAGTGCCCTGGTAAAACGGTGCCTTGATGCGGATGGCGTGGAGATTCTGGGCGATGGTCATTGTGCGCTCCTCATTACCATATATTTCCCGCCCCCGGCGTATAAGTCGTTCCCACCACCGACGTTGCAATAACCGTGTCGCACTGCACCACGCCGCTGAAGCGCGACATGCTGGCGTTCACCGTCACGGTGGATGCGTTCACGGTCACTGTGCTGGCGTCGACATTGACGCTGCCGCTGGTGCGGATGTCGATGCCGCTGGGGCCGAGCTTCACGCTCTGCTCGCCCCGTTCCACCGTCACCTCGCCGCCATTACCTTCGTCGATGGTGATGTGGTAGCCGCTGCGGGTGGTGAGTTTGATTTTCGGGCCGCTGTCGTCGAAGTCGAGCACGCTGGCGTCGGGGGTGCGGATGACGTAGTGGTCTTCCTGCGGATCGGCGTCCTGTGGCCGGCTGGTGCCGCCGCTCCACACGCTGCCCAGCACCAGCGGCAGTTCCGGCGTGACAAAAGCCAGCACCACAATTTCATTCTGCTTGGGAATAAAGCTCACGCCGTAGTTGGCGCCAGCAGAAGGCGCAACAACGCTGGCCCACAATTCCATCGGCGTGGCGATCAGGCGCACTTTGACGCGGCCACGATTGTCCGGGTCGGCGTTGTCGGTGACCTGCCCCAATTGCAGGCTGGTGAAGCTGCCGGCGGCGTGTGCGTTCATGGTTGCCAGCCTCCCTTGTTCACCTTCAGGTGGGTTTCAAATCCCACGGCATTGTCGAAGCGGTGTACGCAATGCACCACCTGATAAATGCCGCGCAGGCGCGGTGATACCTGTTGCAGATCGATTTCCCTGCCGGCGGTCAGTGTCGGTTCGCCGCGACAAATGATGTCGCCGCTGATGAAACGTTTCCCCACCCGACGAAAATGCGCCTTGGCGTAGGCTTCCGCTTCCGAACTGCTGCGGGCGAACGGTTGTGGCACGGTGTCGGTGCCGGGCCAGCCCAGTTCGTTCAGGGTGTCCTTGGCGCTGCGGCCATTGGGTGCCGGTTCGATGCCGCCGCTGGTGAAATCCGCGCTGGCGTCGTCCGCCAGGTTGTAGCCATTGACGCTGGTCTGCGTGGCTTGATGATTGAGATCGGCTATCAGGCGGATCTGGGTGGCGGAATCCTGCGGACTCAGTTCCACCGGATCGGGATCGCTTTCTTCCGGTTTGACGCGCACGGTATTGCCCACCAGACGCGCGCCGATATCGAAACGCCCGGCAATGCGCAGCAGAAACGCCAGATCACTTTCGTTGAGCTGATGCCAGTTGGTGGTGAGCGAGGACAGGTTCACGTCCGCCTGCAATCCCGCTGCGCTGGCGATGGTGTTTACCAGATCGTCGGGGCTTTGATCCTCGAAGCTGCGGCTGTGGCGGCTGCGCGCCAGTTTGTGCAATTTGTCCTGCACCAGCAGCACCAGGGTGGGCGCGCCGTCGCCGTAGCGTTCTTCCAGCGCGGTGATGTCGCCTTTGAAAATGGTCACCGGATTATCTTGCCCCATCTGGATTTCCAGTTCGTCGCCCAGCTGCACGTCGTCGAGCACAAAATCAGGATCGCGGCCACCGTCGCGCACGCCCCAGTTGGTGAGGTGAATTTCACCGTGGGCGCAGCCGTGCAGGGGCAGGTTCACCACAAAAGCAGTGAGGGCCTGTTCCATGTCGGCGCGCTGGCTGCCGGCCAGTTTCAGGCGCGGGCGGGCGCTGACGAAAGCGTTATCCGTCATGCGCTGGTGCCCTGGCGATGTTGCCCAATGTCACAGTGTGATGCCTCTCTCGTTTTACAGCAGTGATTTCTTTACGCGAATTTTTACGTCAATGGTTCCCAGTCTGGTCAGTCGATCTTCAGTCGTTCCTGGCGCTGCTGGATGATGGCCAGGGTTTGCAACAGCTTCTGTTCATCCTGGGGTGCCGGCACCGCCTGTGTGGGTGCGCTGGATTCCACCGGATCAGTCACGCTGTCGTCGATTTCCGCAATCACTTGTTCGATCAGAATGGGCATGGTGATGGACTCCTGATTCAGTCAAAGCCGACGCCGTTGTCGGCACCGGATTTCAGCAGGTGGGTGACAGACACGCCGGAGGGTTGCCGGCGCTCCGGGCGGCTGGCTTGGCGTGATGGAACGGCATTGCTGGTGCCCGGCGCGGCC
>JAGUVW010000042.1 GCA_020062665.1 Pseudomonadales bacterium
GACACTGTTTTTGAAAAGTGAAATCGAGCTGGAGGCCTTGCCACGTCTGGGCTGGAGCAGGTCTGTGGTATATTTTGCGGCTAAGTACCTAGAACCCCTGCTTGAGAAGCTTTCCATCCGATGAAGCATCAATGCTGTCCGGCAACTTTGGGCGAGGAGCGGACAGGGACAAAGGTTGCGCCACTTCCTGCGTCAGCACAAGCAGCGCATCGGGTTCGGGTGTGTGTTAGAAGCAGTCTCATTGCTATCCGACCGTTCAAATACGCAGGTTTCCGTTCAAATGGTCCCGCTGGTCCTTGGCGTGCGGATGGTTTCATGGCAGATTCCCGCTCTCTTCCTTCGCCGAGAATCTGAACGCCAGTGCGTAGAGTGCTGGCACGAACAATAGGGTAATAACCGTCCCGGCGACCACGCCACCAATCAGCACGTAGGCCATCGGGCCCCAGAACACATCCGTCGTCAATGGGATGAATGCCAACGCCGCCGCTAGAGCCGTCAACACCACCGGTCGTGCACGCCGCACTGCCGCTTCTATCACCGCGTCCCGAGGGGTTAGGCCGTCGGCTAGATTGTCGCTGACCTGCTGGGTCAGAATAAGCGTGTTGCGCATCAGAATGCCGGCCAGGCCGATCAGTCCGAGCAAGGCGACGAAGCCGAAGGGCTTTTGGAACACCAGCAGCGCGATCACGGCGCCAATTACGCCCAAGGGCGCCGTTGCCAGCACGATCAATGTGCCGGTGAACGTGCGTGTTTGCATCATCACGCAAGTGATCATCAAGGCCAGCATTAAGGGAAACACCTGATTGATGGAATCTTCCGACTCCTTGGAACGCTCCAGGCTGCCGCCGATGTCAATACGATACCCCTCCGGTAATGCAGCCCGCAGCGGCTGCAAATCGTTCCACACCGCCTTGGTGACATCCTGCGCCTGCGCGCCCTTGACTTCAGCCTGCACCGCCAGGAACAGCTGGCGCTGATGGCGGCGTATCACGGCATCTTCGTATACCAATTCGGTGGTGCCCAGATGACTCAAGGGGATTTTCTGACCCGCGTTGTTGCGAACTTCGTAGATTGGCATGTCCAGCGGCGACTGCGTACCGCCCTGACCGCGCACCAACAGATCCACCGTCCTGATGCCTTGCCGAACCTCGGTCACCGGGAGCCCTTGCAAACGATACTGGATCTGCTGCGCCACATCCCGCGGCGTCATACCCAGCAAGCGCAAGCGTTCGTCATCCATGTTCAGCTTCAGGGTAGGCACGCGCTGATTCCATTCTAGGTGCGGGTCGACCACATGGGGATGTTGCAACATAAGCTCTCGCACCTTGCCGGCGAGTTCGCGCAGGGTCGCCGTGTCCCGTCCCATTACACGGAAGCTCACCGGCCAGTCCACCGGGGGGCCGAACAGCAACTGCCGGATGCGCACGCGCGCCTCGGGAAATGCACCGGCCTCCACTTGGTTCTCTAGGGCACGCATGATCCTATCGCGTTCATGAGGACCTGCGGCAGTCACGACGACTTTGGCGAAAGACGAATCGGGATGCTCGGGATTCACCGATATGAAGAAACGCGGCGAGCCTCCACCGATATAGCTCGCATAGTTTTTGACGCCACCCATATCTTTCAACAGGTGCTCGATACGCTTCACCGTCGCATCGGTAACGGCGATGGAAGTACTAGGAGGTAAGGATAAATCGATGAGAATTTCCGGGCGGTCCGAGCCGGGGAAAAACTGCTTCTCCACCGCGCCAGCCATGCCCGCCACAGCCAAGACGAAGAGGGTGACCGTAGCGAGCACCACGGCGCCGCGACGGCGCACGCAAACATCCACCACCGTGCGAAACCTGCTGTAAAAGGGGGAATCATACACCCCATGATGATCCTTCTTTTCCGCATCATGGCGCGGCTTCGCCAGCAATTGCACGCCCAGATAAGGCGTGAAAGTGACGGCAACCAGCCAGGAAATCAATAGTGAAAACGCCAGCACCCAAAAGATATTGCCGGCATACTCTCCGACGCCGGATTTGGCAAACCCGATCGGCACAAAACCAAACATCGTGATCAGAGTGCCAAACAGCATGGGTGATGCGGTCGCTGTCCACGCATGAGTGGCCGCCGTCATCTTGCTCGCGCCTTCTTCCAGCTTCACCAGCATGATTTCGATCGCGATGATTGCATCATCCACCAGCAGCCCCAGAGCAATGATCAAGGCGCCGAGCGTGATGCGGTCGAGATTGATACCGCTGGATTTCATCAGCACAAAAGTCAGCCCGAGGGTAATCGGCACGGCGATCCCCACGATCAGCCCTGCCCGGAAGCCCAGCGCCAGAAATCCCACGCCCATAACGACGACCACCGCGACGATGAACTTTACTTGAAACAGGTTGACTGCCGCCGTTATCGCGTCGGCCTGGTTGGTGATCTGGTCCAAGGTCATGCCGAGCGGCAATTCCGCTTTCTCCTTCTGAAGAAATGCGGCAAGTCTTTCGCCAAGGTCCAGGCCATTCTCGCCCTTGGCCATGACCACGCCGATGAGCAAGGCATCCTGGCCGTTGACGCGAACCATATACGATGGCGGCTCTTCATAACCCTGATAAACCCTCGCCAGATCCCCCAGGTGCACCACTGTAGTACCGGTGCGGATCGGCAATGTCTCCAGTCGCTGCAGTGCGGACAGATCCGCATCAAGGCGAAAGCGCAAGCGTGGACCAGCCGTGTCTATCTGACCTGAGGGGATCAGGGTGTTGTAGGCCTGGATGGTCTCGAACACTGTCTGCGATGAAATGCCGCTATTGGTCATCTTGACATTATCGAGGTCGATAAAGATGCGCTCTTCTCGCTCACCGATCAGCATGGCTTTGCGCACACCGGAAATGAGCTGCAACTCATCGCGAAGACGCTCGGCAAAGCGGGCGACTTCGCGCATGGGCAGGCCTGGTGCGCTAAGGCTGTAGAGGCTGAAATAGACATCAGAGAAGTCATCATTGACAAGGGGACCAATGACACCCTTGGGCAAGGATGCCGCGATATCCAGCATGCGCTTCCTTAACTGGAACTGCAGCTCCGGTAATTTATCCATGGGCGTGTAACTGTAGAATTTGACCTGAAGGTCGGCCCGGTCCGCCTTGACGGTGGTGTTTATCTCCTCGACGTAATCCACCTCCTGGATTTTCTTTTCGATTGGGAGCACGACTTGCCGCTCGATTTCAGCAGGCGTCGCCCCCGGCCATACTGCCGACACCACTACCATCTGCAGAGTAATGGCAGGATCTTCCGCCCGCCCCAGCGACGCAAACGCGTAGGCGCCTGCAAGTACCGACAGAAGAATGAAATAAAGTGTTACCGACCGCTGCTTTACCGCAAACGAAGAAAGGTTGGGAAACATCATGGCTGACGCGCCCTCACCGATTGGTCAGGTTCAAGCAGGTGGGTGCCCAATGCGATGATTCGATCACCAAGCTGCAGATGCGCGCCATGGATTCGCGCCTGACTTGGGCCCGCGTCCATTATGCTCACTGGGAAACGCTGCGCTCTCTGTTCGACGATCTTCCAGACGTGAGCGCCGTCACCTCGCTCATCCAGCGCAGACAGCGGAACCGTGAACCGGGGGTGATCGTCCAGATTGGCTTGCATAACAACGTGTACTAGCATGCCCAGCTTCAGGTCGAGACGTTTTTCGAGGGAGTAGCGCACTCGCCAAGTGCGACTGGTGGCATCTGCGGCGCCGGCGACTTCGCGTAGCTTGAGGTCGACCGTTCGGTTACCGAAGTGAGCCGAGGCCGTTGGCGGAGGCGGGAACCCATCCGGCAGGAAAACCTCGATCTCCCATTCGTTCAGGTCGGCCAGCAACGCGATGGGTTGCCCGGCCGCCACCACCTGCCCAACGTTGCCGCTGACATCAATCAAAATACCGGGGGCCGTTGCTTTTAATACGGTATGCCGCAGTGCGATTTCCGCATGGCGAACCTGAGCTTGCGCGGATTCCCACTGGGCCTTGGCCGCCCGTTCCGCCATTTTCTCCCGCTCGAATGCCTGTTGACTGATGCTGTCCTTACCAAACAACGCACGGTAGCGGACGACATCGGCCTCCGCTACCTCCAGTTCTGCAGTCGCTGCCGATAACATGGCTTTTGTGGCCACAAGCGTTTGCTCCAGCTCTTGTGGATCGAGTCTGAATAGCACATCGCCGGGCGCCACTGTCTGCCCCGCATTGACGAGCCGATGCTGAATCCGTCCGCCGACCTGGAATGCCACTGGAATTTCGTGGCGCGCACGTACCGTGCCCGAGTACGATTGCGGTAAGATCTGAGATTGCTCTGTGAGCGTCACTGTGTATACGCTCTTGACTGGCGGTGCTGTCACCCCGGAATCGGAAGGCGCTTTGCAACCGCCGAGAAGCACCAACAAGGCGATAAAGAGTATTAAACGCATGAACAGTAAGCCCCGCACCAATAGTGAACGCGAGCGTACAGATATCACGTCCGATCCAAAATCACAAGCCGCTACGCCCGGGCGCCCCATGGATTGCGGCAAGGATCTCGCCATTCTGCAAGCAGCCCGAGAATTGCTGTTCAAAGAGGGGCTACAGGCCGTCACGATGGAATCTGTCGCGAGGAAAGCCGGTGTCTCCAAGGTGACCGTTTACAGCCGACACGCCAATCGCAACGATCTGATCTCGGCGGTCATGCGGCAACAAGCGGAAGTGTTCTCGGAGGCCTTAACCCCGGCACAGGGTAGCAAGATGGACGTTCGGCGCTCGTTGCTTGCCTTTAGCCGCACCATTCTCGACTTTCTGGTGAGCGAGGACCATCTGCAATTCCTGCGGGCGCTCATTGCCGCCCAGGGGGCCGAGCTGGATCTGCAAGGCTTTTACGGTCAAGGCCCCCAAAATATCCTGGAACATCTGGCGCATGGGTTGGCCGCATTCGCTGCCGAGGGGCAGATTCAATGCTGTCACCCCTTACGCAGCGCAGAGTTGTTTCTGGGAATGCTGCTGCGCATGGATCTTGTCCGCGCCCTTTACGGTGTAATACCGCACTATTCAGAAAAGGATCTTGAAGAACATGCAGCATTTGTAGTCACAATGTTCCTGCGACTGCATGGGGAAAGCTCGTCGGAAGAAGGGGCATGTGATTCACAATGACCTTTTTACAAAAGAGGCAGATAGATATGCGGCACAGATTTCGGGTTCATTCAAGAGGGGTATGCGTCCCCTGACCCATTCTGCTTGAACAGGTGATGGTGGGCGGAAAATAAAAACCCCGGTGCCATCAGGCCGGGGTCGCAATAGTTGAAAAAGCGCAAAAAATAAAAGTTGGAAGCAAGCCTCAGAATGTGGCCACCACTTTCACCGTACTGTCCACTGCACCTGCGTCAATAAAGCCGATGGCATCTGGATTGCGGGCCACCATTTCCTTCACCTCGGCATCGGATTCAAGCACCTTGGGAGGTACACCCTTGCCGGTGAAGATCAGGCGCGACCAGTAGGACTTCATCTGTGATTCGTCCTTCTCGATCACCTTGCTGACAAATTCCACACGGATGGGGGAACCTTCAGGGCGATCCAGCGGAATCGCATTTGTGCCACCGGGGAAGGTCCTGGTTTTGGCTAAATACAGGGATGCAATGCTTTCCTTTTTAATAGCGTCGGTATTGGCCAGATTGACGATGACTGCAATTTCTGCATGTACAACATTGCAGAAAATGACCAGCAGGGAAGCGCAAAGAATACTTTTAACGTTGGAATTCATGTCGGGGCTCCTCCCTTAGTAGACAAGATCAATTGACATACGAATCATCGAGGGATTCATACCGGTTATGTCATCGTCGGTGGTGTAGTACTCCGTCTTGAGCGCCGCAGCTGAATGAAAATCGTATCGTAAGCCTATGCTATAGGAATTGCTTTCAGTTTCGACATAATAAAGACTGTTCAGCGCGCCATTAATTGGTGCCGCTGCTTCCGGCGGCAAAGAAGCCAGCACTGGCATGACTTTGGTATCAACAATATTCGTGGTTTCTTCGTTGGTTTTGTCTTCGTCTTCAGAATAAACGACATAATAAGTGAATTTATTCCAGCGATATCCCAATGATACGTACCAAGAAATCGTATCTGACACTATGGGGGAATCATCGAATTCCAATTCCGTATACTCGGCGGCGGCTATCCAGTTGCCATGATCGATTGTAAAACCAACGCCGCTAAAAGAAGCTCTATCACTATCAACGGAGAGCTGGTTGATCTCTTCAGTGTTTAGCGCAATACCGAGCCCTCCCAATGATGGCGGCTGTGTGAGCAAATCAATCATTTCATCAAAGGCGCTGAAGGTTAAATCTGCTTGGGCATGTGAAACCCTCATGGCGAACCAGTCTCGATTCACACTCCATGCGCCGATCAACATATTTTTGACCGACGTATCGGATTCCCCAATCTCGGGTACTTCGATGGGGGCCTCACTCCTTCCTCCCATCAGCGATAAGCGAGAGAACCATCCTGCCACTTCAGTAGTATATTCGATGTTAACTCCATCCAGATTTTTGAAATTGCCGGTATCCCCGTAAACACTGACAGGTGGCTTAATCCAGGTGTACGCATAACCCACGTCCAGAAAATCCGAGAACATGAAGAATGGAATCCGGGAACGCCCGACCTTCAAGCTCAATTCATTGCTGACTTGGTAAGTAGCGTAGGCCCACGCCACTTCTGCGTCATAGTTATTCGCGCCATTGGCAATAACTTGGGCGGTGATGGCCAAATCTTCTTTCAGGTCACCCCTGAACTGTATGGCATAGACCGAATCCTGTTGAAAGTTGACCCTGTTGTCGTAGCCGTTGTAGGTGCCGGTGGCATCCAATTCATCTTGGTCCAGAACCTGACCAGCGACAAACGACGCAAAACCATCAATACGAAGGTCGGTGGCCATCGTCGGCGACACCGCCAGTGCCAGTGCAGAAACGGCAAATCCTGCCTTGATTGCTTTTGTTTTCATCCCATTGCTCCTTAAAATACATACACGATACGAACAAATCCCTTTAAGTTTTAGACCATGTTTTCAAACAGTGTTAAAAAATACATCTGAGAACAGCGCTCCTTCTTGGCTGATTTATCTAAACCGTTGAATTGCCGGATGTTCCCCATTCTGCCACCGCATCTGTTGCAAAACGGCAACTTCGAAACA
>JAGUVW010000009.1 GCA_020062665.1 Pseudomonadales bacterium
CCAGGTGACAGCCCCGCCGCTGTTGAGGCCCAAGGCGGCGGCGCCGATGTCGCTGATCTTGCTGGATTCGTAGTAGCCGTCGCCGCTGTTGCCGATCACCACCAGATTGTCGTTCTGCAGGGTGTCGTAGAGTCCTTCCAGCAGTTCGCTGGATTCGCCGTAGTGCACGGTGCTGAACAGGAAGACGACCTCCGGCGTCAGTGGAAGCAGGGCTTCGCCCAGTTCGACGCCGGCGCGATAGGGATCCGACAACAGGGTGTGAGCAGATAGCGCGTCCATGTTCTGTACCTGCGAGCGGTTATCTGCTCAGTGTATGCCCAACTGAAGCAGCGCCCAAGCGCACGCCAAAGATGAAGTGGATCTAACGGTGAAGGGTGGTCAGTCGGTTGGGGAATGAGTGCTGGGTAGCAGCAACTGGCACAGCCGGCGCTGGAAGGTGCCGAAGTCGATGGGCTTGGTGATGAAGTCGTCCATGCCGGCGGCCAGGCATTTTTCCCGATAGCTGTCCAGGGCATGGGCGCTGAGGGCGCAGATCAGGCGGCGTGGATGAGGGCCGGCCCCTTCCCAGCGGCGGATGCGGGCGGTGGTTTCGAGGCCATCGAGTTCCGGCATCTCGCAATCCATCAGCACCAGATCGAATTCGCCCTCGGGCTGGCACAGGATGTCCAGCGCCCGCTGGCCGCTGTCGAGGGTGGTGGGTTCGATGCCGATCTTGCGCAGATAGCCGCTGACGACGATGAGGTTGACGTGGTTGTCGTCCACCACCAGTACCCGCTTGCCGGTCAGCGGGGTGGTGGCTGCTGGCAGTTCGGCAGGGGTTGGGGTGGCTTGCTGGCAGATGAGTTTTTCCAGGCGGGCGATGCTCACCGGGTATTCATCGAACTGCACCGGCAGTGGCAGATTGGCAAAGCGTTCGCGGCTGGCGCCGGTTTTCATCAGCAACACCAGGCGGGTGTCGGGATGCAGCACGCGGGTCATGGCCTGGCCGGCGATGCGATCGGGATGAAAGTCGGCGCAGTGCTGGTCGATCAGCAGGATGTCGGGCGCCGGCTGTTGCGCGTGGCCCACCAGGAAACCATCGATGCCGGCGTAGGTGTGCGCCACCAGTCCCCACTGCTGGCAGTACGCGGCCAGTTCTGCCGTGAGTTTTTCATCCGGGCTGAGGATGGCGATGTGGCCCAGCGGCGCGGGGGATTCCGCTGCGATGCCGGTGTGCGGCGCGGGCAGGCTGAACCAGAACGTGGAGCCCTGATCAGGATGACTTTCCACACCGATCTGCCCGCCCATCAGTTCCACGATGCGACGCGAGATGGCAAGGCCCAGTCCGGTGCCGCCGAACTGGCGATTGGTGGAATTTTCTGCCTGGGTGAAACGCTCGAACACCTGGGCCTGTTTGCTGGCGGGAATGCCGATGCCACTGTCGCGGATTTCGAAACGCACGCTACCGGTTTCTTGCCGCAACACGTTGATCACCACGCTGCCCTGACGGGTGAATTTGAAGGCATTGCTGAGCAGATTGGTCAGCACCTGACGCAGGCGCACGGGATCGCCGCTGAGTTCGCGCGGCACATCCGGATCGATATAGACGTTGTAGAACAGTCCTTTTTCCAGCGCGCGCACGGCGAAAATGGCGGCGGTTTCATCCACCAGCGGGCGGATTGCGAACGGAATGTTTTCCAGATCGATCTTGCCGGCTTCGATTTTCGAATAATCCAGAATGTCGTTTAGCACCCGCAGCAGTGATTGGCCCGAGCCCAGGATGGTTTGCAGGTAGCTGTGCTGCTGGGGTGTCAGCGTGGTGTCGCGCAGCAGTTCTGCCATGCCGAGAATGCCGTTCATGGGCGTGCGGATTTCGTGGCTCATGGTGGCGAGGAATTCGCTCTTGGCATTGTTGAGCGCGTTGGCGCGCTGCTTGTCTGCATCCAGTGTCTTGATGCGGTGGGCCAGTCCCAGCGACAGCAGGGTCACTTCGATGATGCTGCCCATCTGCAGGGAATATTCGGTGAAGATGGAAATGGGCAGCAGGCCAATCAGATAGGTATCGTAAATGGTGGCGGCACTGATCAGCACCGCCCAGGCGATGGTGAAGTAAGGTGCCGCCGGCGCGCCCCGCCGCCAGCTGACCACGCCCGCCACCAGCAGCGATGTGCTGCCCGGCAACAGCAGCACGACCACCACCACGATCAGCCACACCGCCGGATGCAGCATGGCAATCAGTGCGATCGACAGCCACAGCCACATCACCACGCGCAGAATTGTTGCGACGCGTGGCGCGTGATGCTGCAGCGAGAGGAAATGCAGCGTGAACGGAATACTGACGGCGCAGCCCAGCGCGGTGAACACCAGCGTCAGCTGAAAATCCAGCTGTGGTGACTGTGGCCACAGATACTCGAACGCCAGGCCGCGATCCACCACCACATATCCGGTAATGCACAGCACGAACAGCGCGTAGTAGCCGTAACTTTTGTCGCGCGAGTACAGGAAGATGCACAGGTTGTAAATCGCCATGATCAGCATGATGCCCATGTACACGCCCTGGAACAGCGCGCGGCCTTCGCGCTGGTTCTGGAAACTATCCTGCTCCCACAGCTGGATCGGTAGCTTCATGGGGAACTTGTTCTGCACGCGGATGACTGCGATCTGGGCCCGTGCGGGTGTAAGGGCGAGCGGAAACACGAAATTGCGATTCTGGAAGTTGCGTTCGCTCAGCGGCATGCGATCGGATACGTCAAACGTTTGCAGCGTTTCGAGGCTGTCGGCGTCAAGCACGTACAGAGTCATCGCGGTGATTTTGTGATTGGCGATTTCCAGCAGACGGGTGTCGGGTTGTGTCACCGCCGGCAGCGGGAAGCGTATCCACAATACCTGATTGACCAGTCCCAGATTCAGCTGCGAACCCTCGAGCCGCTGCCAGCGTGTCGGTGGGCTGTTCAGTATGTTTTCCAGGGTGGCGTTCGTGTCTTTCACCACGCGATAGTGCAGCGCGGCGATCGGCGTGCGGGATTCAGCAGCGAAAGCAGGTGTGAGGGTGTCGGCGGCAAGCGGGACGGGCAACAGCGCCAGCAGGGCGAGCAACAACAGGGTGTGAATTCTGATGCTCATCGTATCAACTGCCTTTTTCATGCGACGACCTTTCTGTGGCGCGATAACTGATCCAGCGATTGCGCCCCTGTTGCTTGGCCTGGTAGAGCGCACTGTCGGCCCGCGTTACCAGCGATGCAAAATCCTCGGCCAGCGTGGGTGCCTGGCTGTCGACGCCCACACTGGCGGTGACATGAAAGCTGTGGCCCTCCCAGCTGTACACATGGCTGGCGGCATGACGTACGATGGCTGCCGCCACTACTTCGGCGCCGTGCAGGGGTGTGTCCGGCAGCAGAATCGCAAACTCCTCGCCACCGTAACGGGTCATGAGGTCGGTGGGGCGGTGCAGCAGGTTTTTCACCAACGCGGCAAATTCCCGCAACACGTAGTCACCGCACGGATGGCCCAGGTTGTCGTTCACGTGCTTGAAGTGATCGATGTCCACCAGCAGCAGCGCCAGCGGCCGTGCTTTGCGTTGTGAGGCGATCCAGATTTCCTGCAGTTTTTCATCGAAGGTGCGGCGGTTGAAAACGCCGGTCAGGCCATCCAGTGCGCTGAGTTTTTCCAGTTCCCGGTTGGCCTTTTCCAGATGCAGCAGGGTGTTTTCCAGATCGGCAGTGCGCTCTGCCACCAGTTGCTGCAGACGTTCGGTCTGCTGCATTTCGGCGTGCAGGGCGGCTTCCTTGGCGAGGCGGGCTTCCTTCTCGTTCTGCAGTGCCTGTTCCTGGGCGCGGATGCGTTCGTTGCGCTCGCGGTTCACCTGCTCAAGCGCCTGTTCCTTTTCGTCGCGTTCCTGGTTGATGCGGAATGCCAGCGCAAACGAGAAGATCAGGATCTCGACGCTGATGCCCAGCCGCAACCCGTAATCCGCCATGAAATCGCTGTAGATGACGCCGGTTTTGGCGGCGGTGAAAAACAGCAGGCAGAACAGCAGCAGCGCCCAGCCCGCCAGCACGATCTGCGCCGAGCGCGAGCCGCCATACGCCAGCTTCACGATGGCCGACGCCGCCAGAATGGTAGACATCACGGTGTTGATCACCATCAGCATGATTACCAGCTGGTAGTCGAGCACCAGCATCAGCAGGCAATACAGCGCGTGCAGGATCAGCAGCACCTTGTAGCAGATCCAGATTTTAGGAACCCGCTCCGGCAGCGCCAGCAGCTGGCGGAAGAACATCGCGATCGACAGGAAGATGAGCAGCGAGATGAAACTCGGCGCCAGATGCTGGACGCGGGGATAGTCGGGGAACACATGCTGGTACAGCACGCCCTGCTGCCACAGAAAAAACAGCAGCATCGACAGCACGTAGGCGACGTAATACAGATAGGTGCGGTCGAGCAGCACCAGATACAGCATGAACGAATAGGCAACGATGATCAGCAGAATGCCGTAGAACACGCCATCGATGATCGAGCGCTGGCTGCTGTATTCCACGTAAACGGTGTTGGTTGCCAGTGTCAGCGGCACCTCCAGCGCTTCGCTGTTCTGCACCCACAGGTACAGGTCGTACTGCTGGTGCGGTTGCAATGTCAGCGGAAACAGAAAATGCCGATTGTGAATTGTGCGCTGGTTGAACGGCAGCTGATCCCCGGCGTGCCATTGCTGCAGCGGTTCACCATTGTGGAAAACAAAAAGCCGGATCTCATCCAGCTGGGAATTGGCGATTTCCAGCATCCAGTCGGTGTCGACAATCGCAGCCGTGGCAAAGGACACCCGGATCCAGTAAGGCTGTGACTGGTAACCCAGATTGATGGCGGGCTCGGTGTTGGTGTGCCAGTCGTGGGCGCGCAATGCGTCTGCGCTGACAGGGGGTGACTGCGTTTGTGTCGGCGCGTAATGGGCGTGACGGCCGAGTTGCACGATGCTGTTGTGCGGTTCGAGGATATACGCGGGATCAGGCCCGGAGGCAGCCAGCGCCGCCGTGGTTGTGGTCAGCAGCGTGTGCAGCAGCGTGCACAGCAGTATGCGGAAGAACAGCACCGGCCTGCACCACCGCCGTGGCGAAAAAGAAGGGGTGCCAGGCACCCCCAAGATGGCAAAAAACAATTAGCGCACGCCCTCCCGGCGCAGAGCGCCCGGCTGGAATTCGATTTTGGAATACTTCGCCGCCCACTCCACGCCCTTGGTTTCGTTGTTCTCCAGGCCCAGTGCCACGTAACGGCCGGAGTTCAGGTCGTACAGCACTTCCAGTGAGTAACCCTGCACCGGCACCTGATAGAACAGCATCTGGTGCGCTTCAGCTACGCGCCACAGATTGCCGCGGCCGTCATAATGATCGATCACCGATGCCATCCAGCTGTCCTCGTCGAAATAGAACACGCGCTTGGCATAGATGTGACGGGTGCCTGGGCGCAATGTTGCTTCCACCTCGTACACGCGGTGCAGTTCATAGCGGGTCAGATCCTGGTTGATGTGGCCGGCCTTGACGATGTCATCGTAGGGCAAACCTTTCTGGTCGAGCTTGTAGGAGTTGTAGCCGATGTACATCTCTTTCTTGCCCTTGAATTCCCAGGTGTAGCGATCCGGCGAACCGTTGTAGAGATCGTAGTTGTCGGCAGTGCGCAGACCATCGGCAGCGGTACCGGGGCCGTCATACGCGACTTGCGGCGCGCGGCGAACACGACGCTGGCCGGAGTTGTAGATCCACGCGCGGCGCGGTTCCTTCACCTGATCGATGGTTTCATGCACCAGCAGCACGTTGCCCGCCAGCCGCGACGGTGAAATCAGCGTCTGCTTGCCATAGAACATGACGTTGGGATCTTCGCCGGCCACGTAATCGGTCATCGCGGCGGGAATCACCACTTCGTCATGGAACATCACCATGCTGTACGCGCCGTTGGCCTGGGGCGTTGCCTGGCCGGCAAAGCGATCCACACCGGTGCCACGCCAGCGCGCAATGTGATTCCACACCATTTCGATGCCGTTCTGGGCGATCGGGAACGGATAGCCCATCGGGGTGTAGTTTTTCAGGCCGGTGGCGCCCAGGGTTTCGGTCTGCAGCGCATTCTGCCTGGTGATCTGCGCGACATTGTCTGGCATGCGGAAGGTGCGGCGGGTCTGATACACCGGCATGCGGAAGCTGTCGGGATATTTGCGGAACATGGCGAGCTGGCCGGGACTGAGCTTGTCCTTGTACTGCTCCACGTTCTGCGCCGAGATCACGAACAGCGGCTTGTCATCCGGAAACGGATCGCACACCCAGCTGCCACCCTTGTAGCAGGCGGGCGATTCTTTCAGGCCGCCGGTGTAGGCGGGAATGGAGCCGTCGGCATTGCCGGCCACCTGCGCGCCGGTGATGGTCAGCTCGCTGCCACCGAGCTTGTCGACCTGGGCCTGATCCACTTTGGCGTGACCCGACGAGGCGCCGAGTGCAATGACCAGCAGGCCCGCCGATGAAAAGATTCTTGAAGCAAATTTCATGTAATGTTCCCCCGATTCTTAGAATGACACGCTGGCGCTGATGGAGTAGTAATCGCGATCCGCCAGGGCGTTGTATGGTTCGGCGCCGTAGAAATCCGTGTAGGAAACGTTGACGCTGTAGTCGTTCAGGTAGATCGCTTCCAGCGACAGGCCGATGGCTTTGCGATCTTCGAGGAAGTTCGCAATCGGGGTGGGCGTGGTGCCGTACACGTCATGACTGAAGCTGATGGTGGGACGCAGGTTGATGCCCGCGATCACGTCATCGTAGTCGCCGGAGAAGCGCATCTTGTAGCCCCAGGCGCCGCTGGTGGGGTAGTAGTTGTCTTCCGGATACAGGGTGAGGTTGCCGGTGCCGGCCCAGGCCAGATCGATAAAGGTCTGGAACGGTATGCCGCCGTAAACCGGGTGACCAGGAACGGTGTAAGAGGTGGGAGGAATCCACGGATGGTTGAGCGTGGCGTTGTAGTTGCTGTTCAGCAGGACTTCATCCTTGGATGGCAGATCCAGATAGGAGCCGGCGATGTCGAGCACCGCAGTCCAGCGTGAGGCTCCCAGAATCTGGTCGAAGAAGTGGATGAACACCAGCTCCGCCTGATAGTAGTCGCTGGTGACGTAACCGGGGTTGTAGTCGCCAGGGCTGAACTTGCTGTAGCAGTCGTAGGGTGTGGGTGCGTCATGGCAGGCGAGCGACGGCAAGCCCACCGCGCCCGACAGCGCGTCGCCATCTTCACGGGCGAAGGGTTGATCCTTGCGCATGCTGATTTCACCGGAAATCGCAGTGCCGCCGCCGGGCAGGCCGATGTCCAGCGTGGTACTGAAGCTGGCGCCGATCATCTGGATGTCTTCCGGGTATTCCACGAAGTAATCGCCGTAAGGCAGCAGGGCAATGCCCGCTAGCGGGTTACCGGCTGGATATCCGGGTTGTGCCTGGGTGGTGAGTATTCCGCGAACCTGCTCCAGGGTCAGTCCGGCAAAGCCGGGATTGAGTTCCGCCGGCACGGGCAAATGCCCCGAAATCACCGGCAGGTTGGAATGCAGGTTGGTGTAGAACAGGCCGAATTCGGTTTCGATGGATTCCGCGAAATAGCGAACCGCCACACCGTACTGGCCGCTCTTGTCCGGCTCTACATCGGATTCCCGTGGCAGCGTGAAATTGATGGCGTCGTCAGCCGGGGTCAGCGGATTGCCGATGAACGACGACTCCATCCCCGACGGCACAAATCCCGCCCAGCAGCCGGCGCCTACCAGATCGGACACCGAGAAGAACGTGCCGCATTCCGGCAATTCGGTTTCGCGCCAGTCGAACAGCACAAAACCTTCCACCGTCAGCGCCTCGCTGATACCGAAGGACGCCACCAGGGAGTTGAGCGGAATCAGCGCGTCTTTTACCTCGGAACCGGGTGCCAGCAGTGCGTTCACGTCCACCGGGTTGATGCTGTTGATGCCGTTGGCGAACAGCAGGCCTTCGCCCCAGCTGATCACCTGCTTGCCCAGGCGCACGTTGAGCGGGCGCTCCCCGATCCACCAGTTGCCCCAGACAAAGGCGTCCAGAATCTCGGCGCTGCTGCCTGCGCTCTGGTTGGGCAGGCGGTTGTTGCCGTTGGCGTCCTGCCAGTAATAGGCGGGCAGATCGGTGACACCATCGCCGTTCACAATGCGGTGATCATAGAACGCCTTGCCGCGAATGAAGGCGCCGTAATCCTGGTAGGTCATCTCCATGTCCACCACCAGTTTGGCCAACTCCGAGAAGGTGGAGCCCTTCTTCCACAGCAGATTGCTGTCGTCGGCGGTGCTGGAGCCGTGGTAGTGGTGATGGCCGTTGGGATTTTCTCCGGCCAGATAGGCCTGATAGGCGTTCTGCAGGCCCACGCCACGATAGTCCACATCATCGGCCCGCCAGGAGGCGCCGACCGTGAGCGTTGAATCGACCTGCAGGCGAAAGTCACCGGTGCTGTAATCGAATGCCTGGGCGGGTGCGGTTGAAACCGACAGGGCCAGTGCGGCCAGGGTGGCGCCCGCCAGGTGTTTTTGTTGTTCTGCCATCAGAGACAAGCTCCCTTCCGTTTGAATTCAGGGGGTTGGTTGACAGCACGCAGATGTCCGCGCCGGGGGTCGTCCGGCCCTGAACCATCAACTGAAAGACGTGCTGTGACAGGGGGGATAAAGCAACCCTGATACAAAAACTATAGAACTTCTCAGTCACAAACGGCAAAGTTTTTGAAACGACAGAAATAAATTGTCTCAATTGACCAGTTTTTAGATCAGTTTATGAGCAGGTTGATTACCGGGTGGGCGCTCGCTGGTGCGAATGCTGTGCAAAAGGAAAGGCCCGCCATCTCGTGTGGGATGCGGGCCTGAGGTGCAGAGTGGCTGACGGTGTGGGTGAGGCGCTGCCCCCGCGTTTATGCCGGCTGGGCGCTGTCCAGCATGTCGGCAAACGGGGAACGGCTTTCCAGGGTGATGGGCTGGTGGTAACCGGGCACCTGCACTTGCTCCGGCGAGATCTGCAGGGCCTGGTCGTCGATCATGTTTTCGCCAAAATGGTATTCGATGCGGAACTGGCCGCGCTGGGCCGCCTGATCGTATTCCTTTGCGCGGTTCACTGTTTCCAGCTGACGGTGCTTGAAGGCGTTGAACGCGGCGACACCATGACGGTTGCGCAGCATGGTCTCCACCAGCCGGGGCGACAGCACCACGCCGGTGGCATTGTTGCCGCCGAAGCCCTTGGTGTTGATGAAGGCCACGTCCAGGCCCTGGCGGCGGCGGTCGATGTCGGTCTGCGAAATCAGCAGGTGATCCCGGTGCACATCGTTGGCCACGGCGGGAATGGTCTTGATGCCGGGAATCATGCCGTAGTGGAACGAACCCAGGGCGGCCACCAGCTGGTCACCACTGGCGGGGCCCAATGAATGGCCCACATAGGCTTTCACCGCCGCGATGGGCCACTGTTCGATACCAAACGCCGCCGCTACCCGATCAAACAGTTCCGACTCCGTGACCCGGTTCGCCGGCGTGCTGGAGCCATGGGCGTGCACGAAGCTGCGCTGGCGGATGCCTTCGTCCCCCACCAGTGCGCGGGCCGAGGCCACGGCGCGGGCCAGCGTTAAATAGTTGCCGGGGCCGGGGGCGGAAATGGATTTCTTGAAACCGTCGGCGTTGACGAACACGTCGGTGACGGCACCGTGGATCTGCGCGCCAATTCCAGCGCCAGGGCGTCATCCATCAGGATCACGAATTGCGCGGATTCTGCCATGGTGAAACCGCAGTTCTCGCCAAACGGGCGGCTGGATTTGCGGTAGTCCGGCTCTGCCACGCCTTCGATCTTGCTCAAGCCTTCCTTGGTGCAGAGGGCGCTCATGGCGGCGAAACCGTCCATCACTTCCGGCGAGATCGGCGCTTCCGCGTTGCCGACGATGGCGACACGGGCGCGGCCGGATTTGATTTCCTCAATGCCTGCACGCAGGTTGTAGAGGAAGGTGGCGCAGGCGCCGGTGGCCGTGCCGGTGGTGCCCACGTGGCCCAGCACATAGGCGTTGATGAAGTCTGCTGGCATGGTGTTCATGCCCAGGGGCAGTTGTTTCGCGGTGACGCGGCCGCCTTTCTGCCGGGCCTGGATCATGCCGGTGTAACTGTATTCGTCCATCTGCCCCAGCATGCTGCCGGCGAAGACGGCAATCTGGTCGGGCTTCACCGCATCGCGTACGCTGTGCCAGGGAATGCCGAGGGAATGCAGGGCGTCGGACATGCCCACCACGGTGAGCTGCAGTCCGCGCGGATGAAAGCGGGCGTCGTACAGCTGCGACGGATCAAAACCGCTGGGCAGTTGGCCGGCGGATTTCACCGGGAAATCACGGGTGGAGGGAATCTTCACATCCAGGTTGTCCACCAGGGTGATGCGCACGTGGGTGGCGGAGTGCTCTTCCACCTGCCAGGCGGCGGGCACCGGCTGGGGCAACTGCTTTTTGCTCACCAGAAATTGGGATTGGTTGGAGGCGGCGGCCACTGTCAGGCTCTGCTGCCAGGGGGTGTTGTCCACGTCGAAATAGGTTTTCTCGACCTTGCGGATCAGGGTGGCGTCCAGAATGGCGGCGCCGAAGCGGGCTTCGATCTCGGCCAGCGTGAGTGGAGCGCCTTCCGCATCGGTAAAGCCGGCGTCGGAGCCCTTGATCAGGCCGGTCATCACGCCCAGGCCGGCGATGGTTTCCTGCCGGGTGTCGCCGCTCAGGGACTCGATGATCATGCGGCGGAAGCCATGATGGAACGAACTGCGCCCCGCCGCGTTGTAACCGCCAAAACCTACGATCACCGGTAACTGTGTCATTGTCCGTAACCCTTTCATCAAACTGCCATAAATCGGAATGGAACCAGTTTAGGGAGGGGTATCAGTAGCCGTTATGGGCTATTTGGCCATAGAATGTGGTGAAATGGACAGACAGTGACGGAAATGACATCTAAGCGCGCGATCGAGTCCCCCCGCCGCCGGCTGGGGGCCAGCTTTATCCTGGTGGAGCACATGCTCGCCACCAGCATCACCCTGCCCATTGAGATGATGCGGGCGGCAGAATCGGCGGCGGTGATCCGGGATCGCAATGCCGTGCGCCTGAACATCGCGGCGGCGGCCATGACGCGGGAGCCGGTGCTGACCCGGTCCGGCTTCCGCCTGCAGCCGGATCTGGCCATCGACGAGATCGCCCACACCGACATGGTGATCCTGCCGGCCCTGTGGCGGAACCCGCGCCCCATCGTGCGTCAGCATCCGCAACTGGTGGAATGGCTGCAGAAACTGCACACCAAAGGCTGCATCCTGATTGCCGTGGGCACCGGCGCGTGTTTTCTGGCGGAGGCGGGGCTGCTGGATGGCAAGGCCGCGACGACGCACTGGCACTACTTCGACCAGTTCGAGCGCGACTATCCCAACGTGCTGCTCAAGCGCCAGTACTTCATCACCCAGGCGAACAACGTGTACTGCGCGGCGAGCGTGAACGCGGTGGCGGATCTGACGGTGCATTTCATTCACCGCACCTATGACGCGGCCATTGCCAGTCATGTGGAGCGCAATTTTTCCCACGAGATCCGCCGTTCCTACGAAACCTCCAGCTACTTCGACGACAAGCATCGCTATCATCCCGATGAAGACATTGTGCAGGCGCAGATCTGGCTGCAGCAGCACGTGCAGCGCAACATCCTGCTGGCGGACGTGGCGAAAAAATTCGGCATGAGCGTGCGCACGTTCAATCGCCGCTTCAAGGACGCAACGGGGAAAACGCCGCTGCAGTATTTGCAGGAATTGCGCATCGACATGGCGAAGGATTTATTGCAGACCAGCAATCTGTCGATCGCGGAAATCGCCTATCAGGTGGGGTATCAGGATCTGGGTTATTTTGCGCAGCTGTTCCGCAAGCAGCTGGCGGTGACGCCGGGGCAGTATCGCGCCACGGTGCGGGCGAAACTGTTCAGTGCGGGGGATTGATTTGCCCGCCAATGATATGAAAGGATCAATCGCTAATTTGTGTTTTCGGTGTGTGGCAACTGGATCCTCCCATCGGAGGAACACGGTTTGTCCTTTTCTGCTCACTGGCAGCATCTAAAGGGTATTCACCGCATGAAGTCCAAGCGTAATCCCGGCAAATCAGTATCAGTATTCTGGGTGTTGGAAAAGGCAGACATTCCCCCCGGCCTGAAGTTCGTGGCCGATCCGCGGGACAATAAAAAGCAGCACTATCTTTTATGCGCAGTGGAGCGCATGCGGGTAGAAATACTGCGCAGCAAGCTGGAATGGATGGCAGACAGGATGTCGGTGATTCGCGATGCACAGGTGGCGCTATGATCCAATACAGCAATCCCCATGAGTATCAAATCCTCCAACAGTATGCAGCCTCCCTGGGTAACACAGAAATACAGCGTGTTGTTGCCGCCAATCAGGCAATGACCGCTGCCGATGTCCGTTTGTTGGCTCAGCTCTACTGGTACATCGTGGATACAGGAGTGGGTGAGGATCTGGAGTTCTGGCTGGAACGTTTGTACACATCGCTACAGATTCACTGTAGCAATCAGGGATTTGCTGATGTCTGGGATGCGGAAATTCCGGAATAGCAAATAGCAGAAATGTTCCCAGCTACCCCGCCCGAATCCCGAACTCAATCTTCGCATGTTGCGCCAGCTGTTCCCGCAGCACATTGCCCAGCGCCACGCTGGTGGTGGTGAAGCCGCCCTGGCGACCGGTGGACTCGCGCTTTTTTGCCAGACAGAAGGCGGTGTCGCACAGCATGGCCGCAGTGCCGCCGTGGCCGGGGTCCCACTCGCTGAACACATAGCCGCGCAGGGTTTTGCCGGAACGTGTTTTGCCGATCATCTCGAAACTGAATGGGCCATTGCGTTTGATTTGCGCGTCGCTGGGGCCGTCGCCGATCTTGGGGCCGAGTCCGTGCAATGCGCGGGTGAAGGTGGAATTGGGATCACCCTCGACAAACAGCTTGGTGAAAAACGTTTCCAGCTGCGCGCGGGTTTTCGCCGCGAGTCCATTGCCCGCCAGTTTCGCTTCGTCGTAAATGAAATCCTCGCCGTACTGGAAATTCGTCAGCGCGTGGGAACGGCGCACGATGCGGGTGTTGATGCCGCCCACGGGAAACGGCATCACATACTGGTTGAAATCAGGATCGAATTGCACCTGCTTCAGTTCAGGATTGAAGGCGCCACGCATTCTGTCGTGGGGGTTGAGACTGTTGGGGTTGGCGATCAGCTCAGCCAGCGCTTTGTCGTTCGCCACCGCCCGCATCACGCCCAGGCCGCTGGCAAAACTGCCGCCTGACACGGCGATGTGGCCCTTGTCGAAACAGTTCTTGATGTGCACGCAGTATTCGCCGAATTTTTCCTGCGCGGTCTGCTGCAGAAATTGCACGCCCAGATCCGACGGAATGGAATCGAATCCGCAGGCATTCAGGATGCGCGCGCCGGTGCTTTTTGCCAGATCGTCATATTGATCGATCATGCGGCGCAGCCAGTGCAGCTCGCCGCTGAGATCGCAGTAGTCGGTGCCATGG
>JAGUVW010000067.1 GCA_020062665.1 Pseudomonadales bacterium
CGCCAGCGCAGCCCGGCGAACCCGCTGCTCGACCAGCTGGGCGAGGATGAAACCTGGCGTGCTTCGCCCCTGGTGCAGCGTCTGCTGCAGCAGATCCAGCAGGGCACCCTGAGCCTGCCCGCGCTGCCCGGCATCGCGTTGCGGCTGCGCCAGCTCATGGCCAGGAACGATTTCTGTCTGGACGAAGCAGTGGCCATGGTGGCGGTCGATCCGGCTATCGTGGCGCGCCTGCTGCAGGTGGCCAACTGCGCGCTGTTCGGTGGGCATGCCCGCTGCGTGTCGGTGAAGTCCGCCCTGAGCCGGTTGGGCACCCTCAAGACCCAGCAAATCGTCACCAGTCTGGTGGCGCGGGATCTGTTTGTGGCGCGGCATCCGTTGCTGAAAAAAATGATGCTGCAGCGCTGGCGTCACGCGGTGGAAATCGCCGCGCTGTGCGCCGTGCTGGCGCGGATGACGCCCGGACTGCAGAGCGAGCGCGCCATGCTGGTGGGCCTGCTGCATGAAGTGGGTGTGCTGCCGGTGTTGCAACTGGCGGAGGAATTTCCGGACATGCTGTCCAGCGGCGGGTCACTGGATGAGTTGCTGCAGCGCCTGACACCGGAACTGTCGGCCCTGCTGCTGGATCACTGGCAGTTCGACGCCGATTTCAGCCATGCGGCCCGCCACCAGCGGCACTGGTTCCGCGAGCACGAAGGCCCGGCGGATTACACTGATGTGCTGCTGATCGCCCACCTGCACGCCCAGGTGCGGGAACGCGCTGCGCTCCACCTGCCCCGCATCGACGAAACTCCCGCTTTCGAAAAACTGGCGATGGGAAAACTCACGCCCAGCCTGAGCCTGTTGGTGCTGGAAGAAGCGCACAGCCAGATTGATGAACTCAAGGCGCTGCTGCACTGAATCGCCGCCGATTTTGATCCCCGTCATGCCCGCCGCTGCGTCGCCTTCATCGCGCCATGCTAGGCTTTGCCATCGCCATTTCAGAAGGAATTGATCATGCCGCGTCTGCTTCGGGTTTTCGCCGTGGTTCTGTGCCTGTCCCATTCCGCCGGTCTGGCGCTGGCCGCCACCGGCCAGGGCTTTCGTGAACCGGCCGCGCCCATCACGGCACTACTCACCGCACCTGCGCCGGCGCAACCGCTGGTGCACGCACGCTCCGGCCATCTGGCGCTGGTGCAGTACGAGCAGGTGATCTCGCTGCAGCGGCTGATGGCGCCACGCCTGGGGCTGGCGGGCATGCGGATCGATCCGGTTACCCGCTTCACCGGCATCGATCCCCTGGTGCTCAAGGTGGACATCATCGACACCACCGCCCGCGGGCAAAAGATGAAACACAGCTGGCAACCGCAAGGCGCTGCCCGGCTGGCGTTTCCCCAGTTCTCGCCGGATGGCAGCCAGCTGGCGGCGTTGCAGGTGGAAACCGGCAAGCCCACCGTCCTGAGGCTGTTCGATATCGCCACCGGTCGGGCGCGCACCCTGACGGATCGTGTCAATCCGGCCTGGGGCAATCCCTGCCAGTGGCTCGACGGCCAGAGCCTGCTCTGCCGCATGCAGCCCTTCAAGCCACTGCCACAACCGGTGCGGGGCGTGTGGCCACTGGCCATTGAACACCAGGGCAAGCGCCTGCCTACCCGCACCTACGCCCATCTGCTGGAATCCCCTTATGACGATGCCCGCTTCGAGTACTACTTCGCGACGGATCTGGCGCGGGTGACGCTGGATGGCCAGATCACGCCCGTGCAGGTGACCGGTGGACTGATCATCCAGCTGGCTGCCGCACCGGATGGTCAGCACCTGATGTTGCGCCGTGTCGTGGCGCCCTACCCGCGCATGGTGGGTGTGCGCCAGTTCCCGGCGGTGATCGAGGTCTGGAACCTGGCGTCCGGCAAACGTCTCTACCAGTCGGCCGCCATGGGCTTTGGCATCGACGAGGAATGGGAAAATGAGGGCGATCCCACCACCATCAGTTGGGCGCCCCTGCTGCCTGCGACCGCCGGCTTCCTGTTCCGGGAAGAGCGGGCCGATGGCTCCAGCGAATACCAGTGGCGTGCCGTGCAGGCGGGCAAAGAGCCACAGGTGCTGGCCCGCAGCGAACGCCCCATCCGCGACTTCGGCTGGACCAGCGCAGGCACCCCCTGGTTCATTACCAATGCCGCCGACGGCAAGCGGGTGGATATCCAGGTGATCCTGCCAGGGGGCACCCGCACCCTGTGGCGAGGTGATCGGGCAGACCGTTATGAAAACCCCGGCCGCGGCATCCGGGTCGATGGCAGCGACGGGCCGGTGCTGGAAGCGGATGGCAGTATCTTTGTGGCGGGTAGCGGCCTGACGTCGGAGGGTGTGCGGCCCTTTGTGGAACGGCTGGAGCTGGCCAGCGGCAAGAGCCGGCGCGTCTTCACGGCAGAATCCAACGTGTTCGAGACTGCGCTGGCCGTGCTCGATGCCCAACAGGAAATCATCCTCACCAGTCAGGAAAGTGAAACTACGCCGCCGGTCTATCGCCGCGTGCAGTCCGGCCGAGCCACCGAGCTGTTCCGCACACCCAATCCCTATCCGCAGCTGGACAAGGTCAAGCGCCAGCGCATCACCTATCCCCGCGCCGATGGCGTTACCCTGAGCGCCAATCTCTACCTGCCGGAGGGCGCGGGCAAGAAGCCACTGCCCACGCTGATCTGGATCTATCCGCGCGAATTCAGCGATAACCGTCAGGCGGAACAGCTGGACATCAAACCGTTCCAGTTCCACCGCATCAAGGGGCCATCGCCGATTGCCGCCGCGCTGGCCGGCTACGCCGTGCTGGTGAATCCCACCGTGCCGATCATTTCCGACAGCGACACCGACAACCAGGAATATTTGCCTCAACTGGTGAGCAGCACCAACGCGGCAGTGGATTATCTGGTGAAGCAGGGCATCAGCGATCCCAAACGCATGGCGATCGGTGGCCGCAGTTACGGCGCCTTTTCCACTGCCAATCTGCTGATCCATTCCGACCGTTTTGCCACCGGCATCGCCATGAGCGGCGCCTACAACCGCACGCTGACGCCGTTCGGCTTTCAGCACGAAAAGCGCACGTTCTGGGATGTCACCGAGTATTACACCAGCATCTCGCCGTTCTTCTTCGCCAACAAAATGAAAAAACCGTTGCTGCTGGTGCATGGCGGCGCCGATTCCAATCCCGGCACGCCGAAAGTGCAGGCGCGACGTTTCTTCCATGCGCTGGTGGGTGAAGGCGCCACCGTGCGTTACGCGGAATTGCCGGGCGAGGAACACCACTACAGCGGCCGCGAAACCGTATTGCAGGCGGCCTGGGAAATGATCGACTGGCTGGATCGGATGATGCCGGCGCCGGCGCAGAAATGAGGGGAAAGAGTTGAGGGGGCAGCAATAGCCCGGCACCGATGTGCCGGGCTGGAACGCAGTTACGTGAACAACCCTTACTTGAACATCGCCTTGAACAGCTTCACCTTGTCCTTGTACGGCGCGTAGCGCATCGGCAGATCCATGAAGGTGGAGGATTTCAGCACGCTGCGCTGGTGCGAGAACGTCAGGAACGAGCGGTGACCGTGATAGGCGCCCATGCCGCTTTCGCCCACGCCGCCAAATGGCATGTTGTTGTTGGCGATGTGCATCAGCGTGTTGTTGACGCAGCCGCCGCCGAACTGGATGTTGTCCAGCACGTCGCGCTCCACGTCACGGCTTTCGGTGAACACATACAGTGCCAGCGGATGGCTGGGCAGTTTCTTCACGTGCTGGTACACCTCGCTCAGCGAGTTGTAGCTGATGATCGGCAGCACCGGGCCGAAAATTTCTTCCTGCATCACGGCGTCATTCAGCGTGACGTTTTTCAACAGCGTGGGGGCGATGTACAGATCCTTGGCATCACTCTGGCCGCCGGCCAGCACCTTGGCGGGATCAATCAGCGCCTTCACCCGCTCGAAATGTTTGGCGTTGATCATGCGGCCCAGGTCCGGGCTTTTCTGTGGATCGTTGCCGTAGAAGGTCTTCAGGGTTTCCACCAGTTTGCGCTCGAACTCATCCTTCACCGACGCGTGCACGAACAGGTGATCCGGCGCGATGCAGGTCTGGCCCACGTTCATGAACTTGCCCGCAAGAATGCGCTTGGCGGCGATGTCCAGCTTGGCGTCGCTGTGCACGATGGTGGGGCTCTTGCCACCGAGCTCCAGCGTTACCGGTGTGAGGTATTTCGCTGCCTTCGTCATCACGATCTTGCCCACGCGGGGGCTGCCGGTGAAGAAGATGTGGTCGAACTGTTCTTCCAGCAGGGCGTCGGTCACCTCGGTGCTGCCGAGGAAAATCTGGAACACATCCGGCGAGAAAAATTCCTTCGCCATTTTCTCCATCACTTTCGCGGTTTGCGGATTCAGTGACGACGGCTTCATCACCGTGTTGCCTGCCGCCAGCGCGCCGATCAGGGGCTGGATGCACAGCACAAACGGATAGTTGTACGGGCCCATGATGAACACCACGCCCAGCGGCGTGTATTCGATGCGGCTGCGACCGGGCTGGGCCAGCAGCGGAGTGCCGACTTTCTTCGGCTGCATCCATTTTTTCAGATGCTTGATGGTGTGGTTGAGCTCTTCCATCGCGGTGCTCATTTCCACGTAGGCTTCCAGCGCCGGGCGGCCGATGTCGGCTTTCAGGGCGGCTTCCACGTCGTCGGCGTATTTCAGCATCGCCGCTTTCAGCTGCTTGAGCTGCTGCAGGCGGAATTCATAACTGCGGGTGGCGCCGGAATCAAAGAAGGCCCGCTGGCGGGTCACGGCGTTGGTGGCCCAGTCTGCGCGGGCTTGGGGTTGGGTGGCTGCATTCATGGCACGGCTCCTTGTCTTGGGTAGCGTGATCCAATCATGACTGAGGCGTCATCACAAGGGCAGGGCTGCTCAAAATGACTGACATAAAAAGTCACCCGTCTGGCCAAACAGCGGGTGAGAAGGCGTTTTTGTGAGCAAAAACAGCGGGCAGACTGCGCCGCTGGGGCAGGATCAGGGCTTGCGTCCCCACCCCTTGAACAGCCCTTTGAAGGGAAACACAAACTGCCCGGTGAAACCGTCGGGCACGTATTTGCCCACGGTCCCGTAGCGTGATGCCAGATGATCCGGCAGATAAGTGGTGCGGAAAATCACATCGTAGATCGGCAGAAACCCGGCGTAATTCTTGTCGATGGCTTCCTGCTCGGACGAATGATGCCAGTGATGGAATTCCGGCGTGGCGATGATCCAGCGCAGCACCGGAAAGCGGAAGCGCACATTCGAATGAATGAAAATCGCATGGAACGACACGAACACCAGATAGGCATACAACGCCGACGGCGCGAAGCCGAAAATGAAAATCGGCAGGTAGCCGGTAAGACGGGTGGCCAGCAGTTCCACCACGTGCAGGCGCGACGACGCCAGCCAGTCCATTTCCTCGGTGGAATGGTGCACGGCGTGGAATTTCCACAGCCAGGGCACTTCGTGCAGCGCGCGGTGAATCCAGTAAGTGATGATGTCCACCACGAACAGGATCTCGATGAACTGCAGCCACAGGGGTTGTGCCGCCACCGCCTTCTGAAAATCCGAATCCAGATACGCCGTGAGATAGACCTGCACCGGAATGATGGTGAAGAAGCTGATCAGCTGCACGCCCACATGGCTGAACAGGAAGTATTTCATGTCGGTGATCCAGCCCTTGCGCAGAGTTTTCTGGCCGGGATTTTTCGGGAACAGGCGCTCCAGCGGAATGAACACCGCGCCGAGGATCAGCAGGGTCAGCACAAAATAGTCGAAGCCGGCGTAGACACTGCGGCCGTCCACGTCCGGCGCATCCAGCACACCGGAACCCAGCAGCGCGGCGATGCAGGCCAGCAGCATGCCGGTGACGCCATAGCCCGGCTGTTCGTGTTTGAGCGAACTGTAAAAGCCAGCGGCGAAACCGATGGCGATGGCGCCGAACAGAATCCAGCGCAGGGTGTCGGCGTGAGTGGCGTAGAGCGGGCGCAACTCGGGTGTGGTGAGCAGCGACGGAAACAGAAAGCACAGGGCCGCCATCACCGCCAGCATGCCCAGACCCAGCGCCACTGTAGCGCTGATCTTGCCTTTGCCGGGGGTGAGATCCACGTCTTCGTATTTGTCGCGCAGGGTGTCGTTCATTCCGTTTTCCAGACAGCAGGGTTGAATGGCGAGAGTGTAGTCGGTGGCGGGCGGGCGGAACAGCGGTGGGCGCGTCGTGTGGAGTGTGAAAATTACGCATCGGGCATCCTGCAAACGCGCGCGCCCGGCGCGTGATAGTCAAAATGTTGTGCGGTATTGCCCCTGATCGTTCTGTGCTATCGTATGTCCGCACCGTTCCGGCCACATTCACCTTGCGAGCGCACTCATGACCCTGACCGAACTCAAATACATCGTCACCCTCGCCCAGGAACGCCATTTTCGCAAGGCGGCGGAGCGTTGCTTTGTCAGCCAGCCCACGCTCAGCGTCGCCATCAAGAAACTGGAAGATGAACTCGACGTAGTGATTTTCGAACGCAACCGTTCTGATGTGCGGCTCACGCTGGCGGGCGAGCGTATCGTGGCGCAGGCGCGCAAGGTGCTGGAAGAAGCCGAGATGGTGAAAGTCATTGCCGCCGAGGGCAAAGGCCAGCTCAATCTGCCGCTGCGCATCGGTGCGATTTTCACGGTGGGGCCGTATCTGTTCCCCCATTTAATCCGCAATATCAAGCCCATCGCGCCGGACATGGCGCTGGTGCTGGAGGAAAACTACACCGGCGTGCTGCGGCAGAAACTGCGCAACGGCGAGCTGGACGTCATCATCATTTCGCTGCCGTTCGAAGAGCCGGATGTGGAGGTTCATGATCTGTACGACGAGCCGTTCGAGGTGCTGATTCCCGCCGGTCATCCGCTGGCGGCACAGGAGAAAATCACCCGCAAGCAGCTGGAGAAGGAAAGCATTCTGCTGCTGGGGGAAGGTCATTGTTTTCGCGAGCAGGTGCTGAATGCCTGCCCCAATGTGGCCAAATCCGGCGGTGATCATTCGCTGCCCCAGGGCACCTCGCTGGAAACCTTGCGTCACATGGTGGCGTCGGGATTGGGACTCACCATCGTGCCCAGTTCCGCTGGTGACAAGCATATCTATGATGAAAGCACGCTGGTGGAAAGGCCGTTTGCCGGCAAGATTCCTTACCGCCGCGTGTCCCTGGCGTGGCGCGAGCGCTTTTCGCGGCCGAAGGCGATCGAAGCGCTGATCCAGGCCATCACCAGTTGTTCGCTGCAGGGTGCGGCCAACCTGAAATGAGCGGGGATTTTTTTTCCTCCACGCCCATCACGCAGCTGCGCGGCATCGGCGCGGCGCAGGCGGAAAAATTTGCGCGTCTGGGTGTTCGCACGCTGCAGGATGTGCTGTTCCACCTGCCCTACCGCTATCAGGATCGCACCCGCATCACGCCGATCGGCGCGGCGCGCGATGGCGACGAAGTGCTGATTCAGGGCCGGGTGCTGATTGCCGATGTGGTGATCCGCAAGCGCCGCAGTTTCATTTGCCGGATCGAGGATGGCACCGGCCAGATCAGTCTGCGCTTTTTTCATTTTTCTGCGTCGCAGGTGAAGCAGCTGGAAGCGGGCGTCATCGTGCGCTGTTACGGCGAGGTGCGGCTCACCGGCCTGGGCAAGGAGATGGCGCATCCCGAATACCGTGTGCTCGACAATCCCGATGTGCCCATCGAGGCCGCGCTAACGCCGCTCTATCCTGCCACCGAAGGTCTGCAGCAGGGCAGTCTGCGCCGCATCAGCGATCAGGTGCTGGCGCTGCTGGGCAAGGCGCAGCAGGTGGCGGAACTGCTGCCAGTGGACGCACTGCATCAGGCGCAGTGGCCATCGCTGACGGAAGCACTGCTGTATGTGCATCGGCCGCCGCCGGATGCGCCGGTGCAGGCATTGCTGGAAGGTCGTCATCGCGCGCAGCAGCGACTGGCGCTGGAAGAACTCACGGCCCATAACCTCAGCCTGCTGAAACTGCGTGATCGGGTGAAACGGCAGAATGCGGTGGCGCTGCCGAACAGCTCAGCGCTGGAGCAGCAACTCATCGCCAGCCTCCCGTTCAAACCCACCAACGCCCAGCAGCGCGTGCATCAGGAACTGGGCGCGGATCTGGCGCAGCCCCATCCCATGTTGCGGCTGGTGCAGGGCGATGTGGGCGCCGGCAAAACCCTGGTGGCGGCGCGTGCTGCGCTGCTGGCCATCGACGCCGGGTATCAGGTGGCGCTGATGGCACCGACCGAAATTCTGGCAGAGCAGCACTATCACGCCTTTCTGGAATGGTACGAACCGCTGGGCATCCGCGTGGCCTGGCTGGCGGGCAAGCTCAAGGGTAAAAAACGCAACGAGCAACTGGCGCTGATCGAAACCGGCACCGCGCAGATGGTGGTGGGCACTCATGCGCTGTTTCAGGAAGAAGTGAAGTATCGCAACCTCGCCCTGGTGATCATCGACGAGCAGCATCGTTTTGGCGTGCACCAGCGCTTGGCGCTGAAGCAGAAAGGCGAAGCCAGCGGCATTGCACCGCATCAGCTGATCATGACCGCCACGCCGATTCCGCGCACGCTCGCCATGAGTGCCTACGCGGATCTGGATACCTCCATCATCGATGAGCTGCCGCCGGGCCGCACGCCGGTGAAAACCGTGGTGATCGAAAACCAGCGTCGCAATGAGGTGATCGCCCGTGTGCGCAATGCCTGTCGTGAAGGCCGGCAGGTGTACTGGGTGTGCACGCTGATCGAGGAATCGGAACAGTTGGAAGCCCAGGCCGCCGAAGACACCGCCGCGCAGCTGCAAATGGTGCTGCCAGACGTGAAGATCGGCCTGGTGCACGGCCGCCTGAAGCCGGCAGAAAAAGCCGACATCATGGATCGTTTCAAGCAAGCGGAACTGCAGGTGCTGGTGGCCACCACGGTGATCGAGGTAGGCGTGAACGTGCCCAACGCCAGCGTGATGATCATCGAAAATCCCGAGCGGCTGGGGCTGGCGCAGCTGCATCAGCTGCGGGGCCGGGTGGGGCGTGGCGCCACCGAAAGTTTCTGCGTATTGCTGTATCAGCAGCCACTGTCGAAACAGGGCCGCGAGCGCCTCGACATCATGCGCCAGACCAACGATGGTTTCGTGATTGCGGAAAAAGATCTGGAACTGCGTGGCCCCGGCGAAGTGCTGGGCACGCGCCAGACCGGCGACCTGAATTTCCGCATCGCCGATCTGCAGCGGGACGCCCTGCTGCTGGACGACGCCAAGGCGCTGGCGCAATGGCTGCGGCAGAAATCCCCGCAGCAGGTCGAGCCACTGATCCAGCGCTGGCTGGGGCGGGCCGATCAGTACGGCGAGGTGTGAGGCTGCTCAGCCCGGCGCCAGTGTCAGCCGTTGGCGGATGAACGTTTGCCACACCGACAGCTGCCGCTGCTCCACGTTGAACTTCACACCTGCCAGGTTTTTCCGGTTCCACACCACGGTGCCGTCAATGGTGTCGTTGTCAAATTGCAGTGATACCGCATCACCAGGATTGACGCTGTATTCTGCCGGCATCTGCATCAGCGCGCCCTGCTCGGAAATATCGCGGATGAAGAAGGCACGGGCCGCGCCCTTGTGCGAACCCTGCAGCTTCTGGCGCAGGCTGAAGCGGGGAAAGCGCCGGCGCGCACCGTTGATGTGACGGTGCACGTAATCCATGATCACCAGCGACACCAGCCAGGCCAGCAATCCACCGCGCAGAAAACCGAAGCTGACAAACGCGGCAAGGTGAGTCGGCGTGATGCCCCGGCCGCCGTTGATATTGGCAGACACATACAGCAGCGCATACAACACGGCGCAGGCAAGGCCGTACTGCAACGCCAGCGTCCGCGCACGCTGCTGCACATGCTCGGCGTTTTCCACATCTTCCAGCAGGCTGCGGATCACCACCGTCGCCATCAGGCCAAAGGCCAGCGCCAGCCAGATCAGATGTGGGCGCACGGTGCCTGTACTGTTGCCCTGGCCGTGAAAAAAGAAATACACACAGGAACCCAGCGTGGCCACCGCCACCGCCAGCACGCAGCCCGGCAGACTCATGGTTTGCGCCTGACGCCGCACCGATGCACCCAGCACCACGCCGATGGCAATGCTGTACGACAGCGCCGCGCCACTGCCCCAGGCCACGATGCGTTGCAGGTTGAACCACTGCAGGCCGGCAGTGTCCCCGGCTTGCCCCGCGGCCAGCGCCTGGCGGAATTCCGGCGTGGGAATACCCAGCAGATCGAAGGCATGGAGCGCTGCCATCAGGGTGAGCAGACTCACCACCGAGATGATGAGAAGACACAGCGAGGTTGGCGTCAGGATGTTCATGCCAATGCAGTCAGTGAAGTCCTGCTCGAAACCGAATTTCTGCAGCCGCTTGTTGCGGCGCTCGGCGTCCGCTGAATACTGCACGCAAAGACGCGCCAGGATTTCCGTCAGCGATTGCACGATGGCTTTGACCGTGGTGCGATAGTCGTTCAGGGTGCTCTTGTCGTTGTCCGCCCAGCGCGTGGGCAGCATGGCGGTGATTTCCTCTAAACGCAATTCCAGGCTGCTGACGGTCTGGTTGTCCAGGGTGGACAGCTCGAAGGTGCGAATGCACTGCACCACATACAGCGCCCGCAGCAATGGCAGCCCGGCCTGGGCGCGGGGATCGTCCGCCGGCAGGGTTGGCAGCGCCGG
Source organism: Pseudomonadales bacterium (assembly GCA_020062665.1). GTDB lineage: Bacteria > Pseudomonadota > Gammaproteobacteria > Pseudomonadales > Ketobacteraceae > Ch67. Next base: position 10,710 of record JAGUVW010000067.1, read on the forward strand.
CCAGTCGAACTGAGGGCTGTTTTCCGCCAGCCGGCTCAGAATGGATTCCCAGGCATCGCCGGACATCGCCAGTTGTGGCAGGTGCTGGCGGATGCGATCCCGCAGCGTCACGGTTTCATGGGGAATTCGTGCCAGGTTCAGCAGGCAGGCTCGCCAGCGCTCATCCACGGCGGCGACCTGTTTGTTGGCGAGTGCGGCGAGCGCGATGACCAGCGCCGCAATCATACTGTGCTCGCCAAGCAATTCACTCACCTGCCCGGCCAGCGGATTGTTGCTGCCGGTGATCACCTGGGTAGCCATGGGAATCATCCGCACCACCATCACCAGCAGCATGAACGATCCCAGATAAAGTCCGACGAAGGTCACGTAGCGCGCCCAGTGGATGTAGTCACGGGGCTTGCCCGCGGGCTGCACCGTGTCCGTCGAGGTGGGCCACTGGTCGAAGCGGGGTTTGATGAAGGCCAGCAGTGCAACAAGGCAGAGCAGCCAGTCGAGGGGGGAAGAAAAACCGATGCCGGTGGCAGAGGTGTCCATACCGGGTCTCCGTGCTGGATGACCACAGCCTACTGCCATGAACCGGCTGTGGAAGGCTTCACACTATGCCTGTCCCGGATATAACGAAAGGGTTCAGGGGCGATTTGCCATTATTGCCAGCGGGGCTGTGGCAAACCGCACGCGGCAGGCGCCAAGTTGGGACGCGCGCGCCGCTTTCTGCCCACTTTCTGCCCTCACAGCGGCAGCTGCTACACTTCTTTTGACCGGGCACAGCCATCGATTGCCCGGGACTTGTTGTTCAATTTGGGGACGTTTGATGTCCACACTTCGATACCGGTTGTTGCTCGTCCTGCTGCCGCTGCTGTTGGTTGGCAACCTTGCGTTGGCAGAATCCACCGTCGAGCCCGAGCGCTGGCGCCTGAGTGGCTTCGGTTCCCTGTGGGTGACCGGGGGCGATGATGAGGGGCAGGGCGTTCGCCGCGATCTTTACATGCATGGCCTGGCCGACGGTGACGCATCGCTGGCGTGGGGCGGCCTGCTGGGCCTGCAACTGGATGCCCACTTTACGGACCAACTGGGCGGGGCGATCCAGCTGGTGGGGCGGGATCGTCTGGACGACAGCCTGGAAAACAGCGTGGAATGGGCCTTTCTGCGTTACCAGTTCACGCCGGAATGGCAGCTGCGCATGGGCCGTATCGGCCTGGATATTTACCTGTTATCGGAATACCGCAGCGTGGGTTTTTCCTACCTCTGGAGCCGGCCGCCCTCGGAATTTTACACCACGGTTCCCTTTCAAAGTTTCGAAGGTGCTGATCTCACCTGGTCGCGGCCTGTAGGCGGAGGCCAGCTGAGAGCCAAGATCTATGGAGGGGAAACCTCCTCGGATCTCAAGCTGCAGAGTGGCGTGATCGAACTCAATTTCAGCCCCATTTACGGTGTCGTGCTGACCTGGGAATCGGATGTCTGGCATTGGCGGGTTGCCGCTACCACCAACAAGGTGGATGAGCCGGGCGGTTACTTCCCCGGCCTGGAGCCGCTGGGACAATCGCTGGAGCAACTGGCGCCCCTGTGGCCCCAGGCGGGCGAGCTGTCTGGCGAGATGACAGTGGATGGGGAGCGGTATTACTACTACGGCATCGGTGTCGGCTATAACCGGGATTTGTGGCAGGTTCAGGCCGAGGTGGGGCGCATCGAATCCACGGTGGGTTTCTACCCGCTCATCAACAAAGGTTATCTGAGCCTGGGGCGCCAGGTGGGCCCGGTGACGGTGTTCGGCGTGCTGGCGGCCAACCAGGGCGATGAGGAGCGGACCATTGTGTCTTCGCCGCCGCCCCCCTTGAACATGTTGCAACCCCAGCTGCAGGAACAGGTGCAGAGTCTGTGGGATGGCCTTAACGTGGAACAGCACACCGTCAGCCTGGGGCTGCGCTGGGATGTGCGCTACGACTTGGCGCTCAAGCTGCAATGGGATCGCAGCTGGGTGGATCAATACGGCACCAGCCTGTGGCAGATCGAGGAGATTCCCGATCGCGACCTGGTGATCGACACCCTTACCCTCAACCTGGACGGCATATTCTGATGAAGTCCCGGTGCCGGATCCTGACAGTGTTGATATTCGCCTGGGTGGCCACCGCCGCCAGGGCCGAGCTGGTGGTGGTGGTCAATCCCGCCAATCCCGCCGACAGCCTGAGCCGGCGCGAAGTCGTGGATCTGTTCATGGGCCGCACCCAGTATTTCGCCGACGGCAGCCTGGTGCTGCGGCTGGATCAGCAGCCCCAGTCCCAGGAGCGGCAGGATTTCTACCGCGGCCTGGTGAACAAGAGTGTGGCCGAGGTGAACGCCTACTGGGCCAAGCTGCTGTTCAGCGGACGCGCCTCGCCGCCCCAGGTGGTGGACGGTAACAAGGCGGTGCTGGCCGCCGTGCGCGACAACAAGAACGCCATTGGCTATATGGACAGTGCCGCCGTGGATGACAGCGTGAAGGTGGTCGCGCGTGTCGATTAAGCCGCTGCAGTCGTTCTCGGTGCGCAGTGGGCTGATCCTGTTGCTGGGCGCCGTGCTGTTCACCGTGGTGCTGTCGCTGTATTTCTACTATCGCATTTTCGAGGAGCAGGTGGCCCGGGCGGATCAGCAGATCCAGCAACTGGTGGCGACCGTGGAAAAGAGCGCCGCCGTGGCGGCCTACCTCGATAACGAGGAGCTGGCCGCCGAGGTGGTGAAGGGTCTGGCCAGCAACGACATTCTGGCGGCCACCTCCCTGCAATCGGATTCCGGCATGCGCGTGGTGGCGGGAGATCTGTCCCGTTTCGATGAAAGCCGGCAGCGGTTTTTCCGGCTGGAATCCCCGTTCCTGCCCGGCGAATCCATCGGCCGGTTGTCGCTGCAGCCCAATCGCCAGCTGATCGAACAGAACGCCCGCGAAGTGGCGCGGGTGTATGTGGCCACGCTGGTGGCGCACTCCCTGCTGCTGACCCTGCTGGGGATTGCCATTCTGTACTGGCGTTTGGCCCTGCCGGTGAATCTGCTGGCGCGGCGACTGCACACCATCGAGCCGGGCAGTGTTGATCGCCTGCCACTGCTCGAAGGCCACCACAAGGATGAACTGGGCCAACTGGTGGGTGACATCAATTCGCTGCTGGATGCCACCCAGCTCACCCTGGAGGGCGAGCGTCGCCTGCGCCAGTACGTGGAGTCGGTGGAGCGGCGGTTCCGTCTGATCTTCGATCACGCCAGCTGCGGCATCGTGCTGCTCGATCCGCGCGGCCGCATCCTGTTCAGCAATCCCTCCTTCAGCCGCATTCTGGGCCTGGATGAAACCGCCACCGGCAATTCCAATTTCATCTACCTGTTCGACGATGCGGTGCAGGTGCGGCGCCTGATACTGCACGCGGTGACCGAGCACACGCCCGCCAGCGAGGATCTGCAGCTGTCCGGCACCCGGGCCGGTGGCGCGCGCTGGTTGCACGCGCTGTTTTCCTCGGTGCGCAGTGAAGCGGATGAAGTGCTGGTGGAATGCATTCTGTACGACGTGTCGGAACGCACCCGGCGCGAACAGCAGACCCGCCAGGATGCCGAGCGCGATCCGCTCACCCAGCTTTACAACCGCCGCGCGGGGGAACAGCGTCTGCAGGCAGCGCTGGATCAGGCCCGCACCGACCAGCAGTTGTGTGCCCTGATGCTGATCGATCTGGATCGCTTCAAACCCATCAACGACACCTATGGCCACGATGCCGGCGACCGGGTGCTGGTGACCATCGCCCAGCGTATCAGCCAGTCGCTGCGCAATCAGGACGTGGTGGTGCGCTGGGGCGGCGACGAATTCGTGGTGCTGGTGTTTCCCGGCCGGGATATCGACGGCGTGCCACGGGTGGCGGGCAAGCTGCTGCAAGTGATTGGCCAGCCGGTGGATCTGGGTATCGGTCGCAGCGATCAGGTGGGGGCCAGTATCGGTGTGGCGGTGTTTCCGCTGCACGGCCAGCAGCTGGGGGATCTGCTGGGCAAGGCCGATCGCGCGATGTATCAGGCCAAGGAGCGGGGTCGCAACCAGTATCTGCTGTACCAGCCGTCGGCACTGCACAAGGCCTGACCGGGCGCAACCCGGTGCCGGCTGCTAGAATTTCCCAAGATCTGCATGCAACGGGTGGGCTTTGATGAGCCGCAAGATACTGGTAGTGGAAGACAATCCGGACAACATGAAACTGGTGACCTGGATTCTGGAGGACGATCACTACGAAGTGACCGGCGTCTGTTCCGGCGAGGCCTGCCTGGAGCAGGTGCAGCGCGACACCTATGATGCCGTGCTGATGGACATCTCGCTGCCCGGCATCGACGGCAAGGAGGCCACCCGCCGCCTGCGCGCCATGGATCAGTTTCGCGCGCTGCCGATCATCGCCCTCACCGCCCATGCCATCAAGGGCGAGGACGACGATATCCGCGCCGCCGGCGTGACCGATCTGATCACCAAACCCCTCGACGAAGATCAGCTGCTGAAGCGCCTGCGCGAGCTGATGACCTGATCCGGCAGGAGCCGCCATGGTACAGGGAAAGACTGGCCTGCCTTCTGATCCACCCGATACCACCCGCTGGTGGCCCCGGCTGAGTCTGGCGCTGATGCTGGCGGGCCTGCTGCTGGCGGGCTATTTCGTGGATCGCGCCAACAATGCCAACGCCCGGGAACACGCCCGCGCCGACGTGCTGCAGGAACTCAGCCTGCTGCGCGCCCGCCTGGAAGGCCAGATCAGTGTGAACCTGCAGACCGTGCAGGGCCTGGTGACGGCGATCCAGGTGGAACCGGACATGGATCAGGCCCGCTTCGAACAGTTCGCCCGCCCCCTGTTCAACAACGCCACCCAGCTGCGCAATATCGCGGCGGCACCGGACATGGTGATCCGCCTGATGTATCCGTTGCAGGGCAACGAGCGGGCGGTGGGGCTGGATCTGGCGGCCAATCCGGATCAGCGGCTGGCGGCGGAGCGGGCGCGCATCAGCGGCGAACTGGTGGTGGCGGGCCCGGTGGATCTGGTGCAGGGTGGGCAGGGTTTCATCGGCCGCATTCCGCTGTTTGTCGAGGTCAGCGGCGAGCGGCGTTTCTGGGGCATCGTGTCGGCGGTCATCGACGCCCAGCCCCTGTATCAGGTCAGCGGCCTGCTCAATCCCGGCCTGGATATCGACATCGCCCTGCGCGGCAAGGATGCCAGTGGCCCCAGCGGTGAACCGTTCTTTGGCGACAGCCATCTGTTCCGCGCCCGGCCAGTGACCACCGAAGTCACCCTGCCCGGCGGCAGCTGGCAACTGGTGGCAGTGCCAAAGGGTGGCTGGCCCCGGCGGGCGGACAATGCCTGGGGTCTGCGTCTGGTGATGCTGGCAGTGGGCGGCCTGGTGCTGCTGCCAACCCTGTGGGCGCTGGCGCAGATGCGGCGCAATCAGGACCAGAACGCGCGCCTGCGGGGGCTGTTCGAGCTATCGCCGATCGGCATCGCGCTGAATGACTCCACCAGCGGCCGTTTCCTCGACGGCAACGATGCCCTGATCAGTCCCACCGGTTACACCCGCCAGCAGTTTCGCGATCTCACCTACTGGGATCTCACGCCGCGGGAATACGAAGCACTGGAAGCGCAGCAACTGGAACAGCTGCGCGCCAGCGGCCGCTATGGCCCCTACGAGAAGGAATATATCCGCCGCGATGGCAGCCGTTATCCGGTGCGGCTCAACGGCATGCTGATCCGCGACAGCAGCGGACGCGAGCTGATCTGGTCGATGGTGGAAGACATCAGCGCCCGGCGTCAGGCCGAGCAGCAACAGCAGCGCATTGCCCTGCAGAACCGGATGCTGGCGGAACTCACGGTGCATCCGCTCATCCTGTCCGGCGATCTGCAGCAGGCCAAGGCGCTGCTGGTGCAGCGCATGCGCGAGGCGTTGCAGGTGGAACGGGCCAGCCTGTGGCTGTTTCGCGCGGGCCAGCAGATCCTGCAGTGCGTGGCGCTGCACGATCAGGCCGGTGGAGGCGACGGCGGCCGGCTGTTGCACAGTGCTGACTTTCCCGTGTATTTCGCCACGCTGCACAGGTCGGCTCACATCGCGGTGCAGGATGCGCAGCAGAACCCGGCCACCCGGGAATTCACAGCAAGCTATCTGCAGCCGCTGGACATCCGCTCCCTGCTGGATGCGGTGATCGTGTCCGGCGACACCCGGGTCGGCGTGATCTGCGCCGAACAGCAGCATCGCCCGCGCCGGTGGGATCAGGCCGACGAGCATTTCATCATCTCGCTGGCCACCCTCATCGGCAGCCTGTGGGCCAGCGAGCAGCGCCGCCTGGTGGAGCAGCAACTGATCCAGGCCCGCGACGCCGCCGAAGCCGCCGCCCGCGCCAAGAGCGAATTCCTCGCCACCATGAGTCACGAAATCCGCACCCCCATGAACGGCGTGCTGGGCATGCTCAACCTGCTGCAGCGCACACCCCTGGACGCGGCCCAGCAGCGCAAGCTGGGGGTGGCCCGCACCAGCGCCGAATCCCTGCTGGCCCTGCTCAACGACATCCTGGATTTTTCCAAGGTGGACGCTGGCAAGATGGAGCTGGAATGGCTGGAGTTCGATCTGCGCACCCTGCTGGGGGATCTGGCGCAGGCGATGGCGCCACGGGCGCAGGAAAAGAATCTGGAACTGATCCTGGATCTGACCGGCATCGGCCAGTCATTGGTGAAAGGCGATCCCGGCCGGGTGCGGCAGGTGTTCACCAATCTGGTGGGCAACGCCATCAAATTCACCCACGCGGGGGAAATCGTCATCCATGCCCGGCTGGAAGAAGAAGGCGACGCCCTGCGCCTGCACGCCAGCGTGACCGACACCGGCATCGGCATCGATCCGGCCAAGCTGCCGGAGCTGTTCGAACCCTTCACCCAGAGCGACGCCAGCACCACCCGCCAGTACGGCGGCAGCGGCCTGGGCCTGGCCATCTGCAAGAAAATCTGCGCGCTGATGGACGGCGAGATCAGCGCCACCAGCACACCGGGCACCGGCTCCTGCTTTGCCTTTCACCTGCGCCTGTTGCCCAGCCGCAGTGCCGTGCCGGTGGCGCCCCGGGTGAATCCCCGTGCCCTCACCCTGCTGATCGTGGACGACAACCGCACCCACCGCGACGTGCTGCACCAGCAGCTGGCTCTGTGGGGCGCCCATGTGGTGGAAGCCGACAGCGGCGCAGCAGCCCTGGCCCGCTGCGAACAGCGGCTGCGGGATGATCCGCGCTGTGTGGGCAAGCCGTTCGATGTCGCCATCCTGGACATGATGATGCCCCACATGGACGGCGCTGCCCTGGGCCGTGCGCTCAAGGCCGATCCACGTTTTGCCGCCATGCCGCTGGTGATGATGACCAGCATCGGCCATCGCGGCGACGCGCGCTATTTTGCCGAGCAGGGATTCAGTGCCTATTTTCCCAAACCCGTCACCACCGCCGACCTGTTCACCGCGCTCGATGTGGTGGCCGACGGCGGTGCCGCGCTGCAGGCTGCCGAACCCCTGGTGACGCGCCACTACGTGCGCCATCTGCAGAATGCCGAATTGGAAGCGACGCCGGCCTGGCCCGCCAATACCCGCGTGCTGCTGGTGGAAGACAACGCAGTGAACCAGGAAGTGGCGCGGCTGATGCTGGCGGACATGGGGCTGGTGGCAGACGTGGCCGGTGATGGCGGCGAGGCTCTGCAACTGCTGGCCAACACCGCGGCGGCGGATGCCTACACCCTGATCCTGATGGACTGCCAGATGCCCGAGCTGGATGGTTTCGAAACCACGCGCCGGATCCGCGCCGGCCAGGCTGGTGCCCATCACCAGTGGATTCCCGTCATCGCCCTCACCGCCAACGCCATGAAAGGCGACCGCGACAAATGTCTGGCCGCCGGCATGAATGATTACCTGAGCAAACCGGTGGACGCCGGCCAACTGCAGCAGAAACTGCAGCGCTGGTTACTGGGGGAAACGGCAGTGGATGCTGCACCGGACGCTGCGACGGAAACAGCACTGGCAGAAACCGCGCTGGCCGAGTGGGACGAAGCCGCGGCCCTGGCCATGCTCAAGGGCCGCCGCGACCGCCTGCTGATTCTGCTGCGACTGCTGTGCGACAGCCTGCCGGAACGCCTCGGCAAGCTGCAGAGCGCGCTGGCCAGCGGCGATCTGGCACAGATCCAGGCCATCGCCCACGCCATCAAGGGCAGCGTGGGCCAACTGCGGGCGCAGGCTCTGTACACCCTGGCCGATGCACTGGAAAACGCCGCGCGGGATCAGGATCGGGCGAAGGTGGCAACCCTGGCGTCACAGTTGCTCAGCGGGATTCCTCAATGGGTGGCGCGCTTGCGACGTTATCTGGCGCAGGCGGAACCATCCTGAGTTCCACCGCTGTTGCCGGCTTGCGCCGATCCAGCCCCATCAGCAGCGCCGGCAGAAACAGAAAATCCACCACCAGCGCCATCACCAGCGTCAACACCGTGAACCAGCCCATGTCGGTATTGAGCGCGATGTCCGACTGCGCCAGCACAACGAAACCGGCAATCAGCACCAGGTTCGACGCCAGCAGCGCCACCCCCACGCTGGAAAACGCATACTCCACCGCCGCCGCGCTATCCAGCCCCTGCTCGCGCCGCATGCGCAGATATTTGCTGAGAAAATGAATCGTGTTGTCCACCACGATGCCTAGCGTCATGCCGATGGAAATGGCAATCGACATCCCCACCTCGCCCTTCACCGCACCCCACAGGCCGAACGCCAGCCCCGCCGGAATCAGATTGGGCACGATGCTGATCAAGCCCATTTTCAGCGAGCGCAGCGCCAGAATCAGCGACGCAGAAATCAGCAGCAACGCCAGCAGCGTGCCCTGGATCATGCTGTTGGCATTGGCAATGCCGGCGTGGGAAAACAGCAGCGTGGTGCTGGCGGCCTGGAATGGGATATCGGGATGCTGCAGGCGCAGGTAATCGCCGATGCGCTGTTCCAGTTCCAGCATCGACTTGGTGCTCTGATCGCGGAAATTCACGATCAGCCGCGTGCGGGTACGATCGAAACTGATCTGGTTGTTCAGATCCAGCCCGAACGGCAGGCTCATCTCGTACATCAGCAGATATTGCGCCGCCAGTTCCCGTTCTTCCGGCAGCTTGTTCCAGGCCGGATCATCGCCGTGCATGTTGCGGTTGAGGCGCTTGAACACATCGGTGATCGACACCACCTGCGCCACTTCCGGCTGGGTCTGCAGCCACTGCGCGAAATCCTCGACGCCCGCCAGAAACTGCGGATGGTAGATGCCGCCTTCCCGGGTGCTTTCCAGCGAATATTCGATGCTGTAGAAACTGCTGAGGTTCTCGCCGATGAAATCGGTGGCATCGCGGGTGGGATTGCCTTCCACAATGAAACGCAGGAAATTGTCGTTCACCTCGTTGCGCGGAATGAATGCCATGATGGCCAGGAACAGCGCGCCCATGCCCCAGAACAGTGGCACGCGCCGCTTCACCACAAAGGCGGCGAACGGATCGAGCAGGTGATTCTGCTGGCTCAGCTTGTCGCTCACTTTCACCGGCACCAGCATCATCAACGCCGGCAGCAGAAAAATCGCGAACAGCCAGGCCGCCACCACGCCGATCGTCACCACATTGCCCAGAATCTGGAACGGTGGAATCTCGCTGTAGTTCATCGACAGAAAACCGATGGCGGTGGTGAGGCTGGTGAGAAATACCGGCTGGTAATTCAGTTGCAGGCTGGCGCGCATGGCGGCCTGTTTCGACTGGCCCTGGCGCAGAAAATAAAAATACGTCACCAGTATGTGCACGCAATCCGCCACCGCCATGGTGAGCACAATGGTGGGCGCACTGGCAGAACCGGACGTGAGCGGCCAGCCCAGCCAGCCCATCATGCCCATGGCCACCACGATGGAGCAGACCACCACCAGCAGCGTTGCCAGTGTGCCCCAGGCCGAGCGCAGCATCAGCGCCAGCACCAGCATCACCACCAGCAGCATGGCGGGCACCAGGGTTTTCATTTCACCCGAGATGATCAGCTCCGACGCATAGTTGTATTCCACGATGCCGGACACGCGCAGTTGCAGTTCCGGATGCTGCCGGGCAAACGCGGTGGTCAGCGCCCGCGTGGCTGCGCCGGCTTCGTGCAGCGCGTCGCGTTCCTTGTCCGGCAACGCCATGACCACGTTCACCGCCGCGATGCTGCCATCCCGCGATACCAGTTTGTTCAGCAGGTGGGGTTCGTTCAGCGCGATGGTGCGAATATTCTGCAGCGCGGCGGCGTCCAGGTTGGCGGTGGATTCCACCAGTTCCTGCACCTGCAGACTGTCGTCATCGGCAATGGTGTGCTGGAAATTGGTGAGGGAATCCACCCGCACGGAATAAGGCAGTGTCCAGCCCTGCTCGGTCAGATCCCGCAGCGCCTGCAGGTGTTCACGGGTGAAGATATTGCCGTCCTGGGCCTGCACCACGAACAGCACGGAATCAGTGTTGGTGTAGGTATCCTGCAGCGCCAGAAAGGCTTGCAGTTCAGGATTGTCGTCGGCAAAAAAGGCTTTGTAATCCGTGTCGGGCACCAGCTTGGTGGCGCCCCAGCCGCAACCGATCACCAGTGCCGTTGCCAGGGCCAGCATCAACGCCCGCTGTGTAATCGCCAGATTGATCAGAAATGCTGTCATCGAACGCCTGCTCCAATTCACACCCGAGAACCAGGCTGGATTGTGCGCGTTGGTGACGGCGTAGCCAATATCCAAAGTGACTATTAATTGAGGCTATTTGATAAAAGGCAGCGGCCGGCGTAGGCTCGGACGAGCAACTCATCAGGAGAGAGGGGGAGCACCATGAAAGTCAAAGCGGCACAAGCCAGCACCATCGTCGAAGGCAAGAATCAGTGCGTCAAACTGCAGGATCGCAAAATCCTGCTGATCCGTCACAACGGCAACATCCACGCGCTGGAAAATAAATGCCCGCACGTGGGGCTGTCGCTGGAAAAAGGCAAGGTGGAAAACGGCGTGATCACCTGTCCGTGGCACGGTTCCAGTTTCGATATCGCCACCGGCGCCAATCAGGACTGGGTGAAGAATCTGCTGGGGGTGTCGGTGCCCAAGTGGACGGCGAAAATGATCAGCCTGGGCAAGTCACCGCAGCCGGTGCGCACCTATCCGGTGGAGGTGGTGGGGGATGATGTGATGGTGGACATCAGCTGACGCTATTCAAATTCAGTATTAAAATAATCCAAACAGGAGGAAAGGAAGCCAATGAAAGTGGTGTTGAAGGTAATGGTTGTTGCCCTGGTAGTGCTGGCCGGTGTGGCGGTGGGCGGCGTTGCCCTGGTGTGGGAGCCGGATCGCACGGTGGCAGAACTGGCGCCGCAGTGGGCGCCAGCGCCGTCGCAGTTTGTGGATGTCATGGGCATGCAGGTGCATCTGCGTGATGAAGGCGTGCGCGACGATCCGGTGCCCATCCTGCTGCTGCACGGTACGTCGGCCAGTCTGCACACCTGGGAAGGCTGGGTGGCTGCGCTGAAGTCCGAGCGTCGCGTCATTACGCTGGATCTGCCGGGTTTCGGCCTGACCGGGCCGTTTCCCGACAACGATTATCGCGTGTCCCATTACGTGACGTTTCTGACCGCGGTGCTGGACAAGCTCGGCGTGCAACGGGTCGTGGTGGGCGGCAATTCCTTCGGCGGCCGGCTGGCGTGGGCACTGGCTTCGGCGCAACCGGCGCGGGTGGACAAGCTGATTCTGGTGGATGCCGGCGGTTATCCCGATCCGGATGCGGTGATGCCGATCGGATTCCGTCTGGCGCAGGTGCCGGCTCTCAGCGGCATCATCGCCAAACTGCTACCACGGGATGTGGTGGATTCCAGCGTGCGCTTTGCCTACGGCGATCCGGATAAAGTCAGCGCGGATCTGGTGGATCGCTATTTCGAACTCACCCTGCGTGCCGGCAATCGCGTTGCCGTGGTGGAGCGGTTCAGGCAAGCAAAACCCGGCGAGGATCACGAACGCATCGCGGATCTGAAACAGCCGACGCTGATTCTGTGGGGCGATCGCGATCGCCTGATTACACCGGCGATGGCGCAGCGCTTTCAGCAGGATATTGCGGGCAGTGAGCTGGTGATGTTCGAGGGATTGGGCCATGTGCCCCACGAAGAAGATCCGGCAGCGACGGTGGCGAGGGTGAAGGCGTTTCTGTAGATGGTGATGCGAGTGGCGTCGCAGCAGCGGAGATCCTGCGATGCCAGTACTGCAGTGGGGCGTCGGGGGTTCCGTTTTGTTGTTGGAGTTTGTGAAGGTGAAATGCACTAGCGCTGCCTGGTTCGCCTGAACTTCTGCTTTGGGCAAAAAATCAGACATTCCATGGATAGCCTAGGGTCGCCACCCAAGCGCTCGGCGCTCAATCCGAATCAGTCCTTCCTTTTTTTCTTGCCTTCCTCGACCACTTTCTTTTCAAGCCTTGTCTTGGTCTGGTCGATAGCGCTATTGCCAACCGCCACCCAGAAGCTAGCGACATCTTCAACCAGCTCATCCAGTGACACCTCCAGTTGCCCGTCCAGCCAGCTGACGACAATCTCGATCGTTCCTCCGATCAGCAAAGCAGAACCCACCTTGGCGATTACATGAGGTTCATCGGCCTGATGATATTCAATGCTGAACAGTGACAGCGTTTGTGCGAATTTCCGGATGACATCCTGGCGATGTTGTAAGGCCCGGGGATTATCGCCCGCCATACTGAATAACATACGGGCACGGCGAGGATCAGCCACCAGCCAACCGATGGTGTGCGTCAATGCATGCTGGGCCAGCGCCATCGTATCGAAGCCTTGCTGCAATCCCGACTGCACCGCAGCCTGCCCCGTTGCAATCAATTGCTCGGCCAGATCATCCACCAGCGCGCCGCCCAGTTCCTCCAGATCGGCAAAGCTTTCGTAAAAGTAACGCTTGTTGAGCCCTGCCGCCTGACACAGCTGATGAATCGACAATCCTTTCCAGCCGGATTCCGCCGCCATCTGGAAGGCGTTATCAAGCAGGATCTGGCGCCGTGCACTGATGCGTGATTCAGCGGATTCACCTTGGAACGGTCGTGTGGGTTGTGACATGAATTTGGCCTGTTTTCTTTAACTGCCCACCTTATAAATTGATCGGCTGCCCGAGGCAAGCCGGTATTGACTCTGTGGAATTACTCATATTAACATTGGTACAGATCTGTACCAACAATGCTTTTTGCGCTGCCTTCGCCCAGGAATCACGGAGTTTCATCATGACTGTCATCACCACCCTCAGCCCCTCCTCTACCGCCCCGATTTCAGACCAGGCTTATATCGCACAGCTGCGGGCAATTGCTGAAAAACAACCGGACAAGGCTAAAGCACTGGCATGGGAGCTTTTCAAGGACTTACAGAAAGTCGATCAGCAATATCGCCTGCCTGGGATATTCGCACAGGGAACCGCGCCTGAATCCCCCAACGGGGATTGTGAAGGCATCAACATGAATCTTTACGGCGCCCCCTGGTTGCGCGGCATGGACATGTTGGTGAGGCTCGGACAGTTGCTGGGCGGCGTCGGCTGGACAGGAAAGACGTTTGATGTCAAAACCGGCACCGGTTACAACCGCCTGACACCCGGCGCCAGAATTGCAGCACTACTGGTCATGCCGCACTACAAGCTACGCAAGATAAACAATGAACTGATCGGATTTGATTTTTACCACAGCATCAACAATTCACCGGTTGCGCCGAATGTTCCCGTGCGCGCCATTACTTATGATGCGCCTGAATTTAAAAATCCGCTGGTGCTGCCAAAAACCCGTGACGAGATTGTCGAGATCGTGCCAGACGTTTATCTGGGCCGTGTCCTTATCAGAAATACCTTTGGCTGGCAGCTATCGGGTTATTTTGGTTTGCGCTATCCGGTAGGGGGCTGAACCATGGCGATCAAGCTGGAAAATGCGGTGGTCTGCGTGACAGGCGCAGCGCGGGGCATCGGCAAGGCGACGGCGGAAAGTCTCGCAGCACGCGGAGCCCGGGTGGTTATCGGCGACATCGACGAAGCGGAAGCCCTGAAAGTGGCAGGCGCGATCGGCCGTGGTGCCATTGCAGTAAGACTGGATGTTGCCGATCTGGCATCCTTTGCTGAGTTTATCGCAAAGGCCAAGGCGCTCGGCCCTATCGCCCTGCTGGTGAACAATGCCGGCATCCAGCGTACAGGCCGCTTTATCGACCAGACACTGGAAAGTCAGCATCGGGAAATTGCCATCAATCTGGGCGGTGTCATCAGCGGCATGCGGTTGGTGTTGCCCGATATGCTGGCACAGAACTATGGCCATATCGTCAATGTCGCGTCGATGTCCGCCAAGATGACGCTGCCAGGTGTTGCGGTTTACACCGCCAGCAAGTTCGGCGTTGCCAGCCTTTCACGTTCGGTGCGATCAGAAATTGCAGGTTCGAAGGTGACCATCACCACCGTGATGCCCTCGGCAGTACAGACCGACCTCACGGCCGGGCTCGATATCCGCGGTGTGCCCAAATCAACGCCTGAAGACGTTGCCGCCGAAATTATCGAGTCCTGTTTTCACGGCAAGCCTGAAATCACCGTTCCGCGCTGGCTGGCGACTGTCGGAGCCGTTGAAGAACTTCTGCCGGAAAAAGTGGGAACCTTTATAAAGAAACTGGCGGGCGCGCAAAACCGGTTGCTGCATGACACCCCCCAATCCCGCGCCTATCAGGACCGAGTTTCCCGCTCCTGATGACGGTTCGTGCAAACACATGGGCCTTCGTCAGAATGAGACATACATTCGATCATGAAAAAAACAGTTTTGATTACAGGTTGCTCCAGCGGAATTGGCCGGGCAACTGCCCTGTACTTTCAACGGGAAGGATGGAATGTCATTGCGACCATGCGCACGCCCGCCAATGAACAGGAGCTGGCCTGCTTGCCGAACGTCATCTGCCCGACGCTGGATGTGACGCAGGAAACGACGATCAAGGATGCCATCACCGAAGGTTTTCTCGTGTTCTGACAGTGGGCCGATCAAGCGTGATTATGCCAACAGTCTCGCCTGCTGCGGTGAGGAACCGCTGGGAAACTCAATCGATCGCGAATTGGCCCATTGAAAATTTTGGGTTCCATACTTTTGATCAGAGATCTGTGCGGATTTTTCCCACATCAAATGCCCCCTCCCAGCTTTCAGCTGAAGCCTGCACCAGACCTCATCCCCGCCATTCCAACCAGCGCACCACTCCATTCCCCGCTACTTTCCCGCTGGCAAAGCAAGCGGTGAGCAGATAGCCGCCGGTGGGTGCTTCCCAGTCGAGCATTTCGCCGGCGCAGAATACGCCGGGCAGTGATCGCAGCATCAGATCGGCGTTGAGGTCTTCCAGGCGCACACCGCCGGCGCTGCTGATGGCCTTCGCAATGGCAAAAGGATGGCCGAGCGCTATCGGCAGCGCCTTGATCCGCATTGCCAGCTGTGCCGGATCGCGCAATGCGTCCGCGCTGCAGAATTCCCGCAGCAGTCCTGCTTTGATGCCGTCGATGCCGGCCTTGTCCTTCAGGTGTTTGGCCAGCGAGCGGCTGCCTTGCGGTTGGCTCAGGCGGGCGCGCAAGGATTCCACGCTGCGATCCGGCTGCAGATCCAGCCACAGCGTCGCGCTGCCCTGCTGTTCCACCTGATCACGGGCGCGTGCCGACAGCGCGTACATCAACCCGCCTTCGATGCCCTGTTCTGCCACCATCAGTTCGCCGCTGCTCCAGTGGCTGCCGTCGAGGCTGGCACGCACGGACTTCACTGGCTGACGGCAGAAGCGTTCGCGGAAATGTTGCGACCACGCCACTGTGAATCCGCAATTGCTGGGGCGCAGCGGAGCCACGGCAATACCGCGCGCCTGCAGCAGTGCCGCCCAGCCGCCATCCGAGCCCAGTTGTGGCCAGCTGGCGCCGCCTAAAGCCAGCACAGTCGCGCGGGGACGAA
>JAGUVW010000051.1 GCA_020062665.1 Pseudomonadales bacterium
CAATGCCGGCCTGCTGGCGGCGCAGATCCTGGCCCTGCACGACGGCGCCCTGCGCAACCGTCTGGTGAACTGGCGTCAGGCCCAGACTGACGCTGTGGCTGAAGAGGTCGAATAAATGCGGGTTGCTATTTTTGGCTGCGGCCAGCTGGCCCGCATGCTGGCACTGGCCAGCTGGCCCCTCAACGTGCGCTTTTCCTTTCTGGTGGAACCCGGCGAAAACACCGACTGCGTGCAGGGCCTGGGTACCATCGTCGAACGTCCGGCAGGCGCTGATGCCCAGCAGTTGTACGCAGCCCTGGGCCACCCCGATGTGATCACGGTGGAAAAGGAAGCGGTGGACACCACTCTGCTGCAAGCCCTGTCCGCCCATTGCGCGGTTCACCCCAATGCGACCGCCGTGTACGAATCCCAGAACCGCCGGCGCGAGAAAATGCGCCTGGACGCCCTCGGCATTCCTTCCACCCCCCACGCCTTTGCCAGCGATGCTGCCAGCCTGAAAGCCGCCGCCGACAAGCTGGGATTCCCGCTGGTGGTGAAAGCGGCCGAACACGGTTACGACGGCAAGAATCAGTGGCGCATTGCCGACAGCGCCGCGCTGGATGCCTTCCTGCAACAGCAACCCCAGGGTGACTGGGTGGTAGAAGCCTTTATCCGCTTCCAGTGCGAAGTGTCCCTGCTGGCCGCCCGCAGCGCTACCGGTGAAATCCGCCTGTATCCCGCCGTGCTGAATCATCATGTGCACGGCATCCTGCGCTCGTCGATTGCGCCGGCCCAGGGCGTCGAGCCCGCCTGGATCGAGCGCATGCAGCAGCACCTGATTCGCCTGCTGGAACACTGGCAGTACGTGGGTGTGATCGCGATGGAGTGCTTTGTGATCGACGGCGGCCTGGTGGTGAACGAACTGGCGCCAAGGGTGCACAACAGCGGCCACTGGACCCAGCAGGCGGCAGTGACCTGTCAGTTTGAAAATCACGTGCGCGCCATTCTCGGCCTGCCCCTGGGCAACACCGACACCGCCATCACCAGCGCCATGCTCAACCTGATCGGTGTCAATGCCACGCCGCAGCAAGCACTGGGCGCGTACACCACCCTGCACTGGTACAACAAGACCGTGCGCCCCGGCCGCAAGGTGGGCCATATCAACATCCGCCATCCGGAACGGGAACAGGTGCTGGCGATTCTGCAGCAGCTGGAGCAGCAGTTTTATCCCGCCTGATCCCTAACCCCGACCCTGGCGCCCGCTGGCAAGGATGCCTTCGACAATGGTGGCCACGCCGGTGGGACTGGCCAGCTGCAGCGGCTGCGAACACAGCGCCTGCTGCAGGCTGCCGGCGAAATCCCCCTGCTGCAGCTGCGCGTTGCTGATGGGCTGGCAGAAGCCGTGCTGGCGCTGCCACGCCACCAGCCAGGGCTCCTCGGGCCAGTCCCCCCGCGGCAGAAACAGCACCGGGCGGCCACTGCAGGCGGCTTCGGTGAACATGCCATAGCCGGGTTTGGTGATCACCACATCGCAGCTGGCGAGGATGTCCAGATGATCCAGCCCCGTATCCGCCACGTTGATCACGCCGATGTCCGCCGGCGCCCCGCCATTGATATAGACGCACCCCTCTGACTGCGGCCAGCGCTCGAACGCAATCGGATAGTCCATTCCCCCCAGGCACACGAACACAAAGCGCGTATCCGCAGGCCGCTGAAAATGCCGCGCCAGATCCACCCGCTCACCCACCCGACACACCGGCCCCACCGCTTTCACGTTGGCGATATTGGTCATCGGCATGCCCGGCGTCAGCGCGTAAAAGCACTGCGCCTGACTGTAGTCGTCACAGAGCTGGCGATAGATCAGCTCGGCATCAGGGAAATCGCGGCAGTAGGTGAAGAACGTATCCGCCCAGTTGAGAGAACACAGGTGAATGCAGGGAATGCCCAGATCGGCAGCAGCGCGGGACAGCAGATGGCTGATGTCGGTGATCACCAGATCCGGCTGCACCTGCTGCAGCAGAGCCCTCGCCTGCGCCAGCTGTTCATCTCGCGCGGCATGCTGTTCCGCGAAGCGTCGGTAGGTGGCAGCCACGTCCACCTGCATGGCGTTGTGCATGGCGACACCATCGTCCAGCGCGATCGGCACATGGTCGAACGGCATGGCGAACCACTTCTGCAACAGCGCCCGCGGCGCCGCACACTGCAGCGTCCATTCGATATCGTCACGCCGCCTGCCCAGTCCGTAAATAACCGGCGCCATCTGGGACAGATGGCCATAACCGTGAAAGGTGATACTGCAGAGGATCTTCATGGACTGCGCCCGCGCTCGCTCACATCGCCGCCCGCGAGTATACGGCAGGGCACCACCCTTTCCCCACTCTGTCGCGCCGCCACATAGTAAAGTCTATTTACAAAGTAAGGCGGGCGGATTACCCTGCTGCTCATGGGGTGACCATGCGGTACTCGCCACGGCGAGCGCACGGGCAGGCTCCGTCATCCAGCAAAAAAGACAATAAAAACAGAAGTTTTTGGGGGGATTCCCGATGAAGGTTCAGGGGAGACATCGGCCGCTGCACGCCAGACTGTTGCTACTGCTGGGGGCCGCTCTGCTTCCCGCCACCAGCCCCGCCGCCATCGTCGAGAACCTCACCATGGGCAACGCCAAGGCGCTGTCCCTGGGCAATGCGGTCACCGCCGATCCGCCCGGCATCGACTCGATCCACTACAACCCCGCCGGGCTGGCGAAGCTGGAAGGGCGCCAGTACAACCTCAAGGTGCTGGCGGCGTCCATGGGCTTCGAGGTGGAATTCGGTGGCCACGACGCCAAGACCCAGCAGATGATCGACGACTTCGGCTATGTCGACGAAGTCGCCCACACCACCAGCGCCACCTCCACCATCGGCCTGCGCATTCCGTTCAAGGAAGGCATCACCGAATGGCCGCTGCCGGTGTTGATCATCCCGCTGGGCGGCGCATCCTATCAGGCGCCTGACTCCCGCTTCACCTTTGCCACCGCAGTGTACGCGCCCATGGCTGCCGGCTACCTGCGCGATGAAAACGATCCCGCCACCTTCATGGGCGAAGCGCTGTCGCTGGCCAAGATCACCTATTTTTCCCCCACCATCGGCGTGCAGCTCACGGATACCTTGGCGCTGGGTGCCGGCATCAATTTTTCCTGGCAGGGCGCCACCGCCGCCACCCGCATTCGCGTGCCCAATTTTGCGCTGGCGTTCGGCGAACTGCTGACCCGGCAACTGCAGCAGCAGGATCTGTGCCCGGCGCCGGGTGATCCCAGTCCGCCACTGAATTTCTGCGGCCTGCAGCAGGATATCGAACGCATGGGGCCGTACACCGACGCCGCCTACCTGACCTTCGACGCCGAAACCGCCCTGGTGACCGGCTACAGCATCGGCGCGTTGTGGCAACCAACCCGCTGGTTCACCTGGGGCTTTGTGCTGCACCCGGAAAGCACCGCCCATCTCGACGGCACCTACATGGTGGATTACGGCGACGAGTGGATGAATTTCTTTGGCGGCGTGTACCAATCGGATGTGGGCGCCGTGCTGCAGGCGCTACTGCCCTTTCCCACCGGTCTGGTGGAAGAAGGCGGCATGGAACGAGGCAAGGCCAAGCTCGACATCATCAGCCCCATGCACTTTGCCACCGGCATCAGCGTACAGGTCACTCAGCAGTGGAAAGTCAACTTCGATCTGAAGTGGACCGACTGGGCCGCGTGGGAAGGCCTCACCATCGAATTCGACAAGGATCTGGATTTCACCAAACTGGCCAGCAACGTCTCGCCATACGCCACACCCGACAGCGTGACGTTTCCACGCGAATACAAAAGCATCTGGAACTGGGCGCTGGGCGTGGAATACCAGTATCGCCCGTATCTGGCACTGCGCTTTGGCTACGAGCCCCGCAAAAGTTCAATTCCCACCGACAAGCAGGACGTGCTGCTGCCCCTCGGCGACGCCGATCTGTTCGGCGCCGGCTTCGAATACCGCATGGGCAAGGGCCGCATCATGGAAATGGCGATTGGCTACATGCGCGCAAAAGCGGACGTACCCGCCAACGCCAGCACCAACGCCAACAGCACCAATGACTGGAACAATTTCATCTACAACCCGTACGCGGGCACCGACTTCAAGAGCAGCGCCGAGGCGTTTCTGCTGGAGTTCAGTTTTATGGCGCCGTTTTGAGGGGCGCGCGCCGAAACTGTCGGCCCGCCACGACTCGTCTACACTGAACAGAACAGCCACCCCAGATCGCGACCGTTCATCCTCATGTCCCTGCTGCGTCTGTCATTTCTGGTTTTGCTCCTGATCATGTGCGGCAACGTGCGGGCGCTGTCGATAGCAGTGGACGACAACTTCACGCACCAGCAGATCGGACTGGGCGTGGAATTTCTGGTGGATTCCGACGGAAAGTTAACAGCCGACAGCGTGGCCCAGCACCCGGACTGGCAGGTGTCCACGGTCACCGCGCTGAATTTCGGGTTTTCGACTGCGGTTTACTGGATTCGGTTTGCTATCCACAACACCGGCAACCAGCCCATCGATCTGATGATCGAAAGCCGCTTTCCTTTTCTGGATCGTATCGATTTCACCTTGCAGTCGAATCACGCACCACCGCAACACTATGCCGTGGGGGACACCCTGCCCTACTCCTCACGCCCGGTGCGACATTCCCACGTTCTGGTGCCACTGCAGATTGCCGCGCAAGACAATGTGCACCTGCTGCTGCGCGTGCAATCCACCTCCGCCATACAGATTCCACTGACGCTCTGGGAAAAGCAGACGTTTGCGGAACAGGATCACGTGCGTTCGACCTACTTCGGCCTGCTGTATGGCCTGGTGCTGTCGATCGGTCTGTATCACCTGCTGATATTTCTGTCGGTGCGGGAAAGTGCGTTCCTGTATTACGCGCTGCTCAACTTCTGCCTGACGGGTACTTTCATGTCGCTACAGGGATTGCCATCGGTGTTTCTGGGTGATCTCGGCCTGTTGATCAATGACAAGATCCTGCTGTTGATGATGTCAGGCTGCGGCACTTTCGCCAGCCTGTTCACCCTCGAAGTGCTGCAGATGCAGGCAATCCGCCCACGCCTGGCACGGGCGCTGCGAATAATCGTGTATGCAGCCATCCTGATGGCGGTGCTCACGTTCCTGTTGCCCTATGCACTGCTGATTCGGATCATGGTGCTGCTGACTATGGCGAGCGTCATCGTGAATCTGCTGGCCCATATCAGCCGTTTTCTGGATGGCTATCCGCCGGCACGCTATATCCTGCTGGCCGTGCTGGCCGCCGCCTCTGGCATTGGCATCACCCTGCTGGAAAAAGTGGCTCTACTTCCCAATAACTGGGTCACCGACAGCGCAGTCTACGCCGGTATAGTTGCCATGACGCTGCTGTTTTCCTTTGCGCTGTCCTATCGCATGAACATGGATCGCCAGCTGCGCGAAGACGCCCAGGCCGAATTGATCGCGTCGCAACAACAGACCAACGACAATCTGGATCGCATGGTGCGGGAGCGCACCGAGGCGCTGGAACTGGCCAACGCGCAGCTGCAGGAAGCCAGCAACACCGACGCACTGACCGGCCTGCGCAACCGTCGTCATTTCAACGATGCGTTCGAACTGGAATTCAAGTGCGCGTTCCGCGAGAAAACACCGCTGTCACTGCTGCTGTTGGACATTGATCACTTCAAGCAGATCAACGATCGCTACGGTCATCCGTTCGGCGACGTTTGTCTGGTACAGGCGGCGCAGGTCATCCGTTCGCAGATTCGCCGCCCGCCGGACGTGGCCGCACGCTACGGCGGCGAGGAATTTGCTGTGCTGCTGCCCAACACCCACGCCGAGGGCGCGCGCCACATCGCCACCGCGATCTGTCAACGCCTGAGCGAGAATGTCATTGCCGACGGCACAGTGGAAGTCAGCATCACTGCGAGCATTGGTGTGGTGAGTCTGAAACCCGGCCCGGAGGATTCCACCGAATCCCTGCTCAAGCAGGTGGATGCGCTGCTGTATCGCGCCAAGGAAAACGGCCGCAACCGGGTGGAATGGCAAGCATAAAAATTCACGACGGGGATGGATGGCGCTTCCCTGCGCCCTCACTCCCCCGTTACGCAGTTTGCGCCAACGATGCCTGCGGATAGCCCACCGTTTCGGGGTGTACTTTTACCACCGTCACGGGAACACCGCCTTCCGGCTCGGTCTGGCCACTCACCTGACGCTGGCCCGGCCACACATCGTTGTTGGAATATTTCGACGAGAATTCCACCCGCCGCGCAAATTCCGCAAAAATGATCCGCAACTGCTGCTTGGCCTGATTGGAGCCGATACAGGCACGCCGACCGCCGCCGAAGGGGAAAAATTCGAACGGGCCGGGCTTGGCGCCTTCCAGCCAGCGCTCGGGACGGAATTCCTCCACGTCATCACCCCAGATATCCTTGCGATGATGAATCAGATACGCGCCTGCCAGCACGTTGGTGCCCGCCGGCAGCGTGATCGAACCGATCTTGCAGTCCACGATCAGATGGCGCATGGTGCCAACGGCTGACGGCGTCAGACGCTGGGATTCATTCAGACACGCATTCAGATAGGGAAGCTCAATGATTTTCAGCGGATCGAACTTGCCTTCCTGGGCGATGCACTGCAGCACTTCATCACGCATTTTTTTCAGCACGTCCGGGCGCTTGAGCAGCCACAGCATGAACCAGGCACCGGTGGCCGCACTGGTTTCGTGGCCACCCACCAGCATGCCCATGCTTTCGGAAATGATGCGTTCTTCCGGCAGCGGTGTGCCGTCGTCATAGGTGCTGCGAGACAGCGTGGAAATCAGGTCGGTGCGACTGGTATCGCCGCTGGCGCGAATCTCGCGCACTTCCTGCCGCATCATGTCCGCCAGCTGTGCCTTCAGTTCCACCGAATGGCTCCAGGGCAGAATGCCTTTCTTGCCGTGGCCGAAATCGCCTTTCGCCGTTTTCTTCAGATAGGCGCGATTGAGCATGCCGCGAAAACGTGGTGCGCCGAAAACATTCCCCAGCAAGAACATCATGTCGTTGGTGGAGGCCTGAATCCAGCGCAGCATCAGATCACGGTAACGCTGCTGCTTTTCACCATCCTTCAAACCCAGCAGCGTGAAGCAGGCGATATCCAGCGTGATGTCACCGATCAGGCGCGGCATGTCATATTCCTGGCCGGGCTTCATCGCATTGATATATTTGGTGGTGATTTCGTGCATCACTTCGGCGCGATCCTGCAGGCGCTTGGCCACCAGCGGCGGAATCATCACCTTGCGCGAATCCTGGTGTTCCTTGCCGTTGAGAAAGCCGGTCTGGTTGTCGCCGATGTCGATGGGAATCATCAGCTGGCGCTGGTCGATCTGCTCGGGTTTGAGATTGAAAAAATCCCGCGCCATTTCCGGGCTCGCCACCCACACCAGTGGATCCATGCCGGGGAAACGTAACGTGAACGCATCACCGAATTTCTGGTGGCACTCCGACAGGTAGCCATAAATGCCGGTGCCCATTTTCATGGCCTGCTTGAATCGGGATTCCGTGGGGCCCGGTGGAAGTGTCAGTGCCTGCGTCATGGCTGGCCTCCTGGTAGCTTGCGAGTGTTGTTCTTCTTGTGGAAATGAATCCGAATCGTATACAGTGTATACCCGCAGAAGAAGTCCGACAACAGCGAAACAGACACCGGGGATTGCTCGAAATGACCGCTCAGGACACACGCCCGTTTGACATCGTTTTGTGGGGAGCCACGGGTTTCACCGGCCGTCAGGCCGCCCGCTATCTGCATGAACAGTATGGAAAAAAAGGCCTGATCCGCTGGGCCATCGCGGGCCGCGACATGGCGCGTCTGCACAAGGTCCGCCGCGAACTCGATACGCTGGATCTGAGTTTACTGGAAGTGCCCGGCGCTGATGCGGCCG
>JAGUVW010000019.1 GCA_020062665.1 Pseudomonadales bacterium
CACCCACAAGGGCAGCGGATTGCGGCCGCTGTCGAGCGTGGGTGGAATGGTGTCATTCAACACCCAGGCGGTGCGCTGCTGCTCGCAGTGACGCGGCGCGTTGCGCTCCACCGCCGTTCCCAAAGGCCAGCAGATCACCGCCTGCGCGACATGGGCCGGTTGCGGTGGTTCGCCGCCGCGATCATTCAGTTGCTGAAAAATATCGAACATCAGCGGCGCCGCCGTTTCGCCACCGTAATGACCGGGCATGGGCGTACCATCGGGCCGCCCCACCCACACGCCCACGGTGAAATGCTTGCTCACACCCACCGACCACGCATCGCGAAAACCATAACTGGTACCGGTCTTCCACGCGATGGCAGCGCGATCCCGCACCTGCTGCAGTGTGCGCAGACGATCGGGCCTCGGCGTAGCCTGCAACATCTGCCAGGTGATCCAGGCAGCGCCCGGTTCCAGCAGGTAACGTTCCTGCAGGGGATCTTCGCTGCGATACCGCAGCTTACCCGCCAGACCGTTGCGCGCCAGTGCACTGTACGCACTCACCAGATTGTCCAGCGTCACACCGGCGCCGCCCAGAATGATCGCCAGCCCCGGCGGCTTGTCGCCCGGCAGCGTGAGCGGCAAACCACCCTGCGCCAGCCGGCCGGCAAAACGTTGGGCGCCAATATGTTCCAGCAGACCCACCGCCGGCACGTTGAGCGAACGCTGCAGCGCATCAGACACCGCCACCGGCCCACTGAAACCACCGGAGAAATTTCCCGGCCGGTAATCACTGCCACTGCGCGGCACGTCGCTGAGCAGGGATTCGGAATGAATCAGACCTTCTTCCAGCGCCATCGCATACAAAAAAGGTTTCAGGGTAGAACCGGGTGAGCGTTGCGCCTGCACCATGTCCAGATAGCCGAAGCGTTGCTGATTGCCGAAATCCACCGCGCCAATGTAGGCGCGCACCGACAGATCGCGATTGTCCACCACCAGCACGGCCATGGAACTGTGCAGTGGCAAACGTGCGCGGTAGCGGCCGATGTAATCTTCCAGATTGCGCTGTAGGTCGCCGTCGATGGTGCTGCGAATCACCGCGCTGTCGCGATGGCGCTGCACCAGTGTTGCCGCCAGCAGGGGCGCCGCTTGGGGCGGACGCAGCGCGCTCGCATAAACCGTTTCCTGCATGGCATCGTCCACCGTGCGCTGATCCCACACCCCCAGCTTCGCCATGCGTTTGAGCACTTTGTCCCGCGCCACCTGTGCCCGCTCGGGATTGCGATCCGGGCGAATGCGCGTGGGTGATTGCGGCAGCACGGCCAGCAACGCTGCTTCGCCATGGGTGAGCGCGCTGGCCGGTTTGTCCAGATAGGCATAGGCCGCCGCCTGCACGCCTTCCACCGTGCCGCCGAACGGCGCGACATTCAGATACAGCTGCAGAATCTCGCGCTTGCTCAGATGCCATTCCAGTTGCAGCGCCCGCGCCACCTGATACAGTTTGCCCGGCAGCGTGCGCGCGTGGGGATGCAGCAGCCGCGCCACCTGCATGGTGAGGGTGGAACCGCCACTCACCACATGGCCGTTGAACACCGCCTGTGCCAGTGCGCGCCCGAACGCCAGTGGATCAAAACCGGGGTGATACCAGAAGGCGCGATCCTCGTAGTTGATCAGTGCTTCGATGTAGAGCGGCGACACTTCATCCAGTGTGATCGGATAACGCCACACACCATTGCCATCGGGAAACGCCCGCAGTGGCCGGCCATCGCTGTCGGTCACCACCCGCGCGAACAGTTCCGCGTCGGATGGCAACCGCACCGGGAACAGGCGATCCAGGCTCCACAGCAGCGCGCACACCAGCGCCACGGTGATCGCCCCGATTTTCAATCGCCTGCGTCCGCGCGCATCCGTCAGCCACGACATGGCATTTGCTCCTCAGCGCGGCAACACACGGCTGGTGGGTTCCGCGCTGCCGATACCACGACGCGCTGCGCGGTACATGTCTTCTACATACGGCGGCGGCACCACAAAATCCCCCGGCGTCACCGCCCGCATCAGATAGAACAGATGGGACTGACCGTACCGCATATCCAGCGCCGCCACAAAGCGATCGTCACGGTATTCCTGATGCATCACCTTGGTGGACTGCTGCAGATCCTTCACAGTCTTGCCATCGACGCGGAAATCATCCAGTTTCACTGCGTGCTCCAGGTTCTGGTTTTCCAGCTCGAAACCGGCAGGAATGAAATCAATCACCAGGGAATCCGGCGCCGTGTCCGCCGAACCGACTTCCAGATGCACGATCACCAGATCGCCGGTACGCACCTGTTTGATCGACAGCGGTTTGCCACTGGCATCGAAATACTGGCGCCGGATCTGATAATCGTCGGTGAGCGGCGCCGGCGCTTGCAGCGGATAGCCGGACACCTGCGCCGACACATACAGGCGGCCATTGCCGGTGTTGCTCACCCGCAGCGTCTGCTGCAGCGCGGCGCCTTCCAGCTTGCGATAGGCCATGCCTGTCTGCGCCAGATTGTCTTCACTGTCACCCACGCGGAATTTCGCCATCCATTGCTCGCTGCTGGTGGTTTCCAGCAGCACGCCCGCCATGAACAGCGCGTTGCGTTCCTGGGTGCTGAGCCAGTGGTGATCCTTCAGCGCGTTCGCCAGTTCGAAACTCATCGCCATGGCGTGCTCGGTGTGCAGCTGATGTTTCAGCAGCAGATAGATCATCATGGCCTGATCGCGAATCGGACTGCCGTAATCCGCCAGATAGCCTTTCTGCTTGCGCAGCTTGATCAGTGCTTCTTTCAGCGCCACGTCGGCGCGGGCCTGATCGCCGGATGCCTGCAACGCAATCGCCAGATGCAGCAGCGGCAAACCGGATTCCGCGTGCTGACGCTCACGATCATGCAGCGTGCGCAGCGACGCCAGCGATGCCTTGTTCAAGCGACTCAGCACATAACCCGCGTAAGCCTTGTAGGCAAAGCGGTAGTGATCCATGTCGTCGGTGTAGCGCTGCTCGAACAAACTGCCACTGCGATTCACGTACTCGCCCAGACGATTGAGCGTGCGCTCCAGCATGGACGGGGGCACGGCAAAACCCTGCTCCTGCACATTCAACATGAAATCCGCCACGTACACGGTCAGCCAGTGCTCCTCGGCAGACTGGTCGTCCCACAAACCAAAACCGCCGCTCGCCAGTTGCAGGCCGGCAATGCGGGTGAAGGCGGCGTCGATGCGTTCCGCCCGTTGCTGCGCGGTGACCGGCGTCATCTGGAAGCGGGCCTGATTCTGCTCGCTGGCCAGCGCGTAGGGATAAGCGCCGCTGCTGGTCTGCTCCAGGCAGCCATAGGGATAGTGCAGCAGATCACGGATATGCACCGGCAGATTCAGGTTGGCGCGGTTGCCAAATCCCATGCGCAGTTCGGTGCTGGCCTGATGCAAGCCCGCGAACAAATCTGCAGGAACGCTGGCCTCGGCACCGGGCTCCATCACCACATTGAATTCCCGCACCGTG
This sequence comes from Pseudomonadales bacterium, assembly GCA_020062665.1. Taxonomy (GTDB): domain Bacteria; phylum Pseudomonadota; class Gammaproteobacteria; order Pseudomonadales; family Ketobacteraceae; genus Ch67. Next base: position 3,500 of record JAGUVW010000019.1, read on the forward strand.
GCCGGATAGGCCGGGCGTACGCCGATCTTCCATTCCTTCTGCAGCGGATCGAATCCTTCACCACGGATGCGCACCTGAATCACACCCTGCTGCAGACTGGCGCTTTCCAGCGTGAACGGCAGCGTGGTTTTGGCATCCTGCGCCAGCGTCACTGTCTGCTGCACGGATTTTTCCTTCAGGCCGGCGCGCGTGGTGATCTCCACCTGCAATTCCTGTGCGGCGCCGCTGAGGTTGTGCACATCCAGCACCGCGCGGGCGCTGTCACCCAGCGCAATAAAACGTGGCACACCCAGCTGTGTCACCAGCGGTGCGGCGATCGTGGTTTCATGCTCGGCATGGCCGAAACGGGATTCACCGAACGCCAGCGCCATCAGCCGCACCTTGCCGTTGAAATCCGGCAGCGGCAGATCGATCATCGCCTTGCCCTGCGCATCCAGCTGCACCGGTTTCTGGAACAGGGACAGGATCTGCACATCGGACTGCGGTTCCTTGCCACCACGGGCCAGATCCGCATCACCACCAAAACGGATGCGGGCTTTTTCAAATTCATTCAGCTCGATGATGCGGCCGTAAAAATCCCGGCTGTCCACGCTGTAACGGCGGCGACCAAAAAAGCCGTCGAAGGGATCAGGGGTTTTGAAATCGGTGATATTGAGCACGCCCACATCCACCGCCGCCAAGGTGACAAAACCATTGGCAAACGGCTGGCCGCTGCTGTCGGTCACCTGCAGTTCGGTGCGCAGATCTTTTTGCGGCAAGGTTTTGTCCGGCGCGTTCAAGGCCAGCTGCAGTTTGCGCTCGGCACGATCCAGCGGCAGATGCACCAGGCCAAAGGCGCGATTGGGCGTCACCTGCTCGCTGCGACTCGCCGGGCGCAACACCACCACCGACACATAGGTGTCATGGCGATTCCACTCGTCGGCCACCGGAATTTCCACGGTGCCCTGGGTATCGCTCAGGCTGATGCGTTTCAGCCACAACACCTTGTCTGCCTCCACCAGCACCACGGCTTCGCCGGCATGGGGGCTGTTGATGCGCAGCTGCGCCACATCACCGCCGGCATAACCGCCCTTGTCCAGCGCCAGTGTCACCGCATCCGGGCGAATGGATTTGCCGGCTTTCTGGCTTTCCTGCCACCAGGCATACCAGTCTTCTCCCGCGTGGAAACGCACGGTGGTCACGGTGCCGGTGTGCGGATCTTTCACTTCCAGGCGGTAGCGGCCCCAGTCCACGTTGAACGACACCTTGTTGCCGATCTGGTTTTTCAGCGCCAGATTCTGCGAACGTTCCACGTATTCCTTTTCGGTGAACTCGTAATGCCAGCCCTGCTGATCGTCGTACACCCAGTAATACTGGCGATCCTCGCGCACCAGATTCACCTGCACATCCGCCAGCGCCTGCAGCTTGCCCGCGCGATCCACGTGAATCAGATCGAACTCCACCACGGAATTGGCATCGGGGTTTTTGTCGCCGAACGACGGCCGCACACCCAGCTGACGTTCACCGGGCCACACCTGCGCGCGATAGGCACGCACCACCGGGCGACCACCGCTTTCATACAGACTGGACAGCAACTGCACCTGCAGCGGTGAACGCACATTGGCCCAGCGCGAATCGATATTCACCAGCAGATTGCCCTGCTGATCCAGAAACTGATCTGCCAGATCAAATTTCTGATTGGCTTCCGCCTCCAGTTCGTTGCCGAACAGATAGCCCTTGAATTGCGCCAACGGTTGCCGCAGCAAACTCACCTGCACACTGGCGCCCAGCCGGTTGCCCGCCGCCGGCGCGCCATACAGGTACATGCCGTTCAGCGGAATCTGCACCGCCTCGTCGGCAGCAAAACGCAGCGGCTCCTGCTTGCCATTGTTGAAGGTGAGCGCCATCCGCTCCGGCAGAAATTCTTCCACCTTGAACGGATAGCTCGCCGTGCCGCCCGCCAGATTGGTGACATCGAAACGCCAGTTGCCGGTGGCGGCCGACGCAGGAATCGCAAACCGGTAATAGTAGTAACCCATCTGCTGCGCACTGAGCATGGCCTGCTGCACCTGCTGGCCATCGGGCTGATGCACGGAAATATTCAAAGTCTGGGATTTTTCCAGATAGCCATCGCCACTGCGCAGCAGCACGCTGAAGTCCACCACTTCACCGGGGCGATACAGATCACGGGGCGTGTAGACGAACGCCTCCTGCGGCAGCTGCGGACGCTGGCCCAGTTCGAATTCCGACAAATCCAGCGCTGCGCCGGTGAGTTCCAGCAGCGCCATCTGGTTGCCATTACGGGCCAGAATATATTTGCCGCCCTTGGCGGTCAGATCGAAACGGGCGTCGCCTTCCGGCCCGCTCTTGCGCTCCTGCAGCACAGTGCCCTGGCCATCCAGCACGGACACCGACACACCGGACAGCGACTTGCCACTGGCCAGGGACTGCGTCATCACCAGCAGCGAATCCGGGTACACCCGCGCCTGCAGGCCGATGTCCGTCACCACAAAATAGGTGGTGGCGCGGCGATAGTCATAACTGCCGGCTTCATCCAGCACCGCCAGATACAGGCCAGGCTGCTGCAGTGCCTCGATATCTTCCACGGCGATGGCCTTCTTCTGCACCGTATTGGCGGGGGGATTCAGTGCAAAGCGGCCGCTGTACACCAGCGCACCCCACTGTTTGAGCTGATCGTAACGGTAGAACTGATGGTTGTAGCTGTCATTCAGGGTCTGCAGAAAGGCACCGATGCTCTCGTCCTTGAGCCGGTGGAAATCGATGTTCACCTCATCCACATTCACCACGGTGACAGGAATACCATTGCTGAGTCTGGCGGGCAGCACCGTGCCCTGGCTGGCAAAACTCACCGCCGGACGCACGTCGCGGGTGGTGAGTGTCTGGGTGACACGCTGCTGCAGGGTCTTGCCCGTCAGCGCCGGCAGGCCATCGCGCACCACCACTTCGTACTGGGTGCGCGGTTCGGTGGCAGGGAAGAACAGCACGCGCTTGTCGTCCGACAGAATCCACGCGCCTTCCACATTGCCACCCTGCACCTGATTCACTTCCAGATAGGGTTGCAGGTTGCTCTTGGGATCGAGCGGTGCCGACAGCGTCACGGCAATGGCGTTCTTGCCCTTCCACTCGCGCTCGGCAATGTCCAGCACCGTCAGCGGCGTATCGCGGTAACGCTCAGCCAGGGTTTCCAGGGATTCCACCGGCGCGGACTTGCCCGGCGCGCCCGCAGCGGCGGTCGGCGCATCGTCACTGCAGGCAGTCAGCAGGCACAACATAATCAGCAACAGGTAAAGGCGTTTCACAGTACGCTCCTTGCGTCAGCATCAGTCTTCAACATGATAGCGAAGTTGCCGTGAAGGGATTGTGGTGAATAGTGGCATTGACAGGATATTTCCTGGCTCTACCATAGCCCTAACTTCTCCTGCCTTGATCCCGCCTTGATGAACCGGCTGCGTTCCCTGTATCTGCTGAGCATTCCTGTCCTGGTACTGGGTGCGGTGTTTCTGCTGTTCGGGCTGCTGTCGGCGTTCCTGTTCGATGACAACGTCCATCTGGCCTTTTTCGAACTGGCGGCGGCTGCGCTGGTGGCCGGCACCCTGGGCCTGTTCGGCATTCCCGGCACCATCGGCAACATCGGCGCCCGCGAATCCCTGCTGTTCGTGGCACTCACCTGGACACTGATGGGATTGCTCGGCGGGCTGCCCTTCATGCTGATCAACGATCTGTCGTTCACCGATGCCACCTTCGAGGCCGTCTCGGGCATCACCACCACCGGCGCCACGGTGATGACAGGGCTCGACGCCATGCCCAAGTCCCTGCTGCTGTACCGCCAGTTCCTGCAATGGATGGGCGGCCTGGGGGTCATCATTCTGGTGGTGGCGATCATGCCCATGCTCAACATCGGCGGCATGCGCCTGTACAAGGCGGAAACCCCTGGCCCGGTGAAAGGCGAAAAGCTGGCGCCGCGCATTTCCCACACCGCCCGCTACCTGTGGTACGTGTATCTGGTGCTCACCCTGGCCTGCATTCTGAGCTACTGGCTGGCGGGCATGGATATCTACGAGGCCATCGCCCACAGCTTCACCACTGTCTCCACCGGCGGCTTTTCCACCAAGGATGCCAGCATGGGCTACTTCGACAGCGTGGCCATTGAATGGGTGGCCAACGTCTTCATGCTGCTGGGCGCCATCAACTTCGGCCTGCACTTCATCGTGTTCAGCGGCCGCAATCCCCGCCAGTACTGGCGCGACGAAGAAACACGCTGGTTCCTGCTGATCGTGGCCGGCGCCAGCCTGCTGATCGGTGCGGGGCTGTGGCTGGCGGGCGCTTACCAGGGCATCGACACCAGCCTGCGCTATGTGATCTTCCAGGTGATTTCATTCATCACCAGCACAGGATTTGTCTCTACCGACTACACCCAATGGCCTATCGCCACCGCATTGATGCTGATCATCCTGGCCTACATCGGTGGCTGCGCCGGCTCCACCGCCGGTGGCAACAAGGTGGTACGCAACGCCCTCACCATCAAAGCGATCCTGCAGGAAATCAAATACCTGATTCATCCCCGTGGCGTGTTCACCCTCAAGTTCAACCGCCGCCCGGTGACCCGGGATGTCATGGATTCGGTAAAGGGTTACATGTTCATTGCCGCTACCCTCACCATCATCCTCACCCTGCTGCTGATGATGACGGGGCTGGATTTTCTGTCGGCCCTGTCGGCAGTGTCCGCCTGCATCAACGTTAACGGCCCGGCGTTTGGCGCCCTGTCGAGCAACTTCATTCCGGTCAGCGATATCGGCACCTGGATTCTGAGCCTCACCATGATCCTGGGGCGACTGGAGTTTTTCACTCTGCTTGCCCTGTTCCACCCGGCGTTCTGGCGGCGCTGAGGGCGCACCGACTACCTCTTTCGCCCTATGTAGCTTCTCCAGATTTTGTTGGGGATTTGCTCCAGATCAGCGCTGGCCCGGTCTACACTTATCACAATGCGCCCCATCAACCACTTTCCGTCACGCCGCTTTCGGGAACCCCTCCATGTCCGCCGCCCTTATCGCCATCAGTGTCGTTTTTGTTCTGGGTTATCTGGCCATCGCCACCGAGCACAACATCAAGATCGACAAGACAGCCTCGGCCATCCTCACCGGCGTACTGTGCTGGACGTTGTACATCCTCAACGCCCACACGCTGGTGGATGTGGCCACCATTCCGGACTGGTTCCTGCAACAGATGAGCGGCAAAAGCCAGGACGAGTTACTGCTGAACTGGGTGGGCCATCACCAGCTGCTGCACTTTTTGGGGGAAATCTCCAGCATCCTGTTCTTTCTGCTGGGGGCAATGACCATTGTGGAGCTGGTGGACGCCTATGGTGGCTTCACCATCATCACCCGCCGCATCCGTTCGCAGAACACCGTGGCACTGCTGTGGATGATCAGCACTATCGCTTTTTTCCTGTCCGCCGCGCTCGACAACCTCACTACCACCATCGTCATGATTTCACTGGTGCGCAAGCTGATCGGCACCAGTCAGGAGCGCTGGTTTTTTGCCAGCGTGATCGTGATTGCGGCCAACGCCGGCGGCGCGTGGTCGCCCATTGGTGACGTCACCACCACCATGCTGTGGATCGGCGGCCAGATCACCACCGTCAACATCATCCAGTCGGTATTCCTGCCGTCGATCGTGTGTCTGGTAGTGCCGCTGCTGTACCTGAGCTGGCGCCTGAAAGGTGCCCGCGTCACACCGCCCACCGACGCCAGCATGGCCGAAGAACCCAGTGTCACCGCGCGTCAGCGCAACATCATTTTCGCAGTGGGCATGCTGGGCCTACTGTTCGTGCCGGTGTTCAAAACCTTCACCCATCTGCCACCGTTCATGGGCATGCTGCTGAGCCTGTCGGTGCTGTGGATCATCAGCGAACTGATGCACGACGATCGCGATCAAGCCATCGATTCCGGCCTGCACATCCTGAAAGTACTGAAGCGCATCGACACCCCCAGCGTGCTGTTCTTCCTTGGCATCCTGGTGGCAGTGGCATCGCTCGAAGCCACCGGCATCCTGCACATGGTGGCCAGTGGACTCGACAAGCAGGTGGGCGACATCAACATCATCGTGTTCCTGATCGGCCTGCTGTCGTCGGTAGTGGACAACGTGCCGCTGGTGGCCGCCGCCATGGGCATGTACAGCCTCAACACCTATCCCACCGATCACACCATGTGGGAATTCCTGGCCTTTGCCGCCGGCACCGGTGGCAGCTGCCTGATCATCGGCTCCGCCGCCGGGGTCGCCGCCATGGGCATGGAGCGCATCAACTTCTTCTGGTATCTGAAGAACGTGAGCGGACTGGCGCTGATGGGATATGTGGCGGGAACGGCGGTTTATTTTGTGGTGGGTGGGTGAGTGGGAGCATCCTCCCCGCCACGCTGCTCCAACCGCGCACGAGAGACCACAATCGCCTCGTGTAGCTTGGCTTGCAAAACATCTTTGGGCGGCAACACCGTAAGATATTCCGCAACGTGAATGCCGCTGGCATCCAGCTCCAGCAACTCAATCTGTTCCTGCTTTTTTCCACTGCACAGAATGATGCCTAGTGGTGGGGCTTCTCCCGTTTCCTGCTCGTGTTTAGCCAGCCAACGCAAGTAGAGCTCCATTTGTCCTTTGTACCCAGGCTTGAAGTCGCCGAGCTTGAGGTCGATAACCACCAAGCGCCTAAGGCGACGGTTATAGAAAAGCAAGTCGATGTAGAAATCATCATTGTCGATCTGAATGCGCTTTTGCCGCGCAATAAAACTAAATCCGGCGCCCAATTCCAGTAGAAACTGCTCAAGTTCGCGCAAGATGGCATCTTCCAAGTCCCGCTCCAGATAGCGATCATTGAGACCAAGGAAATCAAGAATATAGGGGTCTTTTAGCACCAATGCGGGGTTGAGATCGCCAGACTGGCGCAAGCTTGCCAGCTCTTGGGCAAGCAGATGTTCCGGCTGCTTTGACAAGGCCGTACGCTCGAACAGCATGGAATCTTTGCGCTCACGCAAAGCCCGCACACTCCAGCCTTCCTGAGCACTCATCTGGGCATAGAAGTCACGCTGAAGCGGATCTTTCAGGTAAATCAACTCTAAAAAATGGCTCCAAGACAATTGTCTAGACAGTGTCGAGACAATTTGAATATCGGAAAACGCTTCCGCAAAACGCAACATGTGGCGCAAGTTCTTGGCCGAAAAGCCACGGCCATAGTCCACCTGCAATTGTGCCGACAATGTCGACACAATCTGTTCGCCATAGGCTGCACGATCATTCTGAAGGATATCGACGCGGATACGTTGCCCAATACTCCAGTAAAGAAGAGTGAGCTCGCTGTTGGCAGTACTGGCCAACCGTCGCTGGCTGTGCTCAATCAAATGGCGAATGTCACCCAGCAGTGCCGGATTAGCCATAGCAACTGAGTCTGTTCGTTTGCTCATGCTGGTTCCCTCCCCGCTATGAAATGATGCGCCGATACCATGCGAAGTCTAGATATTGATATGTCCGTCACTGTTAGCCTCCTTTGAGAATTTCCCTTTTTCACGTTTGGCCCGACTTCCACCGCTCAAACTCCGACGGACGCACACCATAACGCGCCAGCACGCCTTCATGCAGGCGCCTTAGTTCCTCCAGAATCAGCGCGCGCACGTTTTCCTGTTCGGCAGCGGGCACTGCCTGCGCCACACATCGATGCACAAGCTCAAGCGCATCGTCCTCTGGCTGTGTCACCACCGCGTGGATGGTTTGCCGGATCAGATCCCGCCAGGCCAGGCGCACAGGATCGGGTTCAGCCAGCGCCTGACGGATCGCCAGATACTCCTGCGTCGAACGCTCATAGGCCCACACAAATACATCACGCAGCAATTCCACCCGCGTCATTTCATACACGCCCAGCATCGCCCGGCTGTACGCCTGCTCAGGTACACCAATGAACGTCAGCGGACACAGATTGGCGCGAAACAGCGGCAGATTCGCCATCAACCGCGACGTGCGCTTGTTGATATCGGCAAAGGGTTGCAGATAAGGCAATTGCACCAGCATGAAAAACGATTGCTCGAACGGATCTGCAATCTGATTTGCTTTCAACAGCAGCTGATCCAACTGATCGTCCAGCGCTTGCTGCACCGACAGCGGCCGATAGACACTCTTGCCAATCTCGACCGCATGCTGCCGCACGCGCCCTTCGTCGGCAGGATTCGGCAGCAGGTTTTCGGCCAGCGCAGCGTGCACATTCATCGTGGTGAAGCGATTGAATTCCACCGCATCAATGTTTTGCACCAGTAATTCAATCGCCGTTTTGTGATTCAGAATCATCTGGGTTTCGATGGCGGCCTTGCCCTGCGCGGATCTGCCGTGCTGGATCAGCTCGCCAGTATCCAGGCGGGAATAGGTGTTGCCCTCCAACTGACTGGACGCCCAGGACAAATCAATCAGCAACCGGTTCAGGATGGCGCGGCTATAGGTACCGGCGGGTGCAGCCACCTGCGATGTCTGCCCGATGCGATGCAACTGACGCCGCAACGTCACGCTCAGATACCCGGTCTTGTTGGGCACATACTGCGCCAGAAATTCCGCCTGGTATCCCACCGGTTTGCGCGCCGCCAGCGGCTGATCCACATAGGCCAGCACATCGCGGCTGTCGGGGGACAGCGGGATGAAATCGGGAAAGGCGTCGTAGGTTGCCGCTGGCTCGGCCACGGTCGGCGGCCGCAACCGGAAATAACGCCGCGCCCGGCCGGCGCCCAGGGCTGTGATCTGGCCGGCCCCAATCAACTGGCTGATCCAGCGCTGCGCCGTGCGCCGGGGCACATCCGGCAACTGCGCCTGCAGCTGGGCCAGGGTCAGGCCGGCAGGCGCCTGGGACAGGGTATTGAGCAGATCGGTCTGGTTCGACATGGGCGGGTGGCGCGATTGATGGCTGGGAATGATGGATTATGGCGCAGTTCTTATTACTGCGCCATTTTACGTGGCGCCATTTGGCGCAGTTGGGGACAGAAACGGCTTCGATGGTGAAATTTTCGGCGAGCGCGGCGTGGTACTACGCCATGCATGGCGTTCAGAGCGGGATCGATGGTGCTCAGAGCGGCATCGATGGTGCCCGGAGCGGCTACCCATGGCGCTGGGAACGGGTTCGATGGTGTTGGGAGCGGATACACATGGCGCTCGGAGCGGGTTCGAAGGCGCCCTGGGCGGGATCAGTGGCGTTGGAAGCGGGGTTATGAGGCGCTCCGGACACCTGCCATGATGCCCAGAGCGCCGACAGCGGCGGGAAGTGCGCAGTGCAACCGCTGCACCACGCACCTAACGTGCAACATCAGGAGTCGGTCTTGGGATCGGAGCGCTTGCCCTTGGCAAACTTCGACCTCATATCCGCCACCAGCTCATCGAGGCCCAACCCTTTGCCGGCCGCCTTGACGTAACCGTACACCGCCAGCGCCTGATGATAGGAGTCGTGGCCCGCCAGCAACGTGGTGTCTTCTATCTTGTCCACCAGCGGCGAAATCCGGCGCAACAGCTGCTTGAGGTCATCGTACAGCTGCAGGTCGCGGCGGAATTCTTCCACATCAAAATTGCGCGGCAGAATATCGGAATGGTTGATGGCGATGTGAAGTGCCTTTTGCGTGAAGGTATAAGTGCGATCACCCAGCGCGCTCAAGTCACGACGATCTTCCGCTGCCAGATCGATCAGGAAGGGAAGATTTTCTTCCACGGTTTGGAGCGCCTGGTGAATCGCGGTGAGCGCCTGTGCCGCAAGTTGTGCAGATACAAGATTTCTTTGCATGTTTGATACCTGTCTCGTCAGATCAGTTTATGGAAATGCAGTGCAGAACACTGCGGTAAGAACACTCGCAAAAAATTTGCAGGTGTTACTAATAGAGACGGGGGCGACGCAAAGAATCGGGGAATTTTTTGCGATTCGCGGTGAAAAATAGACGAGTTAGGTTAGGGAGGTGGGCTGGTGTGATTCGTGGATGGAGGTGATGGGGGTTATAACGGGGTGGTTGTCCCTGGTGTTTGAGCCAATGCGGCGAGAAATGTATGGCTAGCACCTGGGCAATCTGGATCTGTAGGTGTGGCGGTTTCGTTCCGTGCGCCCGTGAAAAGAAGCGCCTCCATGTGAATGGAAAAGACTCGCGAATGGTGCGCGCGGTCGGATCCCCGAAAGAAACACCTCCACGCACGTGGAGAAGACTACGAAGCATTCAACAAGGTCATCTACGGCTGGGAAACACCTCCACGCACGTGGAGAAGACAATCCAGTCCGTTCGCCGTATGGTGCTGGAGCGGAAACACCTCCACGCACGTGGAGAAGACGCGCTGGCCACGCCGATCCAGGATCAGGCGCCGGAAACACCTCCACGCACGTGGAGAAGACTTCCGCCAGCGCCCCAGCGCGGGTCTGCAGTGGGAAACACCTCCACGCACGTGGAGAAGACCGGCTTTTCAAGCGACCGCTTCGGCAGATTCTGGAAACACCTCCACGCACGTGGAGAAGACAGGCTGCCAGCGCCATCCTTAGCCAGGGCAAGGGAAACACCTCCACGCACGTGGAGAAGACGCGCCTACATGCGACGGCGCAATCTGTCGCTGAGAAACACCTCCACGCACGTGGAGAAGACTCGGCTTTTTCAACGAATCCCACCAAACCACAAGAAACACCTCCACGCACGTGGAGAAGACACCACCTGTTCCAGATCCAGCTTTTCCGGCCTGGAAACACCTCCACGCACGTGGAGAAGACCTTTAGACGGGCTTCGGTGTCGCGTGCCGCCTGGAAACACCTCCACGCACGTGGAGAAGACGATTGGCAGGTCAAGTCTATTTTTAAAGCCTTGGAAACACCTCCACGCACGTGGAGAAGACCCAAACGTTTCTAGGACAACGTAATAATCTATAGAAACACCTCCACGCACGTGGAGAAGACCGCTACACTTTCCGACGCGCAAATCGACGGCGAGAAACACCTCCACGCACGTGGAGAAGACCGCACCAATGCCGGCAAAGAGGCGAAGGCGGCAGAAACACCTCCACGCACGTGGAGAAGACTCTTATGCGAGCGGTCGGCACGAACTACCCCTAGAAACACCTCCACGCACGTGGAGAAGACTGCGATTCCGCCTTGGCAGGGTGCCCAGCGCTAGAAACACCTCCACGCACGTGGAGAAGACTCAGTTCGGCCTGCTTGATCGGGTCGCCCATCTGAAACACCTCCACGCACGTGGAGAAGACCAGGGCGGCCACCAAAAATAGCAAGCCAATTTAGAAACACCTCCACGCACGTGGAGAAGACCAACGGAAAAACGGAAATGGTCGCGGGCACCAGGAAACACCTCCACGCACGTGGAGAAGACCCGCGCCGGAAGGGATAGAATGCAGGTTATACGGAAACACCTCCACGCACGTGGAGAAGACTGAACGTATGGTGGAAAATATATGAGTAATCCGGAAACACCTCCACGCACGTGGAGAAGACCCAGGTAATCCGGCATGGTTTCAGGTCACCGGGGAAACACCTCCACGCACGTGGAGAAGACGATAGGATGGGGCCCCAGGATAGTCAAATGTGAGAAACACCTCCACGCACGTGGAGAAGACCTTGCTTCTCATCGCTCACGCAGACAATAACTGGAAACACCTCCACGCACGTGGAGAAGACCAATACCGTGCTGCTGGGCCCACTCGCGCAATGGAAACACCTCCACGCACGTGGAGAAGACACGGCAATCCGCCGGTGATCCTGTCATACGATAGAAACACCTCCACGCACGTGGAGAAGACCGGATCGCATAACGCACAAGGCGGCGTAAAATAGAAACACCTCCACGCACGTGGAGAAGACAGCTTTTTCGTCGACGCCCGATTGCCCTTGCCAGAAACACCTCCACGCACGTGGAGAAGACAGCAAATCCGCGCTGCAGAGAGAACCGCATTGGGAAACACCTCCACGCACGTGGAGAAGACCAGTGCAGCAGCCACGGACTGATCACGTCCCTGGAAACACCTCCACGCACGTGGAGAAGACTGTTTGTTGCGATGTTCAGCGCTGATAGTGATGGAAACACCTCCACGCACGTGGAGAAGACACCGCCGCAAGCCCAAGCCGCTGGAGCTGTGGGGAAACACCTCCACGCACGTGGAGAAGACCCAGCTCGTACAGCGCTGCAGCGAAGTGTGCGAGAAACACCTCCACGCACGTGGAGAAGACCCCTTGAAAGTCTCATCGACAAACTTGATGGCAGAAACACCTCCACGCACGTGGAGAAGACTTGCGCGGAATGATGTAAAAGCGGTGTAGATAAGAAACACCTCCACGCACGTGGAGAAGACTCGTCCATTTTGCGATAGATTTCATATAGTGCGGAAACACCTCCACGCACGTGGAGAAGACTTCTGAATGCGCTGAGCAATGGCAACATTGGCGGAAACACCTCCACGCACGTGGAGAAGACTGTAGAAAGTTTTCGGCGTCATGGCTGGCCTATGGAAACACCTCCACGCACGTGGAGAAGACCGCTGCAGGCATTGCTTTACTTGGTCGCGCCAGGAAACACCTCCACGCACGTGGAGAAGACCACCGGCTGGACGACCGGCGACGTGGATTTTTAGAAACACCTCCACGCACGTGGAGAAGACGGCAGGCGGCGTACCGTTCCGGGATGCTGGATAGAAACACCTCCACGCACGTGGAGAAGACCACCCCCGAGTATCAGGCCGCCGCTGACAAATAGAAACACCTCCACGCACGTGGAGAAGACCTTTTTCGCAGTCCCGCCAGGACGACCTGTAAAGAAACACCTCCACGCACGTGGAGAAGACTGAGACTCGACAAGCTGCACGCCTGGGCAATCAGAAACACCTCCACGCACGTGGAGAAGACGGTGGGGCCGTGGTGTACAACCAAACGCGGGGAGAAACACCTCCACGCACGTGGAGAAGACTCGCTGGGCACCTGGACACGAAAACCCAACTGAGAAACACCTCCACGCACGTGGAGAAGACTCCTGATACGCCAGCAGCAGATCGACCGGGCAAGAAACACCTCCACGCACGTGGAGAAGACTCCTGCAGAATATCCACTTCGATCACTTCTTCAGAAACACCTCCACGCACGTGGAGAAGACCCATCGACCTGCTGACGACGATCCTTTCCCGCGGAAACACCTCCACGCACGTGGAGAAGACTCCATGTGGAAATGAAAGTCTAGTAAGGTAGGGGAAACACCTCCACGCACGTGGAGAAGACCGGTGTAAAGCGTCGGCTTTGTTACTTCGCAAAGAAACACCTCCACGCACGTGGAGAAGACCCCATGCCCTTCCGCTTTTTTCGCCGCGATGTAGAAACACCTCCACGCACGTGGAGAAGACCCCTTGCCGCGATTGCAGTCAAAGCACGATGTAGAAACACCTCCACGCACGTGGAGAAGACGTATCGACCAGCTTTCCCGCGATTGCAAGAATGGAAACACCTCCACGCACGTGGAGAAGACGAGGCTGCTGAGGAAATGCGGAGCCGGTTGGCGGAAACACCTCCACGCACGTGGAGAAGACAGCGGCAGCACAACGAAATTGCTAAAGAGATGAGAAACACCTCCACGCACGTGGAGAAGACGGTCACGGCGAGACGAAGGCAACGTGCTTGTGGGAAACACCTCCACGCACGTGGAGAAGACCTTATGTCAGCGTCTCTATGGGTCGAAAGGCCGGAAACACCTCCACGCACGTGGAGAAGACCCCACAGCCATCGATCACGCCGTTCCAGGCACCGAAACACCTCCACGCACGTGGAGAAGACTCTAAATACAAAGGAAGTTTATAGTTTGTACCGGAAACACCTCCACGCACGTGGAGAAGACGATGCAGACCTCAGAATGGAAAATGAACCCGTAGAAACACCTCCACGCACGTGGAGAAGACAGTTTCCTAGCGCGCCGAACAGGAATGGAGTAAGAAACACCTCCACGCACGTGGAGAAGACCAGCGCGCCCTCCGCAATATCACGGTGCCACCGGAAACACCTCCACGCACGTGGAGAAGACGCGCTGATGCGGCTCACAACGCTGTCAGCATCAGAAACACCTCCACGCACGTGGAGAAGACCACGGACTTGCCGGGCACCATTTCCTTCAGGCAGAAACACCTCCACGCACGTGGAGAAGACTTGCGGGTTCGCGGGCATCTTATGTGTCTGATGGAAACACCTCCACGCACGTGGAGAAGACCCATTGAGGCTGGGCTCCCACCATCAAGCAAAAGAAACACCTCCACGCACGTGGAGAAGACTTCCGAACCTGCAGCCGGCGCAGAAGATGCAGAGAAACACCTCCACGCACGTGGAGAAGACCTACATGGGGCACTGTTGCGGCCCTACCCGGCAGAAACACCTCCACGCACGTGGAGAAGACCCCTGAAATGCTTCTTGAATCGGTCTGACCAGAGAAACACCTCCACGCACGTGGAGAAGACCTGGTGGCACTGCATTGCCAGCCATGTGCACTGGAAACACCTCCACGCACGTGGAGAAGACTTTGCGATATGCGCTTCAGCAATCCGTCAATGAGAAACACCTCCACGCACGTGGAGAAGACTTGAACTCGCCGTTTTCCATCAGGCTGTCCAGGGAAACACCTCCACGCACGTGGAGAAGACCTCTTCGTCCTCGATCTCGGTGGCGAGGCCATAGAAACACCTCCACGCACGTGGAGAAGACCTGTCAGGGTCTGATGCTGATGGCCCTGGGTTGGAAACACCTCCACGCACGTGGAGAAGACCTGATGCCGAGGCTGGCCGCCATCTGGTTTTTAGAAACACCTCCACGCACGTGGAGAAGACGCTCCCGCGCAGCTTTCCCTGACTCGTATACCGGAAACACCTCCACGCACGTGGAGAAGACGATCGCGTGATCTGGTATTTGCGAACAGCGGTAGAAACACCTCCACGCACGTGGAGAAGACTCACATGGGACGAATCACGCACCCCCGAGCTGGGAAACACCTCCACGCACGTGGAGAAGACCATCGTGGGATCTGGGGCGAATAGCCGTCGTGAGAAACACCTCCACGCACGTGGAGAAGACCGCCTGGGTGTCGTTTGTAAAAATGGTAGTACGGAAACACCTCCACGCACGTGGAGAAGACTAAGCGCGCCACGTAACGGCATCGCCTGAACTGGAAACACCTCCACGCACGTGGAGAAGACCGCCTGCTTTGCATTCAGCTTTGCCATCCGTGAGAAACACCTCCACGCACGTGGAGAAGACCGGCACCACCGGCCACGTTGCCGCGCTGCACGAGAAACACCTCCACGCACGTGGAGAAGACTTTTGCTGAGGTCATCAGCGAACACTACACGCAGAAACACCTCCACGCACGTGGAGAAGACGCAAGATTATCGAGTCTGCAGTGATCTGGGCTGGAAACACCTCCACGCACGTGGAGAAGACTTCTTCCTCGTCCAGCATCTTCGAGTGAATCCAGAAACACCTCCACGCACGTGGAGAAGACGGTGCGTAGTAAGCAATAAATCTATCGAGCATGGAAACACCTCCACGCACGTGGAGAAGACTCGCAAATGAAGCCCAACAGTGTGCGAGGCCTGGAAACACCTCCACGCACGTGGAGAAGACGGATCCCGACGGCCAGCGTTCCGAGCTGGCTGAGAAACACCTCCACGCACGTGGAGAAGACTGTCCTTGATGCCAATCACTGCAACAGGCGACGGAAACACCTCCACGCACGTGGAGAAGACACCAACATATTGTTAAAGAACCGCTCTGCCCATACCAGATATGGCGACTACTCTCCTTTCAGGGTTTCGACGATCAGCTGTAGTCCCGAGATCGTTATTATCGGTTTCCGAGGGGGGCCAATGCTCAGCATTTCATAGCCAGGGGCAGAAGGTATGGAACGAATCATCAACAGTCCCGACTCAGGCGGACAATGTTTATATAGGTAGTCCACTACTGTTGCGGCAACGGAATCCTTGATGCCAGAAACAAAAATATTCGGGCGTGGCTCGATAAACCAAAGTTTCATGCGGCCACGCACAGCCGGTGGTAGATCGTTAGCGACGACGACGAGCATTAACGGTCCCCAACACATCCGAAATATCATTCGCCAGTTTTGAAAGCAGATCCATTTCTATGACTCGCTGGCGGAATGCTGCCGAGACCTTATATTTGTCATAACGTCCAGCCATATCTCGCGTTAGTGAAAATGCCAGATCGATACACAGATGCTCCTTGTAAAGATCCGCGAGGTCATAGACGAACGGCAACGGGCTGCCCGAATGGATAAACCCAATGTGCGGTGAATACCCCATACTGTGCACCGCTGAGCAGAGAATGCCGTACAGCGCAGCATTAGCAGCCGTCAGCACCTGATTGGTAATGTCGCTGAATTCGAATTTTCCAGGCGTGAAGTTGCGCCCCTTCCAGCCAACCTGATATTCCTGGGCCTTCTGCTGGTAAAGACTGCGCACACGATGCCCTTCCATGCCCATCATTTCCTGCAGGCTTTTATCTGCAAGCCCCGCATCAGGAAAACGACGAGCGAACATACGCCGTGCCACCTCCAGTGACTTTTCAGCATTGGCCGACAACTCTATCTGCTTTTTAAGATTGCGCGTATCAGCCGTAGGCAGAAATCCAGCCGCATAGAACAGCAAAGAATCTTCGCCAACCCAACACACGGCGCAGTTGGCTGCAACCGCTGTCTTGATAGCATCGTGGGTTACTGTGGTACCAGGGCCTAGCAACAACGTATTCAATGTCGCCACCGGTAATGGCACCACGTTGTTTTCAGAATCGATCCACTTGATGCTGCTGTCATCGATCTCCATCCTCCCCCTCTCCAAATATAGGAAAGGATACTTGTCTTTAACTTGAGGTAGCGATTCTCGCGTAACCTTGACAAAAAGACGCTTTCCAGCAGCCATTCGGTTTACTCCCTGCATCGTTGTACCGTCACCCGGCGATCCCGATATTTTTTATGCTCGCCGAACTGCAATGGCACATCATTGAGTATCAGTACCTCTCCATCATGTTCGCCCTGCAAAATCCTCAGGGCGAATGCACGACCTTTATCACTCGCTAATCCCTCACCCATATGCAACGCCTGCTGTGAAGTATCGAACGCGCCTTGGAATATGAATTCGGTTGGCACGCAGTTCTTGCGCCCCAAATACAAATCCCAAACAGGGTTGGTCAGTGCATCAGCCAGCGATTCTACCTCCGCTGCAGGCACCTGCAAGGCAACGGCATAGGCCATGTCTTGCAAATAGTAGCGATACGTCATTTTGGTACCAGCACCATTGGGCTTCCCTCCATCACTCTTTTTGGGTATTAGCAAGTTCTGCCATGGGTCTCGATCGCCATAGCCGCTACCGACCATCTGGAAATCACGCAGCAATGGCTCGCGCTGCAAAGATTTTTCCAGCTTATCCATAGGCACATAACCAATAACCTGCATATCCAGTTCAGCGCGGTTTGCTAGCCATTCTCGCTGCTCACCACCGGCACCACGCGCACAGCACAGCAGACCAAGCACTCCCGATTTCGTGGGAAAATCGAGACTGTCGCGCCGACCAAACCGGGAGTCATGCCCCCAAGACTGAAGCGGCGCTTCCAGCCATAACAACAAATAGGGATCGCTCATGAATCACCTCACAGCACATGGCTTTGCAGCTTGGCAATCAGATCGTCGATGCTGAAATTCTCGTCTTCACCCCAGTTGTAACAACCCACCTGCCCGAACAGCGAGCCAGACAGCTTTTCCTTCTTATCCAGATAGGATTTGAGTTCAGTGATGCTGGGTTGCAGGTATCCGTCACCCTGGCTTTTAACCGGCTTCTCAAAAGGAACCTGTAACCGCTGGCCTTTGCGTACCAGAACACGGGCAAATTCCCAAGGGCTTGCTCCGGACTGCGTTGTTTGACGGGCATTCGGTACGGCGACGAATAATGCCTGTGTGAAGGCAGCAATCACCTTTTTCAAATCAACTTCACACAAAGTCTGAACCAGCTGTCCGATATCAAGGCTGACATAGCGGTAGTATGTTGCTGAATTGAATTCCAGGCTTCCCATGTGGGCCGATCCGAGAGCGGGAAAGTCGTCCAATGCCGTAAAGAATTCCACTTCGTTGCTGACCTTATGAGTTGAAATAGCATGTGCGAAAGATGCCGCCGCCTCGACATTCATATCAGCGGCTTTTGCCACCATGCGTCCGAATAGCGCTATATCGACAGCATCTACAACCTGCTCCGGCTTACCAATAAGCTTTACGAGTTCGGCCACTTGCTTTTTTTGGTCCTTGGCAGCAATCAAATCCGTTGCAGAAAATCCCTTTTCCTTAAAAGCCGTGGCAATAATCTCAACCTCTTTTGGGCTGAGAAAAAGCAGTGTGTCATTGTCTTCATCACCACTGGACACATTCTCATCCTCTTGCTCAGCTTTTTGGGTTTTACCCTTGCTTTTTTTATCTTCTTTAATGAATATTTTCTCAATTGCCTGACCACACGCCTCCGCTTGCACATCAGAAGCTCCAAATTCCTTACATTTTTCCGCTATCAAACTACCAATAAGTTTGGTACGGGTTCCCATCTTCACATCAAGTTCTCGCATCGCCAATCTCACCTGACGCTTCCAGCACTGCGAACTGACCCGCGCACGGGTCACACCACCCACCACTGCCGTTTTAGGTGCCCCAACATCATCGCGGTTCAGGCACGTCACCGGGAAAGATTGCAGAATATGGAATTCGATTCGGGTGTTGGTATAAGCATTTTTCATCTTCAATTTCCTTTTATTAAGAGAATGGGTTTTCGAGAACAGGGACGATCTGTAGCAGGCCACAGCCAAAGGCGCGACCACGGCCAACACCCTGCGCGAAACTGTTAAAAAACTGGGCGCGGTCACTGACTTTCAGCTGGCCTTGCAAATGGGCTTGTGCCAGTGTTACAGCGCGCTGGTGCTTATCTTTAAATTGTTGGACTTCCATCCGATCAACTTGCAAATGCTCAGTAGCAACATCAAAGCCCCAGCTCTGTTGCGCTCGTTCGCAGAACCATGCGGCAATTGCTTCGCGCCCCTTGACGGGAATCAGCTTGCCACTGGCACTATCTCGGCGGGTAGGATTGACCACTACTTTGAATCGATAGTGTCGATGACCTAAGAAGGCATCGGAAATCGGTTTACTTTGCACCTGACCATACTGACCCTCAATGCTGTCTAAGGGCATGCGATCCGCCAGTAGCAGAATTTTCCTTTCGTTAAAATCTCCGCCCTGATCCGCGAACAGAATGCCGCTGGGTTTGCTGGCCTGTTTCTCATCAGTGCTACGTACATCTTCATAGAGGCTGTAAACCACTCGATGCAATGAGTAGGGATCGGTGATTCGCAACGCTTTGACCGCCTTGCGGTCAAGGTGCAGTACACTCGCGATCATGTTCATATGCCATCCTCCGTCGCAGCCTCTGCCAACGGCTGGCCGTAGAACTCCTGTGCCCACTGCGCCTTGATCTGCTGACTATTGTAGGAAAAGCGATTTAATTGCTTGAGCAAACGGATGTAATCCAACGGCTGCCCAACCTTGCTGTCAATCAGCGAAAACAGCGGACGCAGAATGCGACACAGCTCTGGCAAGTCATCACACGCCAACACACGGCGCAACCGGGCTTTGGCTTGATCACTCTCACGATCATTTTCATAGCAGGCCAAAAGCGCCCGCCCCAGACTCAAGCTGCCATTACGCTCGACTTTGGCTTTTGCAAGGGCCGCCGCCACAGTGACGAAGGGCAATCGCTGCCACTCCTTCTCCAGATCGATGCCATAGCTGGCAAGCAATTCCCAACTCTGGTACTCCGTGGCTGGGTTGTCTGCGCGGCGCAATCGCGCTGCCAATCCCTTGTTCTGCAGACACTGCTGAATGACGCCACTGACAAAGCGTTCTGCTCGATCAGGCGCGGCCTTGTCTGCGGACGGTTCCTGGATTTGTATCGGTTCCATCGACTATGCCTCTTGTTTGAGATATTTACTGTTATTCGGACGATTCTTGGCCCAGGCGTCGAGCTGCCGCGCGGTATCCTTGGGGCAAAACCGGTCATAGGATTGCTGGACGTAGCCGGCAAACTTCTTGCGAAGTTGTTGACGTTCGGTTTGTTCCTGCTCTTCAGAACCACAGTTATCAACCAGATCCTGAAAATTACGTTCACACAGCTGCCAGAAAAGATGGGTTGCCTGCGCAGCCTGTTTGCCACCATCCACCTTTTGCTCCTTGAAGAAGCCCATGACACGGCCATACAAGCCTTTGGCAAGTTCATCCAGTGCCGACATTTCGCTCTTGAGTTGGGCAAACCAGTTCTGACCAAGCATATCGCTGTGCAACCAGATCAGGGATTCAACGAAATCGTCACTACCCTTAGTATACTGTTCACCAGCTTGGCTGGTCACACGTAATCCACCTGACCAAATAGCAAAAACTGAGGTTGCATCTCGAACACGGCTCAGCCCCACGTCGATCTGCCAGCATTGAAATCTTTCGCGTTTGCCTTGTTCCAGAAAGCCGAGCAACGAGGTGAGCTCGCGCCATGGACGCTTTTCAGGATCAACCCATAGGGCCTTTGGATCTTTGCTGGAATAATTAATTGCAGCTGACGGATCAGTGATACCTTCCTTGTAATTACCATGTGCTAATCCTTCGGAACAATGCAAACCATCATCCATCAAAAGACAGAATCGACACAGCGGTATCAGACGACCAAGCAATGTCTGTTTAAGATTCCGGGCTGTATCGCAGTCCTCTCCCGCAGGCATTTTTTCCCAAGGTGGTGTGCCGACTCCCAATGGATACATCTTTTTCTCGTCGATCTGTCTTAAAGTGAACAGGTTAAGCCAGATAGTTTGTTGAATGTTGGCTCCTAACAAAAAGCTGTGCAGCAACCCCCTACTTGCGACTGCTGGCCCAGGCTTGCTGGATTTGCTCTTCCCTTGATAGTCTTTTGTCAAAGTAATGCTGTTGTCAGTCTTTTTTCCTGACAACGCAAATGCCATTTGGGTAATCAGTGACAACGCTTTTTCTGCATCGTCAAGCGTACGCTCCACCTGAATTTGGTTGAGCACGGTGGTATTCCCAGTAGAAACTTCTGATATTACCGTCCCATAACTTTTCAGCGCTGCCGCAGAGACAGCAGGCATCTGCAGAAATGGCCGTTCACCGTACAGATAGAAACGCTCATGCCAGCGCTCCAGATAGTCAACACAGCGTCGGGACAATCCATCAGCACCCAATGCTTTCCAGGCTTGCTCGTCAGCAGGTGTTTCTGCCGCTTGCGCAATTGCCAGCAACAACTTCATGACTGCAATTTTTTGTACCGGATTTCCACCCAGGCTGCGATATTCCGGATTGGAGAATATCTGCTTCAAGCTGACACGGCCGGCATCAGCGACCGGAATCCAGGGCTCATCCACCAGATTAAATCGATTATTCATACGTTCTATTTCCCCTTAATCACCCTAAATCCCAGATCATCGCGATAGTCGAAATCGTACTTTTCGTGAATCCGCGCACCCTGTACACCTTGTAACTGGCCGGTCTCATCTACCAGCACCACCCGCAGAACTGCTTCATCCTGTTCGGGATTTCCAAGATAGAAGCAGTTCTGAAAGCCAAGCTTCGTCAACGTATCGATCGACAACTTTTCCGGCGCATCCTTCGCGTGCACCATCACGATCTGCCGCATCAGCTTGGCCGTTAGCTCGCGCCAATGGCGCTTGCCTAATTTGTGCTGCGACCAGGGCAACATAACCTGCTCACCATTCAGCAAAGTTAACCGGGTTGCTTCCTGATCTTTAATTTGAGAAACACCACGAAGCAGCAGAACCTCATGGCTGTCCAGTTCGCTATAGCGCGTCTGCGCCTTGCTCTCAGGTAATGTGTTACCGGAAATCGCCAAAGTGACTCGTGCCAACTGCTTCAGCGCTGTACGACCTATGCGTCTGGGTGTGCCATTGTCCAGTTCGTGCAACCAGCGCGACATAGGCCCTTCTTCTTCGCGCTTGGAATAGGTTTGCTCAATCAGGTTACGAATGTCTTGTGGCAAGCAAATGGTAGTCTGCTCACGCCAGGTGATCAGGCTACGGCAAAGCACATAAGGGCTATAAACGAAGGCACTTGCGCCAAATGCTGAGGGTGGGGCGGCGATTGCCCGATCCAGATCCGGAGCCAAAAACCAAGCTTCACAAACGGCCGCTGGCGCCCGAGGTGTTTCCGCATGTCGCCACAACCGCCCCAGGCGCTGAAGCAACATGTCCGTCGGAGCAAAGCGGCTAACCAGAAAGTCCGCATCGATATCCAGCGACTGTTCCAACACTTGGGTGCCGACCAGAATTCGGCCCTGCCTGGAACGCTCAGACCATCCACGCTTGCCAAACAGGTTGACCCAGCGATCCTCGATTTGCTGACGGTCATCGGCGGTAAACCGCGAATGCAACAGACCACAGGCCACACCGAGTTCTGAAGCCCTGGCCGCCAAATCAAGGTATCGCTGCTGGGCTTCGACCACCGTATTTTCAATCCACAGAACCTGCTGGCCCAACAAGGCGCGGTCAAGCGATTCCTGAATAGCCCGATCTTCCTCTCCCAGCAAGCACACCGAAACAGTCTGACTGCCAGCAATCGGCACAGGCAGTTCGGAGACAGGCCGTTGCCGAGGCATTGCGGTAATAAGGGGGTAAGCATCGCTATCCAGGCCACGCCCTATCAATTGCTGGCGACGATCCCGATTCAGCGTTGCACTAAGGATAATGACTGTGCAGTGAAGCCCCCGCAGAAGCTCCACCAATGCATCAAGCAACGTGCCGGTATAAGCGTCGTAGGTATGCACTTCATCCAGAATCACAACTTTGCCGGCCAGACCAAACGCTCTGACAAAGCCGTGCTTTACGTTCATTGCTGCCATCAATGCCTGATCGACTGTGCCCACCGCAAATGGTGCAAGCAAGCCTCTTTTTGCGTGATTAAACCAAGCCCCACCAGGACGACCGTCTTCTCCCATTTCAGTATTCAACAGCCAAGCATTACTATGCAGCAGCAATGATCGGTGAGAGCAATCCTGAGCAAGAATTGCCGCGAGAAACTCATTAAAGCGCTCATAAATCTTGTTTGATGTAAGCTGGGTCGGGAGCGCGAAATAGATGCCACTGGCCTGGCCACAACACAGCATTTGATACGCTGCGTAAAGTGCAGCCTCCGTTTTCCCCACCCCCATCGGCGCTTCCAGCACATACACACCTGGACTCGTTACAACATCAATCAGCTGCTGCTGGGACGGTCTGGCTGAAAATCCAAAAACTCGCTCAAATGACAGCCCAGCTCGATAAGTCGGCAGGATAAACCCAGCGTCATCAAGCGCCTCTGCGATAGCGCCTTGCCAAGGAGCCGCCGGATCTTCAAAAAACTGGCCGGAGCCGATCCAATCTGAGACAGAAGTAAGACCTGCCAACAGGCGTACCTGCGGTATCGACGCGACCTGAGGCCAATCGCAACTGAGCCAATTTTTAAGAGCATTCACTAGCATCTCACGCTGCTTCTGCCAGTGCTCCCCACCAAAATTTTCATCATTGGCCCGACTACCCGCAACGGGCGGCGAAAAACCATGGTGCTGCCCAAGAATCTCGGGCACGAACTCCGGGGCGGCCATTGCCGTGGCTGCAACCTGACTGACCCCCGCATGACCACCCCATTGCTTTTCAAGTTCCGGATTTATACCCCTTAGTTCTGGCCTTGCGTTCCAGGATTGATAACTTTCTGTCCCCCGCAGAATTTTTTCCTGAAACGTCGGGCTTACCTTACCAATATCGTGGCACGCAGCTGCAAGCTCAGACCCTTTCGGAATCAATCCATCCACGACATCACGCGGCATCCTGGCAAGGATTTCTCGAGCAACTTCTCCCACAATTTGGCAATGGTTGAATACCGAACGCCCTGGCAGCTTTCTACCTTCTGGTGATAAAAACGTTTTCGCGAGACACTCCTCAAAGGGTATTGCCTCGCTGCTCTGCTTCCCGTCTTTTTTGGGACGTGTTCGCAGCATAAAGCCTCCTATATTATCGGCCAACGCATTGGGCTAGCCGGCACATTGCTCTAACTCAGGAAGAGCCAAATGAAAATATACTTACGCGATGACACGAAAGTTCGAATGCAGGCATCGACGATGTTATGTACTTCCTTTGTTTGCGTCCACGCTGTATAAACCCACATGTCAACTTTTCACACAGGAGCCCAGCGCCGTGGACCGATCCCGTATTAGCCATGACCTGTTTTTACGTTTTCGCCTGATCGAGATCATCGCCTTCTGGGAAGGTCGCCTCACCACCAATCATCTGAACCATGCATTTGGTATCAGCCGGCAACAGTCGTCTTCGATCATCAATAAATACATGAAACTGGCACCGGACAATCTGGTGTACTCGCCCTCGAACAAGGGTTACAGCGCTGCTGATTCTTTTGTGCCGCACTTCAGCCAGGGAAATTCCGACGAGTATCTCGAACTGATCGGCTCACAGAACGCAACCAATTCGATGTTCAGCACACTGGGATTGAAGCCGGCTAACTGCGAAGTGCTCCATCCCGCAACACGCAGTCTTGATCCTGCCGTGGTGAGGGCAATCGTGCAAGCCTGTCAGGACAATATGCGGCTCGAGGTCAACTATGTTTCGCTCGCCAACCCAAGCAAGGATCAGCGGATTATCGTGCCGCACACGCTGGTGCATAACGGCGCACGCTGGCATGTCCGCGCCTGGTGTGAAAAGAACAGTGAGTTTCGGGATTTTGTGCTGAGCCGCTTTCTGGGCACACCCGAACCGGTCACGCCATCGGACATCACGAGTCAGCAGGACACCGCCTGGAATTGCTGGGTGGACATCATCATTCGTCCCGATCCACGCTTGCGCAAGGAGCAGCGGCAGATCGTGGAGCGGGAATACGGCATGACCAAGGGCGTGCTCAAGGTCACCACACGGGGCGCGCTGGTGCAGTACTATCTGGATCTGATGCAGATCGATACCAAGGTGCTCAAGGTAAACCCGAACTCACAGCAAATCATCGTCGAGAATTTTGAGTCGCTGCAACGCTGGCTTTTCTGATCCCTCAAGTCGGTGAGTGCTGCGATTGAACTTTTTGCCCAAACCCATCGAATTCGACGGGTTAAGAACTGCATGCTCAGCCCCTCCCGCCCCCAACTCTTTTCCAGTATTAAGTTGACTATCCCGAAATAAGGTATATGCTGACCACCAGCATCAAGTTTTGCTTGTATTTATGTCAGATCACGTTACGAAGTTCCCCTGCGTTGTACCTCGTCCTGTTTCTTCATAAGTAATACATAACTTCTGCTATACCCGCTTTGAAAAAAGCGAACATCTCTTTGATTAAACAGGAAAAGACTATGTCAACTACTACTGGCACCGTTAAATGGTTCAACGAATCCAAAGGTTTTGGTTTTATCACCCCTGAGTCCGGCCCTGATGTGTTTGCACACTTCAGCGCGATTCGCGGTGACGGCTTCAAAACCCTGGTAGAAGGTCAACGGGTGCAGTTCACCGTTACCAAAGGCCAGAAAGGCCCCCAGGCTGAAAATATCGTCTCCATCTAATGTAGACGGCTGCAACCCGGAACCGGATTGCGGTAATAAAAAAGGCAGGATCTTCGGATTCTGCCTTTTTTGTTGGCTTGAATCGGGCGGCGCGCCTCAGACCCTCAGTTTCCCGCTCCTGATATCCTCAACCACCGCTCCCGTCAGTCGCACATAGCCCGGCTCCTTGCCCGCAAAATAAAACAGCGGATCGCTGATCTGCGCCAGATCGAATCCTTCGTTCTTCAATTCCACCTTGCGGTTCTTGAAGGTGCCGGTGATCTCGTGTTCGTCGCGCACGCGCAGGAATAGCGGCACGGCGTACGCTGGCAGCCGGCGGGTGAGTTCAGCGGCGCAGGCGTTGCCGTCGAACTGTTCGGCCGGCACTTTCAGTGTCAGCGCCGCCATGCCGGCACGGCCGTCGTTGTTGGGCACCTGCACGCCGTACACCACGGCCTGTTCTACCTGCTCCACTGCATTGAGCGCGGCTTCCACTTCGGTCGTGGCGACGTTTTCGCCTTTCCAGCGGAAAGTGTCGCCCAGGCGATCCACAAACTGGATGTGGCGATAACCCTGATCGCGCACCAGATCGCCGGTGTTGAACCAGCAGTCGCCATGCTCGAATACGTTGCGGAACAGTTTCTTTTCGCTGGCGGCGGGATCGGTGTAGCCGTCGAATGGTGTGCGGTCGGTGATCTGGGTGATCAGCAGGCCCACTTCACCGGTGCGCACTTTCTGCATGTGGCCGGCGGCGTTGCGAATCGGTTGTTCTGTTTCGGGATCGTAGGCGACGATGGTGAACGGCAGCGGGCAGAAGCCGGCGGTGCCGTCGACATTGAAGGTGTTGACGAAGCCCAGGTTGCATTCGCTGGCGCCGTAGAACTCCGCGATGTGTTCGATGCCGAAACGTTGTTTGAATTCCTGCCAGATTTCCGGACGCAAGCCGTTGCCCACGGCGACGCGAATCAGGTGCTGACGATCGAGCGGCGACGGCGCCGCGTTCAGCAGGTAACGACAGAGTTCACCGATGTAGCAAAACGCGGTGGCGCGCATCTGGCGGATTTCATCCCAGAAACGTGACACGCTGAATCTGCGCGACAACGCCAGACATGCGCCGGCACCCAATGCGGCACCCCAGCTTACAGTGAGTGCGTTGTTGTGATAGAGCGGCAGCGCGCAATACAGTACGTCGTCGTGACGCAGACGCATGGTGAGCAGCCCCATGCCCGCCATGCCCAGCAGCCAGCGGTAGTGGGTCATCACCGATGCCTTGGGCATGCCCGTGGTGCCCGAGGTGAAAATATAAAAACACGGCTGCTTCATTTTCACTGCACGCGTGTGCGCGGGATTGTGCGACGGCAGAACGCGGATTTCACTTTCCAGATCCATAAACCCGGCCGGCCGTTCCAGCCCGTTGCCGGGCAGCCAGTAGTGCCAGATGTCGCTGTTGTGCATCGGCGCATAAGGTGTGGTTGCCAGCGCATCCACGCATTCCGCCGAGGTGACGATGAGTTTGGGTTTGATCAGATTGATGCTGTGGCTGAGCACGGTGTCGCGCTGGTTGAAGTTGAGCATGCCGGCGATGGCGCCCAGTTTGACCGCCGCAGCGACACACACCAGTTGTTCCGGGCGGTTCTCCATCAGCAGGCCCACCACATCGCCGCTGCCAATGCCTTGTTTGGCGAACAGCGCTGCCACCCGGTTCACCCAGCCGTTGAATTCCCGGTACGTCCATTGCTGATCACCGAAACGCAAGGCGGGCCGATTGGGATGACGCTTGGTTTGCTCTTCCAGCAGTTGGCCGATGGAATAGGCGCGATCCGGCTTTGCGCGCAGCATGTGCCGTGCACCGGTGGCAAGGGCCGGCGCATCCGGAATCATCTGCAGTGCACCGCGAACAATGGCGCGAAGGGAAATTCGGTTCAGGTCAGACATGGTTCGACTCTTGTCATGTTGTTATGAAAATTGTTGTGGTATCAGCAGTGACAGGCCCAGCACTGTGGGCGTCAGCAGGTTGATCACGACATTCTGCGCCAGCGCCGGCATCAGTGCCGTTGTATCGCCATTGAAACGAAATACCGTGCGGGTGGTACGCACCGCCAGCGGTGCGGTTGCCAACGCCAACAGGCTCCACAGCGGCAGTATCTGCAACAGAATGCCCGCCAGCAGAATCAGGTAGGCGCTGACATTGAACAGCGCGTACACCCATTGCGTGGGGCCGAGGCCGTACACGATCAGAAAGTGGCGCCGACCCGCAGCGCGATCAGCGTCCAGATCCGGCAACTGGTTGAGCAGCAGCAAATTGTTCACCAGAAAAAACGGCATCAGTGACACATACAGCGCGAAGGTGGAGTGATGGCCGGTGAGCACCAGATGCGTGCCCACGATCATCAGCGGGCCAAAGCCCAGCCCCGGCGCGATCAGACACATGAACGGCATGCGGTTGAGCCACTGGGTGTACGTGACGATGATGAGTGCACCCAACACGCCCAGCGGCAACAGCGCGACACCGCGCAGACTGATGAAATACAGCCCCAGCGCCAGGGTGATGGCCAGGGCCAGCAATCCGCCCGCCAACACGGCATTGAGTGCCTGTGGCTGTGCAGGCAGCGCGCCACTGCCACCGCTGAACGGCGTGCGCTGGGTCTGTTCATCCAGGCCGCTTTTGAAATCATGATATTCGTTGAGCATGTTGACGCTGATGTGGGCACACAGTGCACCCAGCAGCACGAGCATTGCCAGCGTCCAGTCCACCGGTCCCGCCAGACTGGCACTGCCAACACCCACGCTCACGCAGGCTGGCGTCAGCAGCAGAAACGGCGGACGCATGGTGTGCACGACAGCAGTCAGACGTTCAGACATTCGCGTCTCCCTGTGGTGTCATTCCGGCAAAGTGATGCGCGGCTGCCACGCCAGCCACTCTGGCAGCGCTTCGGCATGCAGGCGAAAACTTTCACCCTGCTCGGCCAGCGGCAGAGCGTTGCCATTGTCCGGTGTGGCGAAGGCAATGCCGCCGGCCAGAATGGATTCCAGCGATTCGGTTTTGATTTTCGCGCCCTGGAACAATCCCACATCCACCGAGATGCCGCTGGCATTCCAGAACACGGTGCCATCGCGCACCAGCGCCGCGTAAGGCGATTCGATGTTGACGAAAATTTTCACGTGATCGGCGGTTTCGCCCAGACGTGCGCCGGTGACGCGGCCCACCGCTACTTCGCGGTAGTACACGGTCAGTCCTTCGCGGATGGAACCCAGCCTCGGCGCCACCAGCACCAGATTGAGGCCGCTGTCCTTTTTCACCTGCGTGGGCGCTGTATATTCACCGTTGAAGCTGCGCGCCGATCGGCCTTCGCCCGGCAGCACTTCGAAATATTTGCCGGTCACCAGCGTTTCCAGATTGGCGGCGCCGGTGATGCTGAGTTTGGGTTGCACCAGCCAGAAGCGCGAGCCTTCGCGGGCGAAACGTTCCGGCTGTACGGTGAGTATGGCGCTGGCCACGATGGCAGACAGATCCGGTTTCAGTTCCAGGGATTTGACGCTGCCCACCTCGATGCCCTGGTAGCGGATCGGCGTGCCCGGTGCGATGCCGTCAGCGTGAGTGAGCGTGATGTCGATGCGGATGCCACGTTCCTGCGCGCTTTGGTAATCGTCGTACAGGCTGAAGCGAGTGCCGCTTTTCACTGCCTTGCCGCTGGCGCCCGGCGGGTTGTAGAACGCCACGCCGCCCTGCAGGATGCTGGCGACGGATTCGGTGCGCAGCAGCACTTTGCTGAGGGAGCCACTGAACAGCACACCACTGGCATTCCAGAACCGGGTTTCGCTGTTCACCAAGGATTGATATTCCGGTTCGATGCGAACGTCGATCAACACCTTGTCCTGCTGGGGCGACAGCGCGAAGTGTTCCACTACACCGACCTGCATTTTGCGATAGAGCACCGGTGATCCAATGCTGATGGAGCCACGCTCTGCGGTTTCCAGGCGCAGACGCAGTCCGTTCTTGCGCTCATCCGGCGGCGGCGGTTCCCGCAGCGCGGTGAATTCGCGGATGGATTCGCCGGGGCCTACATCCATTTCCACGTAGGTGCCCTTCACCAGGGTTTCGAGCCCGCTGACGCCCTGCAGCGAGATCTGCGGTTTCACCAGCCAGAAGCGGGTGCCGGTGGTGAGGTGTTCTTCCATCTCCGGTGCCATGTTGACCTGCGCCACTACGCTGTTGTGATCGTCGCTCAGTTGCAGCGAGCGCACTACGCCGGCTTCAAAGCCGCGGTACATGATCTTGGCACCCTTGCCCGGCAACTGATCGTGCGCGCCGAACAGCAGCGTGGCCTGCACACCGCGCTGGGCAGCAGCGTAATCCCGATACAGACGGAAGCTGGCGCCATTCTGTGCGAGCGGTTCCTTGCTGGTGTCGGTGGCGTCGAAACTGATGCCACCCTGCACCAGCGACAGCAGCGAATCCATGCGCACATCGACGCCGTCGAGCCCGGCTTGCACACGCACGCCGCTGCTGTTCCAGAAACGGGTTTTCTGCGTGATCAGTTGATCGTAGGGCGGTTGCACCAGTGCGCTGATCACCACCTTGTCCTGCTTGGCATCCAGTTCGTAATCGAGCACACGACCCACCACGATTTTCTTGTACAGCAGCGGCGCGCCGTGATGCACCGATCCCAGATCATTGGCCAGCAGTTTCAGATGCAGGCCGGGCTCGCTCATGTCGATGGCAGGTGGTTCTTCAAGCGCCTTGAACAGGCGGGCCTGAGGGCCGCTGCTGGCAATCTTCACGGCGATGTAGTTGCCGCTGACGATGGTTTCCAGGCCGGTGATGCCGCTCAGGCTGATTTCCGGTTTCACCAGCCAGAACTGGGTGCCTTCGCGCAGAAAGGATTCGGTGCGGTTGTCCATTTCCACGGTGGCGATGACGCCTTTCAGATCGTTTTCATCCAGACGAAGATCTTTCACCACACCCACGTGCATGCCTTCGTAGATGACTTTGGTTTTGCCTACCTCGATGCCGGTGCCGCTGGCAAAGTCGATGGTGATTTCGATGGGGGCCTCGGCCAACGCCTTGTAGAGCAGCCAGGCGCCGATCAGCAATGCAATCACCGGCAGCAGCCAGACGATGGAGAAACTTTTGGAGGGTTGCACCAGGGCTTCCTGGATCGTGTCGTCAGTCATCGTTGTGTTCCTGCAAATCCCAGATCAGGCGGGGATCAAAACTCATGGCGGCAAACATGGTGAGTACCACCACGGTGGCGAACGCGGTGGCACCGGTGCCGGCTTCGATGGTGGCCACCGCGCCCAGATCCACCAGTGTCACCAGAATGGAAATCATGAACAGGTCGAGCATGGACCAGGCACCGATCACTTCGATCACCCGATACAGCACGGTGCACTGGCGTTTGTTGAGTTGCCAGCGTCGCTGCACCATCAGCAGCAGAAACATCAGTCCGATCAGCTTGAGCATGGGCACGACAATACTGGCGACGAACACCAGGATCGCAATCGGAATCATGCCTTCCTGGGTGAGTTTCACCACGCCGGAAATGATGGTGTCCGGTTCGCCTTCGCCCAGGTAGATCACTGTCATCACCGGATACAGATTGGCGGGCAGCATGCAGATCCATGCAGTGACCACCAAGGCCCAGGTGCGGGTGATGCTGTTGGGCCGGCGCGCGTACAAGCGGCTGCCACAGCGCGGACAGTAGTGTGGTTGGTCGGGCGCCACGGCTGCCACCGACACCACCAGATGGCAGTCGCTGCAGAGCACCAGATTCTTAGAGCGCGCGGATACGATGGCGTTCACGGGCCTGCCCCACTTGTTCCCAGATGGCATGGGTATCGAACAGCACGGCGTTGAGCGTGGTGGCCAACAGCATGCCGGTAAAACACAACAGACCGATGCCGAGCTGGATGTCGCCCATGTCGAGCATTTTGATGTACGCCACCAGAATGCCGAGCATGAATACTTCCAGCATGCCCCAGCGATTGATGTGGCCCTGTATCTTGAGCATGGCAACCAGCCATTCGTTGTAGCGCTGCCACTTCACCAGCAGACAGATTCCGCTGATCAGGATGAATTCCAGTAGCGGCGCCAGCATGCTGCAGATGAACACCAGCAGCGCCATCCACCAGTAACCCTGTTGGTAGAGTTGCATCGTGCCCTTGTACAGGGTGTCGGCATTCTGCAGGCCCAGCATGTCCAGTGTCATGATCGGCATGAAGTTGGCGGGCACGTAAAGAATGAGGGCGGTGAGACTCAGCGCCAAACCACGATTGACCGGATCACGCCGGCATTTGTAGAGCGCGGCACCGCAGCGGGGACACAACACTTTCTGCCCCGGCCGAACGGCGGGCATGCGCAACAGGGCGTCGCATTCGTGACAGATGAGTTGGCTCTGGTGTGACAGCATGGACAGCGTACGGGCTCCGGCGCGTGACGAACCGGCCCATTCTAGCGCAGGACGGCAGCAGCGTCTGCCCGATGGGGGTGGCTTAGCCCGCCAGTGCCACGCAGTTGCGGCCGTCGGCCTTGGCCCGCTGCAGGGCCTTGTCGGCCTGGATCAGAATCCATTCCGCGTAGGTGCCCTGCTGTCCGTTCACATCGCTGATACCGACGCTGACCGTGGCCATGATGCGCTGGCCGGCGCACAGCATGGGGCAGGTGGCGACGCGGTCGCGGATGGTCTCGGCCAGTGCGATGGCGCCGTCGGCCGAGGTGTCGGGCAGCAGCACCGCGAATTTTTCGCCGCCGATGCGACACAGCACATCTGCCGGGCGCCGCAAGCGCTGACGCAGGATGTCCGCAATCTGGCACAGGCATTCGTCACCCGCCAGATGGCCATAGCTTTCGTTGATCTGGCGGAAGCGATCCACGTCGATCACCAGTACGCTGAAATGGGTACCCAGATGACGATGGCGCTCCACTTCCTCGTACAGGCGATCGGAAAAGTAGCGCCGGTTCTTCAGCCCGGTGAGTCCGTCATTCTCGCTGGCATGTTCCAGTTGCTGCTGCAGCAGATCCAGTTCACGGCCCCTTTCGCGCAAACGTGTTTCCAGCTGGCGCGCGTAATCTTCCTGGCCGCCGATGGCCTGGGTCAGGGCCTGTCGGGCCGCCTGTTCCCGCCGCAGTTTTCCACTGATGCCTTCCAGGCTGCGCTGGCCTTCGTCGATGGCCAGCTGCAGCTGGCGGATGCGCTCGGCGCGCAGTCCATGAAAGCGATCGCCCAGCGCAATGCACAGCAGCATCATGTCGAACACCGATGACCACAGCAGCAGATTTTCCGACGCATCGTTCACTTCGATCCAGCCGAATTTGTTCAGTGCCATCATGAACGCGCCGGTGACATAGAGCGCCCAGCCCAGCGCGAACAGACGGGTGGGTCGCTGCCGCAGCGACGCCCGCATCACAATCGCTTTGATCACCAGAAACACCGCGGGCACCGACAGCAACGACGATGCCAGCACGGCCCATTGCGCCGGCAGTAACGGCGTGACCAGCGCACCGGCGAACGCCAGATTGCGTAAACCCCAGAACAGGTTCAGCAGCGGAAAATTGTCGCGGTTCAACCCCAGGAACACGCCGCAGAACCAAGTGGAAAAGCCAATCACCAGAAACGTGGCCAGGGCGATGCTGAAACTCTGCAGGCCGATCAGTCCCGGCCAGACATAAGTTGCGCCCAACCCCTGCCAGCTGCACACGAACAGCAGCAGCGCGCCCACGTGGCCGACGTACAGCAGAAAACTCAATTCACGCAGCGTGATGTACAGCGCCAGGTTGTAGAGCATCATGGCGAACAGCACGCCCACGAACAGGCCCAGCATCAGATCGTCCCGCGCTTTTTCCAGCGCGAAGCGGGATTCACTCACCAGCGTGGCCGGTACCTGCAACGCAGTTTCTGACTGCACGCGCAGATACAGGCGATATTCACGGCCGGCATTGGCGCGAAACAGAAAGGCAGGATAACGAAAACTGTTGGCGCGCTCATCCAGGCGATGCCACAGTCCATCCACCTGCTGTTCCACCAGCTGGTTATCCTCGAACAGGTAAAAACGCACGTCCGACAGCAAGCTGTTATGAATCCACAGGCGCCAGTGCCCTGCTGCCAGCTCGTCGGGCTTGATCACGATGCGCAGCCAGTGCGGGCGGGCGGTAAAGCCCAGATTGGGTGCCGCCCAGCGCGAGGCCTGCCACGGCAGCGGACGCGCATCCACCTCGGTGACGTTCCATTCCGCAGCGTCTTCCACTACCACCTGCCAGCGCTTGCCAATGTCCAGCTGATCGCGGGCGGCAGCCTGCGCAAACAGGGTGAACGACAGCAGCAGTAACAGCGTGAGTGTGCGCATGTTCAGCCCATCCTGTCCGCGATGACAGCCACCGCGTGCGTCTGCTGCGCGCGGGCGGTTTGCAAGGCGCTTTCGGCGTCGGCCACCAGCGACTCGGGCCGCAGTTTCATGTGCGGCATCAAGCTGCCCACACCCACACTGACAGTAACATCCAGCAACTGACCGGCGAAGAGAAAGGGCTGATTGTCGAATGCCGCCCGGATCATTTCCGCCACCGCCTGCGCCCGATGCACACTGATGCCGGGCAGAATGACGGCGAAGATTTCCTCCTCATAGCGATAGACGCTGCCACAGTGATGGCGCGTCACGCTGTCCACCACTTCCGCCGTTTGTCGCACCACTTCATCGCCGGCCTTGAAGCCATAACGCTGGATGAATTCATCCACCCGGCTCACGCTGACAAAAATCAGACTCAGGCGCTGCTGCGAGCGAATCGCCCGCTCGAATTCCTCTTTCAGACGCTGATTGAAGTAGCTGCGATTGAACAGCGTGGTCTGCGTGTCGATGCGGGCCGCCTCTCGCAGTCGGCGCACCGCTTCTTCGATCTCCTGTTCCTTACCGTCCATTTCCCGCAGCAGGCGTTCGTTGGATTCCGACTGCAAGCGCAGACTGATTTCGGCGGCCGTGCGTTCCATCTCGTCGTTGCGCAGGCGGCGGGATTCCTGTTCGCTGGCATGTTCCAGCTGCAGTTTGGTCTGCGTCATCTGCGCCATCTGCTGGCGTATGCGCTGGTGACTCTGTTCGCTCATTGCCATCGAGATCAGCAACATGCCCACCAGCGCCGACACCGAGATGGCGTGATCGGTGTAGAAATTGAAAGGCAGAACCGCCACCTTGTTGGCCGCCAACGGCATAATGCCGAGAAAAAACAATATCCACGCCATGGCAAACCAGCGCAGCGGGCGATCGTTGCCACGATAACAGTACAGCACGGCAAAAAAGGTCACCAGCGTGGTCAGCGAAACCAGCGCCACCATCAGATAGAGGCCGTATTCGGAGCGCGACCACAGAATCAGCACACCTGTCACCAGACACATCCAGCGCAGATGGACATAAAAACGTTTGAGCGGAAACCGCGACTGTTCCAGTTGCAGAAAACGTTCCGCGTGCAACGCCAGCATGTAAGTGGCAAGCAGACTGGACAGCAGCACCAGCGGCCCGTTCCATTCCACCCACTGTGGCAACAGCAGACGCACCCCCAGACTGCGCAGCTGGGCATGAAAAAAGATCAGCGTCAGCGTCAATCCGGAATAGACCAGATAGAGGGAGTCACGGCTGAGCGTGTAGAGAAAAAAGTTGTACAGCAGCAGGATGCCGAAGGTGCCGAAGAACATGCCCAGGGCGATATTGACCTGCTCGCTGTGCGCGACGTAGTCCGACGACTTCCAGAGATAGATGGGCAGATGCACGGCGTGATCGGAGCGGACCCGCAGATAGACGGTCAGCTGTCCGGCTTTGATCTGCGGCAACGGCAGCACAAAGAAGCGATTGTAGGGGCCGATGTCCGTATCCGGATAGCGCATGCCCGCGATTTTTTCCTGCAACAGCTGGCCGCTGCCGTCCACCACAAAAAACCGCACTTCATCGAGCAGGTTGTAGGCCACTTCCAGCAGCCAGGGTTCCTGCAGATTGGCCGCCTGCAGATTGAGACGAACCCAATACACCTTGCGACTGAAACCGAAATTGGGGATATCGGCGGTAGCGTGTTGCCAGGGCACGCCATCGAGCACGTCTGCCAGGCTGGCGCGGCCACTTTCATCCACCCAGAAGGACAGACTGGCGCCCAGCGCCTGACCCTGAATGGCAGGATCCAGCGCCACCACCTGCGCGCGGCCGGGGCTATACAGCAGCAGTAACAGGATTACCACCGCAAGGCGGGAAAGCAGGGATATGGGCATGCCGAACGGACATCACCATTTGTCGTTGTTGTTTGCTTAACTATAGAGACAGTCAGCGGATTCAACCATGAGACATTTGGTGGGTGACGTAGCGGCCATATAACCGACAGCAATATGGGTAGCGGTTAGGTGATTTACGTTGTCGTTTTCGTCATCTGACTGGGTATTCCGGTCAACGCTGGCGCAAACGGTCATGTTCAAAGTGAAGCGGCCGGCGTATCGTTCGCGCCCAGGTCATTGCCACGCTTGAGTCGCTGACTCGTACAACTTGGGATGCAGGGAATCACGCCATGCAGAATGTTTCGTTTTTGCGCAATTCATTCAACTTCGTGCGTCACGCGGTGGAGCGGCGCACGCACACCGAACATTTCATCGTGGCGGACAAGACCCGGCACGAGGTGGTGTACCGGGATGGCCTGATGGAGTTGCGGTATTACCCGCACCAGGACGACCAGCCCTTCATGCTCGACGGTGAAGCGATCGTGCCGCAGCAACAGCAACATCCAGTTCCGATCCTGCTGGTGCCACCCCTGGGCGTATTCCACTGGATTTACGATCTGATGGCCGAGCGCAGCTGGGTGCGTTTTCTCAACGCTCGCGGCTTTCAGGTGTATCTGGTGAACTGGGGTGCGCCGGGCCTGGCCGATGCGCATTTATCGCTGGATACCTATGTGAACCGCTGGATGCAGGCGGCGGTGGATCACACGCTGCAACACAGTGGCCAGTCGCAGTTGTCGCTGGTGGGTTACTGCATGGGCGGACTGATCACGCTGCTGCACGCCGGCACGCATCAGGACGACGTGATCCGCAACATTGTCACCATCGCCAGCCCCGTGGATTTTCACGCCAGTCACGGTTACGGCAAACTGCTGCAGTGGGCCAACAAGGGCATGCGCAAGCTGCCGGTGCCGAAACATTTCCAGATCGATCCCGAGCGCTTTCACGTACCGGGCGATCTGTTGTCGATTCTGTTCAAGCTCACCAATCCTTTCGCCGGCGTGGTGAGTTATTTCGATCTGCTCCGCAACCTGTCGGATCGGGATTATGTGAAGGCGCACCTGACTACCCGCGAGTGGTTCAACAACATGCCGGACTATCCCGGCGCCACCGTGCAGCAGCTGGTATTCGATTTCGGCGTGTTCAACAAGCTGGCGAGTGGGCGGGTGAAAGTGGGCGACTGCGTGTCTGACCTCACCGGCATCCGCAGCAATCTGCTGGCGTTCGCCGGCCAGTCCGACAAGATCGTCAGCATTCGCGCCGCGCGCAAACTGATGGAGCTGGTGGCGTCCGCGGACAAGACGTTTCTGGTGGTGCCCGGCGGCCATGCCGGTGTGTTCGCCGGTGGCAAGGCCCAGGATCACACCTGGGCGTTGACGGCGGAGTGGCTGGCGCAGCGGTCGGATTGAAGATGCCCTGTCATGGTTGCGGCGAGATCTTTGGATCGCTGCAGATGTCTTGCAGGATGCCGTCGCCCACCACGTCGAAGCGGGAAATCCTGACAGCGTAATCCGACGCGGCATGATCCGGCTTGAGCGCGAACTGGGTATGACTGTGGGCGGTGTCGCCAGGGAAGATGATTCCCAGATCACTCAACCATTCATCCCGTGTAAACAGCGGCAAGCCGCCTGAATCCAGGTGGGCGATTTCAACTCTCACGTGTTCTATTGAATATTGGCTGTCGTTTTTGATCGTGACTGACAGGGTAGCGCGATCCACGCTTGAAACCACGTTGAACGCGGTGAGTTTGATGTCATCTTTCACATAACTGGCGATGGCCCGACGCTGTTCCTGCTCCTCGGATGCTTCGTGCAACGCCACCACGCCGTCCTTGCCGAGGCTCACCGCTGCGCCCAGCAGGGAAATGACAGCCCACAGCAGCAGAGCCAGACTGCCCAGCAGATAGCAGGTGGCCAGCCACCAGGATGAGGTGCGTTTGTAGATGATTTGGGGTGTTTCCACCGCGCTCTGCATTCAACTCTCCACAGGCAAATAGGTAGCAAGGCGCTTGTCTGCAAGCGCGCACTCATGAACGCTATCGGTGAACCGTTCAAGGTTGTTGTCACCATTCGGGTCATCCAGGAAGGCCTGGCGCAACGCTTCGTGCTTCTTGCGGCATTCTTCCATGACTTCCTTGAGTGTATTCGAGCATGCTGCGGACTTGGATTCGCACATTTCCCTGTCCATGATCTTCCACATGAGGGCATGCATCCTGAGTTCACCCAGTTCGGCCTCCGCGCGGGTGGGCGGTGGTGGTCGGAAATCCCGCTGACGTGGATCTGGTTCCGTGCTATTGCGATAGGCTTCGCTGATCTGGTCGCCATCACCTTTCATGTCCATGTAGCGGTGCCAGTAGGCGTAGCAGGTGCGATCCCAGGGAGTGGATATGCGGTCGAACTCCTTAAAATCACGCGCACAGATCAGACGGCCGAAACGTCGGGCAACCGGGGGCTGCATTTCGATTCTGGCCATTTCTTCCTTGAATTCTTCACGGGGGTGTTTGGCGGTTTCGTGGAATATATCGAGCAGATCACCCCTCTCGACTTTGAGCGACAATAGATCATCATGCACGTAAGTTGGTATCTTATATTCTTCAATGAATTCCCCGACCCACTTCTTGTCATGGTTTAACGATGAATCGTTCGGACTGCCCCAATATTTCGGATCCGCCGCCAACGGAAAGTCGATTTCAAACGGCAACTCAGGCCCGGTCACTAAAAAATTCAACCACAGATAAGCGCATGACTCCCTTAGTGCATAATAGTCTCTTGATATAAGACCGCTAATTCCAACGCTCGCGCATTCGTAACGATCATATAGATTGAAAATTTTCGCTCTGCTTTTCAAATGACCTACTCTAGAAAAATGGCTATAAATATCGGGAACCACAGTAAAACCCATCATGAAACGCACGAACTCCTCATCGACAAAACCGTAGTCGATTTCGCGCTGGGCATGTTCGGGTATGGGTTTGGCTAGCACGGTCTCAACCTGTTCCGGTGACAGGCGCAATTTTTCGGAAAGGATTTTATCCAGTGATTCTTCTGCGTTCGCGAAGCTCGACAGCAGCACCATAAAAACAGCCACAAAGCATGTAGAGACGACAATGCGCATTGATATTCACATTTTCCTTGAAAAAGAGTGTGGCGATCCATAGACACCACACCCGTGACTGTAAAGTGCGCGCCATTCAGTCGGCTTGTCGCATTTTCCTGCGATACTTAATCTCGAAATCAAAAAGCTCATATCCGGAAATAGCCGATCTTACACGTGCAATAAACTCATCCGGCCCGACCAACTCCACATCGTGCTTTAAAGTCATACCACCAGATAGCAACATACCAGCGATTATCCCATCCATGGCACTCATAACACCATCTGCGCCACCAGGATTTGGTGCAAACATATTTTTCAACTCCGTCGCATTCATCGCTCTGTTAACGGGATACCTGTTAACTCGCTCGGCATCTGTCGTTACCGGCAGGATTGAAGATAGAGGACTAATACAATCGAATGTCAACACGAGGGTTTCAGCCGTCACTTCGCCAGGCAACCCCCCTGAACCAGTTATCAATTTAATATCTTTAAGAGCATGCGTTTTCAGATTGTGCTCAGTTACTGTATCTGCAAGCCAGTAATTCCTATTAACAGAATCATAGGTAAAATTCGCAACACCCGCCACGATAGGAGACCCAAAAAAATCGCAAGGAGGCACCTCAAACTTTACAAGAGTTTCTTGCTCGGTTCCTTTGTACAACTCAGTAAGATTCTTTGCACCTTCCTGCACAATCCTCATTATGTCAACGTCAAACCTGGTGTACTGATAATCCCACTCACCCTCAAGCAGAAACGCTGGCATGAACAGCTTGTACTGCTTGGCAATAGGCTTTGTCACGCTCGACAATCCTGCCACCATGGTAGCCAATGTGTCTGGCGTATATTCCAGCACGATGATGGAATCCCCTTCATATTGAGTTGTCCAGAGCCCACTAGCTTGAAGCGGGTCAACGCTGTTCTGAGTAAGAACTGCATCGTCGGGTTTGATCACATGCCAGCGGGTAGCCCCGGTTACCAATTTCGCATCATTCCAAGTAAAATAATCGCTCTTGACGGCGGCCACCTCGAATTCCTTCGATCCTATCCGCGCATCGTTATATTCGATATCGAACGCAGGAAGATGCCGAAAAGGAATGTCAACTACATTCAGACTGAACTCTGTTTTCGCTGCGATTGGAAGGTGCAAGGCAAGTTCGTAGTCACCACCCCAGCGGCCAGACCATTCATATGCACTGATGCCAAAACGAGAAGCTTTGATAACTTCATCCTCAACCAGAACTTTCGGATTTTCTTCTAACTCAACACTGACGGCTAGCCCTGCCCCTGCATGGGTCTTGAGAGTCGCCACGCCGTCAAAGCCCCTCTTATAGGCCCAATGGACATTTGCAAGACTCAGGATTGCTTCGGGACCAACTCTCGCAGCCAATTCGATACCAGCCTTGGCAGACAATTCGATTTGCGAAATTGCTTCTTTTGTGCTCTTCGGCAAAGTATTCTCTATGCTCAACCCCGTTCCTAGTGATCGAAATCCCGCTCCTGATTTATATTCAACGCCCGCGTTGATATCTGCAGTCACCACCGTACCAAAAGTCCCAGTTAGCTCTCCGTAAGCTTCTCCTTGCAGTGTTCCCTTCAGATTCAGCGCAATTGTATAAGGAATTGGAAATATCCAAAGCTTTATCGCTTTTGTTTTTACAAATTGCATATTTCTGGGCAGCTCTTTGGTAAGCAAATTGAACCTGCCGGTTAACCTACCAGATACATCGAATGACGTTGCAATACTACCATTTATTTCAGCACTCAATAGTTCAGGTGAGTTTCTGAGGATGTCATTCCACCGAACTTTGATAGTGTAGGCAATATCGCATTCAAACTTTAGCGTCACATTGAACTCCGCAGGATCAGGCTTCCAACCCAAAGGATCCAATGGCTCAAAGGTCAGCGGGAGCGAGCCACATGACTCCTCATCTGACTTGTATTCGTTGATATTGATCGTTGTACCCTGAACCAAGAAGGCGTATAGCTCATCTATACTCCGAAACTGCGTCCACTCTGATAGCAATACTTGCAGCAAATCTGACAAGTATCCCGGCCCTGCCGCCGCCACTGACACCATTCCAGAACGACCTGCCATCAGCGAGTCAAGGCTTCCAGCGGTATCCTGGTAGTATTCGATCAATGCACCTGCCGGGTCGTAGGTTCCCTGATTAAGGGTAAACGCGAGATCTCGAATGAACTCCTGAGGTGGTGCGATGCTGTAACGATAACGGTGCGTGTTAGGCGAAATGGATGCCGCGCTATCGAGTTTCAAGAATGCATAGTCATTCGCCTCATCCAGCTGCAGCACTTTGCCTGCCATGTTCTGAACCGGAGCGGACAGCGTCAGAATGACCTCCGTTTCTTCCAGCATTACGGATGTAACCGGCAAATTCGCGACAGATACGACCTGTATGTTATCTCTGAACACCAATCTACTGGCAATCAGTTTTACTTCACGCTTATCGATCCTTTTACTCAATTTGCCATCAATGTCTTCTGCCAGAATCGCAATGTAATAGGTCTCATCTTCCACCAACCCTCGCAGAGTTGTCGTAACAGCACCTTGCAATGTTTCAACCAGAGTTTGATCGCTGGGATAGAAGTCCTTATCCGTTGACAAGTAAACATGGTAACGCAACGCGGCTACGTCGCCATCGATGTCATATGAGTTAAACCAAATTGCCTGCAGCTCTCCTGGTGCCGGACTTGTAAGCTCCAGAAACTTCACTGTCATTGGGCGACCAGCGATAAATATTTCGTTTACGGAAAGCGTAGCCTTGGCGGATTTCTTGTTCGCTCCATCAGTGGCTTCAAATTCGAAACTATCCGGGCCGAAGTAGTTCCGAAAAGGCGTATAGATCCAACGTCGATGATCAGAACCAATCGACAACGTTCCGTATTTTGGCGGAGTCTTGATGGTGTAGGTGTAAGGGGTTGCTGCTGGTTCAAGTGGGTTCAGGTCGATCTCCAGATTCGAATCC
This sequence comes from Pseudomonadales bacterium, assembly GCA_020062665.1. GTDB lineage: Bacteria > Pseudomonadota > Gammaproteobacteria > Pseudomonadales > Ketobacteraceae > Ch67. Next base: position 45,447 of record JAGUVW010000019.1, read on the forward strand.
TGATTCAACTGAATGTTATTCAGATTGGCAAGTTTTATCGGGTTCCCCCCGCCACATCCGACAAGAACAACTGATAAAAATATAAGAAATAGATAATGTATTTTCCGCTTTGCGTCCATTTGCAAACCCTCCATATCTTTGGAATGGTGGAACCTATGCAATCACGGATGAACGGTCAATACGGAAAGCTCTGAAAATATTCGTGCGCGCAACAAAATGTGTAATATTCACACTTTGCCTATTTTGATTTCTGTTAGTGAGATGTGCGGCGATCCGATAATGATTTTTTGATGACAGATCAACACAAGACCTACGCAACACTATCATCTTCCCGTTGTGATTATGACCTCGGACAGTTCTGCGCATTCTCGCCCATTAGCAAACAACCCCAGCGGATCGGTCGACCCATTCCCCAGATATTCCTTCTTCAGCGCCAGTAATTGCGGTTTCACTGCGTCGGTTGCGTATGGTTCTTCCAGGCAGATGATCTGGTAGATCGCGCGCTTGAGCAGATCCCGCGTCACGCTGCTGCCGTTGAATTGCAGTGCCACCGATTGCAGAAATGAACTCCAGGAAATTACCAGCACCCAGATATTCAGGATCAGCGCGTCGATCTGTTCCGGTGTTGCCTGCAAAATGCCAGCGTCCACCAGGCGCTGCAGGATGCGACGGCCGTCTTCCACCGTGCGCGAGGAAAATTCGCGATAGGCCAGGCGCAGCTCATCGTTGTCCTGCAGCAGGTGTTGCAGGTCGCGGTGGAGAAAGCGGTAGTCCCACATGCTTTGCAGGATTTCATCCAGATAGCGCACCTTGTCTTCGAAGGTGGTGTGGCGGCCCTGGGGCAGCTTCATGAAGCGCTGCACCTGCGCCTGATACTGCTGGAACAGCTGAAACACGATCTGGTGCTTGTTGCGGAAGTGGTAATACAGATTGCCGGGACTGATGCCCAGCTCGGCGGCGATGTGATTGGTGGAAACATTGCGCTCGCCCCGCTCGTTGAACAGGCGCAGGGCGGCGGCCAGTATTTTGTCCTTGGTCTTGAGTGGTGTCATGGGACTGCAGCGGTGTCGACAGATCAGGCCCAAATAGTCGCACGGGCACCGGCCCCAGGGGAACCGGTTTTGCGCGTCATGACACCATTCCCCGCAAAATCAACGGGCTGGCATCGGTACGGGGCACAGTGTATTTGCGCAGAATGATCCGCAGATGCTCCGCCAGCACTCTCACATGGGGCGGATAGTTCATGGTGATGTGGTTGCCGGGCACCTCGTGTACCTCCAGCTTCCCTTCCACCAGTTCCTCCCAGGGCTTGTGGGGTAGCGGTGGAAAGTGGGCCATCGGCTCGGTGTGGCGGAAGAACACCACGTCGTGGGGATAGGTTTGCGGCGTGTAGTTGAAAGTAGCCTGCTGGTGGGCGATCCAGGTGTTGAACAGCGGCAGGCCGAGGTGCGGCGGCAGCACGTTACCCTTGCCGTGCACGCGCGCTTCGTCCAGCACGAATTCGATCTGGGCCTGGGGATCGAGCTGGCGCAGCTTCTCCAGCGGCACTGTCAGCTGGTCCTGCAGCAGGTAATGCAGGATGGCGGCGCTGTCGGTGAGATTAGCGGGCATCTGATGCGGCGCCGGCGTGTCGATCATTACCAGCAGACGCACCTCTTCGTCGTTGCCGCTCAGCTGCTGCGCCATTTCATACGCCACCAGTCCGCCGAACGAACTGCCACCCAGCAGATACGGTGGCTTGAAACCGGCTTTTTTCAGTTCAGCAATGTAACGCTCGGCCAGCGCGTAAACGGACTGCATGGGTTCTTCGGCACCGCTGAGACTGGGCGCCTGGAATGCGTAGAGTGGTTGCTGGAAACCAAGATTGCGCGCCAGATCCCGATAGAAAAATACTTCGCCGCCGATGGGATGCACCATCAGCAGCGGCACCTGTGGCGTGGAGCCGCGCTGGATCATCACCAGCGGACTGTTGTTCACCACCGGCACGCCTTTGTCATCCAGCGCAAACCGGATATCACAGCAACGCTGGATGTGATCCGCCAGTTCCGCCACTGTGGGTTTCTGGATCAGGATGGGCGCGCTCAGCGGGATCTGGAATGTTTTGTTGAGACGATCCACCAGGTTGACGCCAGTAAGTGAATCGCCGCCCAGGTCGAAGAAATTGTCGTGCACGCCGAAATCGGTGCGGCCCAGGCTGTCCGCCCAACCGCGCCACACCAAGGTTTCCACATCGTCGCGGGGCGGCACGCAGGTCGCCGGCACGTCCACCACTTGTTCATCGATCGTGTCCGCTGGTGCAGTGGGGTGAATCAATGCCGTTTGCGGCGCAGCGCTTGCCTCCACCCAGTGCGGCGTGCGCTCGAACGGATAGGTGGGCAGCGGCACGCGGTAACGCTGGCGCTGGGAATGGAATTCATCCCAGTTGATATCCACACCTTGTTCCCACAGACGGCCAATGACCTTCAGCAGATGCTGGGTGTCCGAGATTTCTTCGTAGGCGTGACGGGTGGTGGCCAGCAACCAGTCATAGAGTTTGCGTCCGCTGTGCAGACGGGTGAGCGTGGTGAGCACTTTGCCCGGCCCCACTTCCAGAAAAATCAGCGCCTGCTCTGCATCCACATCTTCCCGCGCCTGAAACAGCGTGGACAAGCCCTGATGGAAGCGCACGGTGTTGCGCAGGTGATCGGCCCAGTAGCGAGGCGAGGTGGCCTGCTCCGGCGTGATCCACTTGCCGGTAAGACTGGACACGAACGGCATTTTCGGTGCCTGCGGCTGCCGCCGGCGCACGTAGGCTTCGAAGCGCTCCAGCACCGGATCCATCATGTGGGAGTGGAAGGCATGCGAAGTGTAGAGAATGCGATTTTCCACACCGCGCCGATTGAGATGATCATGCAGATATTGGATCGCCTTGGCGGAGCCCGCCAGCACACATCGATCGGCACCATTCACCGCCGCCAGCGACACATCGTGATTGGTGAGCAGCACCGCTTCGGCTTCCGGCAACCGCACCGACAGCATTTCGCCCGGTTCCAGTTCCTGCATCAGCTGACCACGGATCGCCACCAGCTCCAGCGCCTGATCCAGCGTGAACACACCGGCCAGACACGCTGCCACATATTCACCCACGCTGTGACCCAGCATGAAGTCCGGCGTGATGCCCCACGACATCAGGGTTTTCGCCAGCGCGTATTCAAAGATGAACAGGGCTGGCTGGGTGATGTAGGTCTGGTGCAGTTTTTCAGTCTGGCCGCGCGAGTCGTCTTCGGTCAGCTCTTCATAGACATGCATGAACTTGCCGCCGATTTTCGCCCGGCATTCGTCCACGATGTTGCGGAAAGTCAATTCCACCTGATACAGATGCTTGCCCATGGAAATGTACTGGGAGCCCTGGCCGGAAAACAGAAATACGATTTTCTTCGGCCGTTCGCGGTAGTGGGTGGTGATGACCTGCTGCGGATTGAGTGCCATCAATTCAGCGATGGCTTCCTCGCGGTTGCGACACACCAGATGGCGGCGATGGGCGAACAGCGTGCGACCCACGTGCAGGGTGTAACAGATGTTGGAAAAACTCTGGTCGGGATGATCGATCAGGTGCTGCACCAGACGTTCACTCATGGTGTTGAGTGCCGTGGGCGTGCGCGCCGACAGTGTTAGCAGGCGCCACGGCCGCCCTACTTCTGCTGGCGTTTCATTGGGCGCCTGGGTGAGGATGACGTGCGCGTTGGTGCCGCCCATGCCGAAGGAACTCACGGCGGCAAAGCGCTTGTCGCCGTTGGTTTCCCAGTCGCGCAGTTCGGTGTTCACATAGAACGGCGATTGCTCGAAATTGATTTTGGGATTGGGCGTGTTGAAGTGCAGCGACGGTGGCAGCTTCTGCTGTTCCAGCGCCTTGGCTGTCTTGATCAGGCCGGCGATTCCGGCCGCGGCGTCGAGATGGCCGATATTGGTTTTCACCGAACCGATGGCGCAGGTTTTTTCCCACGTCCGTTTTTTGCTGCGTTCGTTTTTACTGGCATCGGCAGCGGCTTCTTCGCGAAATGTCTGACGCAGAGCTTCCAGCTCGATCGGATCACCCAGCGGCGTTCCGGTGCCGTGCGCTTCGATGTAGGTGATGCGCGATGGTTCAATGTCGGCGCTGACCTGAGCCAGGTGAATGGCCTTGGCCTGGCCTTCCACCGATGGCGCGGTGTAGCCGGTTTTATTGGAGCCATCGTTGTTGGTGGCCGAGCCGCTGATCACCGCGTAGATGTGATCGTTATTGCGCAGCGCGTCGTCGAGCCGTTTCAGCAATACCACGCCACAGCCCTGGCCCTGCACGGTACCGGCGGCGTTGGCATCAAAGGCGCGACAGTGGCCATCCGGCGACATGATCATGCCTTCATGATAGAAGTAGCCGTTGTTGCCGAGCCGGCTCAGCGACACACCGCCGGCCAGCGCCGCATCGCATTCTTCATTCACCAGCGCCTGACAGGCGGTGTGCACTGCCACCAGTGACGTGGAGCAGGCCGTCTGCACCACCATGGCAGGGCCATCCAGATTGAGTTTGTACGACACCCGGGTGCAGAGAAAATCCTTGTCGTTGCCCAGCATCAGGGCGTAGTCGCCCACGGCAGCCACCAGTTCGGGATGGGCCGCCAGGTTGTTCACCAGATACTGATTGATACCGACGCCACCATAGACACCGATGCGGCCCCTGAATTTTGCCGGCACGCAGCCAGCATCTTCCAGTGCTTCCCACGCGCATTCCAGAAACAGGCGCTGCTGCGGATCGGTGATCTGTGCTTCGCGCGGGGTGAAGCGGAAGAATGCGGCGTCAAATCCCGCCACGTCATTCAACACGCCCTTGGCCGGCACGTAGTTGGGTGCGCGGATCACACTGTCGGGTACGCCAGCGGCGCGCAGCTGCTCCGGCGTGAAGAACGTGATGCTTTCCTTTTTTCCGCAGATGTTGTGCCAGAACTGCTCCACCGTTTCGGCACCGGGAAAGCGCCCCGCCATGCCCACGATCGCAATTTTTTCGCCGCCGGCTGCTTCCATCAGGCGCCGGCGCAACCGCATGCGTTCGACATGGGCATCCTCGCGCACGAAAAAGTGGTCTTCTTCCAGGTTGCTGTCGACGAAATTCGCCAGCGCGGCAATGGTGGGATACTTGTACAGATCCACCATGGTGAGTTTTTCCCGCAGGAATTCCGGCAGCCGCGCGTGCACGTTCGCCAGCAGCAGGGAATGGCCGCCCAGGTCGAAGAAATTTTCACGGATGCTGACATCCTTCAACCCCAGGCATTGTTCCCAGATGCCGGCGATGATGCGCTCGATCTCGTTGCGCGGCGCCTGGATGTCGCGGGCCAGTCCGGCGCGATCCTGCTGGCTGGGCAATGGCAGCGCCTTGCGATCGATTTTTTCATTGGGCGTGAGCGGAAACGCATCCAGCATCACAAACGCCGACGGCACCATGTAGGCCGGCAGTTTGGCCGCCAGGAATTGCCGCAGGGAATGGCTATCAATGACTTCGCTGGCGTTCTTGACGATATAGGCCACCAGCATTTTGTCGGCTGCGGGCTGCCCCGGCACATCATCCCGCGCCATCACCAGCACGTCGTGCACGGCAGCGTGAGTGCGCAATACGGTTTCGATTTCACCCAGCTCGATGCGGAAGCCGCGCACTTTCACCTGATGATCGAGGCGCCCAAGGAATTCGAGACTGCCATCGTCGCGGAAACGGGCCAGATCACCGGTGCGGTACAGCCGTGCCTGCGGATCACTGGAAAACGGATCAGGCACAAAACGCTCTGCGGTCAGTTGCGCACGATTGAGATAGCCGCGCGCCACACCGGCGCCACCAATATAGAGTTCACCGGCAATGCCCAGCGGCTGCGGCAGACCCTGCTCATCCAGAATGTACACCTGGGTGTTGGCCACCGGTTTGCCGATCAGCGGCGTGGACTGGCCATCGATGGGCGTGGTGGTGGCCCACACCGTACATTCGGTCGGCCCGTAGGCGTTGTAAAGCGTGCGCCCCGCCGCCCACTTGCGCGCCATTTCCGCCGAGCAGGCATCGCCACCCACCACCAGTGTGCGCAACTGCGGCAATGGTTGTGCCGGCAACACAGCCAGCAGCGCCGGCGGCAACAGCGTCCAGGTGATCTGTTGCAGGCGCAGAAAATCCAGCAACTGATGGCCGAACAATTCTTCCTTGCTGGCCAGCTGCAAGGTGGCGCCGCTGTGCAGCGCGATGGTGAGCTCGAACACCGAAGCATCGAAATTCATTGACGCAAACTGCAGCACGGTATCCGCCGCACCGAGATTGAAAACCTGACGCTGGGTCAGCAACAGGTGCGACAGGTTGCCGTGTTCGATCATCACGCCCTTGGGCTTGCCGGTGGAACCCGACGTGTAGATCACATAAGCGAGTTGCACGGGTGAAATATTGGTACCGGCGGATAAGGGTGCGAACGTCTGTGCACGCAGCTGTTCCCAGATGAAAATCGGCGCGGCCACCTGTGCAGGCAATCTGTGCTGCAACACCTGGTTGGTGAGAATCGCCGCCGGCTGCGCGTCCTCCATGATGAAACGCAGACGATCGGCGGGATAGTCCGGATCGAGCGGCAGATAGCCGGCGCCGGCCTTGAGAATGCCAACGAAGCTGATCACCCAGGCCAGGCCGCGCTCCATGAAAACGCCGACGATTTTTTCGCTGCCCAGGTCACGCTGGAACAGCGCCTGCGCCACCCGTTCCGACAGCTGATCCAGCTCCCGGTAAGTGAGGCTGTCTTCACCCAGGCGCAGCGCTACCTGCTCCGGCTGCCGTTGCACCACGCGCGCGAACTGCTGCACGAACGTGTCGCCGCGATCCAGCGCCACGGTGGTATTGTTCCAGTCCCGCAGCAGGCGCTGACGCTCACCCGCCGACAGCATATCCAGCCGCGCAACGGGACACTGTGGTTGCTCGGCGACGGCATCCATCAATGCGACAAAATGTTCCGCCATACGCTCGATGCGCGCGACATCGAACAGCTCGATGTTGTACTCAATGCCGAATTCCAGCCGTTCGCGGTATTTGTAAACCTTGAACGTCAGATCGAAATCATCCAGTTGCTGCACCAGGCTGTGCCGGGTCCATTCCCCCATGGCACCCAGACGCCAGCACTGACGGCCGTCCTCCACCGCTTCCACCAGGGGCTGCTCGCGATTTTCGAACCGGTTGATGTTCTCCCACACGAAGCACACCTGCACCAGCGGCGCCCGCGAGGGATCGCGATTGTCGGTGAACTGGCCCGCCAGCAGCGCGAACGGATAGTCCTGCGCATCCAGCGCCTGCTTGATCGTGACCTTCTGGCGCTGCAGCAACGTCAGAAAATCTTCCTGCGGTTCAATCCGCCCCGCCACCACCACCGCGTTGCTGAAATAGCCGTACACGCCGCGATAACGATCGTCGCGGCCTGCGGTGGGAATTCCCACCGCAATTTCACTCTGCCCGGTATAGCGATGCAGCAGCAGATGAAACAGGGTTTCGTACTGAATGAAGGGTGCAACACGCAACGCGCGCGTGCTGGCATCGAAACGGGCCAAACGCTCCGGCGCGATGCTGAAATGATGATAGCGCTTGGTGCAGGTGCGCAGCGCCGGGCGCGGAAAGTCCGTCGGCAGATCCAGTACTTTGGGTAGCGTTTCCAGCTGCTGGCGCCAGAATTCGGCCAGGGATTTTCCCGCTTCACTGCCGATCAGTGTGCCCTGCTCCTGCACATGATCCGCGTACTGCAATGGCAGTGGTTTCCAGTCCGGAACCGCGCCACGCTGCAGCGCCCCATAGGCCAGCATCATGTCATTCAGCAGAATCATCAGCGACCACAGGTCAACGCTGATGTGGTGCTGGATGATGATCAGTACATCCGGGCGGCCTTCGCATTTACACCACACCCAACGGACCGGCACCTCTTCGTTGAGGCGGAACGGCCAGTGCAGCTCCAGCTCGATATGCTGACGCAGGCGGGATTCCGAAATCTCACCCAGCTCCACCACATCGATGCGCGGCTCGCCGGATTCCAACACCCGCTGCACCACGCGGCCCTGATCCGAAATGTCGTAAATCGTGCGCAGAATCGGATGGCGCTCGATCACACAGGCCATGGCACGACGAAACCGTTCCAGATCCAGATCGGGCGGAATATCCCAGGCCATGTGGGCATTGTAGATGCCACTGTCGGGAAAGAACTGATGCAACATCCAGAGGGCTTCCTGCCCAGGAGTCACGGACAACTCCTGCAAAACGCGAGGCTGAGTAGCAGATTTCATGACAAGCAACCATCAGGTACAGCGTGAAACGGGCACCGACACGACACAATGGGCAAAGCGGAATCACCGCGACCGGCGGTCAATGCCGGTCACGACGGGTTTTGGCGGCAGGCGGACGCTTTCGCTCAATGATGAAAGTATAGAAGACTATTTTGGTTATGCAGGCGAATCCCGCATGCCGAGGGTGAAGTAGAACGTGGCGCCCGCGCCCACCTGCGCCTCGGCCCAGACTTCACCACCGTGACGCTGGATGATGCGCTGCACCGTGGCCAGGCCGATGCCGGTACCGGTAAAGTCCTTTTCGTTGTGCAGGCGCTGGAAGCTGGTGAACAGCTTGTCGGCATAACGCATGTCGAAACCGGCACCGTTATCACGCACGAAGAACACCGTTCTGCCCTGCCGCTCCAGCATGCCGAATTCCACCTTGGGCCGTGGCACCTTGGCGGAATATTTCCAGGCGTTGTTGAGCAGGTTTTCCAGCGCCGAATACAGCAGGCGATGATCGCCTTTCACTGTCACCGTTGCCGTGCAGATCCACTCCACTTTCTGTTGCGGGTACTGTTGCAGCAGATCTTCGGCGATGGCGTTGGCGATGTCGGCCAGATTCACTTCTGCCACGTGCAATTCACTGCGCGTGACCTTGGCCAGCGCCAGCAGGCCACCGATCAGGTTCGACATTCTGTCAGTGTTGCGGCACACCCGTCGCAGCAGATCGCGGCCTGCGTCGCTGAGCGATGCAGCGTGCTGATCCAGCAGCATCTTGCTGAAGCCATTGATGTTGCGCAGCGGACCTCGCAGATCATGGGACACGGAATAGCTGAAGGCTTCCAGCTCCCGGTTCACCGCCTTGAGTTCCGCCGTGCGCAATTCCACTTTCTGTTCCAGGCCGGCATTGAGCGCCTGCACCTCGTCGAACAGACGCGCGTTTTCCAGCGAAATGGTGGCCTGCGCCAGCAGCAGCTGCAGCACCTGCAGACGATCGTCGGTGAAGGCGTTCGCCACCAGACGGTTTTCCAGATACAACACGCCGGCCATGCTGTTGCGGTGATGCAGCGGCATGCACAGAATCGACAGCGGCTTGGTCTGACGCACGTAGCGATCCCGCGACCAGGTTTCGTGCGTGGCGACATCCTGGATCAGCAGCGCCTTGTCGGTCAGCAGCACATAACGCAACAGATCCTGCGGCAGCAGCGTGGAATCCACCACCGGCAGATTCTGCTGCACCACTGCTTCGTTACCGGCCTGATCCAGCGTCATCAGCGCTTCCAGGTGCAGCACACCGTTGCGCTCCACTACCAATGCGGCAGACTGGGCACCGGCATTTTCCAGAATGATGTGAAGGATTTTTTTCAGCAACCGATCCAGGATCAGTTCGCCGGAAATCGCCTGCGACGACTTGATCACCGATTCCAGATCCAGCTGCGATGAAGCACGGAAGCTGTGAGGGCCGGTCGACACCGGCACACCGTCACTGATGGCGCGCACCAGCCCGTTGACCGGCAGCTCGAACAATTCCGGAAAGTCCGCCACCAATTTCTGCTGCTTGACGACACAGCCCCAGCGCCCGTAGACGTAATACGCTTCGCGCAGCGCCTGCGCCGCAAACTCGTTCCAGCCCAGCCCGTTCAGGTAGCGCCCCAGCCACTCCTGCGCCAGCGCCTCGTACTGTAAAAAGCCATTGTGACGGGCAGCCAGCAAGGCGGAGCGATAGCTGTCGATGGTGGTCTGCAGATTGCCTTGCAGCTGGGCGATCTGCGCCGCCACCAACCAGCGCTTGTGGGTGAAGTTGGTGGCGCACATCTGCGAGCAGTCGATGTAGTGCTGTTCGATCTGCTGCAGTGTATTCAACACGGCGTCGCGATTTTCTGCCGTGGCAGTAGCGCTCAGCAGCAGCGCCTTCAGCACCGGATGATCCAGCGTGGGCGGCAGGCCTGGCACGCGCTCCAGCACGGCTTCTGCCACCGCCAGCTGCTCGATGCCAGCCGCATACTGTTCGCTCCAGAAGCACCAGTGCAGCCGCAGATGTTCGACAAAGGCCAGCAAGGTGCTGCCACGCACGATCTGCAATTCCAATTCGCTGAAGGCACTGTCTTGCAGCTGATGGGGTGCTTGCGGATTCTGCAGCATGCGGATCAAACGCTGATAATGGCGTCCGGCAGACACCTGCAACTTGTGGCGCTGCATCAGCGTATCGAGCTGCTCCACATTGGCGCTGATCTCGGTCAGGGGATCACCCTTGGCAAAGCGCACGATGGGCACGTTCGACAGACACCCCATGCCGATCGCCACGTCGCCATATTCGAAGCCGGCATTAATCCCACGCCACAGAATTTCGATGGCCTCCTGAAACGGCCGGAAGTGAAACCAGATACCGGAACCGGAAAATAGATAGATCTGCAGGCAGTTGCGTTTGTTGGGCGCCTTGTCGGCAAAATTGATGGCCATCAGCGCCAGTTCAGACGCCTGCGTGAATTGCCGCTGCCACACCAGAATGCCGGCATATTGTCCCAGCAGCGACGCCGTCACGTCGCACAGACCGTGATCCAGCAGCAACCGCATGCTTTTGCAGGCAATCAGTTCGCACATCACGCGGTTGCCGCCGACATAGCTGCCCAGAAACAGCGCCGACAGGATATTCGCCGCCAGCGCCGTCACCGGTGCGGCGCCGGGGGAAAGCTGGATGCAGCGCGCCAGCGGACGCCCTGCCACCCGTTGCGCAATGGCCTGGGTTTCCGCTTCCAGTTCCGCCATGATGCGCGCCGGCTCCGGCAGGCTGATGCCACAGTGACGCAAACCATCCACGCCCATTTTCACCGCGTAATCGCGCCGCCCTCGCACGATATTGCTGTTGAGCAGCAGAAAACAGATACGGGCTTTCTCGATCGGCGTGCGCAGCGTCTGCAGGGTCAGATCCGCCAGCTGTTCGGCAGCATCAAACTGGGCATCCAGAATCTCGCACTCCACACTCAGCAGATGAATCGGCGCCGCCAGATCGTAGTGCTGTTCCCAGGCGTTTTCCGGCAACAACATGCGCGCCACGCGGGTGTGTCGGGCCGCTGCATTCCAGGCACTGGCGCCTTTGGCCAGGCGAGCTGCGGTCAGATTCAGATGGGCCAGCGCCAGACGTTCCTCCGGCTGCACGATCAGATCCCGCGCCTCGTTGAGATGCTCGACGATGCGGAATACATCCAGGCCGGCTTCGCTGAGCAGGCGCTGCTGCAGGTAACGCCCGATGGCCAGATGGGCCTGCTGACGCTGCACTGGGCTCAGGGATTCATAGGCCGCCTGCAACATGCGGTCGTGCAGGAAACGACAGGCCGGTTCGCGCCGGGGCTGGTGGGTGTGCTGCAGTGAATCCGGCACGGCACTCACCCGGCTTTCGCGCTGCCAGCGATTGCCATCCAGCAGCAACAGGCCTTCCTTGAGTGCCGGCCACAGGATGGTGGACAACTGCGGCACCGTCACCTGCCCCACCTGCGCCAGGATCGCCAGCTCGAAGCGGCTGCCAATGCAGGCGGCCAACTGCATGTAGTGCTGGGTCTGCTCCGGCAGGCGGCGCATTTTTTCCAGCATCAGCTGCACCACGTTGTCGGTGATACCCTGCTCGCGAATGCGCGCAATGTCCCAGGTCCAGCGCTGCATCTTGGCATCGAAATTAATCAACTGGTCGCCGTACAGGGTTTTCAGAAATTCGTTGATGAAAAACGGATTGCCGGCGGTTTTTTCGTGCACCAGCTGGGCCAGCTGATCGAAACCTTCCGCGCCGGGTAGCGTGTCGATCAACAGTTTCACCACATCCGCCTTCGACAGCACCTCCAGCGCAATGCGATGAAAGCGACCGCTATGGCTGCGTAGATCTGCTTCTATCGCGCCGAGCGTCACCAGTGCTGGATTGCGCTCGCTCGCTTCGTTGTCACGGTAAGCCACCACCAGCAGCAACCGTGCGCCGTTTTCATTCATCAGCACTTTCAGCAAACCCAGCGTACCGGGATCCGCCCACTGCACATCATCCAGAAACAGCACCAGGGTCTGCTGCCGCGTCATTTCGCGAATGAACTGCTGCATCACGCTGAAGAATCGGTTCTGGGTTTCCAGCGCTCCCAGATCCGGCACCGGCGGCAATTCACCCAGCAAAAAAGCCAGCTCGGGATGGAAGTCCACCAGCACGCGGGCATTGGCACCGAGCACCTCGCACAATTGCTCACGTCGTTGCGCCAGCGCCTCGCTGCCTTCGGCCAGCACCAGCTGCAACCAGGTGTTGAACGCACTGCGCAGGGCCGAATAGGGAATGTTCTGGTTGAACTGATCGAACTTGCCCGCCGCGAACCAGCCACCATGGGCCGCGATCGGTTTGTGCACCTCGTTCACCACCGACGACTTGCCGATGCCGGGATGACCCGCCACGCTGACAAACTGCGGCTGACCCGACTGGGCCAGACTGAAGGCGTGCAGCAACTGCTCCACTTCCGCCTCGCGGCCGTAGAGTTTCTGCGAAATCTGGAAGCGCTCGGAAATGTCCTGCTGGCCGAGCTGGAAAGTCGTCACCGCACGCCGCGACGACCACTGCTGCGCACACAGTTCCAGATCGAACTGCAACCCCGCCGCGCTCTGATAGCGGAACTCCGCATTCTTCGCCATCAGCTTGTCGATGATCTTGCCGATCATCGGCGGCACATCCATGCGCACCTCGTGTGCCGGCAGCGGAATACGTGCAATATGGGCGTGCACCATGGCAATGCCGCCCTTGACGTCGAACGGCATTTTGCCGGTGAGCAGCCAGTACAGCGTCACACCCAACGAGTAAAAATCCGAACGGTAATCCACCGCGCGGTTCATGCGTCCGGTCTGCTCCGGCGAGATGAAACCCAGGATGCCTTCCAGTTCCTCGGCCGCCTGCTGCGCCGGCTGCTCCCGCGACAGCAGCGACGCAATATCGAAATCCGTGATCTGCACCTGGCCCGTGTCCGGCGCCACAATGATGTTGCCGGGATGCAGATCCTTGTGAATCACATGCTGATGATGGATCTCGCCCAAGGCGGCCGCCAGCTGGATGGCAATTGTCAGGAACTGGTCCAGCGGCAGGTTGTGTTCGGGATAGCGCTTCACGTACTCCGTCAGCGCCACGCCGCCGATGTCTTCCAGCACCAGCATGGGCGACGGCGCCGCCTCCACCCACTCCAGCACGCGCACGATACCGGGATGATCGAATTTCTGCTGGATTTCTGCCGCGTAACGCAGGCGCTCCACTTCGCCAGTGGAAGGATGGGGCGCAATCAGGGATTTGAGGATGACGGGGCGCTGGTCATCCAGCCGCACGGCGCGACGCACCAGGGTGCGGGCACTGGCATACAGCGGCAGCGGATTGGAAAATCCATATTTTTCGAGCGGCAAAGGTCAAACTCCAAGGCCCAAAGGCAAAACGATCCGGCGAGGCTTGGCTGAAACTATAGCCAAAAACGGGCCACGTAGCCTACTGGGCCGGCCAGGATCACGCTGACGGCTTACCTTGGTGTTAACCCCCGCTAGTCGAAACGCAGGGTCAGCCGGGTGCCCACGGTAAGCGGCGGATTGATGTCCCGGGTAACGCCGGTGGTGGTGGCCGCAAACTCACGGCTGGCTGTGGAATAGTCCACATCACCGAGGTTTTCCCCATAGATTTGCACTTCCCAGGATTCATCCTCTGCCGCCAGCGCCAGCAGCGCATTGAACAGCCCATAAGCGCCCTGGGACGACACAGTCTGGTTGAACGCCGTGAAATACTGCTCATCCTGCCAGGTGTAATCCACCCGGAAACGCCATTCACCCCAGGCCGACGGCCAGTAATGCTGCGTAGCCAGATTGAACTTGTTGCCCGGCGATGCATTGAGCTTGTTGCCTGAAACATCCACCATGTCGACCTGCACCGCAGTCACCTGCAGGGGCGCCACATACTCATCATAGGTGGCATCCAGCACTGCATAGTTGAACATCAGCATCCAGTTCGCGGACACCAGCCACTGGTTTTCCAGTTCGATGCCGCGCACGGTGGCGTCAGCAGCATTGCTGATACTGAGCACACCGGGCAGCGAGAACGCCGACACCTGCAGATCGGTGTAGTCGTAGTGGAACAGCGCAATATTGCTGCGCACTGCGCCATCAGCCCAGGTCAGTTTGGTGCCCAGTTCATAGGCCAGCACCTTTTCCGGGTCAAAACCCACATCGTTGGCGGTGACGTTGAATCCACCACTCTTGAAACCTTTGCTCGCCGACGCATACAGCAGCGCGTCTTCCGTCACGCTGTAGTCCACCGCCACACGCGGACTCCAGTCCTGCCAGTCGTGGGTTTCATCCACGGCAAACGCCGGCCCCAGCGCCGGATGTCCCGGCACGTTGGGCAGATACTGGTTCTCGAACTGCTTTTCCTCGTCGCTGTAGCGCACGCCGGCCGTCAGATTCAGCGCCGACGTCAGGCTGTAGGTGGCCTCCGTGAACAGTGCCATCACGGTGGTTTCGTTGCGGGTGACATAACGACGCTGCAGCGCACCACCGCTGATATTTACCTGCAGATCAGAATCATGCTGCTCATTGAGATAGTAAAGTCCGGTCACCCACTTCAAGCGCTCGGATTCGTAGTTGAAACGCAATTCTTCCGACACCTGATCCTGGGCTTCATCCACTGCGGTCACCAGCACCGTCAGATTGCTGCCATCGGTATCTTCCTGGCCCGCATTGTTCATTTCCCGGTAGCCGGTGAGGGACGTCATGCGCCAGCCCGCCGCCAGATCCACTTGCAGCTCCAGCGAGCTGCCCCAGCTGTCGATATCCAGCTGCGGATTGGCCAGATCCGAATTCACCGCAAACGGATCATCCGGAATATTCAGCAGGGGCGTGAGGGCCACCGGCTGTCCCAGCGCATTCAGTCCTGTACTTTTGAACGCACCGGGCACGTGATCGGCATCGTAATAGTCACCCCGCAGAATGATGGTGCCGCTGTCACCGAAGAAGGTCTGCAGACTGCCATTGGCCTTCACCGTATTGTCATCCAGCAAGCCATCGACGCCGGTGGGGTGGCGGTTGTCGACATAGGGATCATGCTCGGTCTGCAGCACGGCGATGCGGCCGATCAGGTTGTCACTGCCCAGGCCGCCGCTGGCAGACGCGCTCACGCGGTGCAGGTTGTCACTGCCCACCTCGGCACTGACGCTGGCGCGGGGATCGGCATCGGGCAGGCGGGTGATGATGTTGATCGTGCCGCCGGTGGAGTTGCGCCCGTACAGGGTACCCTGAGGGCCCCGCAGCACTTCGACGCGCTCCACATCAAGGAATTCGTCCAGCACCGTCGCCGTGCGGGCCTGGTACACACCATCCACATGCACGGTGACACTGGGATCAGAGCCGATGAAATCCAGGTTGGTGCCAATGCCGCGCATGTACAGGCGCGTCCACTGACCATTGCGGGTGAGATTGAGGCCGGGGGTCTGGCGCTGCACATCCTCGATGGTGTGCAGGTTGGCGTCGCTGATCTGGGTGGCATCCAGCACCGTGATCGACAACGGCAGCGACTGGGCGGAAACCTCACCCACCTTGGTGGCGGTGACGATAATTTCCTCCAGCTGATAGGCATCGGCCTCCGCATCCAACGCTGCTGCATGCGCGGCCGGCATAGCCAACACCCAAAATGTCCCTGCAAAAACCGACACTGCACCGTACCAGTTTTTCATATAAGAGCCTCTTCCCATCAGGCATCAATATTTACTTCTTCTGTTTTTCTACTACCTCTTCCAGTGGCATGGGCTTGCAAATTCCGAAGCCCTGGGCAAAGTCGACACCAATGACGGCCAGCGCCTCCTTCACCCTGTCATGCTCGACAAACTCTGCAATGGTTTCCAGTCCGGCTGCATGGGCAATCTGGTTGCAGGAATTGACGATCCCCCGATCGATGGAATTTTCCAGCATGTTGGAAACAAAGCTGCCATCGATTTTCAGATAATCCACCGGAATGGTCTTCAAATAGGAAAACGAACTGAGGCCCACACCAAAATCATCCAGCGCAAACTTGAAGCCCTGCTCGCGGATCTCGCCGATGAATTCCACGGTATCCACCAGATTGTCGATGGCGGCGGTTTCGGTGATCTCGAAGCAGATGCGCGCGGGCTGGATATTAAATTGTTTTTGCAACGATTTGATGTCGTCGAAGAAAGACTGGTCGCTCAGAGTGGCGCCGGACAGGTTGATAAAATAAGTTCCCAGCTGCTGGCGACCCAGCCCGGTGCGATCCAGATATTCGAATACACTGCGCACCACCCAGCGATCGATCAGCGGCATCAGATTGTACCGCTCCGCCGCCGGCAGGAAAAATCCCGGCGCAATCAGGCCATCCTCACCGCGCAGACGCAGCAGGAATTCCGAGTGAATGCCCGGTTTGCCGCGCAGGCTGGTCATGGGCTGGTGATACAGCACAAAACGGTTTTCCTCCACCGCCTGACGCAGACGCGGTGCCCACTGCATTTCTTTCTTGCGCTTGGTGTATTCCTCGTCGTTGGGCGTGAACCACACCACGCCGCCACGACCATGATCCTTGGCCGCATAACAGGCGATATCAGCGCAGCTGAGCAACTGCTGGTGATCGGTGGCCTGATCGTTGATTTCCACCAGACCGATGCTGATGGACACCTCGTAGGGATGGCCTTCCCAGATGAAGCGCGCTTCGTTCACGGCCTTGCGAATGCGATGGCCGGTTTCCAGCGCCATCTGCTTGTTGCAGCACTCCAGCAGGATGCCGAATTCGTCGCCGCCCAGGCGCGCCAGCGTGTCATGTTCGCGGATCTGCGCTTTCAGAATGCGCGTGGTGCGCACCAGCAGTTCATCGCCGGCGATATGGCCGCAGGTATCATTCACCAGTTTGAATTGATCCAGATCGAGCAGCATCAGCGCGTGGGTCTGGTGGCTGGATTTCACCTCGCGTACGGCCTTGTCGATGCGGGATTCGAATTCCTGGCGGTTGACCAGATTGGTGAGTTTGTCGTGATAGCGCAGAAAGCGGTAATCCTCTTCCGTTTTCTGGTGCGCCTTGCTCGATTCATACTGCTTGTGTTCGCGCAGAATCGCCGGTACCAGACGGTTGAGGTTGTCCTTCATGATGTAGTCCTGGGCACCGGCATGCATGGCGCGCACCGCCACGTCCTCGCCGATTTCACCGGACACGATGATCACCGGCAGCGCCGCATCATGCTGCCGCACGAGTTGCAGGGTGCCTTCGGAGGAAAAGCCCACCATATGATGATCGGTGATGACGATATCCCAGGATTCCTGCAGTATTTTTTGCAGATCCTGGGCGTTGTCCACCTGGATGAACTCGAACTGCAGGCCGGCATCGCGCAGCGTCTGGGTCAGCAGGAACACATCATCCTCTGAATCATCGACGATCAGCAATCGCAGGACTTTCTGTTCTGGCACCGTCAGGCTAATCATAGGCAGGTGAGTTCAGCTCCAGCCAGTAGTTGCCCAATTCGTGGATGCTGGCGACAAACTTGTCCAGATCATCCGGTTTGCGCACAAAACTGTTGGCGCCATGACGATAGCCTTCGATGCGATCACAGGCCTGATCCGATGTCGTCAGCAACACGATGGGCACCAGCGATGTGGTGGCGTTGCTGCGAATGGCCTTGAGCACTTCAAATCCGTTGAGCTTTGGCAAATTGATATCCAGAAACACCACCCGTGGAATGTCACTGATGTCACGATTGCAATGCGCACCTTGCGCCAGCATGTAATCAACGGCTTCCTGCCCATCCCGTGCGACCACGACCTGATCCTGAATGCCGGACTGCTGGAACGCGAACAACGCCAGCTGCTCTTCATCTGGATCATCTTCCACCAGCAGGATTGTTTGCGCGGTCATCGTCCCTTCCCCGCCATGCAAGTTTTTCTTTAAGTTTAGAGGGTTAGCGCCCGTTGTCCATTTTGTGGAACCTCAGGGTGACGCCACGTTCGACCTTAGCTTAAATGACTTTGGTTAATTATCAAGCTTCTTGTTAAAGGTGGGACGGAATCTTTTGAAATTCATGCGATTGTCATCATGCGCTGCAAATGCATGCAGGCCGGGACAGGCGGTGCCGGTGTGGCATAATCCACCGGAACCGACGCCCGCACGCCACGGACAACCATCGAGGGACCTCACACATGGCCGCAATCTTGATACGGGGATTGGCATTCTTTGCGCTGGTGATCATCCTGTGGATCGTCATCTTCGGGGGCGCCGCTTGAATTCGCGCGCACCCCAGGCCGAACCCACGCCGGAAGAACTGCTGCGCAAGGCCCGTCATTTCGTGAAGACCCGTCTGATGCTGCGGGTGCGCGCCATGTTTCTGGTGCCGATTCCGCTGCTGTTCATGGGCCTGTATTCCGCCATCACCGGCAGCGCCATCGAAATGGCCGGGCGCTTCGGTGGCTTTGCCCTGTTCATGGCGGCTGCCTGGTTGCTGATGGAAGGCCACAAGGCCCAGCACGCCTATGAAGCGCGCGAGGTTGCCAAACCACCGGCCATTCCGCGCAAGCTGTTTGCCGCCATCACCACCGGAATTGCGGTGGCGGTGACCAGTCTGTTTGGATTCCTGCCGCTGCTGAACGAACCGGTGACTGCGACGGTCTATGCAGTGCTGGCCAGCGTGTTGCACCTGATCAGCTTCGGCCTCGACCCAATGAAAGCCAAAGGTCTGCAGGGTTATTCGAAACAGGATGCCAACCGCCTGCTGGCGGCGCTGGAACAGGGTGAGCGGCTGCTGGACGAAACCCTGACTGCGGCGGCGACATTTCCCGACCGGCGCCTGCAGCAGAGAGTGCTGCAGCTGGTGGAACAGGCCCGCGCCGTATTCCGCGCCATCGAAAAAGATCCCCGCGATCTGCAGCGCTCGCGCAAGTTCATGGCGGTGTATCTGCAGGGTGCCCGCGATGCCACCGTAAAACTGGCGCACCTGAAAAACCAGAATCCTGCACTGCGGGAATACAGCGACTACGAGCACCTGCTCAACGATCTGCACCAGCACTTCATCCGCCAGCAGCAGAATCTGCTGCGCAACGACCGCACCGAACTGGATGTGGAAGTGGAAGTGCTGCGCGAACGCATCAAACAGGAACATTGAGGACTGACGATGACCGTGACAACAGGCAATCAGACACAGGGGACGACCACCGGCGACACACTGACACCCGCCTTGCAGGACTGGGATCACGGTGACGTGTTACAGACCGCAGAAGGCCGCGCCCTTGTGGACGCCCGCATGGCCGAGCTGGACATTGCCAACAGCCATTCCATCATCGGCTTTGGCGCCGCCGCGCAATCTGGCCTGCAGGCCATCAGCCAGGAAATGATTGGCGACGTGCGCAGCAAGGACGTGGGCAAGGCTGGCGACACGCTGCGCGACATGGTCACCTCGCTGCGCGGATTTTCCACCACCGAACTCGATCCCAATCGCGCGCCCAGCTGGTGGGAAAAGTTACTGGGCAAGGCCAAGCCGGCAGCCGAATTCATGGCGCGCTATGAGCAGGTGCGCGACCAGATCGACCGCATCACCCGCGAACTGCTGCAGCATGAAACCGTGCTGCTCAAGGACATCAAAAGCCTGGACAAGCTGTACGAGCGCACGCTGGAATTCTATCGGGAACTGGCGTTGTATATTCGCGCCGGCGAAGAAAAGCTGCGCGAGCTGGATGAAACCACGCTGCCGCAATTTGCCCAGCAGGCCAGTGCCGGCAACAACGACAGCCTGCTCGCTGCGCAGAAGCTGCGGGACTTGCGCGCCGCCCGCGATGATCTGGAACGCCGGGTGCACGATCTGAAACTCACCCGCCAGGTCACCATGCAGTCCCTGCCTTCGATCCGCCTGGTGCAGGAAAACGACAAAGCCCTGGTAAACCGCATCAAGTCCGCGTTGGTGAACACCGTGCCACTGTGGGAAACCCAGCTGGCGCAGGCCATCACCATCCAGCGTTCCCAGGATGCGGCCAACACCATTCGCGCGGTGAACGATCTGACCAACGAACTGCTGACGCAGAACGCCGACAACCTGCGCACCGCCAACCGCAGCGTGCGTGAACAGAACGAGCGCGGCGTGTTCGACATGGAAGCCATCAAGCAGGCCAACGCCAATCTGATCGCCACCATCGAGGAATCCCTGCAGATCGCCGATGACGGCCGCCAGCGGCGCGCGCAGGCAGAGCAGGAACTGAAAGAAATGGAAGGCGTGCTGCGCAATGCGTTGAGCGGTGTGGTGCGGGAAAAGAGCGCCGGCTAGAACCGCTGCTCGCCTTCACTTTCATGGCGCATTCACGCAGGAATATTCATGCAACCAGAACTCGTTCGCGTCGACTACCGCAATCCGCGCCATGGTGCGGATCTCGTGCATCTGCTGAATCACTACGCGTCCGCCACCGAAGGCGGCAACCAGCCACTGCCCGCCGAGGTGATGGCAAAACTTCCGGCAACGCTCGCCACCATTCCCCACGCCTTCAGCGTGCTGTGCTATGTGGACGGCGTCGCCGCCGGTCTGGTGAACTGCTTCGAAGGTTTTTCCACCTTTAAATGCAAACCACTGATCAACATTCATGACGTGGTGGTGCTGGAGCGTTTTCGTGGCCAGGGCATTGCCAGACTGTTACTGGAGGCGGTGGAAAAGATCGCGCGGGAACGGGGTTGCTGCAAGATCACGCTCGAAGTGCTGGAAGGCAACACGGCCGCACAGAAGGCGTATCTGAAGTTTGGTTTCGATGGCTATGAACTGGATCCGATGATGGGGAAGGCGCTGTTCTGGCAAAAAGTTCTGAAGTAGAAGAACGTCTTCTCTCTATGCACTGATGCGACTGACCGACAGCGTCCCTCAACTGCGAAATTTGTTCGCCGCCGACTGCAACGTCAACACCAGCTGTCCCAGTGTATGCACCGTGCTCAGGGTATCGTTCACCGCCTGCTGGCTGCCGGCCGCATTCTGCGTCATGGCACGCACCTGATCATTCACCTGACTGGCCAGGGATTTCTGCGCGAACACCGCCTGCGTTACCGTCTGCACCCGTTCCAGCGTCGAAAGCGCGCCGGTATGGATGTGCTTCAACGCGGTGCTGGCCTCGTCCGCCCGCTGCACGCCCTGCTGCGCCAGATCGTCGCACATTTCCATCGACTTCACCGCCTTCGCCGTTTCAGTCTGAATCGTCGAGATCGTGCGGGCGATTTCGTGGGTGGCCTGCGCGGTGCGGCGTGACAGATTACGCACCTCGTCTGCCACCACGGCAAACCCTCTGCCCTGCTCACCGGCGCGGGCGGCTTCAATGGCGGCATTCAGTGCCAGCAGGTTGGTCTGCTCGGCGATTGCTTTGATCGTGTTGGATATGCCATCGATTTCATCGGCGCACTGGCTCAGCGTGCGGATGATGCCGGTGGATTCCCGCACTGATTGCGCCACACCTGCCATGCCAGTAGCGGCATGACTCACCACCTGCCCCCCCTGCTCGGACATTTCATGCGCCTCGCGCGAGGCTTTCTCCGTTTCCGCGGAATGATCCGCCACATCCAGGATGGTGGAGGTGATGTTCTCCATGATCTGCTGGGCCGAGCGGGCGATGTCGTGCTGCTCCAGCGCCGAGCGGCTGACAATGCCCGAACTGCTCTGCAGACTGTTGGACGCCTTGGTGAGGCCCGCCGCCGTGGCCAGCACCTGTTTCACCGTGTCATCGAGCTTGTCCACGAACGAATTGATCCACAATGCCAGCTGCCCGGTTTCATCTTTCGGAAATTGATTTACGTCCAGGCGCGACTGCAGTGACGCGCCCGCCTCGGCAATGTCGAGAAAGAAGTTTTCCAGCTTGCGCAGCCGTTGCCGCAGCGGGCGCAGGCCCACCAGCCAGAATGTCAGCAGTACCAACACACCCACCACTGCATGCAGGGTCACCGCGCTGCCACCGTGCAGGCCAAACGCATTTTGCAGCCACGCAGAAGCAGCAAAGCCGATGCCGCCCAGCAGTGTCAGCCGCGCCAGCAAAACCAGATCCACACTGCGCTGGCGGTACACTTCCTCGAGATCCCCTTCGCACAGCAGGCCCCAGGTATCCATCGAGCCGGGCATCTGCAGCGTCAGTCCCGCGCCGATCACCGGCACATGGCGATAGTCGGGATAACCGGGATAGCACACGAACACATGCTGGCGGGTGCGAATGGTTTCGCGCACACCGGGATGCAGATCACGGGTCGCCGGATCGGTAAAGCGCAATTCCAGCTCCGTCCGCTCACGCACACTCACCGTGCCGTAATCCGTGCGCACACCCTGCTTGAGGTTGTCACCATGAGTGAAGGCGTTGTCCTCGAAGCGCGAACGGGACAGCGCCACGCCAGGCTGGATCGATGGATCGAATTTCGATTCAACCATGAACAGATAATTGTCGCCGGAATCGCGGAACACATGCCCGGCTTCGCGCTGGATAATGTCGCTCATCACATCGTTGGGAATACGCACGCACAGACAGCCTACTGTCGTTCCATGCACGCGCAGCGGCTGATAGAACATCAGCGTCATGTCATCGTGGAAACTGGATGTGGTGGCACCCAAGTCGCGGGTGAGCGGATCCGCGTAGGGGCCATGCAGAAACGGCGCGCGCAATCCCGCCGCGCAGGCTTGCGCGTTCAAATCACGTTTGCCCTGATGGGCCGCATTACTGGAACACACCACCTGCTGCTGCGGATCGATGACAAATATTTCCGACGCTTCCTTGTGCAGCGTGCAGGCCCGTGCCAGAAACTCACCCGACACCGGTGGCCACTGCTGTTCCACGTCCTGCGCCAGGCTGCGCAGATAGGTCCACTGCTGGTCGGCCCACTGCAGCAGCAATTGCCGCCGCGTGCGCACGATGCCTTCGAAGGTTTTTTCGATATCCTCCACGCGGTGCCGGTTGAGCCACCACGACCAGCGCATGTTGATCTTGCCAACGCTTCCAAACCATTTAAGCCAATGCCGTTCCTGCGGCTGGCGCTGCATGTTTGCGCTTTTCAGAGGCATATTCCGCAATCCACATCGATAACCGTGCAAACCTGAGTCACGTAAATTTCAGAATAGTCAGTGGCGGTGATATGACAATGCAGAATTCGGCAATTCGCTTTTCACCGGCACATATATTTGTCCACAGGCGCAAAACTCGCAGTAAAAGCACCAAAAAGGCGCATCATTTTTAGACAAGCGCAGGACTCGCACAGCAAAATAGGGCGCATTGGTTCGAACCGGGCGTACCCAGGCACTCGTGTCCCGGCGCGCGTCAGGATGGAGGTCAATCGGTCACATTGGAGCAATCAGTCATGGCAGTATCCAAAGATGTAATGGCGGAGTGGCGCAGTTTCTGGTTTTTGCCGTTTGCCGCCGCCTTGGGCTATTCCACCTCGGTCATTCACGTCTACTCGCTGGGGCCGTTCATCGAACCACTGCAACAGGCATTTGGCTGGTCACGGGCACAAACATCACTGGGCATTTCCATCGCCTCGTTCATCAGCGCAATTTTCTGCATCCCGGTCGGCATCGTGGTCGACAAAGTCGGGCCGCGCCGGGTGGGCCTGATCGGCATTCTGCTGATGACATCCGCTTTTGCGCTGCTGGGCACCGCCACCGGCGATATCACCAACTGGGTGGTGCTGTGGATCGTGCTGGCGTTCGGCACCCTGTGCGTGCAGGCCACGGTCTGGACCAGCGCGGTGGCAAGCCGGTTTCATGCTTCCCGTGGATTTGCATTTGCGATCACGCTGTCCGGTGCATCGATCAGCGCCACCGTGTTTCCGCTGATGGCAACCTGGCTGATCGGTAGCTACGACTGGCGCACAGCGTTCTGGAGCATGGCCATCATCTGGGCAGGACTGGTGTTTCCCGTTTTGTTTTTTGGTTTTCGCGGCGCGCAGGATGTTCACGCGGCAAAAGCAGCGGCGGCCGCTGCGCCGGCAAAAGTGCTGAAAGGCATCACGCTGTCTGAAGGCTTGCGCTCGGCCACGCTGTACAAGTTGCTGATGGCCAGCTGCCTGTTCTCGTTCACGGCCATCGGCGCGCTGGTGCACTTCGTGCCGATTCTGAAAGACGCCGGCGCCGAACCGCTGGCGGCAGCGGGCATCGCATCGCTGGTGGGGATTTTTTCCATCATTGGGCGCCTGGGCACCGGTCTGCTGCTGGATCGGTTTCCCGGCCATGTGGTGGGTGCATTGGCGTTTCTGCTGCCGATTCTGACAGCGCTTCTGCTGCTGTTCGCCGGCGACAATCCTGCCAGTCAGGCAGTGGCTGCGGCGGCGCTGGGCCTGACGGTGGGCTCCGAGGTGGACGTGATCGCCTATCTCGCGGCGCGCCATTTCGGTCTGAAGAATTTCGGCGCGCTCTATGGCGCGCTGGTGATGGCGCTGTCACTGGGCACCGCGTTCGGCCCGCTTGCAGCCGGCGCGGTGCACGATCACTTCAACAGCTACGAGCCGTTCCTGATGCTGGCCATCGTGTTGATGTGTGCAAGTGCGGTAGCGCTGCTCAGCCTCGGCCATCCGCCGGAAGCGCACGAGCACTGACGTGGCATCAACCGCTAATCCGGCAACACAATATCCATCAGCCTGCCCAGCACCATCACCGTCCAGCGGGGAAATACGCGATAAAGAAAGCCCAGTATTTTCGCGTCAGCACCGATATGCACGCTGAAGCGGTTCTTTTCAATCGCCGACACGATGCGCCGGGCTGCCGTTGCGGCGGATGTGCCGTAACGAAGATGAGAAAATCGATCCAGTTTGACAGGATGCGCATCGCAGTTCCTGGTGATATCGGTTTTCACCGCACCGGGAAACACCACCGTCACGCCGACGTTGGTTTTTCGCAATTCTGAATACAATCCCTCGCTCAACAGTTTCACCGCCGCCTTGGTCGCTCCATACAGCGTCTGCTTGGGAAAGGCGAACAGACCACCCATGCTCGAAACGTTGACGATATGCGCGACAGGACGTTCGAGCAGCAGGGGCAGAAACGCCTTCGTCATATTGATCACGCCAAACAGATTGACCTTGATCACCTTGTTGATGACACCGACGTCCAGCGCATGCAAGGACTTGAATGGATGAATGATCCCCGCGTTATTGATGATGACATCCACACAGTGGTGCTGACGCACCACCTCTGCCACCAGCTGTGTCACGGCATCGCGGTCGGAAATGTCCGTCTGGTGCAGCGTCAGTTGGCTGGCCAGAGTGCCTGCCTGCGCTTGCGTTTCCTGCAGCGCAGCGGCGTTGATATCGACGGCCGCCACCCGGGCACCTTTGCCCAGCAACGTCAACACGATCTGCTGTCCGATGCCGCTCCCACCGCCGGTCACGACGACGACTTTGCCTGATAACTTCATGCCGGTCTCAACTCTGCTGTCAGACGGAAAAGGTTCGCTGCAACAGTTAAACCACTCGCGCCCGCGCAACAACCCACAGCCGCGCAAGCGCACTGATACCCATGCGCACAATGGCGATGGCCACACCCCTCTGTGGCGCCATACCTCCAAAGCCTGGCCCCCTGTCGCCGCCCCACATTGACGCATTAGAGCAATTACTCTAAAAATGCGAGAACGCCTGTCTACCCCGGCGCACCCATATAACGAAAAGCTGTTTCCCACCCTGGGCCGCAGCGGCTTAACTTAACGTTTGACTGGACTCACCACCGACAGAGGGCTCCCCCATGGTCGCCAAGGTTGCTAATATCGCCGATCACAATCCCCAGCTCCGCGCCATGGAGCAGATCTTCCAGGCCCAGAAGCGCGCCTATGCCGCCCACCCCATGCCGTCGGCGGACGAACGCATCAGCCTGATCAAGCGCCTGAAAACCGCGATCCTGCAGCATCAGGACGCACTGGTGGCGGCGGTGAACCAGGATTTCGGCAACCGCTGCGCGTCGGAAACCCTGTTTGCCGAACTGATCTCGCTGCTGGAAGCCATCAAGTACTACAACAAGCAGATTCCCCGCTGGATGAAGCCGGAAACCCGCCACGTGCCGTTCAGCCTGCGCCCGGCTCAGGCCAAGGTGATTTACCAGCCGCTGGGTTTGGTGGGCATCATCGTGCCCTGGAACTACCCCTATTACCTGGCCCTTGGCCCCGCCCTGGCAGCGCTGGCGGCGGGCAACCGGGTGATGATCAAGATGTCGGAGTACACGCCCCACGCCGCCGAGGCCATGAAGAAAATGCTGGCCACCATCTATAACGAGGATCAGGTGGCGGTGATCTGCGGCGAGGCTGACGTGGGGATTGCCTTCACCAAGCTGCCGTTCGATCACATCCTGTTTACCGGCTCCACCTCGGTGGGGCGCCACGTGATGGCCGCCGCCGCGCAGAACCTGACGCCAGTGACGCTGGAACTGGGGGGCAAGTCGCCCTGTATCGTGCACGAATCCTTCCCCATGCTGGAAGCCGCCGAGCGCATCGCCTGGGGCAAGTGCCTGAACGCGGGCCAGACCTGCGTGGCACCGGATTATGTGTTCGTGCCGCGCCACCAGATGGACGAGTTCGTGCGCACCTTCAAGCAGGTGGTGTCCGCCTGGTACCCCACGCTGCGCGATAACCCGGATTTCACCTCGGTGATCAATGCGCGCCAGCTGAAGCGCCTGCAAAGCTATCTGGACGACGCCAAGGCCAAGGGCGCCCGCATCGAGCCGATCAACCCCGCCAACGAGAATTTCGAGGGTTCTGGCAAACTGCCCATCACCCTGGTGTTCGATACCACGGCGGACATGGTGATCGAGCAGGACGAGATCTTCGGCCCGCTGTTTATCATCAAACCCTACGACACGCTGGATCAGGCGCTGCATTACATCAACAGCCATCCGCGCCCGCTGGCGCTGTATTACTTCGACTTCGACCATGGCCGGGCCGATTACGTGATCACCCACACCCATTCCGGCGGCGTGGGGCTGAACGACACGGTGTCCCATGTGGTGGTGGATGACATGCCGTTCGGTGGCGTGGGGCCGTCGGGCATGGGGCATTACCACGGCAAGGAAGGCTTCCTCACCTTCAGCAAGGCCAAGGGCACCTTCCGCAAGGGCAAGCTCAACGGCGCCAAGCTGCTGTTCCCGCCCTGGAACCGCCGCATTCACCAGATTCTGTTCAAATCCTTGTTGAAATAATCAGCAGAGTTAGCGTTTAATTCATTTGATTTAGCGACGGGCAGCGAGAGGGACAGGGGCTGCCCGCCGCACACTGCAAAGCTTCACGACCATAACCATAACGAAAGGTAGTTTTATGCACCCGACCGCGACGCCAGGGTTTCATCGCCGTGGCTTTCTGAAGATGGGTCTGGTGGGTTCGGGACTTCTGCTGGGCGCCAGTGTGCTGGGCCCGCTGCAGGGTTGCTCCACTCACCAGTTGGCCACTCAACCCGAACGCCCCCTGAAAATCCTGCGCGAAAAAGACGCCATCATCCTGAGCGCCGTGGCGCCGGTGGTGCTGAAAGGCGCGCTGCCCACTGAACCTGCCGCCAAGCAGAAAGCCATCGACAGCCTGCTGATCCAGGTGGATGAATTCCTGCTGCACAGTTCCGAATATGCCTATGGCGAATTCGAGCTGCTGTTCGATCTGATGTACCTGGCGCCCACCCGCGTGCTGATGACGGGTTTGTGGAGTCGCTGGGAAAACGCCAGCGAAGACGCCATCGCGGAATTCCTCACCGGCTGGCGCGACAGCAGCATCAACAAACTGCGCATGGGGTACGCCCAGCTGACCCAGCTCACCAGCCTGGTTTATTACAGCGACCCAGCCAGCTGGAGCGCCGAGATCTATCCCGGCCCACCGCAACACATTCCGAGCTGAGGCGCGCCTCCCATGAATAAAGTGATCGTCAAAGATATCCCCGACATCATCCAGCAGGGACTGGCCTCGGGCTGGAAAACCGTGAACGGCGCGACGCTGGAACAGGATCTCACCCTGGACTGCGACGTGGTGATCATCGGCACCGGCGCCGGCGGCGGCACCACGGCGGAAATTCTCTCCGCGAAAGGCTTGAACGTCATCATGGTGGAGGAAGGCCCGCTGCGCTCCTCCAACCATTTCGACATGCAGGAAAAAACTGCCTATTCCGATCTGTATCAGGAAGGCATGACCCGCGCCACGGTGGACGGTGGCATCACCATCATGCAGGGCCGCGCGGTGGGCGGCACCACCACGGTGAACTGGACGTCGAGTTTCCGCACGCCGGAGCAGACGCTGCAGCACTGGACGGAGGTGCACGGCCTGAAAGGTTTCACCGCAGCGGACATGATGCCCTGGTTCGAGCAGATGGAAAAACGCCTGAACGTGGCCAAGTGGGCGATGAAACCCAACGCCAACAACAGCGTGCTGTCCGACGGCTGCGACAAGCTCGGCTTTCACTGGGACATCATTCCGCGCAACGTAAAAAACTGCTGGAACCTGGGCTACTGCGGCACCGGCTGCCCCACCAACGCCAAGCAGAGCATGCTGGTGACAACCATTCCCGCCGCGCTGAATCGTGGCGCGCACTTGGTGTATCGCGCCCGCGCGGAAAAGCTGCTGATCGAAGGCGAGCAGGTGAAAGGCGTGTTGTGTCACGCCATCGCCGACGACGCGGTGCGCAAGACCGGCAAAACCATTCGCATCCAGGCCCGTCACACCGTGATGGCCTGCGGCGGCATCAACGGCCCCGGTTTGCTGCTGCGCTCCCACGCGCCCGATCCCCACGAACGCATCGGCAAACGCACGTTCCTGCATCCGGTGCCCGGCACCATCGCCGAGTTTTCCCAGCGCATCGACGGCTACTACGGCGCACCGCAGTCCACCTATTCCGACGAATTCCAGTGGAAGAACGGCACCACCGGCCCCATGGGTTACAAGCTGGAAGTGCCGCCCATGCAGCCTGGATTCGTGGCGGCGATCGGCATGGGTCACGGTGCTGAACATGCGGAGCAGATGCGGCGCCTGCCCTACCTGAACATGATGCTGGCGCTGCTGCGGGATGGTTTCCACCAGGAAAGTGAAGGCGGCTCGGTGGCGTTGCGCAGCGATGGTTTGCCGGCGCTGGACTATCCGATCAACGATTATCTGCTGGAAGGCGTGAAGCGCGCGCTGCACACCATGGCGGAAATCCAGTTCGCCGCCGGTGCGCTGAAGGTGCGTCCTGTGCATGTGGCCGGCGTGTATTCCAGCTCGCTGGCGGATGTGAAAAAGCAGATCGACAGCCTGGACATGAAACCCAACCGGGTGCGCATCGGCACTGCTCACGTGATGGGCGGCTGCGCGATGGGTGAAGATGTGAAAACCTCGGTGGTGAACAGCTTGGGCAAATTCCACCATCTGGACGGCCTGCACATTCTGGATGGCTCCATCTTTCCCACCAGCATCGGCGCCAATCCGCAGCTGTCGATCTACGGCATGGTGGCGCGGGCGGCGACTGCGCTGGCCGATCAGTTGGCCTGAGCCACGGCGCGCGGGGTGGCAATCGCTGCCTCGCGCTACACTGCATTCGCACTTTCCCCTTGAACCGCTACGCTGAATCGGGTGCAATTCCCTACCCTCCTCCAACGGCGGTTTGCTCATGAAAGCCAAGTCCTACTGGTTGCTGCTGATCCTGATTCTGCTGCCCACCCTGATTCAGGTGGTGGATCAGATATTGCTGATGGCGGGCATACGCTTCACACCGGGATCGCTGCTCAAGCTGCTGCAGGGTGTGGACTGGCTGCGCTGGCTGGCGCGTATGCTCACCGTGCTGGGCTTTCCGCCGTCGGCCAATGGCAGCGCGGTGGCGCCGCTGTATGCGGGCGTCAACCATGTCACCCTGGGCTTCAACCTGTTTGCGGTCGTGCTGATCATCGGCCGGATGGTGAAATCCGGCAAAGCAGGGTTGGCGCCGCCCGACACCTTTGGCACCCTGGAATTTTCCGTGGCGCTGACCGCCCTGATTCTGCTGCTGATTGCGCTGATCGCCGTGGTGCTGCCGCTGCCGTTCATGGGTGAACTGGAATCCCTGATCCGCCTGATCACCTTCCGCGAGGTGCACAGCGTGGGCCGGCTGGGGGCGATCCTGCTGGCCGTGGCGTTCTGGTGGACCGAACTGCGCAACCTGCTGCGCGCCATGTTCGGCTGACAGACACCGGCCGCAAGATGCTTGACGGCCTGCCCGCAGGCCCGATATAACAACGCATCCCCCCACCGCGAGTCGAATGACCTTGTATGCGTATCGTATCGTTTGATGCGTTTCGTAGCCTGGGTATTCCCGGCGTTCATTACCTCAAACCGGAACAGTACCTGAACCACCTGCCCCTGCTGGAAACCGCCGACTGGGTGATTTACCCGGAGTACTGGCAGGTGAACGCACTCTATTATGGCCTCAAGGCCCGTCTGTTCCCCAGCATCGCCAGCTATCACATCGGCCACGACAAGATCGAGCAGACCCGCGTCTTCCAGCTGGTGTGCCCGCATAACGTGCCCGACACCCGCATCCTGGAAAACTCGCCGGAAAACGCCGAGCGCCTGTGGGATGAACTGTGCACACCGTTCGTGGCGAAAGACCCCCGCAGCAGCGAAGGCCGGGGCGTGTTCCTGATCGAGGAGCGCGCGCAGTGGAAACAGTATTGCGCGCAGTCGCCGGTGCTGTACGTGCAGGAACGTCTGCCCATCGACCGCGACCTGCGCCTGGTGCTGATCGGCGACAAGGTGATGGCCGGCTACTGGCGCCTGCAATCCGCCAACGGTTTTCACAACAACATCGCCCAGGGCGGCACACTGGATTTTGCGCCCCAGCCGGCAGCGGCGGTGGAACTGGTGGAGCGTGTCGCCCGCCAGCTCGGCATCGATCACGGCGGCTTCGACGTGGCCATGGTGGGCAGCCATCCCTACATAATTGAATACAATCGCCTGTTCGGAAACCATGGCCTGGTGGAGCAGGGTATCCGTATCGGTGATATGATTTACGCCCATTTATTGAGTGAAAGCCGCCCCGAACGCACGCCACCTTCCCACGGCCCTGGCCGCTGGACGCGCAAGGCAAGCTGATTCGGGCTCCACCGGATCAGCTGATGGCAAAGTCAAACTCCCGCAAAAAAGCCAACTCCGACGCCCCGTTTCATCACCCCCGCTACTGGCCCATCTGGCTGCTGTTCGGGCTGGGCTGGTGCGTGGCGCAGCTGCCCTTCAAATGGCAACTGAAACTCGGGCGCAACTTCGGGCGCTTGCTGTATCACGTAGGCCGGGATCGCGCCTATGTCACCCACCGCAATATCGAAGTGTGCATGCCGCACCTGTCGCGCGCCGAACACGAAGCACTGGTGAAAAAAAGTTTCGAATCCGTGGGCATGGGTTTTGTCGAGCTGGCGATGGCCTACTGGGGCGACAAAGAAGAACTGCACCGCATGTTCACCTTCAAGGGCATCGAACATCTGGAAGCCGCCAAGGCCCAGGGCAAGGGCGTGCTGGTGGTGGCCTGCCACATGACATCGCTGGAACTGATGCTGCGGCTGTTCAACGAAACCTGGCCCTGCGCCTCGCTGTACAAACCGAACAACAATCCGTTGTTTGAAGCCTACAGCACTGCCAAACGCTCCCGCTACACCACGCCCATCCCGGCGAAGAAATTGCGCGGCTTTCTGGAACATCTGAAGAACGGTGGCAGCGCCATTTATCTGGCCGACCAGGATTACGGCCCCAAGCACAGCGTGTTCGCACCGTTTTTTGGTGTGCAGTGTGTCACGATCAAACGGCCGCCGGACTATCTGGCCTACTCCGGTGCGGTGCTGATGCCGGTGCTGTTCGGCCGCAACGACGACGATTCCGGTTACTACGCCGAAGTTTTTCCGCCGCTGGAAAACTATCCCAGCGGCGACGAAGTGCAGGACGCCACCAGACTCAATCACTGGGTGGAAGAAAACGTCCGCCGTCATCCGGATCAGTACCTGTGGCAACACCGCCGCTTCAAGCGTCGGCCGCCGGGTGAACCGAAATTGTACGAGCGCTGAAACATGGCCGCGCGCCCGCCCAAATACTTCCCCCTGCGGCGCTGGATGCAACGGGCCGCAGTGGCGGTGATTCACCGCCAGGGCGAACAGGGCACCGAACTGTTTTTCATTCAGCGCGCGAAAAAGGCCGGCGATCCCTGGAGCGGCGACATGGCCTTTCCCGGCGGCCGCAAACAGGCAGAAGATCCCGACACCCGCGCCACCGCGATGCGCGAAACTTGGGAGGAAACCGGCCTCGACCTGCATCGCCAGGGCCTCACCCAAGGTCGCCTGTCCGACGTCATCACCCGCACCCACCGCAGCAACACGCCGATGATCGTGTCGCCCTGGCTGTTCGAATGGCATGGCGACACGCACCTGCATTTCAGCCACGAAGTCGCCGACGCACTGTGGATTCCGCTGCGTTTTTTCACCCAGCCGGCGCACCAGCGCAGCATCCGCTGGCAGCGTCGCTTCGTCACGCTGGACATGCCGTGTTACTACTTCGATGACAAACCGGTATGGGGACTGACGCTGCGGATGATCGATGATCTGATCGCGCGGGACGTGCTGCAACCCTGAACAGCACTCACAGCGCCGGCAGATTCACCGGGCGGAACTGGGTGATGAAATCTTCCACCTTGGCGGCAGTGAGCGGCCGGCTGATATAAAAACCCTGAATCGCATCGCATTTCAGCTGCCGCAGCAACTCCAGCTGGGCGCGGGTTTCCACCCCTTCCGCCAGCACCGTTTTATTGAGGGACTTGGCGAGGTTGACGATAGTGCTGGTGATTTCCAGGCTGCGCTTGTGTTCATGCATGTTCGACACAAAACTGCGATCGATCTTCAGCACATCGAACGGCAGGCGGTGCAGATAGCTCAACGACGAATAGCCCGTGCCAAAATCATCGATGGCAATGCGCACACCCATCTCGTTCAGCACACCGAGTTTCTGCACCGCGCTTTCGGCGTCCTGTATCAATGTAGTCTCGGTGATTTCCAGTTCCAGATCAGTGAAGTCCAGCTTGAAATCTTCCACCACGCTCTCCACCATCCGCACGAAATCCGTGCGCGCCAGCTGCCGACCCGACACGTTGATCGCCAGCCGTTCCAGTGGCAGATCCGCCATGCGCCAGCTCGCCATCTGCTGACAGGATTGCCGCAGCACCCATTCACCGATATCCAGGATCAACCCGGTATCTTCCGCCACGCTGATAAAATCCAGCGGCGCCAGCAAGCCCGCCTCCGGATCCTTGATGCGCACCAATGCTTCCACACTGAAACGGTCGCGGCTCAGATACCACTGCGGCTGGTAGTGCACCACGATATTGCCATGCTCCAGCGCATCGCGGATGCGACGCTCCGCCGTAATCCGCCGCTGCGACGCCTGATTCATTTCTTCCTCGAAGAAACGATAGTGGCCGCGGCCTTCCTCCTTCACCCGGTACATGGCGGTGTCGGCGTTGCGCAGCAGCGTGTCCACGTCGGCGCCGTCGTTGGGAAAAATCGCGATGCCCACACTGGCACCGAGAAAATGCCGGCGCTCACCGGTGCGATAGGGCGAACTCAGCATGGTGATGATTTTTTCCGCCACCCGGGTCGCCCGCAGCGGTGAATCGATCTGATTCAGAATCACGATGAATTCATCACCGCCCTGCCGCGCCACCGTGTCTTCGTCGCTCACACACACCCGCAGGCGTTCTGCGGTGCGCTTGAGAATTTCATCGCCCAGGGAATGGCCGCCGCTGTCGTTGATCTGCTTGAAGTTGTCCAGATCCACGAACAGCACCGCGCCCATGCCGTTCTTGCGCAGCGCGTGCCGCAATGCCTGTTCCAGACGATCCTTCAGCAGCTGGCGATTGGGCAAACCGGTGAGCGCATCGAAATGGGCCTGGTGGTAGAGTTTTTTCTCGCGCAACACTGCCGTGATCGCCACCGCCAGACGATCGGCAAAGTCCTTCAGCAGCAGGCGATCGGATTCCGGCAGGCGCACGGATTTCTGCCAGGCCACCGCCAGCAGCCCCACATTCTGCTTGTTGACGATGATGGGAAAAAGATGCGCACTGCCCGCCAGCAATTCACGCTGCTGCGGCCATAGCCAGCCCAGGTACTGGGCATCACCAAGGGCCGCCCTGTGTATCGGCGTCACCTGCGCCAGCCATTGTGCTTCCGCTTCATTGAGTTCACGGCGCGCCAGATCATGCTGGTTCGCAGGCTGGGAAAAACTGAACACCGCCATTTCCCCCGGCTTGTCCGGATCACCCAGTGCCACCGCCACCGCGTCGGCATCGATCAGGCGTTGCAGCGCGCCGAGCGTGCTCTGCGCCACCTGCTCCAGATCCGGCACATTCAAAATAAGCTGATCGATGTGCGACAACCCGGTGAGCAATTCGAACTGTTTGCCCAGCTGACTCGCCATGTGATTGAACGCGTCCGCCAGATCCTCCAGCTCGTCGTGACTGTCCACCGCGATGTGCACATCGAACTGGCTGCTGGCGATCTTGCGCGTGCCCTGAATCAGGCGCGACAGCGGCGTCAGGAACCGCTTGATCTGCCAGGCACCCACCATCGCCCCCAGCAGCAGCGTCACCACCACCACCACAGAAAACACCGACTGCAGATCACCGATGGCTTCGTACACATGGCGCTTGGGTTCGCTCACCCACACCTTCCAGGCCGGCATGCCAAACCGGGGCGTCAGAAATATCGAGCGCACCTGCGCCAGTTCGGGCTGGTCATTCCAGTCCCATTCCAGAGCAAAGCTGGCGCTGTTGTCATGCTCGCGTAGCAAACGGCTGAATTCATGGGTCGACAGAAAATGGCGGGTAGTGCAAAAGATGGTTTCGTTGAAACTGCCGAACACGCAGTAATGCAGGCGCTGGTCGAGCAGTTCCGGATCCCCCAGCAAATAGGCCGGCGCCACTTGCGCCAGGCGCAGGGGAAACTCCCCGCTGTCATAATTCATGCGCAGAAAAAACACGCCACCGTCGGCGGTCGTCAGCAACGCCAGCTTGCGCTGCTCCAGACGGCTGATCACCAGATTGCGTTCCGACACCGGCATGTGCTCCGTCAGGCTGCGCACCCGCTGCCACGACACCTGCTCGCTGAAGCTGAACTGCCGCTTGATCTGCTCGGCGTCGTTCTCGTTCACTTCGCCACTGGCCATGCTGTCGAACAGCGAACTCGACAGCAGCAAGCGTTCATACAACGTCGTGGTAAAAAAGCGCGCCTCATTGATCAGCCGCTTCTGGCTTTGCGTGTAGAGGTAATTTGCCAGATAGTTGTAGGAAAACGACGCAAACAGCAGTATCGGCAGCAAAGCCACCAGAAAGAGCAGGACGATGAATTTGCGTCCCAGCTTGCTGCGGATGTCGTCGAGTCGGAACAGCATGAAGTCTGTGTGTCGTGAGTCCTTAGAATTCCGATGCCACGCCAATGAACGAGCCGTCGCCGGCCCGGATGATGTCATCCTGGCTGGCCTTGGCGGTCAGCGGAGAAACCGTCTTGCCGTCAGGCCCTGAACTGTAGAGATCATAATCCGTATTGATGGGCACAAGATTGCGATCCTTTCGCAGTTTGCCGTTACCTTTGGCCGTCTGAATATTGAGATAGAAATAGGGGTTACCCCAGGGATCCCGCATATTCCCCATGCCGATATCGGCCAGGCTACTTGGCAGCTTTCCCTGCTCCAGTCGCATGTCATCCAGCGCGAGCGCAATGACGTTGATGTCCTGCTTCGCCTGGGTGATCTTGACCCGGTCGGCATAGTCGGAGCGGCCCGACAGCGCCAGCGTGGCCAGAATACCCAGAATAGCCAACCCCACCAGTAACTGGAGCAACGTCCAACCGGACGGGTACTTCTTCACTGGATTGCCCACTCCCCTCAATTGCGTGTTTTTTCAGCTTAGCACACCCCCCGTGTGTGACCGGACGCACGCTTTGTCGGAATAATTAACACCCAACTCCCCGCCACCCCCACTGCACCAGCGCTATTATCGATCAATTTATAAGCAACTCAATCCCTTGCCGTTCACCAAACTGACTTTGGGAAACAGGTACTGTCGGAAACGTTGACATTTCGCCTGACACATCCCTGTAACATCAATCTAAATATATGTTTTATTTATATAAAGCCAGGATGGCCTGATGTTTGCTATAGTCGCCGCGCTCGTAACAAAGGGAAGCTGTAGGAGTCATTCATGAAAGCCCTGTTGATTACATTCTTTTGCCTGTTCAGCGCCAATGTAGCGCTGGCCCGTACCACCACCGAAACCACCCCCAACTACGACGGCCTGGGTCTGCTGGCCCTGGTGATCGTCGGACTGGTGTGCCTGGTCATCGCCCGTCGCCGGATCGCCTGAACCCCTGTCCAGCAAGGGTCGCCCCACCGCGCCCCTTGCTGCCTGACCCCGGCTTGAGGTTGGCAAACGCATACGTTACCCTTCGCCCACTTCCATCCTGCAGGCCCTCTCCATGTCGAAGTTCAATCGCGTTGTGTATCCCGGCACGTTCGATCCCATGACCAATGGCCATCTGGATCTGGTGGAGCGGGCAGCCCGGCTGTTCGACCATGTCATCGTGGCCATCGCCGCCAGCGAGAAGAAGAAGCCCCTGTTTCCCCTGGAGCAGCGGGTGGCTCTGGCCCAGGAAGCGGTAGCCCACCTGCCCAACGTGGAAGTGAAAGGTTTCAACAAGCTGCTGGCGTTCTTCTGCCAGGAACAGAAAGCCAATGTGCTGCTGCGGGGCCTGCGGGCGGTGTCGGATTTCGAATACGAATTCCAGCTCGCCAACATGAACCGCAACCTGGACAAGACCATCGAAACCGTGTTCCTCACACCGTCGGAACACCTGTCCTTCATCAGCTCATCCCTGGTGCGCGAGATTTCATCCCTGGGCGGCGACGTGGCGCAGTTCGTGCCCAAGCCCGTGCTGGCGGCACTGCGCGAAGTGCACAAACCCCAATAACCCCAGCGGCTGTCCGTGGTATCCGGTCAGAGCAGGCCCTACCATAGACCCCGGTATTTCTGACAGGAACCAGACGGGCGACAGGCCCAGCGAGACACACTATGGCTTTGATAATCACCGACGACTGCATCAATTGCGACGTGTGCGAACCGGAATGCCCCAACGGCGCCATTTCGCAGGGTGATGAAATCTATGTCATCGACCCCAACAAGTGCACCGAGTGCGTCGGCCACTACGACGAACCCCAGTGCCAGCAGGTATGCCCGGTGGACTGCATTCCCCTCGACCCCGCCCACGTGGAAACCGAGGACCAGCTGATGGAAAAGTACCACCGCCTGCAGGGTAACGGCTGAAGCGACCAAGGCTGGTGGACATTCCACTGCAATCCCTCTAAAAAGAAGGCCCCTGCGGGCCTTTTTTGTTGCCCGGAAAAACCCGCTCCGCCAACCCTGGAAGGTGCCATGCTGCGACTGACGCTTCTGTTCTGCCTTTTGATCGTTTCCCCCGCCTGGGCTGCCCCGGCAGTGGCGCCGAAGGATTTTGCCGTTGCCAGTGCCCATCCGCTGGCCACCGAGGCCGGCATCCGCGTCCTGCAGGACGGTGGCAATGCCTTCGATGCGGCGATCACCGTGGCCGCCGTGCTGGGGGTGGTGGAACCCTACAGTGCCGGCATCGGCGGCGGCGGCTTCTGGCTGGTGCAGAAAGGCGGCGCGGACAAACCGGTGTTCATCGACGCGCGGGAAACCGCTCCGGCGTCTGCCAAGGCAGATCTGTACGTGAACGCCAAGGGCGAGGTGGATCGGGATCTGGCCACCAATACCGCCCTGGCCGCCGGCATTCCCGGCCAGCCTGCCGCCTTCGTCCATCTGGCGAAAGAATATGGCAAGCTGCCCCTGAGCAGGACGTTGGCACCGGCCATCGAGCTGGCGGAAAAGGGCTTCACCCTGAATCCGGTCTACCGCGCCCTGGCGGAGATGCGGGCGCCGGTGCTCAAGCGTTATGCCGACAGCCAGCGCATCTTTCTCGACAGCGGCAAACCACTCACCGATACAACCCGCATTCTGCAGCCCGAACTGGCAGGCACGCTGAAGCGGCTGGCGGACCAGGGTCACACCGGTTTTTACGACGGCGAGCTGGCGCAGAAACTGGTGGACGGCGTGAAGGCCGGTGGCGGGATCTGGAGCCTGGACGATCTGAAACACTACAAGGTGGTTGAACGGGAACCGATCCGCTTCGACTATCAGGGTGCCACGGTGTGGTCGGCGCCACCGCCGTCCTCCGGCGGCATCGCCCTGGGCCAGATGTTCGGCATGCTGGGGGAGTTCAACCTGGGGGGCCGCAGCGACATCGACCGCGCGCACCTGCTGATCGAGGTGATGCGGCGGGCCTACCGCGATCGGGCCATTCACCTGGGCGACCCGGATTTTCACCCGGTGCCAGTGGCCAAACTGCTGGATGAGCAGTACCTGCAGGATCTGGCGGCCGACATTTCCGGCGCCCACGCGACACCGAGCAAAAACCTGGGCGGCGCCGTGCCACCGCCGTCCGGCCCCCACACTACCCATCTGTCGGTGATCGACCGCCAGGGCAACCGGGTGGCAGCCACCCTGTCCATCAACCTGCCGTTCGGTTCCGGCTACACAGTGCCGGGCACCGGCGTGCTGCTCAACAACGAGATGGACGACTTCTCCGCCCAGCCCGGCAGCCCCAACGCCTACGGCCTGATCGGCAGCGAGGCCAACGCCATCGCCCCTGGCAAGCGCCCCCTCTCCAGCATGACGCCCACCTTCATGGAGTACGGCCCGGCGGACAACCGCCAGCTGGCCATCCTCGGCACGCCCGGCGGCAGTCGCATCATCACCATGGTGTTCCTGGGTTTACTGGAAGCCCTGGATGGCAAAGGCCCGCAGCTCTGGGTGGATCGACCCCGCTTCCACCACCAGTTTCTACCGGACGTGGTGGAATACGAACCCGAAGGTTTCAAGCCGGCGTTTCTGCAAGGTCTGGAGCAGAAGGGTCATGTACTGAAGGACACCGGCCGCGCCTATGGCGACATGCAGGTGATCCACTGGCAGATGAAAAACGGCAGTGTCGAGGCCGCTGCGGACAAACGCAGGGTAGGCAGTGCCCATGTCGGGCCACTGCGCTGAGGGTGCACTGCAGAAATGAAAAGCCCCGGCAGAACGATCGCCGGGGCTTACTCGATGGGAACGGGAACTTACTGTGAAGGCTGATCGGCGTAGGCCAGGTGCTTCTCGGAACAGCCCAGGCAACGTACGAAGGTGGCCTTGAAGGGGGTCACCACCAGGGTCTGTCCGGCTTCACCGGCATTGCCGCCCAGGGCCGAAAACGGCAGCGACACCACGAACAGTGCTGCACCCAGCACAGTGGCGCCGAGCATCAGCGGCCGCACCAGAATGGCATCCGCCGTCATTTCAACCCCCGTGGGGCGCTCGGTCACGTTCTGTGCCTGTACTGCCACCGGAGCAGCAACAAACGCCGCCAGAGACAGCGCCAGCGTGGCGGATTTCAAAGTCTTGTTCAGGCTGCTCATAGGGATTCCTCTTGATCCTGTTTCAACAAATTCCACCTAAGTACTTTATTCTAGTCTATTCCCTGAAAGGCGAGTGATCCACCTCACGACTCTTTGCGCAAGGATTTTTCCGGCAAATTCGGTACTGGATCAACTTTTTTGCCTGCCGCTCGCAGGGGTAAGCTTTTCAAGTCTGGCAGGTTTTGCAGAAAACGGTAGTGCGCTGGCCCAGGCGGATTTCCGTCAACGGCGTCTTGCAGGTGCGGCAGGGTTCGCCGCCCCGGCCGTACACCCGCAGCGTCTGCTGAAAGTAGCCCGGCTTGCCGTCGCCACCCACGAAATCCCGCAGGGTGGTGCCGCCCATCACGATGGAATCGTTGAGCACGGTCTTCACCGCCGCCACCAGCTTTTCATAGCGCGGCACGCTCACCCGCCCCGCCTGCCGCTTGGGATGGATGCCGGCCATGAACAGCGCCTCGTTGGCATAGATGTTCCCCACCCCCACCACCACATGGCTGTCCATCAGGAAGGATTTGATCGCGGTCTTGCGGCCCTGGGCCTGTTCCACCAGATAGGCCGTGCTGAAGGCGTCGGTGAGGGGTTCGGGCCCCAGGCTCCCCAGCAGCGGGTGCAGGGCAGGATCGTCGCTGGTCCAGAGCCAGGCGCCGAAGCGGCGGGGATCGCAGTAGCGCAGGCAGGTGCCGTCGTTGCAGAGCAGATCGACGTGGTCGTGAAACAGGGGCGGCTCGTCCGGCGCGGTGATGCGCAGGCTGCCGGACATGCCCAGGTGGATGATCAGCGTGCCGTTGCTGAAACCCAACAGCAGGTATTTGCCGCGCCGCTCCACCGACTGCAGCTTGCGGCCTTCGCAGTCGTGAATGCTGTCGGGCACCGGCCAGCGCAGGCGCGGCTCCCGCACGATCACCTGTTTCACCCGCTTGCCCAGCACATGGGGCGCGATGCCGCGGCGGGTGGTTTCCACTTCGGGTAGTTCTGGCATGGGACAGTCACTGGGTTAGAATCAGGCCCGTCATTATTCAGAAACCCGACCGAAGTTGAAATCCTCATGAGCGCACCTTTCGCTGATTCCGCGCAGCCCGCCGACTCCGTGTTGTCGGCCGATTCCGTGCTGGGCATCGACACCGGTGGCACCTTCACCGACTTCGTGCTGCTGACACCGGCGGGGCTGCGGATTCACAAGGTGCTGTCGACGCCGGCGGCGCCGGAGCAGGCCATCCTGCAGGGGATTGTCGAACTGGGTCTGGCTGCAGAGGTGAAGGCAGGCCGGGTGCGCATCGTTCATGGCAGCACCATGGCCACCAACGCCGCACTGGAAGGCAAGGGTGTAGCCACCGCCTTCGTCACCAACCGGGGTTTTGCCGATCTGCTCAGCATCGGCCGCCAGACCCGGCGCGAACTCTACAACCTGCAACCGGCTCCGGTGACGCCGCCGGTTCCAACAGAACTGTGCTTTGAAACCGGCGGCCGGGTGGATGCCCAGGGCGACCTGCTCGAACCGCTCACCGACGCGGACATCGACCA
The DNA here is from genome assembly GCA_020062665.1 of Pseudomonadales bacterium. Lineage (GTDB taxonomy): Bacteria > Pseudomonadota > Gammaproteobacteria > Pseudomonadales > Ketobacteraceae > Ch67. The sequence goes on from JAGUVW010000019.1 coordinate 86,727, forward strand.
GCTCATCCACCAGATCACAGCAACGCCGGCCGAAGCCGTGGTGGTGAACCTGCTGTTCTCGTTCCAGAACCCGGCGGCGGAACAGCGGCTGAAAGCAGCGCTCAGTGCGCACTGGTTCACCAGCATTTCCAGCGAAGTGCTGGCGGAATCCGGCGAGTACGAGCGCGGCATTGCCACCTGGCTGAATGCCTCACTCGGCCCCAAGGTGAAACATTATCTGGGGCGGCTGCAGGATGGCGTGCAGCCCAGTCCGCTGGCCGTGATGCAGTCCACCGGCGGCACCATGGATGCCCACCAGGCCGGGGAACGGGCGGTGCAGATGCTGCTGTCCGGCCCCGCC
>JAGUVW010000079.1 GCA_020062665.1 Pseudomonadales bacterium
CTCTGGCCCTGGCTGCTGGCAGGGTTGGCCGGCACCGCGCTGGTGCTGGCGTTTGGTGACCATCACTACCCCCTGCTCGAAGACATTGCCCTGGCCCGGCCCTGGGAACTGGTGCCGGGCGCCCTGTTCGGCATGGCGCTGCTCTGGTTGCTGAGCACTGCCAGCCGCAACCCCGACCGTTTCGACCGCACCCTGCTGATCGCCCTGGTGATCCTGTGCTGGCTGCAGCTGGGGGTGGCGCCGTTCAGCCTCGACCTGCTCGACGCCTTCAGCCGCGACGCCCTGGTGCTGCGCCTGCTGGCCCAGCTGCTGCTGTTCCTGGCCCTGTGCCAGTGGCTGACCGGGCACCTGCGCGACCCGCGCCAGACTGCTGCCACTGCCACACCGGCGCAGACTCCGCCCGCACCCTCGCCGGCCCTGATCCTGTCCGAAAACCACCAGGCCGTATCGCGCAAGGTGCTGCTCAGCCTGATGGAAGATTTTCACCGCGCCCGCGAACAGGAAGCCGAAGCCAAGCAGTTCGCCGAATCCATCATCGAAAACATGCCCTTGATGGTGTTCGTAAAGGACGCCCAGCACCTGCAGTTCCAGCGCCTCAACCGCGCCGGCGAACAGCTGCTGGGCTATCCCAACGAATTTTTTCTGGGCAAGAACGACTACGACTTTTTTCCAGCGGAACAGGCAGACTTTTTCACCCGCACCGATCAGGCCGTGCTGCGCGGCGATGGCGTGGTGGACATTCCGGAAGAACCGGTCAACACGCCCAACGGTGTGCGCTGGCTGCACACCCGCAAGATTCCGATCAAGAATGCCAAGGGCGTGCCGCAATACCTGCTCGGCATCTCGGAAGACATCACTGAAAAGCGCGAGCTGGAACAACGCTTCACCCTGCTGTTCGACATCGCCCCCAGCGGCCTGATGCTGGTGCGCCAGGACAACAGCATCGTGCTGGTGAATCAGGCCTGCTGCCGGATTTTCGGCTACCGCAACGACGAGCTGGCAGGCCAGAGCATGGGCAAGCTGCTGCCGGAAACCGTGCGCGAGCAGCACGTCCACTTCATGCAGCAATTCTGGGCCGATCCCCAGCCGCGCAAGATGTCGTCGCGCCCCAATCTGGTGGGCATCCACCGCGACGGCCATCAGGTGCCCCTGGACATCGCGCTGCAACCGCTGCCGCACCGGGGCGAACTGTTCGTGCTGGCCGCCATCACCGACATCACCGAGCGCCAGCGCTTCATCGAACAGCTGGAACAGACCAACCGCTACAAGACCCAGTTCCTCGCCAACATGTCCCACGAACTGCGCACACCGATGAATTCCATCATCGGATTCACCGACAAAGTGCTGCAGCACGCCGGCGATACCCTGAACGAGCGCCATCGCGACGCCATGCAAACCGTGTTGCGCAACGCCCACCACCTGCTGGCCCTGATCAACGACGTGCTGGATCTGGCGAAGATCGAAGCAGGAAAAATGGAAGTGGAGTACGAGGAATTCGAACTGCGCCTGCCACTGGAACTGCTGCGCGCCGAATACACCCAGCTGGCGCGCATGAAAGGCCTGCAGTTCAACCTGCAGCTGCCGGACGCCACCATCACGCTGATCACCGATCGCCGCAAGTTGCTGCAGATCTGTCACAACCTGGTGTCGAACGCGATCAAGTACACCGAGCAGGGCACTGTGACACTGAACGTAAGTCAGGAGATCCACACCGAACTGGGGCCTTGCGTGCGGCTGGCGTTCGCCGACACCGGCATCGGCATTTCCACCGACGATCAGAAAAAGCTGTTCACGGAATTTTCCCGCGCCGCCGAAGTGCGGCAGAAAAACATCCAGGGCACCGGCCTGGGCCTGCTCATCACCGCGCAGCTGGTGGCCCTGCTGGGCGGTCGCATTCAGGCGGAAAGCGTGCACGGCAACGGCAGCGTCTTTACCGTTCTGTTACCGCTGAAGAAAAAATAGTCAGGCGGTGCGCCGCAGACATTTTTTTGATCACATTCCGCTCTGAATGAAAATCGAGCGCAGCGAAAATTGATGCAGAGCAAAAGGCATATGAAATTTTTTCGCACAACACCGCGTTGGTTTTTTTTCACTCTCAAAGCGCTTGCAGGCTAATCGGCTTTGTATTAGTTTCTTGACCACTACCCAACAGCAACACGCTCGCGCAGTAAAAAATTTCCGTGCAGTCTGAATGTTCCGCTCAAAATGCCTGTGCATTTTGAAACGGTTTTGTATTGCCGGAAAAAGCGCGTCCTGTTCGGCAGCAGTAAAGTGTCTGCGCTGTTCTTGCGGCTGTCACACCGGTTTCGTTGTGCACCGAACGGCGACTTTTCTGATTTGGTTTCATCACGCGCGGCGCCGATGTGACGTCGCGTGATTCAAGACCGCAGGGAGTGAACGTTTGGCTTCGTACAAGGGCGTACAGGGCGCACTGGTGGCACTGGAGGATTTCTTCAAGCGCCGCCTGCCCGCCGAACTCAGTGCCGAACCCGTGAGCGCCACCGTGGAGCTGCTGGGCAGCGCCGACATTGCGGAAAAACTGTCGGGCAATCTGCTCGGCATCTACCTGCACCGCATCACCATCGATCCCCACGGCCGCACCCGTTTCTTCGCCCAGCAGGGCACGCAGAACAGCGGCCGCGCCGCCGAACTCCCCGTCAACCTGCATTTTCTGCTGATCGCCAACGCCACCAGTCCCACCGTGGAAGCCGATCTGATGGCCTGGGCCATGGTGGAACTGGCCAACGAAAACCAGCTCGACATTTCCCACGTGCAGGACATCGACGACGAGTGGGGCCAGCGCGAAGTGCTGACCATTTCCCCCGATGAAATGACCACCGAAGACCTGATGCGGATCTGGGACGTGTTCGAATCCTCCTACACCAACACGGTGCCCTACGTGGCGCGCACCGTGCGCCTGCGCCTGCAGAAGGTGCGTACCGAAGGCGAGCCGGTGGTGACCCGCGTGTTTCCCGGGGGCACGGTATGAAAGCGGTGAACGTGCTGGAAACCAATGTACTGCACGCCAGTGATGTCATTTACTGGCTGGACGGATCAACGGCGGAAACACCCGCCAACATGCTGCGAATCAATATGCCGCTGGACGTGCAGCTGACCACGAAACCCGGCGATCTGAAAATGGTGAACGGCGTAGGCAAGACTGCGTTCCTGCGCCGCCCGGTGACACCGATCATCGATGGCGTGGCCACGCCCGCGCAAAAAGCGCGCCCGGTGGAAACACCGTTCGCCGTCGCCGGCACGGTGAGTGATCCCAACGGTCGTTTCATTCCGCGCGCGTTTTCTTTTACCGCAGGCAACGCGGCCGGTCATCCGCTGGTGCTGTATCCCTCGCCGGCTGGTGTGCGCTTTTCGCCTGCCGGCGGCCTGATCGGTTCGCTGCGTTTCAACGGCACCGGCAATGCAGCGGCCTGGGCCTTGCTGACGCTGACCGTCACCACCGCGCTGGGCGCGACGCTGATTTTTCGCGGGCAGGCCGACGGACGCGGTGATTTCATGCTGCCGCTGAATCGCCTGCCGCCGCTGCCGGAAGGCATTGACGATTATGCGGCGACGCTGGCGGTGTCGGCACTCACCAGCGCCCATGCGAATACGCCCATCGATCCTGCCGCGTTGCTGGCAGCGGAGCTGGGCGCCCTCGGTGCGGAAGACGATCCGCCCGCCGACCTGATTTTTTCCAATCCCATCGGTTTGAACGTAGTACCCGGTGAAATCCGTGTGATCCGCTCTGCAAGCCGCGATCACATAGCCGTGCAACCCAGTTGACGTCACTCAAAGGAGAAGACCATGCCTGAATATTTAGCGCCGGGTGTGTTTGTGGAGGAAGTCAGTTTTCGCGCCAAATCCATCGAAGGCGTGGGCACCAGTGTCGCCGCCATCGTTGGCCCCACCCGCTTCGGACCGCTGCGCGGCAAACCGGAAGTGGTGACGAGCTTTGGCGAGTTCAGCCGTATTTACGGCGATATCCAGAACCTGAGCCTGGGCGGCACCTCGACCCTCAATCACAGCGCCATCGCGGCGAAAGCGTTTTTCGACAACGGCGGCAAACAGCTGTTTGTGTCGCGGGTGGGCAATTTTGCCGGCGGCATCGCAACTGCAGCAGATGCGGCGGGCGCGGTGACATTCAGCGCGCGTTTTCCCGGCGCCATGGGCAATTACACCCTGGAAGTGGAATGGCGTGACAGCGAAAACCTGCTGCGCAAGGAATTCGTGCTGGAGCCCGATGAAACCGAAGTGGTTTATCTGGAAGCCACTGGCATCACGGCGGCGGATCTCACCGATGTGACGATTCCCGCGCCGCTGGGCGCCACGGTGGCAATCCGCGCCCTGGCCCAGCGTGACGGCACGGCATACAACCTGGTGAGCCCGAATGTGATTCTGACCAACGGCACACTCACCCAGTCCGTGGCCACCATCGCCACCTCGCAGCTGGATATCGCGAGCATGGCGGGCCGCACTCGGCAACTCACCCGCGTGACACTGAAAACGCCCGGCAATGGTTCGCTGGATGATGGCACGTCTGCCGCGATCATTCTGAGTGCACCACTGGCACCCACGGCGGAACTGTTCACGCTCACCGGCGGCAACTGGGGCAACAACAGTGCCATCTATGGTTTGCTGGACACCGTGAACAATGAGTTCGACGTCAGCCCCGCCCCCATCAATCCCGGTGTTGCTGCGTTCACGGTGCCGCTGGCAGCGCTGGCTGCGGCGCCCTCCAACGTGCGCGCCATCATGGCCCAGCGCACCTTCGATCTGAGCGTGCGCAGCGGCGGCGCCAACGGCCCGGTGATCTACACCTACGGCAACCTCACCACCGCGCCCACGGGCCCGCAGAGTCTGGCCACCAAACTGGCGGCTCAGCCGGAAAAACGTTACGACCAGCTCACCAGCCCGATCCAGTGCACCCTCGATGACGGCATCGACGGCGAGGACATCATGGATGCGCTGATGGAACTGTTCGACGACGCCGCCATGTTCCCCACCGGCATTTCCGTCGACGGCCCGCGCTATCTGATCAGCATGACCGGTGGCAACGACGGCGCGGTCCCCACGGCATCGCACTATGCTGGCGTCGAAGACGAGATCAACGGCCACAGCGGTTTTGTCGCGCTGGAAGACATCGAGGATGTGTCCATCGTGATGACACCGGCGGCCAGCGCCACCACCGATGGCACCCTGCACCAGGCCATCGTGGCGGAAATGCAGAAGCACTGCCGCAAGATGCGCTATCGGGTCGGCATCGTGGATGCGCGGGACAACATGGCGATTTCCGAGGTGCGGGAATTCCGCAGCAATTTCGACGATTCGCGCCTGGCCCTGTATTACCCCTGGATCGTGATCGCCGATCCGCGCGGCATCCAGTCCACCATCACGGTGCCACCCGCCGGTTTCATTGCGGGCGTCTATGCCAACACCGACGTGCAGCGCGGCGTGCACAAGCCACCCGCCAATGAACCGGTGATCGGCGCCCTGCGCTTCGCCCAGGACATCAACCGCTTCCAGCAGGAACTGCTCAATCCCGACGGCATCAACTGCCTGCGCTCGTTCCCCGGTCGCGGCCATCGGGTGTGGGGCGGCAGAACCCTGGCGAGCGATCCTGAGTGGAAATATGTCAACGTGCGGCGTTACTTCCTCTATTTGGAACGCTCCATCGAAAAATCCACCCAGTGGGTGGTGTTCGAGCCCAATGGCGAAGCGTTGTGGGACAACGTGCGCGCCACCGTGGACAGCTTCCTCTACAACGAGTGGCGCAATGGCCGCCTGCTGGGCAGCGACAAGACCGCGTACTTCGTGCGCTGTGATCGCAGCACCATGACCCAGAACGACATCGACAACGGCCGCCTGGTGTGCGAGATCGGCGTGGCGGCGCTGAAACCGGCGGAATTCGTGATCTTCCGCATCGGCCAGAAAACCGCAGACGCCTGAACGCTGACGAACAAGGAATGAGGATTTAATCATGGCGCAATTTCGTGAAACCCCGTATGGCGTGTTCAATTATCTGGTGAACCTGGGCGATGGCAGCGAAGGCGAAGTGCAGGGCGGATTTTCCGAGGTGTCCGGCCTCAACGCCGAAGTCACCGTGGCGGAATACCGCGCGGGCAACGCCAAAGTGAATTACGTGAAGAAAATTCCCGCCATTCACAAGTCCGGCGACGTCACCCTCAAGCGCGGCGTGATCGGCGCGGACAACATCTACTCCTGGCTCGACCAGATCCGTGCCGGCGATGTCACCGCCAAACGCGATGTGGTGATCAAGTTGAAGAACGAAGATCCCACCAGCAGCAGCGCGGTGGTGAGCTGGAAACTGGTGAACGCCATGCCGATCAAATGGACCGGCCCGACGCTGACCGCCAAAGGTGGCAGTGACGTGGCGATCGAGGAGCTGGTGCTGTCGGTCGAACATATCGTGCAGAGCTGAACGGAGCGCTGAGCGATGGAATGGCTGGCAGGCGCGCGCATTGCGTTGACGCCACGTCCGGTGCGGCCCCGTCAGGCGGCACTGGAGGTGGCGATGCTCGGACACTATCCGCAGAACGGCCGCGTGCGGCTGGAACGGCTGCGGGTGCTGACCGGTGCGCTCGACGACATGCGCGGTGTGGGCTTTGGTACGGCGGTGGATGCCATTCTGGCCAATCGCATGGCCGACGGCAGTCCACTCAGCGCGCGTCTGCGCCAGCTGTTTCATTTGCCGATTCCGTTGCATTCCAGCGCCGAATTCCACGATATTTTCCCCGATGCCCGCAGTGAAAAAACCCTGTATGTAAGTCTGCTGGCGGGCAATCAGTCCTGGCTCGCGCAGGCAGTGGACGATTTCTTTGCCAACGGCGGCGAAAAATTGTGGCTGGTGCGGATTCCTGAAACGGCGAGCGAGGCCGACCAGCCGGCGCAGGCGGAATTTCTGCCAGCGCCCAACACCGTGCTGCACGATGTGGACACCTTGCGCGGGCTCGCCACTGTGCTGGTGATTCCGCAACTGGCGGTGGTGACGCTGCCGGATCTGGAACGCCTGCAGGTTCCGCCGCGCCTGCCGGATGTGCCGCGCATGCGGCTGGACAATCCCGATCCGCAATTCCTGCCCTGCACCAGCAACACCGACGACGATCATCGCGAACGGCGCTACGCCAGCGAGTTCGAAGATCAACCGGCGCCATTGCCGCTGGAAGAACTGTTGCGCGGCATCCTGCAATTCATCAGCAAGCACCGGCCCGACGTGCAATGCCTGTTCACCCTGCCACTGGCCTATTCCGGCGAGATCGATTCTCCCGTGGTAAGCCAATCTGCATTGACGCGGATTGCAGCGATCCGTGATGGCAGCAGCGGTCATCTGCTGCGCCATATGCAGTTTCTGTTTCCCTATCTGCGCGGGCCGCGCTTTGCGCTGCGTTCGCCGGTGGGTGTGATCGCGGGCAAGCAGGCCGCGGTGGCACGCAGCAAAGGCCCCTGGCATTCCATCGGTGCGCAACCGCTATTGAGTGAGGCCCTGCCCTATCCGCGCCTGTCCATCGCGCAGACGCTGGCCTTGCGGGAAGAACCGGGCGTGGGCGTGCTGCATGTGCGCACGGATTTTTCCGGCCGTGGTCTGCTGAGTCTGGATGACGAGCGGCTGGTGGTGCCGGCGCTGCCAGCGGCGGATTATGCCGACACCGAAGATCGCCACCGCTTTGACGGATTCCGCGCCGCCGAGATCATGCGCTTTCTGGGTTTTCTGCGCCGCCAGTTACAGGCACTGGGGGAACAGCTGGTGTTCAATGTGGATGTGAACGATCCCCGCCCCCGTCTGCTGCTGGAACAGTTTTTCCGCCGCCTGTACAACCAGGGCGCATTGCGCGGCGCCGTGCCGGAGCAGGCCTATCGCATTACCCAGACTCAACCGCAGGACAACGCCATCCAGTTCGATATCGAGATCGCGCCGGCGTTTCCCATCGACCGGATTTTTCTGACGTTCATCAATCAGGATGGCGAGTGGCAGGGGGAGGTGCGCGGTGGCTGAATTCAGCGAATTTGTTCCGTTCCGCTTCCGCGTGGCGCTCTATCACAGCGACAGCAACGATCTGCTGTGCGCGGGTTATTTTTCCGAAGTCACCGGCTTTGAACTCACGATGGAACCGAAAGTGATCAAGGAAGGCGGCCGTAACTGGGGCGAGCATCAACGCAGCGGCCCCACCAAGTTTGCGCCGATGGTGCTGAAGCGCGGTGTCACCGATGTGAACGATCTGTGGACCTGGTTCGACCTCACCAGTCGCCAGAGTTATTACGGCTATCGCCTGAGCGGCGAGATCACTGTGCTGGGCAATCCCACCACGTCGCCCATCAAAGGCGGCCCCGGCACTCACAGCGGCCAGACCGTTACCGATAATCCGGTGATGAAGTGGAAACTCACCGGCGTGCTGCCCACCAAGTTCAAGGGGCCGGATCTGAACGCCACTGCCAGCCAGGTGGCCATCGAGGAAATTACGCTGGTGCACGAAGGCATCGAGCTGGAGCGTCCGCCACAAAATTCCGGAGGGGGCACGCAATGAGCGATCTGGAACGGGCCAAGCTGATTCCGGTATCCGGCACCAACGATACGCCGGATCTGCAGAACGCGGTGGACGTGCAGTTCAATCCGGTGTCACTGAAAGTGAATCTGGCCAACACGCTGAAAGCCAACACCGGCAACAGCAACAGCCGCGCGACACAGTTTGTCGACAAGAGTTCGTCCACGCTCACCGTGGAGCTGGTGTTTGACACCACCTATATCGAAGCGCCGTCCAGCGCGTCGCCTTCCGGCGCCCAGAGCAGCGATGCCAGCCAGTCCAACAGCAGCCGCAACCAAATAGAGCAAGGGTCGGACGTGCGCATCCAGACCCGCAAGATCGCCGACAAGTTCATCAAGCCGGTGGAATCCGGCAACCAGATGCAGGCGCCCAGCCGGGTGCTGTTCCAGTGGGGCTCCTTCGAATTCATCGGCATGGTGTCGAGCTATGACGAGACGCTGGATTTCTTCTCGCCGAAGGGCCGGCCGCTGCGCGCCACGGTGGCGCTGAAACTGAATGAAGACCGCTACCAGTTCCGCAGCAACGACGACGCCGACAAGGACATGGCGCAATCCCCCACCGCTGCCTTTACCGGCAATGGCGCGGGTGCCGGCGATCCCGGCGGCGGCAGCAATGCGGGCA
>JAGUVW010000046.1 GCA_020062665.1 Pseudomonadales bacterium
GACCAGTATTTGCAGGTGTGCATTGATACCGCGGCGCAACTGCTCGGCAGGCTCTGTCACACCCGCCACAGCCTGGGAGACGGCGAGCGAGGCCTGCTCAGGTGCCGTAAGGTCAGATACTTATTTGGCGGGATTGACATTTGGTTGGTTGGCCAATTATAGTGTGGGACTCACATCCGCAAGAGCCTCTTTCCGCACCTGAATCCTTCCATGGAGAGATCATATGAATATGACACCTATCCAGCCTCGAAAGGTTGTTTTTGATGTTGCGTCTGTTCCCCGCCACTGGAACGGTGGTGATCCGGTTCTTACCCGCTTTTTTGACGCGCTCTCGGTGCATTTCCCCGAGGGTGAGCGATTTTTTATCCAGTCGGTTCGTAACTTCCAGGATCAGGTAACGGATCAGCGTTTGCGTGACGATATTCGTCATTTTATCCGTCAGGAAGGTCAGCACGGCATAGTGCATGACAGCTTTAATCAGGTGATGGCGGGGCAGGGCGTTGATGTCGATAAGATCACGGCCAATCTGCGACGCTTTATTCGTACCACGCAGAAATATCTTCCGCAAAAGTATCAGCTGGCCATGACGGCCGCTTTTGAGCATTTCACCGCGACTCTGGGTGAGGCCATGCTTAAGGAAGAGACTGATATGTTTCGGGATTCAGATCCGGTAATGCGTGCCTTGTTTCTGTGGCATGGCGTGGAGGAAGTGGAACACAAGGCGGTGGCTTACGATCTGTATCAGACCGCAGCAGGCGGTGGTTATGTGACGCGCATATCGGCTCTGATAGTCGGTACCTTGATGATTCATCTGGTAGTGGCGCCAGTATTCTGGAACATGTTGAAGCTGGATGGTGTGACCCGCCAACCCGGTGTGATGCTGCGCGGCTTGAATCGTTTGTATGGTCGTCGAGGCATTCTTGTCCGCATGATGCCGGAATTTCTTGACTGGTTCCGCCCCGGGTTTCACCCGTGGGATACCGGAATGCCAGAGAAAGTGGCTTCCTGGCTTGACGAATATAGCCGTCACGGAGACCCAATGCAGGCCTCTGCTGCTGTTTACGGCGCCGAGCGTCTGGGGGAAGCGGCTTGATACAGGAGACCCAGGCAGCGAAGCCTGATTCCAGCAGTGCCAAGTCGGTCAGCCAGCACTGCCACAGACCAGGCGTCCATTGCGGTAGTTCGGCGATACGCGATCTTCTCGAGTTTCACGGTCTCCGGATGACCGAGGCATTCTGCTTCGGTCTGGGCGCCGGGTTGGGTGTCACCTATGTGGAGATTCCCGACTCGGCCACACCGTTCATCGTTCACGTGCGCTCGATGGGCTTTGAAGAAAAAGTCTTTCACACTCTGGATGTGCCGTTTGCGTGGTCAAGCCATCCGGACAAGGATGCGGCAACAAAAGACCTGTATCAGGCATTGGGTGACGGGGTGCCCGCCTTGCTGCTCACTGACATTTACCACTTGCCTTATTTCGGTAGTAGCACTCATTTTCCGGGTCATGCGATTGTTGCGTGGCAGCGGGATGAAGCGCGTGACGAGGTGTTGGTAAGTGATACCGAGCGTCCCGGGTTGATCCCCGTGCCGGCAACCAATCTTGCTGATGCACGGTTTTCAACCTCCCCTCCCTTTATTCATTACGGCAATATGTTTGCCCCGCGATCGTTGACATTGGCAATCAATGCGGACCGTGTGAGAGATGCCATTGTGGATAATGCGAAGGCATTGGCAAACGGCGGGCTGAATAGCGGCCTGGCCGCGCTGGATACCTGGATCGCGGCGTTGCCCGAGTGGCAGGCGCACGACAACTGGCGCTGGTTGTTGCGCTTTGCTTATCAGGTGATCGAAAAACGTGGTACTGGCGGTGGTGGCTTCAGGACAATGTATGCCGAGTTCCTTCGTGAAGCCGGAGAGATGCTGCCCGCCGTGCGGGCAGCGAAACTGGTAGAGATGATGCAGCGTTCAGCGGTGGCCTGGACCGGCCTGGCAGCGTTACTCAAGATGGCGTCGGAGTCGGATGTGTTCCCGGTTCGTGAAATTGAGGGGGCTATTCGTCATGTCAGGACGCTGGAGTCGCAGTATGTTCATCAGGTAACAAGTAAAGTTTAGCGTGCATGCTTCAGTTGGCCGCCAGATTGGTGGTTCGGGCTATTGGTTTTTGTATTAATGAGGGGGGGAGATGACAGCCCAGTCTGAGGCCGCAAACCGCTACTTGACCATGGCAAAAACGTTCTTCGGTACCGCTCATCCGTTATTCAACGCGTTCGGAATTGAAATTGACGAGATTGGCAAGGGTCGCGCCGTTATGAGGATGCCATCTAACGTGGCGCTATCTGATCGTAACGGCGGGCTGCATCGTGGTGTTGTGGTGACCTTGCTCGATACCAATTGTGGTCTCGCCATATTTTCTCGCCTTGGAGATATGCGACCGATTGCGACGATTGACCTGCGTGTGGATTTTATCAGGGAAGCCCCGCCAGGTGAGGCTGTACGCGCCGAAGTGGAATGTTACGCGGTACAGGGTGATATCGCCTATGTAAAGGGAAAGGCGGTTGCTTGTTCAGATGATTCGCTGTTGGCTTCCGTATCGGGATCTTTCGCTGTCGGGACACTCGGTCCGGCGTTTGATGCGACTGTGACGAAAGGAGCTGAATAAGTGAGCGCATCCGGAACCGAGCCACTGGGAATCTGCTGTGCCGGGTTGAGTGAACTGCAGAAACAAGTTCTTGATGACACGCCCTATGTGCATTTCCTTGGTCTGAAAGTCAGTCGCGAAGATGACGGCACGACCTGCTATCAGTTGTGTTTCCGCGAAGAGCATATCGGCAATCCGCTTTTGCGTACTTTTCATGGCGGCATTCTTGCCAGTTTTGGTGAAATTGTCGCCGCCTTGCATGTGGTGGAAGATCCCGGGATGCAGCAGCAGCCATTGTGTACCAGCTTGACGTTTGATTACCTGCGGCCGGCCTTTGCCGGAACAATTCGTGCTGTGCCGCGGATCGTGCGTGCAGGCCGGCGCTTTATTGTCGTTTCTGTCGATATCTTTCTGGACAAGAGCCATGTCTCGACGGGGCGTTTTATCTACGCACGCTGAGGACGTTTGATGTATTGACATCTTCAGGTTACCAAGGAGGTTGATATGTTTATTTCCCAGACACTGCGTCGGGCGGTCCAGTTGAACCCGAACGGTGTGGCCACAATCTACGCGAACAGGAAACAAAGCTGGCGTGAATTTGAGCACCGGGTGGCTCGTCTGGCTGCCGGCGTTCGATCATTGAAGGTTGCTGACGGGGATCGTGTGGCAATTCTTTCACTCAATAGCGATCGCTATCTGGAATATTTCTATGCCATCCCGTGGGCCGGGATGGCGCTTAATCCCATTAATATCCGGCTGGCACCTCCGGAGATTGCTTATACGCTGAATGACTCCCGGTCATCGGTGCTGTTCGTGGATGACGCATTCAGTGCCATGCTCCCGGTGCTGCGCCCGTTGCTGCATAACGTCAGTCATGTGGTGTTCATGGGGGAAGGTGAGTTGCCGGAGGGGTGTGTCGCCTATGAGTCACTGATCGACCAGCACAAACCCCTGGCTGACAGGAGCGAAGGTGGCGCACAGCTTGCCGGACTGTTCTATACAGGCGGCACGACCGGACGATCAAAGGGCGTGATGCTGAGCCACGATAATCTTGTGTTCAATGCCCTGAATGTTGTTCCGGAAATGGGCTACGGAACTGACTCCATCTATATGCATGCAGCGCCGATGTTTCATCTGGCCGACATGGCGAGTACTTTTGCCGTGACCCTGGCTGGTGGTTCTCACGGTATTGTGCCGCGTTTCGATGTGGCCGATGTGCTGTCGTTCATGGAGCGTGAAAAAATTACCCACACTTTGCTCGTGCCAACCATGATCAACCTGCTGGTCTCTTCCGGCAAGATCAAGGATTTTGATGTCAGCAGTGTCAAGCGAATGCTGTACGGGGCATCGCCAATGCCCGAAGCGGTGTTGGTCAGTGCCATGGAGCAAATGCCGGATGCTCTGTTTGCCCAGGGGTACGGGCAGACGGAGGCGTCGCCGATTATTACTGCGCTGGGGCCGGAGTTTCATGTTGTGGGCGGGGCCAAGCTACGCAGCGCTGGCAGAGCAGCGCTGGGGGTTGAGGTTGCCATTATGGACAAGGATGATGTCGAGCTACCGCGTGGTGAAGTCGGTGAGATATGCGCCAGAGGCCCGAACGTGATGCTGGGCTACTGGGGAATGGAGCAGGCCTCTGCCGAGACGTTGCGCAGCGGCTGGCTGCATACCGGTGATCTCGGTTATATGGATGAGGACGGGTTTGTCTTTATCGTTGATCGCGCCAAGGACATGATTATCAGCGGCGGTGAGAACATTTTCTCGGTCGAGGTAGAGGGTGCCATCTACAGCCATCCTTCAGTGCGGGAATGCGCGGTTGTGGGGATTCCTCACGACGAGTGGGGCGAGATGGTTCATGCGATTGTCGTGCTCAAGGAAGGGCATGGCCTCAATGAAGGCGAGCTTTTGGCCCATTGCCGCGCACTGATTGCCGGGTACAAGCTGCCGCGCAGCATCGAGTTTCGGAGCGAGCCACTACCGGTAAGTGGTGCGGGCAAGATTCTCAAGAACGAACTGAGAAAGCCTTATTGGGAAAACAAAGACCGGGGAGTCAACTGAATGACAATTGAAAACAGCAACCGATGGCCTGCAAGAGGTAATAAGCCGTGAATCTGGAGTTCACTCAGGAAGAACTGGAGTTTCAGCAATCCATTCGTGACTGGATGCAGGCGAATGTGCCGGATGATATCAAGCGCTGCTCGGCGGTTGGTGAGATGACCGGCAAGGAACTGCAGCAAAAGTGGGAGCGTTTGCTCGGTGAGCGGGGCTGGCTGGCACTGACGTGGCCGAAACAGTATGGCGGCCCGGGCTGGACGGCTACGCAACGTTATATTTTCGATCTTGAGCGAGCCATGGCGGGCGCGCCTCCCACGAGCCCGTTCGGGGTGGCGATGGTAGGGCCGGTACTTTATACCTTTGGCTCGCAGGAGCAAAAGGATCGCTGGTTGCCGGGTATCGTCAGCGGTAGAACGCTCTGGTGTCAGGGTTACTCCGAACCCAATGCCGGATCGGATCTTGCGTCACTCAAGACGCGTGCCGAGCGCAGGGACGACCATTATCTGGTGAATGGCCAGAAGATCTGGACGACCCAGGCCCACTGGGCGGACATGATGTTCTGTCTGGTCAGAACCGACTCGACGGTCAAACAGCAGAAAGGGATTTCTTTCCTGTTGATCGATATGAAGACCCCCGGTATCGAGGTCCGGCCGATCTACTCGATTGATGGCCATCATCACCTTAACGAGGTTTATTTCACCGATGTGCGGGTGCCGCTGGAAAATCTTGTGGGCCAGGAAGGCATGGGCTGGACTATTGCCAAGTTCCTGCTGACGCATGAGCGCACCACCATCGCTGGGGTGGCGGACAGTCATCACGAGATATCACGGCTGAAGAAAGCTGTGGCCGAAGCGCCGGGCTTTCTGGATAAAAGCCAGGCGCGGCAACGTATTGCTGAACTTGAAATCGAGTTAATGGCGCTGGAATACACGAACTTCCGTACTGTTGCCGCGACGGATGAGGGCAAGCCCTTCGGGCCGGAATCCTCCGGGTTGAAAATCAAGGGCACCGAGCTTCAACAGAAAGTATCACAGGCCATGGTGGAGCTGGGCGGCATGATGTCGTTAACCTGGGATAACCCGGAAACGGTTGGCAGCGATATTTTCAATCGCGCCACCCGACGTTACAACTTTCTGAGGGCCTGCACCATTTACGGTGGATCCAACGAGATCCAGAAGAATGTGCTGGCAAAAATGCTGCTTGGTCTTTGAGGCGAGACGATGGAATTTAACCTCCCGGAAAACACCACCCTTATCGCGGATACCGCTCGCCGGTATCTTAAAGATAACTACAGCTTTGAAATCTACAGGCAGCAGCTTGAGCAACAGAACCATGTTGACGCGTCACGCTGGTCGGCCATGCAGGAGCTGGGCTGGTTTGGTCTGCCATTTGCCGAATCCAGCGGCGGCTTCGATGGCACGCTCCTTGACGTGGCGATGGTTGTCAGGGAGCTGGGCGCCGCGTTATGTCTGGATCCCTACGTTGATACGGTGGTAGCGCCGGGAAAGCTACTGGAATATATCGGCTCCGATGCGACCCTGGCCATGTTGAGCGACGTTATTGACGGCAGGGCCAGGCTGGCCTGTGCGCTGTATGATTATCATGCCGGTTATCAGGTATTAAGGCCTTCCATGAAGCTTAATGGCAAACGCCTGTCCGGTCAGAAAAACTTTGTTCCGGATGGCGGTGTTGCCGATACCTTGCTGACAACCGCGCTTGCTGATGGCGAACTGCTGGTGCTTGCTGTGCCTGTTGCTGCTTGCGAGACGACTCGTTATCGGGCGCTGGATGGTGGCCGTATTGCTAACGTGCTGTTTGATGAGGTCGAGATCACTGACGGGATGATACTTGCCCGTGGCAAACAGGCCGAGCGGGCGCTGAGCATGTTGCTGACTTATCTGCAAGCTCTTGACTGTGCACGCATGTATGGTGCCGCCGGTGCCCTGTACCAGCGCACTCTGGAATACTCCAAGACACGAAAGCAGTTCGGCGTGGCTATCGGTAGCTTTCAGATTATTCAGCACTACCTGGTAGATATGTTTATCGATCTCCAGCAGCTTGAGTCAATGCTGCTGATGGTGGCCGTCAAGGCGGAATCCGAGGATGCCTGTCGGCGTGAGCGCGCCAGTACCGCTGCGAAAGCCTATTATTCGGATAAGGCGGTACGCATCGCGCAGCAGGCAATCCAGATTCATGGCGGGGTTGGTGTTACCGAAGAGCTTGATATCGGTCACTACTTCCGTCTGGTCACTCATTGCTCGTTGACCCACGGTGATCGTGCATATCACATAAAGCGCTTTGCCGAGCTTGACGAGGTGCATCCGGGTGAATAATCAAGAGTTTGATTTCATCATCGTAGGAGCTGGTTCGGCCGGCTGTGTATTGGCAAACAGGCTCAGTGAAGGTGGCCGTTATACAGTTTGCGTGATTGAAGCGGGGCCCCATGATAACAGTGGCTTTGTCAATGTTCCGTTCGGTCTGATCGGGCTGATCAAAGAGGGCAAGCGCAACTGGGGCTATAACACGGCCCCCCAGAAAGCCCTGGGGGACCGGCAACTTTACTGGCCAAGAGGGAAAACCCTCGGTGGTAGTAGCTCGATCAATGCCATGGTGTACATCCGCGGGCAACATCAGGATTACGATAGCTGGAAAGATGCCGGGGCAACAGGATGGGACTGGCAGTCTGTGCGGCCGATATTCATTGCCCATGAAAACAACGAGCAGTATCCGGCGGATGCCTGGCATGGTCGGGGCGGGCCACTGAATGTTACGCGAGTGCAGGACCCTAACCCGTTGACCGAGATCTTCATACGTGCCGGTCAGGAGCTTGGTGAGCAGCGTAACGATGATTTCAATGGTGAAAATCAGCGCGGATTTGGTCGTTTTCAGGTAACCCAGAAGCAAGGGCGGCGCTGGAGTGCGGCGCGGGCGTTTCTCGATCCCGCCCGGGGCCGGGAGAACCTCTGCATCATGACCGATGCGCTGGTCAGCCGGGTTGTGCTTAGTGGCGACCGGGCTCGGGGAGTGGAGTACATTGATCAGCAGGGGGTGCCCCGTGTGCTGACAGCTAATCGCGAAGTGATTCTTTGCGGCGGCGCGATCAATTCACCCCAACTGCTGATGCTCTCCGGTATCGGCGATCGTGATCATTTGAAAAGCGTCGGGGTTGATTGCCATGTCCATCTTCCGGAGGTGGGCCGCAACCTTCAGGATCATCTGGATATGACGGTTTCGATTCACGATCGCAGCCGTCAGGCCATTGGCTTCTCTCCATACTTTCTGCCACGGCTGATACGTGCCTTCTATGACTACTTTCGCTATCGACGCGGATTCCTTGCCAGCAATGCGGCTGAGGCCGGGGCCTTTGTCAATGTCGGAGGCGGCGATCGCCCGGACGTTCAACTGCATTTCCTGCCAACTTTCCTGCGTGATCATGGCAGGGAGCTGACGGGGGGGTTTGGATGTACCATCCATGTGTGTCAGTTGCGGCCAAAGAGCCGGGGATTCATCCGCTTGTCCGATAGTGACCCGCGCAGCGCGCCCGTGATTGACCCCTGTTATCTTTCAGACAGTGATGATATCCGGGTATTACGCGAGGGTGTGAAATTGGCGCGCAGGGTGTTTCATGCCGAGGCGTTTGCTGCGATCTTTGGCGGTGATGACCTGCCTGCCAAGGAAGTGGTGACTGATGACCAGATCGACGCGGATATACGCCAGCGTGCGGAGTCCATCTACCATCCAGTGGGAACCTGCCGTATGGGCGACGATGAGCTGGCAGTCGTGGACAGCCGGTTGCGGGTCAGAGGAATATCGGGATTGCGCGTTGCCGATGCTTCTGTTATGCCGCTGTTGATCAGTGGCAATACCAACGCCCCGTGCATGATGATCGGCGAGAAGGCCGCCATGTGTGTGCTTGAGGATAATGCCTGAGAGATGGCCGGCGGTTCGAGTCAACCGCCGGCATCCGCTAACCACCCACTGCTGTGATCAGGTAATGCGATAGATCATTGAGCCGTTGGCGATCAGCTTGTCTGAGCCTTTCTCCCGGATCGAGACTTCTGAGAAAATCAGCTCTCGTCCCCGTTTTACCGCATTCGCGGTAGCGATGATGTCCTTGCCCAGCGCCGCAGCAAGGTAATTCACGGTCATGGATACGGTGGCCGCCTTCATGCCGTTCTTCGGATCATGGCCGGACCAGGCCGCCAGAGCGCCGGTCAGATCCAGCAGGCTGCTGATGGCGCCGCCATGGAAGGCGTTGCCGCCACCAGCCAAGTCGCCACGGTATGGCAGGCAAACAACGGCCCGGTCAGTGACCACCTCGACAATCTCGATGCCAAGCAATTTCTGGAAGGGAACCTCGGGAAACATCTGTATAAGTGAGTCAACCAGCGTTTCAGTCATGCGTTATTCCTTGATGGTCGAGAATATGAAACGACGGCAGATTTATCTCTGCTGGCGATGCCGGGCTGTGCCAGAAACATCAATATATAGGATCAATTCGGCAAAGCCCGGGTTGCACGACAGGTCAGGCCACCCGGTTCTTGTAAACGTCGAACAGGTCACCGCCTTCGGCAAAAAGCCGCTCACGCCATGTCTGCTCCAGGTTGCGTGTGTCATGGTTGCCAGGGTGAAAGTGCCGTTGAGTGAACTCCGGCAACCGAGGCAAGATTTTCGAGACAAACCCGTTGCGGCCAAACAGCATGTTCAGGCCTTTGGCATTGTCTTTGATGCTGCCGAGCTTGCCATCGCGGGCCAGCATCCATGCCCATGTGACACCGAGCATCGGCAGCAGCACGACAAGCGAGGCCGCAGTAGCCGCGACCCGTTCACTGTACCGGTTCCCGACTAGTTCATAGACGTCGTAGGCTACAGACTTGTGCTCGAGTTCCTCCAGCGCATGCCATTGCCATATCTTGATCATTTCAGGGTCGGCCAGACTCTGAAAATCCTTATCCTCAAGCAGCTGCTCTGCCAGCAGGGCGGTAAAGTGCTCCATGAAGGTGGTGGCTGCGAGCTTGGTGCTCGGCGGGAGCATTTCCAGAACTTTCAGGCCAATTTTAACGAACCGCTCGGGCGTGCGCATGTCGAAGCCACGCTCGGCAAGCAGTTCGTTCAGGCGATCATGTTCGCGCCCGTGGATGGCCTCCTGACCCATAAATCCGGAAATGGCGGCACGCTGCGCCTTGTCGGTAACCCGATTTCGAAAGTGGCGCACCGAATCCATGAAGTAACGCTCACCCGGCGGGAAAAACCCTGACAGCATGGCGAAGAACGTGGTTGCCGTGGCATTCCCGGCATAAAAGTACTTCGGGATGCTTTGTGAGAAATTAAAATCGATGTGACGCGGCGGGATGCCCACCGAGGCACCGTTGAGGTTGTTGCTGGTTTTCGCGGCTGTAGTCATTGCGATACTCCTTAGTTCATAATCGAAATGAGAAGTTAAACAGTGGTCGCTTTTGCGCCGCGACCTTTGTTCATCCGAAACAGTGTTTCAAGAGCACGCTGATACCCGGTGGGCATCAGCCGCTGGGTGGTGTCCATCAGTACCGCATCAGCGCCGATTAACACGCGCCTTTGGTTCTTTTGCACTCCCCCGAGGATTGCTTTTGCGGCCTGTTCCGGGGTAGACATGGCGATGCGGTCAAACATTTCGGCAATCTCGTCCTGACCACCCATGCTCATACTGCCCATTTCACCCATGCGGCTATTACGGGCAATGTTGGTCTTGACGCCGCCGGGATGGACACAGGTGGCGCTGACGCAGCCGCCTTCGAGATCGAGTTCTTCGCGCAACGATTCAGTAAAGCCTCTGACGGCGAACTTCGCTGCATTGTAGGCAGACTGGGTTGGTACACCGATGATGCCGAATATGCTGGAGATGTTGACCACATGACCGTCGCCGGACTGCTTCAGGTGCGGAAGAAAAGCCTTGGTGCCATATACCACACCCCAGAAGTTGATATTCATGAGCCATTCAAAATTTTCATAGCTCATGGCCTCCACCGTTTCCCCGAGACCAACACCGGCATTGTTGATGATCAGGTTCACCTGGCCATGTTCCTTGACAGTGTCCTCAGCGTACTGATAAACCGCAGCACGATCACCGACATCAACATGATGCAACGTTACCTTCACTCGATAGGGCTGGAGCTTGTCCAGGGTTTGCGCCAATCCCTTGTCATTGACGTCTGAAAGGGAGAGATGGCAACCGCTTTTTGCCAGGGCAATGGCGGTGGCCTGACCGATACCCGATCCGGCCCCGGTGATGGCAGCAACTTTGCCGGAAAAATTTTTCATGATATTTCCTCTTGTTAAAACTGTCGTTCAGGCGCCGAGCAGCGCACCGAGTATTCCCTGCTTTTTTTCCCTGAGGTTTTCGCCTTCGAAATGAAGATAACCATCTTCGAGATTGCCATAGCGCAAGGCAGGGAGGTCCCTCAGGTAATCATCCAGATTCTGCCAGGGTATCCTGCTTCCCTGGCGTGGCAGTCTGTCGCTGGCTCGCTGAACATAGCCGGAGCGCAGGTTGAGGAAATTCATATCGGTGCCGCAACCCTCCTCATCAGTGGGGGTGACCCGGGTGGCACCAATGTCACGCATATGGTTGAGTAAGCGGCAGACAAATTCGCAGGCAATATCGGCTTTCAATGTCCAGGAGGCATTGGTATAGCCGAACACCAGCGCCATGTTAGGCACACCTTCCAGCATCAGTCCCTTGTACAACAGGGTGTCGGCCACACTGACTTCACGACCGTCGACACGCAGCGTAGCACCGCCAAACAACTGAAGATCCAGACCGGTTGCGGTAATCAGAACATCCGCGTCCAGATGGTCGCCGGACTTGAGCTTAATGCCTGTTTCCGTAATCGTGTCGATATGGTCTGTGACCACCGATGCCTTGCCTTCGCGGATAACCTTGAAGAGGTCTCCTTTCGGGACCGCGCACATCCGCTCTTCCCAAGGGTTGTACGTTGGCTGGAAGTGGCGCATGTCAACATTCGGGCCGAGTTGCCTGCGCGTTGCGGCCAGCAACAGTCTGCGTATTGCTTTCGGCTTGCTGAGTGACAGCCGGTAAACAGCGCGTTGCAGCATGATGTTACGTGCGCGGGCCATCCGGTAGACCACCATTTCCGGCAGAAAACGACGCAAGTTCTTGGAAATCAGATCTTCTTCGGGGACGGTTGCAACGTAGGTCGGCGAACGTTGCAGCATTACTACATGGGCGGCCTTGTCTGTCATTGCCGGCACCAGCGTCACGGCAGTGGCGCCGCTGCCGATGACCACTACGCACTTGCCGCTGTAATCATAGTCTTCGGGCCAGTGTTGCGGATGAATCAGCTTGCCCTTGAATTTGTCGAGGCCGGGAATGTTGGGAGTGTAACCGGCATCATATTTGTAGTATCCAGTGCAATTGAATACGAAGCCGGCACGGAAGGTTTCTATCTCGCTTGTTTTTTCATTAAGAACCGTGACGTTCCAGTGACAATTTTTACTATCCCATTCTTCCGAAATGACTTTCAATCCGAAATGAATGTGTCGTTTGACGTCATAGTCGCGCGCGGTGTCTTCAATGTACGTTCGAATAGACGGGCCGTCGGCAAGCATTTTGGTTTGCGTCCAGGGACGAAAGCTATAGCCGAGCGTGAACATGTCGGAGTCCGAGCGAATCCCAGGGTAGCGAAACAGGTCCCAGGTTCCGCCAATTCTTTCGCGCCGCTCAATAATGGCGAAACGTACGTTCGGGCATTTCTTCTGCAGGTGGCAGGCGGCACCGATTCCGGACAGGCCGGCGCCGATGATCAGTACATCCAGATGGCGATGTTTCATGTCAATACTCCATGGTCGAAAGTCGATGAGGCATGGTGGCTGCGAGTGTGTTTTCCAGCCCTTTGCAGAAAGCCCAGCACGGCCTCAGTGAAGATTGTGTTTCTGTCCCCGGCGACCATATGGCCGGCCTGATTCAGCACGACATAGTGCGCATGGGGAACCAAGTCGAGCAACTCGCGAGCCCCTTGATCGCTGAGCACGTCGCTCTGGAATCCGCGAATCAGTAGCACTGGCATGGAAAGCTTTCGGGCTGCACGCTCCAGACTGGATTTCTCGAACAGGCTTTCGCTGGTTTCAGAGGGAACGCGGGCGTAGTCCAGAAAGGCAGGATCCCAGTGCCAGTAAAGACGGCCGTCATCCCGCCGGCGCAGATTCTTGCGCAATCCTGTCAGGTCGTTCGAAGGAGGGCGGTGCGGGTTGTAGGCAGCGACGGCATCGCGCACCTGTTCAAGACTGTCGAAGCCGTCCTGATGGCGACGCATGAATTCGATGATGCGGCGCACGCCCTGTTGCTCCAGTCGTGGCGCCACGTCGACCAACACCAGTGCGGAACAGTGCAGCGAGGTATTCTCACCAAGTGCCAACATGGCTGTTAGGCCGCCCATGGAAGCACCGACGATGATTGGTGCCATAGGCAGCGAGTGAATGACGGCGTGAAGGTCTGCGACCAGGCTTTGGGTGCTGTAATCACCTTGCGCACACCAATCGCTTTCGCCGTGCCCCCGCGCATCCAGAGTGATGGCGCAGTAGCCCGCTCGGGCAAGAGTATTCGCCGTATCGGCCCAGGCATGGCGTGTTTGGCCTCCGCCGTGAAGCAGCAGTACGATGGGGGCAGTGAACGCGCCGTATTGACTGGCCCGGAGCACAATACCATTGGCACCGACAAAAAGTGTCGGTTTCGCTGACGAAGTCGACGAATCCTTTTTCCCGTACGAACCGGTGGATGGGGTGAAACTGGATGTCATGGCCACCTCCATTCTGTATGAGCACAACAAATTATGATTGGTCGGCCAACCAAATAATAGTCTAAAGAAGTCCAGCTGGCAAAGCGTTTCTAGCGGCCGCCCGTACAGGCTTCTACTTTTTGTCTTTTTATCCGGAAGTGCACCTTAAATCCAGCGTGTGAACGCCGGATACAACAGACACGAGGAGGCCTTCGGGAGATGGAGCTGGGCCGCGAAATGAAACAGTCCCTTCTGAAAAGTCGCCTGACGCCGTCACAAAAGAAAATGCCAGTCAGGGATTAACTGACTGGCATTACCCCATAACGGGGCCAAATGGCGTATGCCCGGGGGGGCATAACGGCGAGTCGGCTTTCGCTTCAGAAGTCCTTAACAGGCAGAAAGGTTAACGTCAGATCGGCAGCAAGGGAGGGAACCTCCAATTGCACACTCGCAAGACCGATACCCGCCAAGTTGATACTGGCCGGAATCAGGAGTGGGTCAGGGTTGCGGATCTTGAGGATCAACCGGCCATCGTCGACAAAGCGCAGCGGCCCCTCAAGAGTCACGTTGCGCACCCGCTTGCTGCGAATATCGTGACCAAGCGTAATAGGACCCAGTGCCGGTTTCAACTCGGGGGCATCCACCAGTATGTCGAAGGTGGCGTTGAACCAGGGGCCGTCCGGCGTGTCGGAGATGAACCCGGTGATGAAGGGCTCATCAGCTCCTTGAGGTATTAGCCTGAGCACCAGTGGGCCCGTGTCCAGACCGATTGTGATGATGGCCAGAGCCCGAGCCTGCAGAAAAACGCTGGTGGTGCTGATGGTGGTTGGGTAGACGTTGGCGCGTATGGCTCCAGTCATGAAATTGTCTGTGGCCGGGTTGCCGTCGATCAGGCGCCGATTCACCTGGACATTGGGATCAAAGGTGCGCGGGCCGGCCGCCAGAGCGCCGCTGCTGAGGAAGGCGAAGCGCTTTTCCGGGCAACTCTCTCCGATTGCACAGCCGAGATTGGCCTGTGTGATAACGCCGCTGAAGTCCTTCAGTTCCAGCCGCAGATGATTGGGTGGCGCTTCGATGCTGTTGTCCGGAAGGACCAGGACACCTTGCTCTTCTTCATCAAACACCATATTGGCATTGACATCCACCACTGGTAGAACGCGCAACCCAACTAATGTATAGCGGTCGTCCTCGTCGGCAGCGACAAAGTGATTCACCATATCAGGACCGCCCTCGCGCGGGGCAGGGGCCGATGCACTGCTTCGCGAGATTTGCCGGGTTTGCAGCGGTGCGCCATCAGGCGAGCAAATGGCATTGACGCCGCAATCGGCATCGTTCGGCACCGATCTTAATGTGTAACGATACAGGTCACCAATCCGCCACGGGGTATCTGGGAAAAACTGAACGCGTTGGGGCAGGATATCCAGCCGGCCGGGCACGGGTACCCAATTGTTATCCAGGTCGCGGCGTTCAACGAAGAAGGTGCCGTCGTTGATCGTCACCGGATCTATGCTACGGTTGAAAGTCACTCTGACCGGGTAGTCCTTGTACAGACTATCCACATGGAACAGGGGATCGCTGTTCTTACCGCCGACACAGCGACCGTTGCGCCAGGCAGACCGTGGTCCGGTTAGAATGGCGCCTGTCAGTGCACAGGAAAAACCGGGAAACACTGCCGCGACCGGCGCGCGCAGGTTGGCGGCGCTGCCGCCGGGAAGAAACAGGTCATCAAGGCGCAGCGCCAGTGTTTGATTCTGATTCAATTGATTGCCCTGTGTATCGCGCAGCAAGCTGGTCAGAACAATCTCGATATCGGTATTGTGCTGCAGGTTGCTGCCATCAATGACCACCGTAGCGCCGTCGTGGCGCATCGGGGCAAGCTCTCTGGCTACCAGGTTGTCGTCGGCAAAAATCTGGATGGCACCGTCAAGGAACACGGAGGCTGCGTCCAGCGGTTTGTTGAAGTTCAGGATAACAGGGTCGCCGGGGCGGGCATTGGGCTGGAAATCTTCGCCGGGCGACCAGGATTGCAGCTCGAGCGGACGCGCATCGGTTGGTGGTACCGGTGCATTGCGCTGATCAGCATAGGCTTCCAGACGGAAAGACAGCAGGCCGCTGGCGCGTTCAAGGCCGAGAATCTCCGGTTCGACCACGCTGACGGCATCCATCACCAGTACGCCACCTTCCACTATCGCAAGCCCTACAACCTGAATGTTCAGCAGATTCTGGCTCAGCGCTGCGTTAGCGATATCGCCCTCTGCGGTCATGGCTGCGTCCATGTTGAGCAAGGCATAGCGAGGAGCATCCTTTGCTTTACTGAACGGGTTAGCGATCAGGTAGCCGTTTGCGTCGCTGAGCAGTGTGATCAGCACTTCACCGGTTTCGATACCAGCGTTGACTTGACCCAGAATATTGACGGCCACCGGGCTGCCGCGTAGCACTGAACCTGCAGGCACCCGCAGAGGTACCGCGTTGGCAAAATCCGGCACGAAACCCAGGTCCGCGGCCAAGTCTCCCTCCAGTCTGGTAAAGGATTCGTTACCCAGCACAAAAGTTTCTACCGGCACCTCATTGACGCGTTGCCCGGTGAGCCTTGACGCAAGCCCCGGCTGTTGTTCACCAAGCGTGCCTACCTTGAGAACGACCGTTTCTCGCGGTGGTGTGGCCACTGGTGTGAAGGAACGTTCGAGGAGGGGGAGCTCCTCATCCTCCCGGCTGCGCAGACCAGACAGGACCAAGGTATGTTCCGTCGGTTCGAGGTCATCCCTTGGGTCGAGCACAAGATAGCGGCCCTGCAGTAGCAGAGTGGCCTCGATCAGGCTGCCCTGCGAATTTTCAAGACGAACCTGATTTCCATAGTTGACGCTAGCCGGATCAAGTACGCGATTGAACGCCATTCTCAGGGTGCTCATGTCATTCGGCTGCCTCGCATCGTCAATGTCGGTAAGCAGCGCGGGCTGATCCAGGGGTGTAGCGGCGAGCAGTTTGAAGTCGCCGTCGCCAATTGCCCCCGCGAAGCCTTTCTGCGCACCGGCAGTGCGAAAGCGAAAGTCGTTGAAGGGGCCTGTGTCAATGCCGTCTAGGCCCACTTCGCTCAGCTGCAGTTGGTATTCAGTATTCGGCACGAGTTCGTCGACAGGACGTAGCAGCAGGCCACGTCCGTTATCCACCGTTTCGTGGACGAACATGGCAGGGTTGCCGCCCGCTACAGTCACCAATTGCAATCTGTCGTCGATTTCCTCAATGACGGTTTCATTGAGGGGCGCCGAAAAACGAAGCACAATCTGGGTGCTGGGTGGCACTTCCTGCTGTCCCGGGTAGGGGTAGGCGAAAATAAGACTCTCCGGCGTTGTCCAGGAAGTGTTGATGGTGCCTTTGTCGCCGCCACATGCGGACAGCAAGAGGAAACCAGGCAGCAGTACCCAGAGTGCAAGAAGCGTGGATATTGTTCGGTGATTTGTTATTGTTTTCATGATGGTTTTCTCCTTATTGTTATTAGTCGCCTCTGTCGAAGCTCCGCTTAGAACTTCAGGGAAGCGGATAAAGAGAAGACGTGAATCTCTCCGTCGGCGCGTACTGTTTCGTAAGGTGCCGGATCGGAAGACGAGTTGATGGACGTCAGCTCGAAATCGCGCTCGTCGAGCTTCTGGTACTGATAGGCCAGCGACAGCACCAGGGGAGCATTAATGATGGGCGCACTATTTAGGCGATAGTCGCCACCAACGCCCAGCACCATTTTGTCGGCATCCAGGAAGTTGACGTCTTGTGAGCGGGAAGATTTCAATGGCGAATCCTCCAGCGCCACCCCGCCAAACAGCCTGAGCTGGTCAGACCACCGGAAGCTGGCGCCAGCGCGGGAAACGACGACGTCATCGAAACGCAAGTCCGCCTGGTCCCTAATGGTGTCCCCGGAAAACTGACTTTCCAGCTCGGACCACTGATGTTGCTCGACAGAGGCCACAAGCTCGAGCTTCCCAAGAGGCAGCAGGAAGCTGACGCCGAACACTGGCGGCTGGTACGAGTCAATGGTAGAAAGCGCCAGATCAAGTCCCGGTTCGGGGACGACGCCGGGGATAACCACGTTGGCATCCACACTGACCTCGTAGTTGGTTTCGTCGCGCCAGAATAGTGCCACCTCCAGTCCATCGAGTCCGAACGGCAGACAAGATGATGGACGCCAAGGTGAATGGCCACAGAATAGCTCGGAAGTGCGGACGTTAAGGCCCACAGCGGGGGACAGGGAAGGCTCTGCCTTCATCGAAATCTGCTCAGAATCGGTATTGCCTGCGAGATCGGAGACCGCTACAAGACGAGCCTTTGCCGCCAGTGTCAAGCGTGCTGAAAAGCCGACATCGACCCCTCGAACGAGATCACGAACAGCGCCACCAAATGCCAGATAAAGCGGCTGGGACTCGTAGCGCAGGAATTGGCCTTGCTCTGCGGTATTGGCCTGGTACGGTAGAATGTTGGAGATGTATTCATCGACGCCAACGTTTATTCCAAGGTACATCGGGCGGGTTGTGTCCGATGCGCCGCCAATACGGGCTTTGATGCCCAGCAATGCAAGCTCCGAACTGGTATCCGATAGTACGTCATTCTCGCGTGTCACCGGGTCAGACCCTCCCAGCGATTTTGCTCGCAGTTCCTGGTCGCCGTATTGCAGCACAATACTCAGCTCACCTTCCGGGGTGCGGGCTAGGGCGGCGGGGTTATAGTACACCGCCCAGGCACCGGGATCGAAGGCGCTGAAAGCCTGGGCGGAACCGGCGTTGACCGGGCCAAGGCCATAGGTGGATGCTCCGTCGCCTGCGCCGGCAAAGGCATCGTCGGGCTGTGTGCCAATTATTGCTGCTGTCAGGAACAGGCTGTAGGTGGTCGGCAACAACCGGTGAATTGTGCATGCCATGCAATTACCCCCTTTTTTTTGTGTTATTTTTCTTGTGGTTGTTTTTGGTTGTTTGAACGAGTTTTTTACTTGGTTGGCCAACCAACGTCAAGAGAAAGATGCACAAACGAATGATGACCAGGAATACGTGAAACGTAATATTGGGCAATAGGGCATTCGGGATATTTGTCGCGTTAGGAGATCAGGGGTGGTGCTCGGGCAGAACGGAGAGTAGCGGAGCAAGAGGCGCGGGAACGGTCCTTGAATGTGGGAGCTGGCAGAGGGCATTTCTCGTGAAGCGACTTGCCCTCGCGCTTCCATTCGCTCGAAATTTTTCTTGTAACGAACACTGCATTGCGGGCCGTTTTGCAAACGGCATCGGCGGATAGCCCTCTTACTTCGCCAAAGGCTCAGAGATATCGCCGCAGCCGTTGTATTGATACTTAGCCATGTCGAAACTCCCCGGCACCGTAGAGGGCGACGAACCTGGGGGCGTTTTGCCGGTTGAAACCTTACCCCGGTCGCCCCCCGACTATGCTGCAGGGCCAGCACTGACTTTCATGAAGGTAGCTGCGCCGAAACACAGTGAGTTATCCGGTGACACCGTCCTGATCGGTGGTATTCGCCAAAATTACGCGATTGCGGCCGCCTCGTTTGGCCTCGTAGAGGGCCTGATCGGCCGCTTTGAGCAAGTCGTTCAGGTCGGAGATGGCGTGGGTCGGGTAGCAGGCGACGCCGAAGCTTGCGGAAATGCTGATACGATTGCCATCGATTTCCACCACTGCGTCGCTGATTGCCTTGCGCAGTCGCTCGGCGATTCCGGCCGCGATTTTCAGTGTCACGCCCGGGAGCAGAATAGCGAACTCCTCCCCGCCATAGCGACCCACCTCATCGTACGGGCGTGCGTTGGCCATCATGATCTCCGACGCTGCTACCAATACCGCATCGCCGGCGTGGTGACCCCAAGTGTCGTTGATGTGCTTGAAGTGGTCTAGGTCCAGCATTATGCAGCCCAGGGACTTCGGCGTGTTACTGGACAATCTCTTGGCTCGTGCCAGTTCATTTTTTGCCCGTTCGATGAAGCAGCGGCGGTTGATCAGACGGGTGAGGCCATCGACGTTGGACATTTCACGATAGAGGTTTTCCCTTTCTGCCCAGCGTCGGATGACAAGCATGCAGAGGTATAGGACGGAGTAATGAATAGCGGCGACTGTGACTTCTATGAACAACCACCCGATCACCGGTGAGCCGTCAGGCTGATATACGGACCGGGACAGCAAGGGTGCATGTTTAAACGCGCCGCTAAAGTCAATGGTGGCGAATGTGATTAGGGTCACCAAGACGGTCCAGTAGGCGACGAGTATCTTTGTTACCCAGGTCAACGCCGAAGCGATGTTGACGCCAACGAAAAAAAACAGAAGCCCATGGGTGAAATACGTGCCGGTAAGATAGCTGCTCAGCATGATATTGATCACGAAACCGGCGATGACAATGTTTTCAAATGCGGGCCAGTCGTTTTCCCTGCGACGTCGTTTCCATGCCAGCCAGATGTAGCTGGCGAGTAAGATGATATGCAGGCCGTACAGACCGAGCAACGTCCAGGCGACAGGCAGTGCAAGGTATTGCGGCGCCAGCGCTATGGTGCCAGCAAGCGCAATGCTAAACACAACAGTCGCCAGCATAACCAGGCTTGCAAGCAGAATAAAACGGTCAATGGGATGCCAGTCCAAGGGGTTCCTGAGCCAAAGCATACCAATAAGAGGCGTGTTTTCTGCAGTTTGCTGCTGTGTGCCGCCTCGAGAGCGCTTTTTCATTTTTATTCCCCCCGGGGGCTGAAGAGACAAATGCCAACAAGCCAGATTAGGAAAGTGTAGACGAATACTGCTTCCTGCCTCGCTTGTTGAACTGGTGTGATTTTGCAGCGAGTATCGATTATGTAGTTGGCATGGCTAGCAACCGCAAATTGATGGCAAAAGCAGGCATCTGTCCGGATTTACCTATGTCCTGATGCAGGGATTGCGCAGTCTGGCACTGCAACATACTGCGCTGGAAAAATGCCAGATGAATACACTGCGGTTGAAGCTATTGTGCGCTAGCGATGGATAGACAGGACCACGACCTGATGTTTTGCTATTTCGTCGGGCTGGATATGGATGATGGAGTCTAGAACTATTCTATGTTAGCCAAGAACAGAGATCGCTTGTTGTCAGGCAAATTTTCAGACCATCCTCAAGCCCTGGGCGGCATAGCCCCTCGCGAACTGACACGCTGCCTGTACTGCTCGGGCGGATGGCCAAACCAGCGTTTGAAGGCACGCCTGAAATTGGCGCTGTCGTGATAGTGCATCAACGCCGCGATGTCCTCGATCGACAGTTTGCTGTCGCACAGGTAGCTGGCCGCCTGCTGGGACAGGATGTCGTCACGAATTTGTCGAAAACTGCTGTTCTCCTGTTTGAGCTTGCGGGCCAGAGTGCGTTTGTTCATGAACAGGGAGGCTGCGGCTTCTTCTTCACTGAGCGTGCCGGGTGGTCGGGACAGCATCATCTTCTTGAGCCGGGTCTGGTAGTTCGGTTTATGGGTCGGAAGTTGCGCTAGCATGGCTTCGCACTGCTGCAGGGCAAGACGGTAGTTTTCATGATTGGCGGAGGCGTTCGGTTCCTGGCACAGCGTCATCGGTAGCTTGAGCGTCAACTGATCACAGCCAAAGCGAATTCGTCCGGACAAATACTCGGCATAGAGGGCATGGTATTCGGGTGCCGGATGGGTAAAGCCTATTTCCGCCTCATACAGGGGGCGGCCGACAATGAACTCGCCGAATTCGAGCAGCACCTTGACAATCGTGTCCGCCACGCAGCGCTGGAGGTCTGCGTTCAGCGGCACCTGAAAATCCAGCCTGCACTCCAGATGTTCTTCAACCTGCTGCAAATGCAGCTGGATAACGCTGGCGCGGGTGGGCAGGAAGGTGTGTATCGCCCGTAATGCGCTGAGCAGGTCCGGGCTGCTGGAGGCGGCAAATCCCATCGCACCGTGGGTTGCCGGGGTCAGGCGTTTGCCCAGACGTAATCCGAATTCCGGCTGGCCGGACAGCGCCAGTGCGTTGCGCAAGACCCGTACCTGCTGGGCCGGTGTGAGCAGGCTGTCCTCGCTCAGGAACTGCTCGACGTCAAGAGCCGTGCCACGCAGTAAAATGGGCAACTGTCTGACTGTCAGGTCCAGCTCACGGGCGATAATCCGCGAATAGTTCGACGGAATACTAGCTTCAAGATTTTGCCAACCATCTGCCTGTTGTGCCATCGGCTTGCCCATTGCTCCTATGCGGTGACATTGTCTCTAAATGACCCCCACAGTGTCAAGAAATGACCTCGTCGCCGTGTTCGCTTCGAATCACTATCCAATGCAGTAAGTTACTCGCAGGAGAGAGGCAGTGGGCAAGATTACCTTTATTGAGCATGACAACACCGAACATGTCACAGAATTTGAGGCTGGAACCACGCTGATGCAGATTGCCGTCGATAATGCCGTTCCCGGTATCGACGGTGATTGTGGCGGGGAGTGCGCCTGCGGCACCTGCCACATGATCGTTGCGGATGAGTGGTTCGGCAAGACCGGATCGATCGGCGACGCTGAGGAGCAGATGCTGTCCATGACCCCGGAGCGGGCGCAAACCTCGCGTCTCGGCTGTCAGGTTCGAACCACCGAGGCGATGGACGGCATGACCGTGCATTTGCCCGAATTCCAGATGTAAGCACGGAGGACGCCATGTCAACGAAATCAAGCGCGACTGATGTAATTCAGGCCAAAATGATCAACGCCACCTCCAGAGTGGTGCCAATGCACTTGCAAATCCAGGCGCTGAAAATGTTGGTGAAGGCAAAGAAGAAGATCATCGGCGCGCGGCGGCCCCCGCTCAACTTCGTCGAAGCGTCTGTGCCCGATGTCAACACACTGGCGCTTGAGGACATCGATCTCAGCAATCCTTTTTTATACCGGCAAGATCAGTGGCGTGCCTACTTCAAGCGGCTCCGTGATGAGGCACCGGTGCACTACCAAAAGAACAGTTTATTCGGACCATTCTGGTCGGTGACACGCTATGAAGACATTCTGTTCGTGGACAAGAACCACGAGCTGTTTTCCTCCGAGCCGCAAATCGTGCTGGGCGATCCCCCGGAAGGGCTGTCGGTGGAAATGTTTATCGCCATGGATCCGCCCAATCATGATGTGCAGCGCCGGGCGGTTCAGGGTGTGGTCGCGCCGCAGAATTTGAAGGAAATGGAAGGGCTGATCCGCACGCGTGCCGGGGACGTGCTCGACAGTCTGCCTATGGGCGAAGCCTTCAATTGGGTGCCGACCGTGTCGAAGGAACTGACCGGGCGCATGCTGGCCACGTTGCTTGACTTCCCTTATGAGGAACGTCACAAGCTGGTTGACTGGTCGGATAGATTGTCCGGCGCAGCATCGGCAACCGGCGGTGAGTTTACCGATGAAGATGGCATGTTTGACGACGCCGCAGATATGGCGTGGTCGTTCTCCAGACTTTGGCGCGACAAGGAGGCACGCCGCGCGGCTGGCGAAGAACCTGGTTTCGATTTGATCAGCATGCTGCAGAGCAGCGCAGATACAAAGGATTTGATCAATCGTCCGATGGAGTTTATCGGGAACCTGGCGCTGCTTATCGTTGGTGGCAATGACACCACCCGCAACTCCATGAGCGGCGGCGTGCTGGCCTTGAATCAGTTCCCCGAGGAATTCGCCAAACTGAAGGCGAACCCGGAGCTGATTCCGAACATGGTCTCGGAAATCATCCGCTGGCAAACCCCGCTGGCGCATATGCGCCGTGTCGCCACGCAGGACGTGGAGATGCATGGAAATACCATCAGGAAAGGTGATCGTGTGGTGATGTGGTACGCCTCGGGCAATCGGGACGAGAGAAAATTCGAAAACCCCGATCAATTCATTATCGATCGTAAGGACGCGCGAAATCATATGTCGTTTGGCTATGGCGTTCACCGTTGTATGGGAAACCGTCTGGCTGAATTGCAGCTGCGCATTCTCTGGGAAGAACTGCTCAAGCGCTTTGACGACATCGAAGTAGTCGGCGAGCCAGTTCGGGTGCAGTCGAACTTCGTGCGCGGCTACTCTGAGCTGATGGTTAAACTGACGCCAAAGCAGAAGTAGTTCTGGTGGAAGAGAAGACCTGATTAAACACTCTGCGGGAACAGGGAAAGCCAGGTGTCCGCAGAGTGTTATGGTCTTTGACTACGATCCCGGTTTGATAAATGGCTGGCGCGAACTCGCTCGACATCAATGGCGTAGTGCTGATTTATGGAACCCGGTAGTGCCGAGGCGAGTTCAGTTACAGAAGCAGTGGAGAGGGGGAGCATGACAATAAGTGAGAAGCAGACCACTGTCATCGTTGGTGGCGGGCACGCAGCGGGTGCGCTCATGACAATCTTGCTGCAGAAAAAATATCAGCATGAGGTGGTTCTGGTAGGCGAAGAGCCCCATCCACCCTACCAGCGACCTCCCCTGTCCAAGAATTATCTGGCAGGAGAGGTTGATCAGGCGTCGCTGTACCTGAAGCCGCGCGTGGTGTATGAAAAAGCAGGACAGCAGTTGCGGCTCGGCGTGCGCGTCGAACAAATTGATCGGGACAACAAGACTATCAGGTTGTCGGATCAGAGCACGTTGAAATACGATCAACTGGTACTGGCTACGGGTTCACACGTCCGGCGTTTGCGGGCACCCGGGTCTGACTTGCAGGGCATTCATTACCTACACGACATAACTGACACAGATGCTCTACGTGAGAAATTGGTTCCGGGGAAGCGTTTGGTCATCGTCGGTGGCGGTTATATCGGCCTTGAGGTGGCAGCCAGCGCTACCAAGAAAGGCGTGAATGTCACGGTGCTGGAAGCCGCTGATCGTCTTATGCAGCGCGTAACAGGCCCGGAGATGTCCGCGTTCTTTTACGCCAAACACCGTGGCGCCGGTGTGGACGTACGTCTGAACACGGCGGTAACCGGTTTCGAAGCGGGCGATCAAGGTCGTGTGGCAGGTGTGACGTTGGCGGATGGCGGCACTGTGCCGGCTGATGTTGTGCTCGTTTCCATTGGCGTTATACCGGAAACCGCGCTGGCTGAGGCCGCCGGACTGCCCTGTGATGATGGTATTGTCGTGGATGAGTTTGCCCGCACCGGTGATCCTGACATCCTGGCGATTGGCGACTGTACCCGCCACCGCAATCTTTTCTTCGAGAAAATGCAACGGCTTGAGTCTGTCGCCAACGCGGTCGATCAGGCCCGTACTGCAGCGGCCACTCTGATGGGCGAGGAGAAGCCTTACGATAGCGCCCCGTGGTTCTGGTCGAATCAGTATGACGTTCGCCTGCAGATGGTGGGGCTATCGCAAAATAGTGATCAGCGCGTGCTGCGCGGCAGCGCTGAGGATAAGGAATTTGCGGTGTTCTATCTCCGCGAGGGCAGTGTCATCGCTGTTGATGCTGTCAATCTGCCGGTTGCCTTTATGGTTGGCAAGCAGTTGGTGCAGCACCGCAAGAGCGTTTGCGCTAAAGCATTGAGTGATCCTCGTACTGATTTGAAGTCTCTGGTCTGAAACGGCGTTTCGCGCCGTTGCTCTTCAGAAACAGGTAATTGTCCATCGACAGATGCTTTGCTCGCCACAGCATTTCCACCGAGGTCGAGGGGCGCAGCATGGGCGCGTCGCCATGGTGGTCGAAGTAATAGCTGTTGGAGAGTGCGCAGTTGTGGTTCAGAAATACGGTGTTCTGCTGCCGTTTCTGAATGTTCTGAAAGTAGCGGTCATGCACGGTCTGCCGGATTTCCACCCGGGTTGCCTTGCGCCGGAGGGCCTCGCGGATGCAGCGTGAAATATGAATGGCATTTCCCTCCACCATCTTGAAGTAGGAGGTGCCAATCAATGCATAGGGCCCGAGCATGATGTAAAAGTTCGGATACCCGGGAATGGTCAAGCCTTCGTAGGCCTGATAGCGGTTATCGTGCCAGAACTGGCCGAGATCAACGCCATTGCTGCCGATTAGTTCGAACGAGGGGATGTTGCCCTTTTCGAATGTTTTATAGCCAGTAGCGAGCACCAGTACATCAATGCGCCTGGACTTGCCGTCGCTGGTGGTGATGCCCTGTCGGGTGATGCGCTGGATGGGTGTGGTGACCAGTTCGACATTATCGCGGGCGAACGTTGTGAAGTACTCGTTGGAGAAGGTCGGTCGTTTGCAACCAAAGCCATAGCCCGGGCTGAGTTTTTCCCAGAGATCCTGTCTGCCGGGGAGCTGATCTCGCATATTGTCGAGTGCGGCCTTCTCACAGGCGCGCACGATCCAGGGGGCCTGGCGATAATAGATCGCCGACAGCACCATCAGGGTTTCGCTGGCCAGATCGGTTACGCTGCGAACGCCACCTTGCAGGGCGGGTAAGGCACGAAACAGGCTTTTCAGCCATCCGGGCAATATCCGATCAGGCTTTTTCAGAACCCAGATCGGGGTGCGTTGATAGACATCAAGCTGTTTCGCTTGACGAGCGATCTCCGGCACCAGTTGCACGGCAGTGGCACCGGTGCCGATGACGGCAACGCGTTTGTCTGTCAGGTCCATGTCTTCAGGCCAGCGGGCCGTGTGGACAATTTCTCCCTCGAAGGCATCAAGACCTTCGATGTCAGGGAGCTTGGGGGAGATCAGCCCGCCGCAGGCGGAGACCAGATGCCGGCCACGCAATATTTCGCCACTCGCCAGACTGATTACCCAGAGATTGTTTTCAGTGTCGAATTGCGCCCGTTCCACTTCGACGCCGAAGCGGATATGGCGGTATATGCCGTACTTGGACGATATCTGCCGGGTGTATTGATACAGCTCGCTACCCGGGGCGAATACCCGGGACCAGTTCGCGTTCTGCTCGAACGAAAAAGAGTAGGTGAACGAGGTGATGTCCACGGCAATGCCGGGGTAGCGATTGTCGCGCCAGGTGCCACCGACATCGTTGCTACGCTCGAGGATCAGGATGTCGTCGACGCCGTCCGCCTTGAGCTGGATGGCGGCACCGATGCCGGAGATGCCGGCGCCGACAATAATCACTTCGTGATCAGGAAGGACAGCGGAAGGACGCCGGGTTTGATCGGCGGTGAAAGCGGCCATGTTCATGCAACAGCCTCCTGGGTGGTCGGTGATGCGTGCAAGTTATCGGATCGGGAGCTGTGGTTGGGTAGTTCGTTATGCCGTCGACTGCTCAGATGGGACTGCATGAAACGGACTATTTTGCGTGTATCCTGACGGGCCTCAGGTAGGAGTAGCAGGAAAATTGGCCAGACGTGGGGCATGTCCTGTCGTGATAGCAGAGTGACTGGTACACTCGCACGACGAGCTTGTTCTGCAACGACATAGGAATCATCGCGCAGGCATTCCTCTTCACTTACCGTCAGCATCAACGGTGGCAGACCCTGATAGTCACCCTGCGTCGGGGACGCGTAGGGATGGAACGGATCGGCGCCCTGCAGGTATATCCTGGTGGCGCCGTCGATCATCACCCGCGACAGCATCGGGTCGCTGCCATTATTCGCATCCCTGGACATCAGCTTTCCGGTTGCATCGGCGCCGGGTGAAATGGCCACTGCGCACACCGGCATGAGCTGTTGCTCGTCGCGGGCACGCAGCAACGTCGCCAGAGTCAGATTGCCTCCAGCGGAATCGCCAGCCACCATCAGTGGCAAGGATTCTTTAATCAAGGCGCTATATACAGCAAAGGCATCATCGGTTGCCGCCGGGAAAGGGTGTTCCGGTGCCAGTCGATAATCTGCGAGAAAAACACGGGCATTGAGTGCTTTTGCCAGCGTGCCGCAGAAATGGTGATAGGTATCGAGACGACCCCCGACGAACGCTCCTCCATGGAGGAACAGCACGGTCGCCACAGGATTGACGGTGCTCATCCACTGACCAGGAACATCGGCCACGCGTCCATTGCGCAGGCTGACGCCACGGGGTATTTGGGAGGGTATCAGCGGGGCATTCATGACCCTGCGTAAATGACGGACCAGATGATCAGGGTCCTGAATGTCGCGCTTCATGATAGCGCGGAACAGGGGCTTGATGATTTTTGCAGCAAGTGACGCCATGGGGGTCTCCCGGATTCAGTTGGCCAGCAGGCGATAGGTCTCGCCGACGGTGCGGGCGTAAAGGCGCGGCATCAGGCGCTTGAAACGCCAGGCGAGGCGCCCATCGATTTGTGGCAGTACGTAAAGCTCACCACGATCCAGCGCATCAAGTGTTTGTCGGGCAACTTTGTCGGCAGTGGTCAGGGCGAAGCGAGTCATGGCGGACCGCGCAAATTCGCGGCGCCTTTCCGGTAGCTTGCCGTCGTTGACGATGTTGGTGGGGACCACGGTCGGGCACAGTGCAGTGACTTTAACCCCGGTTCCGGCAAGCTCAGCAGCCAGAGTTTCCGAGAGCGCCAGCACCCCGGCCTTGGTGACGTTGTAGGTGCTCATTTCCGGCGCTGCACCAAAAGCGGCGGCGGAAGCGACATTGATGATGCCACCATAGCCAAGATCCCGAAGTTTCGGCGCGAAGTAATGGCAGCCGTGGATTACGCCCCAAAGATTCACGTTCATGCACCAGTGCCAGTCATCCAGTGGCACCTCGCCGATGGGCCCGCCGAGACCCACACCTGCATTGTTGATAACCAGTGTCACCGGACGGCCGAGCAGTTTCTCGGCCTCATCACTGAGTGCTTCCATCTGCTTTGCATCACCGACGTCACAGCGACGGGCAATTGCCTTGCTGCCCAGGGTCTTCAGGCATGCGGCGACCTGTTCGGCCCGCTCCTCATTGATGTCAGCACAGATTACCGCGCCGCCACGGCGTGCCAGCTCATAGGCAAAGCTGCGGCCGATGCCGCTGCCGGCTCCGGTGACGACAGCGGCGGCGTTGCGGGAGGGTGGTAGAGGTTGCTTTTTCATAGGAGCCCCTCAGGCGGGTTGCGCAACTGGACGGAGACGGCGACTGGTGCGGGTGCCGCGCTGGTGCTTGAGCAGAGCCTCGAATGCCTTGTGGGTGTCGCCGGTCTTCTCGTAGGCGCGCTTCCAGACCCTGATGATCTCCCGATTGTCATCGTCCCAGGGATGGAAAGTGGGCGAGAAATAGGGGAAGACACCTGCCAGTACTTTGGAAAGAATGCCGGGCTTGACGAACAGCACCTTGAGCATATATGTCGCCGAACGTAGATTCAGGAGCTGTTTGTCTTTGGCCAGCAAGAACGCCTGATTGCCGATCATGATCGGAAAGCCAAGTGCGATGGCCAACATCATGCCGCTGATACGCAACCGGTAACTGCGCAGACCGCCGCCGCTGGCGTCGACGAACACATCGTAGCTGACGCTCTTGTGCTCGGTTTCCTCGACGAAGTGCCAGTACAGCATGGCCCGTAATTCAGGGTGCGTTTCGTCGAAAAGTTCCGGGTGCTCAAGCAGCACCGAGGAAATGATGGCGGTGAAATGCTCGAACGCCGCAGCGATGGAGCTTTGCATGTCATCGCTCAGGCGATGCTGGAGTTCCTTGCGAATAAGCTTGAAGATGGCTTCGACCTTGTCCATGGGGACGCCTTGCTGCACGCATATGGCATTCATCTCGTCATGCTCGCGGGCATGAATGCGCTCCTGGCGGATGAACTCACCCGCAGCTTTGCGCACTTCCGGGTCGCGCAGTTTGTCAAGTTGTCTGCGGGCCGAGTTCATCACCCAGCGTTCGCCATCTGGCACGGCAGCCAGAATGGCGTTCATCCAGTGCGTGCTCCAGGGGTCGTTGTTGAACCAGTGGCGGGCGACCGTCTCAAGGTTCATCGGGAAGTGGAGATCGCGCGTTACAACTTCGTCGTAACCGATCTTGCGATTTGCCAAGGCCATTTGGGTTCTCCGGTCATGAGTGAGCGTGAGCATTAGGCTAGTTGGACGACCAGCCAAATGTCAATCCTGTGATATAGAGAAAGGTCAGAAATATGTATCAGACCTGACGGTGCCTGAGCAGGCAGCGGCGTTAAGGTTGTCAAAGAGGCTGATCGAGGCGGGACGGGATCGAATCCAAGTGTGCGGAGCGGTACTCGGGGTATAGCGATCAAACTTACAGAAAAGTTGGTTAAGGACAATTTAAGCAATTAATATCAATAAGTTGCGTCACATTAGAACGGCATTTGATCGCGCTTGAAACAACCCTTCAAAACAACTCATCCATTTCATCCCGTTCCCGGATCGGGCGCATCTGCCCGGCTTCCACCTTCGGATCGACTGTAAACCGGTACCGCCCCATCACATGCAAGTGATCATGGATGACGGGTGACAAACGTGCGATATCCTCGTCGCGCAACGCAATCCCCTGGTCGCGCAGGTAGTTGATGGTAGCTTCGAGATACAAGGTGTTCCACAGTACCACAATGTTGGTGACCAGACCCAAGGCGCCCAGCTGGTCCTCCTGACCCTCCCTGTAAGGTTGTCGCAGTTCTCCACTATTGCCGTAGCAAATGGTTCTGGCCAAGGCATGGCGGCTTTCGCCTCGGTTGAGCTGGGTCAGAATGAGTCGGCGATAGTGTTTGTCCGTCAGGGTGCGCAAGGCATGGATGGTCTTGACGGCCTTGCCCAGTTCCGCAATGGCTTTACCCAGGGACGAGGGCCGTTTTTGGTGCAACAGGGAGCGAATCAATTCCGTGGCGCCAATGGTGCCCATTTTGAGGGAGCCAGCAGTTCTCAGACAGTCCTCCCAGTATTTTTCCGGCTGATCCAGTTTGAGGTGGTGGCGGGAAAACGCATTCATCGGACCATAGTCCGCATCCGTATCGGCCCGCCAGAAGCGCATGGATCCCATGTCCGCGATGCGGGGACTGAACTGCTAGCCCAGCAGCCAGAACAATCCGAAGATCAAGTCGCTGGCGTCGGCGGTATCGGTCATGATTTCCCGTGGTTTCAGGTGGAATTGCTGCTCCAGCACAGCCTGCAACAGAAATAGGGAATCCCGCATGGTGCCCGGCACCAGCAGGCCGTGAAAACTGTCGTGAATGTCATCCGGTACAGGAAAAGCGGGCCAAACCCCTGCAACTGGAACCATTGCGCCAGCTGGTGGAGTGGCTGACGACGCAGGAGGCCGATCCGCACCAGCGACTACGCGCAACCCGAAACCGTGCTCTGGTTTTGCTTGGGTTCTGGCGTGGGTTCCGGAGCGACTAATTGACCAGACTCCAGGTGGAACAGGTGCAGGTCTTTCCAGGCGAAGGATTGATCCTGTTTCTATCCCGTAGCAAGACCGATCGCACCAGCCTGGGCCGGGAATACCGGGTGCCGGCCTTGAGCCAGCTGTGCCCAGTGGCGGCCTACCGGGATTGGCTGGCGCCGTCCGGACTCACCGAAGGTCCGGTGTTTCGGAGCATCGATTGCTGGGGCCACCTGTCAATGTCCGCACTCAATCCGCAAAGCATCGTCCCGATGCTGCGGTCTTTGTTGGTCAGTGCCGGCGTACCGGATGCCCACCAGTACAGCAGTCATTCGTTGCGCCGTGGGTTTGCCAGCTGGGCCGGCAGCAACTGTTGGGATGTGCAGGCCCTGATGGAATATGTGGGCTGGAAGGACATCAAGTCGGCGATGCGCTATATTGAGCGAGCCGATTCGTTTGCCCGAGGGCGGATCGAGGCCGCGCTACCGCCCTCCCATGGAGGAGAATGAGGATGGCAACGGTGCGAGCGATGGTGATCATCATTCGATCTAAATGTTGGCACTTGTTGCAGCTATGCGGTCACTGGGGTTGTTTGTCGGCAAGCCTATGCCAACTGAAACGACACCCTTAGCCCAGATAATCCTGAAAACGCCGCTCC
This sequence comes from Pseudomonadales bacterium, assembly GCA_020062665.1. Taxonomy (GTDB): domain Bacteria; phylum Pseudomonadota; class Gammaproteobacteria; order Pseudomonadales; family Ketobacteraceae; genus Ch67. The sequence goes on from JAGUVW010000046.1 coordinate 31,216, forward strand.
AGCGCTTTGACTTCCTTGGCGTACATTTGGAGGTTGACCGGAAAGGACGTCCCACAGATACAGTGAAGGTGCTGGTTTTCATTGAGCCACCCCAGTGTTTTTACCTGTGCGTTTCCCCAGTGTGGGCAGGGTATGACGACGGTCTGGTATTTAAGCAGATCAAACATATCCATAATGGAGCCCCCGAATAGCTGCAACCAGCAGCGTTGGGGCATTATCTTAACCCCGCGAGCGGAGGAGGTTAAGCGGTGACAGGGCGCCCCTCACACAGTCGAATGGATGCAGCTGTGCAATTCGGCTATACTGTGCGAATCGAACGATTCAAGCGAGAATCCAAGGTCATGGATACCCTGTCCGCCAACGAGGCCAAAACCCAGTTCGGTGACCTGCTATTGAAAGCGCAACGGGCACCGGTGCAGATCAACAAGAACGGCAAACCGGTCGCCGTGGTGATCTCCTTCGATGACTATGAAAGCCTGGAAGCCCTCAAGCTGCAAACCCTGCGTGCCCGCGCCTCTCAGGCCAAAGTCGCCATCGCAGCGGGAAACACGGTTGAGGGGGATGCCTTTTTTGAGGCGCTGGAGTCGGGGCGATACGATTGATGCTTGGATTTCGCTTAACACCCGATACCCAGGCTGATTTGATTGAGATCCGGCGCCACTCCCTCCAGCAATGGGGTGCAGAGCAATCCCAGAAGTACCTGTGCGAAATACAGAATACGATTGGATTGCTGGCTGAAACACCAGCTTTAGGCAAATCGCGCCCTGACGTGGGAGCCGATGTGCACAGCTTTCCTCAGGGCAGCCATATAATCTACTATGTGATTCACAAGCAGCAGGTGGTGGTATTCTGGGTACTGCATAAACGAATGGTACCAGTGGCTCACCTGACGGAGCGTGGGCTGACGTGATCCACGCAATCCCTCCCAAAAATCTGCTGACCAATTCTTGTCCTAAAATCTTCTAACCAATTGAGTATAAAAATAAAAGTTAGCTTATCCTACTTTTTTGTAAGTTTGATAGCCATACCCTTACTCAGACTATAATAGCGTTTTCCGTTGCCCAGGAGGATACCGTGAAGAAGAAACGTCAGGTCAGGCCGGTTGTCCCATCTGATCGTGATTTTGTGTTGAGAACTACCGCGCGCCTCTTCCGGGAGCAAGGCTATGATCGGACCACGGTCAAAGAGATTGCCGAAGCGTGCAACATGCTGCCCGGCAGCCTTCATTACCGTTATCAGTCCAAGGAAGACATTCTCGTCGACCTGATGCGGCTGGGTCTGGAGCAGGCCTCGCTCGCCGTCTCCCAGGCTGTGGCGGGTGTGACAGAGCCTGCCGAGCAGTTGCGCCGCGGTATCAATGCACACCTGCAAATACTGGTC
>JAGUVW010000029.1 GCA_020062665.1 Pseudomonadales bacterium
GCCACCGGACACGCCGATCAGGCTCGGGTCGGCCAGCGGGTTGCGGAACAGCCCCTGCACCAGCGCGCCGGACAAGGCCAGCGCCGCCCCCACCAGCGCGCTCAGAACCACCCGCGGCAGACGGATCTGCCAGATCACCAGATCCGCCATGGAACCGCTGGATTCATGGCCCTGCAGATGAGTCGAGATCACCGCCAGCACCTCTGCCAGCGGTACATGCACCGTCCCCAGCATCAAGCCGGCCAGCAGCGCGCACACCAGCAGCGCAGACAGCAGCAGCACAAGCAGTTGGGGACGTCGATGCAGCATGAGGAAGGAGCCCAGGGGAAACGTGCCGGTATTATAGAGAGGCCTATTCGCCAGCGGAAAAGAAAAAGCCGGGGCAAGCCCCGGCAAATGCACCATGTGTTAACTGAACCGTGTGACCGGCACCCTGGGAGGTTCTCCGTCCCACCGACAACAGCCAGGTGTAGAGAGAGGAGAGAGAGGGGCCATAGCCGCCATCTGCAGGCTGGAGAACCGTTGCACCCGTCACACGAGATTAATAGTAATGATTCTCATTTTCCGATGCAACACTTTTTTGATTGCTCTATCGTATACAGTTGGTTTACTGGCCGCCGCCAAAACCGGTATTCTTGGAGCGGCCATTTTCCACCCACCGGCTCATCCATCAGTAGGGCTTTCCCATGACCACCCTTTGCCACATCAACGACATCGAAGACGACGCGGCCAAGAGTTTCGAAATCGACGACCGCGTGATCTTCGCCGTGAAAAAATTCGGAAAAATCCATATCTACGTGAACTCCTGTCCGCACATTGGCATTCCGCTGGAATTCCTGCCGGATGATTTTCTCGACAACGACAAGCGCTACATCCTCTGCGCCAACCACGGTGCGCTGTTTGAAATCGACAACGGCGACTGCATATCAGGCCCCTGCGTCGGCCAGGCGCTGGAGGCCGTGCCCTTCACCATCGAAGACGGCGTGATCCGTCTGGCTTGAGTTTTCATTTTGATTTTTGTTGGCTGACCAAGAGGGGAATTCCATGGACACATCCGGCATCAGCTTCACCGCGCTTTATACCGGCCAGGTCTGGTATCAGAACGGCATGTCGGCGCGCTTTTTTACCTCCAACCGCGGCCATCTGATGTACCGCGCCCTGCAGCCGGTGAACCTGGTGGGCAAACGGCTGATGGGATTGGATCTGCAGGAAATCCTGCTGCAGCGTCACCGCATCATCGATCACCGCATCGAACACCTGATTCGCGAGGAAGGCGTGGCGCAGATTCTGGAAATCGCCTGCGGCCTGTCGCCCCGTGGTTACAAGTTTTCGCGCAAGCATCCGGCGCTGCATTACGTGGAGGCAGATCTGCCGGGCATGGCCAGTCGCAAGCAGGCGCTGCTGCTGCAACACAAGGGCTTTGGGCCGAATCATAAGGTGGTGGATTGCAACATCCTCGCCTCGGGCGAACCCGACGGCCTGGACTATGTGTTAAAAGAAGTGCTCGATCCCGCCCTGCCCACCATCATCATTACCGAAGGGCTGGTGAATTATTTCGACCTGCCGACGATCTCGGGTTTCTGGCGGCGGCTGGCGGCGCTGGGTCAGGTGTTTCCCAAAGCCTGGTACCTCACGGACCTGTTTCCCGATGTCCCAGCCGGCCCCAGCCGGCCACTGATTAAAGCCGCGCAGAAAGCCCTGGGAATTGCCACCGGCGCCAAAGTGAATTTGCATTTCAGCAACACCGCGAGCATCGAGCAGGGCTTTTCCCGTTGCGGCTTCCAGCAGGTTACCGTGCACAAGCCAGAACAGTTTGCCGACATCGCGCCGCCCCACGGTGCCAGCTACGTGCGCGTCGTCGAGGCGCGAGTCCCACACGCTTCCCGTTAGCATTCCTCCTTCGCATTCGCCCCACCACAGTGCATAGACCGCCTTCCAGGTGCCGCGTCCAGACGCTGCACCACTTTCGCACGCGCTGACAGCCCGATCTTTTTGCACCACTGAAGATCCAGCGCACCACGTTTTTGCTCATTTTTGGCGTCATCCCCCACGCACCACCCCGCTCCAACTCGGCGCATTTCGGTTCTTCAGCGTATTTTTCTGCGCCATCAAAGTGCCAAGTTCGCAAAAGCACGGAAAAAACCGCACCAAAAATCCTTGGCATGCTTCTTGATATTGTCTGGTTACGGGCACGCCAACCAATGACGAGGATGTACATGAAAACGCACCGTTCTAAATTCCGCTGGATATCACGCAACTGGATCAAGAAAGTGGCCGCCGCTGTTTCAGCCGCCACCGTAGTGTTGGCAAGCAGCAGCGCCAATGCTGTAGGCGATCCGGAAAAGTGGGAACTGAAATTCGGCTTTATCAAACTGACCGACATGGTGCCGCTGGCAATCGCCTATGAGAAAGGCTACTTCGAAGACGAAGGCCTGTACGTGACGCTGGAAGCACAAGCCAACTGGAAAGTATTGTTCGATCGCGTAGTTTCCGGCGAACTGGATGGCGCGCACATGCTGGCGGCCATGCCCGCAGGTGCCGCCACAGGTGTCATTACCAAATCTGAAGTGATCTCACCGTTCACGTTGTCCTATAACGGCGCTGGCATTACCGTGTCGAATGCCGTGTGGGAAGAAATGAAAAAATCCGTGCCGATGGAAAATGGGAAGCCAGTGCATCCCATTAGCGCTTCATCGCTGAAACCGGTGCTGGAGTCGTACAAAAAAGCCGGCAAGAATTTCAACCTGGGCATGACATTCCCGGTGGGAACCCACAACTATCACGAGCGCTACTGGCTGGCAGCCGGTGGCATTCATCCCGGTTTCTACGCGCCGGAAAAAGGTGACAACACCGGCTCCATCGGTGCCGAAGCACTGCTGTCGGTAGTACCGCCACCACAAATGGTACCCACCATGGAAGCCGGCACCACCGTCGGTTATTGCGTGGGTGAACCCTGGAACCAGCAGGCGGTGACCAAGGGCCTGGGCGTACCGGTCATCACCAGCGAAAACATCTGGGTGGATGGTGCCGACAAAGTCTTCGGTGTCACCAAATCCTTCTACGACAAATATCCCAACACCACCATTCGCACAGTGAAAGCACTGATCCGCGCATCGGCCTGGCTGGACGCCAACGACAACGCCAACCGCCCGGAGGCCGTGAAAATAATTTCCCGTCCAGTGTATGTAGGCGCAGATGAAAAAGTCATCGCCAACAGCATGACCGGCACCTTCGAATTTGAAAAGGGTGACGTGCGCCCGGTGCCCGACTTCAACAAGTTCTTCCGTGGTCAGTATGGCATTCCGTACTACTCCGATGTGATCTGGTGGATGACGCAGATGCGCCGTTGGGGCCACATCAGCGAACAGAAACCTGACAGCTGGTACCTGGATATCGCCAAGAAAGCCTACCGCCCTGACATCTTTGTGATTGCCGCCAAGGAACTGATTGCCGAAGGAAAAATGAAGGCCAGCGATTTTCCTGATCTGGACACTCACACCTTCATCAAACCGCCACAAAAAGGCCCGCTGGATGGCATCGAGTATGACGGCAACAAACCCAACGCCTATATCGACAGCTTCACCATCGGCCTGAAAGGCGCCGACAAACCCTGATCCACAACGTAACACCGTGGCTGGCACCTGCATGCGCCAGCCACGACAGCAAAACCCACCCACGGAGGTATGAGTCATGGCTGTATCCATCCCGAGTATCAAGATTGCGGGACTGCCCGCAACCAGCGTTGGTGCGCTGGCGGAAAAAATCCTGCGTGTGGTGGGCTTGCCGCTGGCGGGAATCGCAATGTTCCTGCTGATCTGGCATGTAGGCGCGAACAACATCGAAACCTCGCTGGGTAAATTTCCCGGCCCGGCACAGGTGCTGACGCAAACCCAGGGCCTGATCGTGGAATTCCAGGAAGAAAAACAGCGTGAGGCGGATTTTTACGCGCGCCAGGAACAACGCAACGCTGCCATGCTGGAAAAAGATCCCGACTATAAACCGCTGATCCGTCCTTACCCTGGCAAACCCATGTTCTTTCACCAGATCTTCACCAGTCTGAAAACCGTGTTCTCGGGATTTTTCCTGGCGGCACTGGTAGCGATTCCGCTGGGCATTGCGATCGGCCTGAGTGGTGCGCTCTACAACGCGGTCAACCCGATCATCCAGCTGTTCAAGCCGGTATCACCGCTGGCCTGGTTGCCGCTGGTAACGATCGTTGTGAGCTCCATCTACGTCAACGTGCACCCGGAAATTCCCAAGTCCTACGTGACCTCGGCCTTTACCGTCATGCTCTGCTGCCTGTGGCCCACCGTGCTGAATACAGCAGTGGGTGTAGCATCGGTGAGCTCCGATCTGAACAACGTGAGCAAGGTGCTGCGCCTGAACTGGATTCGCCATGTGCGCATCATCGTGCTGCCGGCGGCTGTGCCAATGATCTTCACCGGCTTGCGTCTGTCACTCAGCACAGCCTGGATGGTATTGATCGCGGCGGAAATGCTGTCGCAGAACCCGGGCCTGGGCAAATTCGTGTGGGATGAATTCCAGAATGGCAGCTCCGATTCCCTGGGCCGCATCATGGTGGCCGTACTCACCATCGGCCTGATCGGTTATCTGCTGGATCGCGGCATGCTGATGCTGCAACGCAAAGTGTCCTGGGACAAACAGGCCATCACCCGCTGATCCGCCACCCTTTTCGAACGAGGAACGAAGTATGAAAACCCTGCTTGAACTGACCCAGGTCGGCATCGAATTCAAAACCCCGAAAGGCTCTTTCAAAGCGCTGGAAAACGTTAACCTGAAAGTGGCAGATGGCGAATTCGTTTCGCTGATCGGCCACTCCGGCTGCGGCAAATCCACTGTGTTGAACATCGTGGCGGGCCTGCTGCAAGCCACCACCGGCGGTGTATTGCTGAGCGGACGCGAAGTGACTGAACCCGGCCCCGAGCGCGCAGTGGTGTTCCAGAACCATTCCCTGCTGCCCTGGCTGTCCGCGTACGAGAACGTCGAGATCGCGGTGAAGGAAGTATTTCGCGGCAAGAAGTCCCGCGCCGAGATGAAAGAGTGGATCGAGCACAATCTGGAGCTGGTGCACATGAGTCACGCGCTGCACCGTCTGCCCCACGAAATTTCCGGCGGCATGAAGCAGCGGGTAGGTATTGCCCGCGCGCTGGCCATGGAACCTCAGGTGCTGCTGATGGATGAACCGTTCGGCGCACTGGACGCACTTACCCGCGCCCACCTGCAGGACTCGCTGATGGAAATCCAGAAGACCCTGAAGAACACCGTTATCATGATCACCCACGATGTGGATGAAGCGGTGCTACTGTCCGATCGCATCGTGATGATGACCAATGGCCCTGCCGCCACCATCGGCGAAATTCTGGAGATCGATCTGCCGCGCCCGCGCAACCGGCTGGAACTGGCCGACGACGCCCACTACAACCATTGGCGCCACGAAGTGCTGGCTTTCCTCTATGAAAAACAGCGCAAGGTGGAGGACTTTGCCCAGCACGCCAAAAAAAAGAACGACACCAAAACTGAAAAAACGCCACGCATGAAGGTGGTTTCCTGATTTCACGACGACTGCTTCACGACGACTGTTTCACGACGACTGCTTAACGACGACCGACATCGATTGAACTGACCTTAGGAGTAGACCATGTTCCCACTGAAAAAGCGGGTAGCAATACCCGCTGCCGCCCTGCTTTTGTCTCCGTTTCCTGTTGCCGCCAAAACCTTTACCGAAGCCCTGTCATCCGGCAAGGCGTTCGTCAACGAACGTCTGCGCTACGAGCACGTGGATGATGAAGCCTTCGAAAACAAAGCCGAAGCCATGACGATTCGTTCCCGCGTCGGTTATGAAACCGCGCCCTTCGCCGGCTTCACCGCACTGATCGAGTTCGAGGATGTGCATGCCCTGGGCGGCATGGATACTTATCAGCTGCCGCCACCGCCGGTTCCCGGCGCACTGGGTGATGCAGTGATCGCCGATCCGGAAGTCACCGAACTGAATCGCGCCCAGCTGCGCTATCGCGGCGTCTCGCGTCTGGATCTGATCCTGGGCCGCCAGCGCATCATGTACGACAACCAGCGCTTCGTGGGCAACGTGGGTTTCCGCCAGGATGAGCAGGTGTTCGATGCTTTCACCGCGGTGTACACCGGCATTCCGGATTTCACCCTGTCTTACGCATACATCGATCGCGTGTACGGCATTACCGATGTGTTCGATGCCGACACCAGCGACAATCTGTTCAACATTGCCTACAACGGCTTCACCATCGGCAAGATCAGTCTGTACGCGTATAACCTGAAAAGTGAAGAAGATCTGCTGACGCAAAATACACTGCTCAACCCGGGCCTGCGCTTCAAGTCCATGGAAACCTATGGTGCGCGTTTTGACGGTGGCTACATCCTGCCCACCACCGTGCCGCTGCGTCTGCTCTACCGCGCCGAATACGCAGAACAGAAAACCGAGCGCCTGCAGAACGTGGACACCACCTTCAAAACCGATTACGCGCTGGCAGAGTTCGGCGTGGCCTGGACGTTCGGTGGCGGTGCCTATGCGCTGATTCCGGTGATCGGCAATGAAATCCTAGGTGCAGACGACAGTAACCGCGTTGGCAACACCAACACCCGCCTGTATGCGTTCCAGACGCCGTATGCCACCAAGCACGCTTTCAACGGCTGGGTGGATCAGTTCCTGGTGACGCCGGATCAGGGCCTGAACGACAAGTACATCACCATCGCGCTGGATCTGAACGCATGGGCCACCAAGATTCTGTTCCAATACCACGAATATGAATCCGACGTGGAATCCCTGCCCCTGGGCAAGAAGCTGGACATGGGCGAGGAAAGCGGCGTGCAGATCATCAAGACCCTGGGGCCGAACTGGACGATCGGCGCCAAGTACGGCGACTACAAACAGCCCAGCGCGGAATTCACCACCGGCAACAGCCGTCGCAACGCGGATAAGGCCTGGATCTGGGCGGAACTGAATTTCTGATTCGCAAAAAACATTTGCGCTTTGCTACTGGCGGAAATCCGTGAACGGTTCCGCCAGTTTTTTCAGGGTCGCAACCAGGTGCTGCCAAACACAAAATAGATCACCGGATCATCCGGCCCAAACGCCAGATCCATCCCCATGTGCAATCCATACTTGCGCGCCATCAGATAGCGGAATCCGGCTCCCCCTGCAGTTACCGACGTTTCATCATCCCCGCGATCACCGTCACTGCGCACCGTTCCCGCGCCACCGAATGCCACCGCGCTGAAACGCGGATGAAACTGCCAGCGCACTTCCAGCTCCGTCTCGGCGACCTGTTCGCCCTGATACGCCAGCGCCTGCACACCACGCAGCCACACAAACGGGCGCAGGAAAAATGGCGTGGCATCACTACTGGCTTTGAGCCCGCCACGGGCAGCCACATACCACTCGGAGGACAGCGGCTGAAACCACATGCCGAGCAACGTCGCCGTTTCGAAATCCCGACTGCTGCCCAGGCTTTCCCGATAGAGCGGCACAGAAAGATCCAGATACCAGCCCTGGGTCGGTGTGAAGAAATTGTTGCGCTTGTCCACCGACAGCGTCGGTGTCAGTGCACCCAGTTCCAGTTCCCGATCATCTTCCGGTATCAGGCCCAGGCGTCGATCCCGTTCGGATTCCAGCGTGATTTCCGTTTTCGCCGTCAGATAGCGCAGGCCGGCGAACCAGCCGCTGTCCAGCAACCGGTAGCTGCCGCCAAAGACACCACCGGTCTCGCCAATGGAATAGTTCACCCCGTCGCCCGGATTGTGCTGGCCACCCAGGCCGAAAAATTCCAGATTCACATCCATGTTGGCCACACCCACCAGCGTGCGCAGCCGGCCATCCATCCAGGAACCCAGGTGGCCGGCAAACTGGCCTTCGCTGCCGTTCTCGGTCGCCATGCCACCCACCATCGCAATGTCGGGCCGCACGTATTGTCCGTTCTGGTCGGGGGCATTGCGGTCGATAAAGACCAGCGCAGCCGCTGCACCATAACCCACCGCCGGCTCGGTGATGGGCGCCAGGAACGGCATGAAACCATACGCCGTATCGAGAAATTCACTTGCATCCAGCCAGCCGTCCGCATCCATGAGTGAAACCTCCTCAGCCAGTGCCGCCACTGGCAACAGTGTCGGCAGACACAGCAGTGGCCACAGGCAAGCCGCCTTGAACACCCGCACCTGTGGGATTAGAAACTGAAAAGGCTTCATGATGTATCCTTGGAATGTTCGTTTAGCCAATTTATGGCAACAATGAATGGGCGGCGTGTTCCAGGTCAATGGGTCACCTGTATCCTGCGGGGATAAGATGGACACTGTGATACAGCCCTTCGCTGCAAACCTTGCAATCCGTTCTGGAGTGACTGTGAAGCCGCTACTGATGTTCTTACGTGCACTGTCGGGATGGCTGCTGTGTGCTGGCGCCGCACTGGCGCAGGACATCGAACCCCGTGCTTACTCCCATGCGCCGGAAGGCGTGAATTTTGCGGTGATTGGCTACGCGCGTACCGAAGGCGGGCTGGCTTTCGACCCTGCGCTGCCGGTAAAAAATCCCAACCTGGAAACCAACAGCGCCGTACTGGCCTACGCCCGCAGCCTGACCCTGTGGGGCATGTCCGCCAAGCTCGGTGGCGTGCTGCCTTACACCTGGCTGGACGGATCAGCCCAGTTGGGGAATGACACCATTACCCGCACAGTGGAAGGCACCGGCGACCTGCGCCTGTCGGTGAATCTGCTGGGGGCGCCGCCGATGACGCTGCAGGAATTTGCCCGCTACCGCCAGGATCTGATTGTGGGTGTGTCACTGAAACTGTCGGCCCCCACCGGTCAGTATGACAGTTCCCGCCTCGTCAACATCGGCAGCAATCGCTGGGCAGTGGAACCGGAGCTGGGTGTGTCGAAAGCACTGGGGCCGTGGACACTGGAAAGCGCCGTGGCGATGATTTTCTACACCGACAACGATGATTTCTATGGCGGCCAGACCCGATCGCAGGATGACATTTACACTGCCCACGGCCACATCATCCGCAACTTTGCCGGCGGTCACTGGTTGTCGCTCGACGCCAACTATTTCACCGGCGGGCGCACCACCCTCGACGGCGAACGCGGCAACGATCTGCAGCAGAACTGGCGCACCGGTATCACGGCAGCATTTTCGCTGGATCGGCTGCACTCGATAAAATTCAACGCCAGTAGTGGCGTGTCCGCACGTACTGGCAATAATTTCGACCTGATCGGAATTGCCTGGCAATACCGCTGGGGCGGTGGCCTGTGATCAACGTTGGGAGTCCGCATGACTGAACCATCCCCCACCACACCGACGCAACCAGGCCGCCTGAGCTACGCTCCCGGCACCGAACAACAGGGCTGGCGCCGCTGGGTGCCGGGCCTGCAGATGCTGGCGCGCTATCAACGCAGCTGGCTGCCACAGGACATCACGGCCGGGCTGGTGCTCACGGCGATGCTGGTGCCGGTGGGCATCGCCTATGCCGAAGCCTCTGGCGTGCCCGGCATCTATGGCCTGTACGCCACCATCGTTCCGCTGCTGGCTTATGCCATGTTCGGCCCGAGCCGGATTCTGGTGCTGGGGCCCGATTCATCGCTGGTGGCGCTGATCCTGGCGGTGGTGTTTCCGCTGTCACAAGGCGATCCCGCCAAGGCCGTGATTCTGGCGAGTGCGATGGCGCTGGTGTCCGGTCTGATCTGCGTGGGTGCCGGCCTGCTCCGCCTGGGTTTCATCACCGAACTGTTGTCCAAACCGATCCGCTATGGCTACATGAACGGTATCGCGCTTACGGTGCTGATCAGTCAGCTGCCAAAAATCCTAGGCGTGTCAGTGGACGGCGACGGGCCGCTGCGCAGCCTGGTGGAAATCGCCAGCACCGTGCTGGAGCAGCAATTCAATACCGCGTCGCTGCTGATCGGCGCCGGCACCATCGCCATCATTTTTGCGTTCAAGCGCTTCCCCCGCGTGCCGGGCGTGCTGATCGCCGTGGTCACGGCCACGCTGGCAACTGCCATACTCGATCTGGATAAGACCGCCGGCGTGAAAGTGCTGGGCACCCTGCCCCAGGGCCTGCCGTCTTTTGTCATTCCGTGGATTACGCTGGAAGAATTGAAGGCCGTGGTGATCGGCGGACTGGCTGTAGCACTGGTGTCATTTGCGGATACCAGCGTGCTGTCACGCACCTACGCCGCGAAAACCCGCAGCTATGTGAATCCCAATCAGGAAATGATCGGGCTAGGCATTTCCAATCTGGCGGCGGGCTTTTTTCAGGGCTTTCCCATCAGCAGCAGTTCATCGCGTACACCGGTAGCAGAAGCCGCCGGCGCCAAAACCCAGATCACCGGCGCGGTGGGCGCCCTTGCCGTCGCGCTGCTGCTGGTGCTGGCACCGGATCTGCTGGAGTACCTGCCCACCAGCGCCTTGGCAGCCGTGGTGATTGCATCTGCCATCAGCCTGTTCGAGTTCCGCGATCTGCGCCGCATCTACCGCATCCAGAACTGGGAGTTCTGGTTGTCGATGGGCTGCTTCGCCGGCGTGGCGGTGCTGGGGGCGATTCCCGGTATTGGCCTCGCCATCGTCATTGCAGTGATCGAATTTCTGTGGGACGGCTGGCGACCGCACTTCACCGTGCTGGGCCGTGCGCCAGGCATTCGCGGCTACCACGACGTCAAGCGCTATCCCAACGCCCGCCGCATACCGGGGCTGGTGCTGTTCCGCTGGGATGCGCCGCTGTTTTTCGCCAACGCCGAGCTGTTTCAGGATTCCATCTTGAAATCAGCGGCGGAATCCCCGACGCCGGTGAAGCGCATCATCGTCACGGCAGAACCGGTCACCAGTGTGGATGTGACCTCGGCGGACATGCTGGTGGAATTGCTGGGCATCCTGCACCACGCCGGCATCGAGCTGCATTTTGCCGAACTGAAGGATCGGGTGAAGGACAAGATCAAGCAGTTTGAAGTGTTCGATGTGCTGGGCGAAAACGTGTTTCACCCCACCATTGCGGCGGCAGTGGATGATTATCTGGAGAAACACGGCGTGGAGTGGAAGCCCTGAGCATCACCACCGGCCACGCCGTGTCACCACTGCTACCAAGTTAGCGGGGCAACGTGTCACCCTGCCCCACTGGCGGCCAGGACGGCGGCAACACCGTGTTGTCGGGCTGGGCGACAAAATGCGGCGACATGATCTGCACGTGGGCGGCGGCGAATTCATCCTGAATCAGCTGATGCAGTTCCGACAGCGCCAGCAGCTTGTGTGCCGGCACATCAATACTCACCAGCAGACGGTACTCCACATACCAGTCGTTGAGCGCCGTCTGGATGACAAAGGGCTTGGGTTCCTTGCGCACCTTTTCACACCGGCTGGCCGCATTCAGCAGCAATTCGTGTACCTGGCGCCAGGGCGTGTCATAACCGATGGTCACTGCAGTGCTGATGATCAAGCCATCGCCGCGACTCAGCTTGCTGTAATTGAGCGTGGACGCCCCCAGCAGCACCGCATTCGGCACCGACACTTCTTCGTTGCGCAGCGTTTTGATTTTCGTGGACAGCACGCCGACGACCGACACTGTGCCCTCGTGCTCGGCAATCTTGACGAAATCCCCCGGCTGAAACGCCCGGCTGTACACCACGATCAGGCCTCCCAGCACCTGGCTGACAATGCCGGCAGAACCCAGCGACACCATCAGGCCCAGAAACACGCTCACGCCCTTGAACGCCTCGGTGTCCGAGCCGGGAATATAGGGGTAGGCGATGATGGCAGCGAAAATCCACACCAGCAGCACAATCACACGGCGGGTAGCCTTGGCGGTTTCGGCGTCGAATACATAACTGCGCAGGCGCCCCTGTTCGATGCGAAGGAAAATCGCCTTCAGCACCGCCACCAGAATGTTCGCCAGCCAGAAAATCACCACCACCATGATCAGATCGGGAATGGCGGAGAGAATGCCCGACCCCACGTTCACCACCACCGCCAGGATGTGAGCCGTCAGCTGTTCGCCCACGCCACGGGTGTAGGGAAACTGACGCAGCACAAAGGTGATCCACAGATAAGCCAGCAACCCCGCCAGCGCCAGCAGCATCAGCCGCATCAGGCCTGACAGGAGCATGATCAGGAACGGCATCAGATCGATGCCCGCCAGCTTCACCTGCTTGTGGCCGACCGTCGTCGCACTCAGTGCATCCAGTTTGCGCAGCAGATGGCGGCGTCCGCGCCACAGCAAGGCAATACCGCCGGCAAACACCAGTGTGGCCAGCACCGAGAACAGCAAACCATACAGCACCACCTGGGGCCGCTGCTGGGCATGGCGCCGCGCCAGCCACTCCTGCAGGTTCGCGATGATGTCATCGCCGTAGCTTTCCAGCGTCATGCCATCAGGCACGTCGCCCGCCAGGTAACCGAATACGCGCGCGTCGTTCACCCGAATCCAGGCACCGGAATACCGGCCCTCGGTGCCGGTGACCCGTTCAATCCGGTATTCGCCCCGCAGCGGAATGCTCTGGATCTGCCGCTCCACAATGGCTGCCCGCTGTGCTGGCGTAACGTCGTTGTAGTCGGCGCGCAGGGTCAGGATGTGCACGCCCCACAGATTCACCTCGGCCCCCGTCTGCAACAGTGCCGGATCTGTTTGGGAAAAAACCGGGGACGCAATGAGAAAGGAAAAAACGCTACTGATCAGCCATAACCACAGGGGACGTGCCATCCGTTTGCTCCGGGTTGCCATGGGGGACTCCTTCACCGCAACGGTGTCAGCACCGTTCCCAGGAGTTGTACACCATCAAAGCGGTGACGGATTTGCGCTGGATCAGCAGGCAAGAAAAAAGCCCGCACCTGTAAGGGGGCGGGCTTTTTGCGGTGGACGCGATGACGAATGCCGTCAGCTGCCGATCACGCCATTGACGATCGGTGCAAACGCCGTCAGCGAATCCCGCATGGTGTTGTTGCCCAGGCCATGGCCGGCAAAGCGCGTGGCAAACTGGCTCTGTTCGCCATGCAGTGCCATGTAGTTCAGCGCCACGGTTTCCACCAGCAGGTTCACGTTGTTGGCCGCCGGGCTGGAGGAGTTGTCCACATCGCCGGACGCGCGGAACCAGCCAATCTGGCGACTGGTGCCGGTGAGTGCGGCACGGCCATTGGGGTTGTACACAAGGAAAAACGATGCCGCAGTGGACTGGTTGTCGCCGGTCCACTGGCCCTTGCCACGTCCGCCGGCGGAATCATCCACCATGCCGTTGCTGGCCACCGAGCCGTCACTGAACACATACAGCATCAGCGGCACTCCTACCCGGTGGGCATACTCCAGACAGGCACCCATGCATTCGCCGGCGCGGAAATCCCGTGCTTCGCCAGTGGAGCGATCACCGGTGTGATAATCGAAACCACCCATGGTGATGGAGCCCGCGCCGGAAAAGCCGTTCACCACCAGCTTCATGACCGACGCCGTCTTCTGATATTCACCGTCGCTGTTGAAATCCGCCGACGAGAAAATGCCACCGGCGCCCACGATGTCCACGTCCGCCACCGGATTCAGGGTTGAAGGATCCCCATAGCGATCCGCCAGATCCGCGCTCTTGACGTAACCGCAGCGGATCAATTCGCGGATGACCTCTTCGCGGCCCACGCCCACCCTCGGATCCAGATTGCCCATCTTCTGCTCGCTGACGCGGGCGATGGATTCCATCACGCTCACTACATCCTGCTGATCCAGCAAACCCACCAGCTTGCCGGTATCCACCAGGCCGGTCACGTCACTGGGACGATCCACCTTGGTGGGCCGCACCGATGGATCCATCCACATGGCAGGCGCCATCGAGTTGCCACCGGAATCCGCTGCACGGGAACCGATCAGGGTCAGCAGTTCGCCGTCGGCACCGGCCCGATAGATGTAATACAGCGGGCTGTGGGGGTTGTTGCCGGTATCATTTTCGGAGCGCGCCGGAATCACCGCGCCATCGGTATTGGCCAGCGCCCCGGCCGAAGCACGCCGCAGAATGCCGCGCAGAAACGCGCTGTCGGTATGGAACAGCAAACCCAGCTGGTTGTTGATGAAATCCCGGGTCTGGGTTTGCGGATTGGCGATCGACGGCACCATGTCGCCCGGCAAGCCCAGCTTGCTGTAGCCTTCGGTGCTGAGAAAATCGTCCTGACCACCACGCCCGCCCACCAGCACGTTGGAGCCGGCAATATTGGCACCGCCCGCCAGATCGAAGCAGATGAACGGAATCTTGCCCGCACCCTGCACGGTGATGCCACACTGGCTGCGCAGCGTATTGATGTCACTGGACAGCTGCGCGTAAGCCGCGCGGGGGTTGGCGAACAAGCCCAGGATGCTGGGACCCAGCACCGATGCGGCACCGGTCATCATGCCCTGGCGGATAAAATCACGGCGGGTCTTGGGCCGCGCGTGATCCGGATGCAGCAGCGGCGCGTCGGGATGCAGATTGCGATTTTTATTTTTCATAACAGAATCCTCAAACTCTCATCACGTCCCGTTACTGCAGCAACACGGCTGCGGAACCCAAAGCGGCCGCACAGGTCGCCTTGACGATTTTCTGGGTGTCGATGCTGTTGCTGGCGCCCGGATGGCGACCGCTCAGCAGCTGGATCAGATCATCCAGTTCCGCCTTCATGGCCACTTCATCCGGCTGGGATTCCAGGCCCACACCCACTACCCGTGCGAACAGCGGATCGATGATCTGGTCGCGCTCGGTGGTGGTATCAAACGCCGGCGTCACACCCGTATTGAAGTTGGCGAATCCCGGGAAGAATGCGCTGCGCAGGCCAGTGTTATCCACCATCTCGCTGCAGTACTCGATCGCCAGCTGTGCCACCGCCATCTGCTGGGCCGACACAAAGGTTTCCACCGAAGGCGTGCCCGGCAACTGCTGCCGCACCGTGTTGTAAGTATTGCGCACATTGGTGTTGGTGACCGGCACACCGGTGATCTTCGACATCGACGCGCTGATTTCGGCAAACATGCGCAGGCCGATATCCGGTTCTGCGTCGCTCGGGGTGGGCGGCACGGGGCTCACCACACCTTCCACGCGCACGTCGCTTTCTTCACCGATCAGCTCGAAGGTCAGGAAGAATTCATCGGCGTTGGAACCCAGCTCCAGCGGGATGATGGTGCCGATGCCGGACAGCGGCTGGCCCATCTCGCCGTACTGGCTGGATTCCAGCGTGGTATTCAGCTTGGCGTAGGCCTGGCCGACTGTCGGCTCCTTGCCATTGATACCAATGCGCATGCCCCGCAGCGGAATGTTGCTGTAGCTGTCCTGCCCGGTGCCGCCGTTGGCGGTGCGGTACAGGAACGGCGCGTTGAACAGATAGCTGTAGCTGTCGAAGATGCTGGTTTCGAACACCACGTAGCTGTTGAAGCCGTCGTCGATGTCCACCAGATCGGTGACGTTGAACATCAGGTAATACTTCTCACCCACGCCAGCGTCGAAGTTGGTGACGATCTCGCTGGGATTCAGCACCCGGTTATAGATGGCCACGAAGCGCACCACGCCCTGCCACTGGCGCGAACCCGAGGATTCGCTGCCGACGATAAAGGCAAAACCGTCATCCCAGCCGTTCAGGCTGCCACCGGCAGAAGGATCCGCATCATCGGTGAAGATGCCGTTGACGTAGATACGACGACCATTCACTGGTGAATAGGTCACCACCACATGCTGCAGGGTCGCCTGCAGATCCTCGTCGTCCGCGTTGGTGGTCAATGCCGGTTCGCCATTGCCGCTGGTGGTGCTGGCACGGTTGAGGAAATCGTAGCGGTACTGGGTCTGGCCCAGCGTGAAATTGCGCTCCGATGTGCCGGAAGAATAGGTCAGGATGCGCGCCGGGCCTTCCTGAACCACGTTGGCGGGCGCAACCCAGGCTTCGATGGTGTATTCACCGCTCATGCGGATCTGGTCAGCCAGTTTCTTGCTGCTGGCGGTGGTTGCCTGCGCGCGGCCGCCTGCACCCAGCTGGATGCCGTTGCCGCCCACCCACTGCACGTTGCCAAACAGCGTCAGGTTCATGCGCGGTTCCACGCCACTGCTGTCCGCCGCAATCACACCTTCACCTTCAGAAAAGTCCCACTTGGCAATGGCGCCGGTATCCACGCGGCCACCGCCACTGGCCAGGATGCCGTCGGATTCCAGCACCATGGCCTTGCTGGTTTTCCAGTTGGCCGGGATCGCATTCGGAGCAGACACAGCGTTTTCCAGATCCTTGATGGCATCGAGCATTTCCGCCGCATCCGCCATGCAGTCGTTGCCGCAGTTGTGGAATTCGCTGCGCAGACGCACCACAAAACGGGACAGCGCTTCATTCAGCGGGCGATCCAGCACACCGTCGTCGATATCCATCCGGGCGCGCGATGCATCATAGGCTTCATTCAGATTGAGGCTGGCAAAATAGGGCTGCTGCGGTGTGGCTGTGCCAGACCGGTGACAGCTGTCACATCCGTATGCGGCAAACAGCGGATAGACCGTGGTGCCAAACGCAGACACCACCGAATCATAGTCACTGGCACCTGTTACCGGGAATTGTTTGGTAACCGTGATCTCCTGATTGCTCTTTTCCTGGCTCAGACTCAACTCGATGGTTGTGGTGTCACCATTGCCACCGCCCACCCAGTCCTCGATGGCGCGACGCAGGTCACCGGCGCACACGGCGTTGCCACCGTCGATCCAGCAGTTGTGACCATCGTTGACTTTTTCCACCACGCGGGAGCTGCCCGGGTTGTCGCGGTTGATCACCGTCAGCGCCTGGGTGTAGGCGGAGTTGACGTTATCCTCGCGCACGAACTGCGGCGCCTGACCGCCCACATCGTGACAGCTGCCGCAGCGGTTATCCGCGCGGAACTTGTCGAAGAAATAAATCTTGAAGCGCTGCACGTCCTCATTGGCCGGCACCGGGCCAATGTAGGGGCCGACTGTACCCGAGCCGGTGTTATTGCCACCGCCATTGGGATCACTGTTCATCTTGTTCTCGGCGCCACCACCGCAGCCGCCCACGATCAGCGTCGCCGCCAGCAGCAGCCACCCCAGGCCCGACCTGCCGTTCTTCTTGTTCATGTTTGAATTCATCGACCCGCTCATTGTTATCTCTCCACCACGTTTGCCCAGGCTCTACCGGTTTGTTGGGGCTGACACTCAGTCACCCCGGCAGTAGGCCGCCGCATCCGTGAATACATTCTGCAGGTTATAACCATTCTTGAAATTCGAAACCATGCTGGAAACCTGTGCGATATCCCCCACCGTGGTCGGTGCATGCAAACAGACTGTCTTGAACACATGCTGCACCTGACACTGGGCGAACGCTTCGGTGTGCGCCAGCTCCATGCCCATGGACTTGGCACCCTGACCACCGGCTGGCAGACCATTGTCCCAGCCCAGCGCCGAGTTCTGACCCTCACGCCAGTAGTTGTCCCACTGATCATTCGGCGTGGCATAACCGTAGCGGAAGGTATCGGCATTGATCAGGTACTTGGGCTGCACGCTGTTGGGCGTATAGACGATCTCGCCTTCGTCGGTGCCTTCTTCACCCGACCAATTGTAGTAGGCAAATGCCTGCGCCAGCGGATCCATGCCCGCATGGCAACCCACGCAGTTGTTCATGAACAGGCGGCTGTCACCGCCGGGGCTGCGGGACACGTCCTGACGGATACGATCCGGCGTGCGGGTGGTGTCCTTCACCTGCTCCAGATCCAGGCAGAGGAAGTTCATCATGGTGAAGCGCAACATGGCGCGGTTGGTACCTGCCACGAAATAGGCCTTGGCGCCCTGGCGGGTGGTCATCACGCCAGCGGTGGCACTGGAGGGCAGGTAGGACTGGCTGGTACGCACCAGAACATCTTCGTCACCCAGATCGGCACCGCTGTTTTCCAGCGCCACATAATGATCGTTGTTGGCTGAGGAATAGGCTGGCAGACCGTTGCCATTACCCACATAGAGCACATCGTCATGCAGCGCCTTGCGGAAGTCGTCGCCATCGCGCACCAGCCCGATCAGGGTGGCGGTGAAATCGTTGAGATCGGCGAAAACCGTCTGCTCCTCGTTGGACCAGGGCGTAAACAGATTCTTGAGGGTGACGTTATAAAAGCTGGGACTTTCCAGCGCGATGGCGGCGGCCTCGCGGGCCAGTGCATCACTGTTGGTCACGTTGTCTTCGTCGGGATCCATGATCGCCAGCATCTGGGCCAGCTCGCCATCGGTAGGCGGCACCCCGGCAATGCGATCATACATACGTTTGGCCTGGTCACGGGCACCCGCTTCAACCGACGCAGATGTCACAGCCAGACCCATTGCGAGCGCCAGCGCGCCCAGCCTTGTTGCCCAGGACAGATTCTTGTTCTTGAACATGGCACCCAATCCTTCAATTCTGACTGACAGCAAACGCAAGACATTTCTTTTCACCGTACGCTATCAGTGTAAACAAGCGATCGCCGTTCAATGCGTGATCGCCTTCGCAATACCCAATTCGGGAGAGTCCCTGCTGTCAAAGGTGTGATTCAGTCGTGCCTTCCGTAAACAAAGTGATGTAAAACTCCACTCCGTTCAGTTTTGCGCCTTAAATTAGAGGGGGTCATTCTGATTGCACGTGGCAGTCGGGGCGACAATGGGCAGGATCGATATGGCTTTCAATTCCAAACACAACAGATTTTCGGGTTCTACATTCCCAATGGGCATAATGAAATCCCTGATGCTGGCGCTGGGCGTGACGCTGCTGGCGGCCTGTGGCAGCTCCGACGACTTCCCCGCCGGCAACAAGAGCCAGCAACCGGATCCGCTGGTCACCGATATTCCGCTTTTTTATATCGAGCGCCCGCTGCGCCCCGGTGACAACGGCGGCTTCGAGCCCGACAACCTCAAGGATCCCATCACCTTTCACGGCAACGCGCGCCTGATCATGAAGATCCGCGCGGATCAGAGTGCACCCTCGGTGAACCTTTCGGCCCGCGCCATGCCCGGCAACGTCGACGTGCGGGATCTGGACGTGTCGCCGGATGGCAATCTGGTGGTGTTCTCGCTGCGGGCGCCGCAGATCGAGGACGCCGACGAAGAGGATCAGCCCACCTGGAACCTGTGGGAGTACGATATCGCCAACGATGAGGTGCGCCGGCTGATCAGCTCGGATGTCCGCGCCGAGAATGGCCACGACATCACCCCACGCTACCTGGCCGATGGCCGGGTGATCTTCGCGTCCACCCGCCAGCAGAAGTCACGTTCCATACTACAGGACGAAGGCAAGGATCAGTTTTCGCACATGATCGAGGGCGGCAACAATCCGCCAGAAGCCCTGAACCTGCACGTGTTCGATCCCGAGACCCAGGAAATCACCCAGGTTACCTTCAACCAGAGTCACGATTTCTATCCGGTGGTGATGAATGACGGCAAGATCGTGTTCACCCGCTGGGAGAATTTCGGCGGCTACGATCGGCTCAGCCTGTACGAGATGAATCCCGACGGCACCGAGCTGCAGCTGCTCTACGGCCACCACACCCAGACCGACGCCGCCACCAGCGTCCGCTTCACCCGCAGCAATGTGCTGCCCAACGGCGATCTGTTCGTGATGGTGCGGCCCGATCGCACCAACTTCTACGGCGGCGACTTTGTCCGCATCGACACCAACCGCTATATCGACAACACCCGCGCGGTGGCCACCAGCAGCGGCAGCGGGCCGGCCCAGACATCCATCACCGACCGCGTGATCGTC
Source organism: Pseudomonadales bacterium (assembly GCA_020062665.1). GTDB lineage: Bacteria > Pseudomonadota > Gammaproteobacteria > Pseudomonadales > Ketobacteraceae > Ch67. Next base: position 19,733 of record JAGUVW010000029.1, read on the forward strand.
ACCGATGGCACCCTGTCACCCGGCGGCTATTACTCAGCTTTCTATCCCCTGTGGGACAACACCGGTCGCGCCGTGGTGAGCTGGAGTCGCTGCCGCATCACCCTGAACGGCACCACCCAGCCCTGCAATGACAGCAACGTTTCTGCGCCAGGCGCCACCATTGCACCGGCGGCTTACGGCATCTGGACGTACGATTACGGCAACGACACCCAGATCCCGATCATCGCCGCCCAGGAAGGCATCGTGTACACGGATGTGGTGCTGGCCGCCCCCCGCACCAGTCCCAGTCTGCGCTATGACGGTGATTCGCTGACCGGCGCGCTCGAAGGCAAAGTGTCCGCCGGCACCTTCTCGTTCATGACCGACCCGGAAAACGAGGAAGCCATCATCCATATCCGCAACGTGTACGATTTCGATGGCGTGTACGACAACCTGGGTGGCGGCCTGAGCTATGCGTCCGTATCCAATCCATCCCTGAGCGATGCAGCCCAGCGCCCGGCCCGCTTCCTGCGCGTGGTGAAAACCGTGTCGGAGCCGCCCCGCACCCTGAAAAATCCCGCCAACGGCAGCTTCGGTGTGGCTGGCGCCCAGCGCATGAAGGAAATCATCGGCTATGCCCCCATCGAACCGGATGGCTCGGTGAAAGTGCGGGTGCCGGCCAACGTGGCATTGATGCTCAGCATGGTGGATGCCAACGGCAAGATGCTGCAGGCGAACGGCGCTACCGGCGGCCTGCTGCGGCACCAGAACTGGATCACCCTGCGCCCCGGCGAAGTGATGGAGTGCAAGGGCTGCCATACCGCCAACAGCACTGCGCCCCATGGCCGTTATGATGCCCAGGCCGATTCGCTGAATGCTGGCCAGCCCCCTGGATCAGCCTATCCTGGCGCCGTCGGCACCATCACCTCACCCTTTGCCAACGCCACCATGGCCGAAGCGCGAGTGGCCGCCGCCGGTTCCGATGACGACGACATCATGGAGCTGAGCACCGATCTGCTGTTCAGCGACGTGTGGACCGATCCCGGTGTCGAAACACCCGATCCCGACATCAGCATCCGTTACGCCGATCTGCCGCTGGGCCTGACATCACCTGCCAACAGCAGTTGCAATGATCCTGCTGCCACACCAGCGCCGCGCGGCTGGAACAGCCGCTGCCGCATCGTGATCAACTACGAACAGCACATCATGCCGATCTGGGAACTGGATCGGGGCGCGCTGCCGACTCCAATCCTGGCCAGCGACATGGAGCCCGCCACCTGCATCCGCTGCCACAACCCGACAGCGATGCTCGACGACGCCGACGTGAATGGCGATCCACCCACCCAGCTCAACCTGTTCGACACCCCCGCCGACGCCCAAGGCATCCAGCGCAGTTCCTACCGTGAACTGTTTGCAGCCGACGTGCCCAAGGAAGTCGTCGACGGCCAACTGGTGGACTGCACCCTGCAAGTACCGCGGGTGGATGAAAATGGCGATCCAGTGCTGGACGGTGACGGCAACCAGATCATCGATACCGAAACCTGTCCCGCCAACGTACCCGCCGCCATGTCCGGCAACGGCGCCTACGCCAGCAGCCGTTTCTTCGCGGTGTTCGAAGGCGCAGGCAGCCATGTTGGCTATCTCACCCCGGCCGAACTCAAGCTGATCGCCGAATGGCTGGATATCGGCGCCCAGTACTACAATAATCACTTTGCCGCGCCCGACAACTGAGCAGGACAGGTGCGGGTGGCCGCCCGCACCTTGTTGCTATAGAATGTGGCCAAAAACAAGACCTTATAAAACTCCAACCAGAAGGCCCTCCGCCTGCACATGTTTGCCCGTATTCTGATTGCGCTTGTCGTTGCCTGCAGTTTCAGCGCTGTTAGCGCCCGTGCGAGCGAATATCCCTCGGTGGAAGTTCAGGACGCCTTCCTCGATCTGCGCACCGGCCCCGGCGAGGGCTATCCCAAAGTGCAGATCGTTGAGCGCGGCGACTTCGTCGAAATCCTGCTGAGCAAGACCGACTGGTTCAAGGTGCGCACCCGCAAGGGATTCGAGGGCTGGGTACATCGCGACGACATGGAACGTACCCTCGATCCCGATGGTGACAAGATCCGCATCAGCACCGTAGGCGAAGATGAATTCGCCCACCGCCGCTGGGAAGCCGGCGTCAAGATGGGCGACTTCGAAGGCAACACCATGGTCGGCGGCCTGCTCGGCTACTACTTCACCCAGAACCTCTCCATCGAACTGAACGCCAGCGAAGCCCTGGGCAGTTTTTCCGACAGCCAGCTGTACAGCCTCAGCATCACCCACCAGCCCTGGCCCCAGTGGCGCTGCTCGCCCTACTTCATCATGGGCGGCGGCGCCATCAAGATTCAGCCCGAAGCCAAATTCGTGCAAACCCGCGACCGCACCGACCAAACCGTTCACGCCGGCCTCGGCATGCGGGTCTACATCACCCGCCAGTTCATGTTCCGGGGCGAATACCGCAGCAACGTCATCCTCACGGATGTCGACGACAACTTAGAGATAGAAGAATGGACACTAGGATTCTCCGCGTTTTTCTGATGCTGGCGGCCGGCCTGGCCTTGCCCGTTGTCCCCGCGCTGGCGGAAGAAACAAGCAGCGTGGACGAAACGCCTGTCATCGACCCCAACATCGTGCGCCTGGGCCTGCGGGAAGCGGACATCGATGCCCTGGACGTCGAAGTTGGCGCGTTTTTCGGCTTCATGAGCGTCGAGGATTTCGGCACCAATGAAGTGTACGGCGCCCGCCTGGCCTGGCATGTCACCGAGTACCTGTTCATCGAAGGCCAGTACGGCATGACCAGCGTGGGTCGCACCAGTGCCGAAAGCCTCGACCCCACCCTGAACCTGCTGACCGATGCTGATCGCGATCTGGTTTACTACAACGCCTCACTGGGCTTCAACGCCCTGCCCGGCGAAGTCTTCATCGGCGAGAACGCCGCCTTCAACACCGACATCTATTTTCTGCTCGGCGCCGGCACCACCGAGTTCGCCAACGATCGCATGTTCACCATAAACGCCGGACTGGGTGTGCGTTTCATTGCCTACGACTGGCTGGCAATACATCTGACCTTCCAGGATCTGATTTTTGAAAAAGTTGCCATTATCGATCCGGCCAATAGTGGGGATTCAGCACACAATATGCAGTACACCACCAGCTTCACGGTGTTTTTCTGATCTGTAGTGAGGAGTAACCCGACATGACACTGACCACTCGCATCGCATCCCTGCTGGCAGTCGTTCTCATCGCCCTGAGCCCGCTGGCCCAGGCCGCCAACGAACCGCTCAAGGGCGTGGCACCCAATTTCACCCTGCCCACGTTTGGCAAGAAGCAGCTGTCGTTGAGCGACTTCAAGGGCGAAGTGGTGATGGTGAACTTCTGGGCGTCCTGGTGCGGCCCCTGCCGCGAGGAAATGCCATTGATCGAAAACCTGCACAAAAAATACAGCAAGCTGGGCTTTACCGTGCTGGGCGTCAACGTGGATGCAAACCCCAAGGACGCCGCCAAGATGCTGAAGGAAATTCCCGTCAGCTTCCCCATCGGCTTCGACGCCAGGAACAAGGTGAGTGAGCTGTACAAAGTGGATTCCATGCCCAGCACCGTGATGGTGGATCGCAAGGGCAACATGCGCTTTCTGCACCGGGGCTACAAACCGGGCTACGAAGCGGATTATGAAAAACAGATTCGGGCACTGATCCGGGAACAGTGATGAACACGACACGCGCAAACCGATCGATGAAACGCCTGCGGGCGCTGGTGCTGCTGACACTGGCAGCGGTGCTGGTGTCGGGCTGCAGCACCGTCAAACCCTGGGTGAAACCCTATGAGCGCACCAACCTGGCGGACCCGATCATGAGCTTCAGCCGTGATCCGGTGGCGCAGGTATATCTGCACCACGTTTACCAGGCGCGGGAAGGCGCCCGCGGTGCCGAAGGTGGCGGCGGAGGTGGCTGTGGCTGCAACTGATCCACGTCGCATTCTGCTACTGGTTCTGGCGCTGCTGCTGAGCAGCGGCGCACAGGCCGCCGTTCTGCCCGCCGATCGTGCCGACATCATGTATCACAAGTATGAAGGCGGTGGCATGACCATCGACGGCCCGTCGGTGCTGGTGCGCAAAGCGGTTTCCGACAGCGTGTCCCTCAGCGCCAACTACTACGTGGATCAGGTGTCCTCCGCCTCCATCGACGTAGTCACCACCGCCAGCCCCTACACCGAGGAGCGTACCGAATACAGCGTCAGCGGTGACTACCTGCTGAACAAGACCATCCTCAGCCTGGGCATGACCACCAGCAGCGAAAACGATTACGACGCCACCACCTACTTCCTCGGCATCAGCCAGGATTTCTTCGGCGACCTGTCCACCCTGTCCCTGAGCTATGCCTACGGCGCCGACGATGTGGGCATGAGCACCGACCCCACCTTCAACGAAGACATCCGGCGCCAGAACTACCAGTTCAGCTGGACTCAGGTGATGACCAAAAACCTGATCATGAATTTCAACTACAACATCATCACCGATGAAGGGTTTCTGAATAATCCCTACCGCTCCGTGCGTTTCCGCACCGAAAGCGGCTATTCCTACGAACCCGAGCTGTATCCGGAAACCCACACCAGCCATGCTTTTGCCGTGCGCGGGCGCTACTACCTGCCCATCCGCGCTGCCTTCCTGTTCGACTACCGGCGTTTCAACGACACCTGGGAAATCAGCGGCTACAACATCGAGTTCGGCTACATCCAGACCTTCCTCGAACACTGGACGGCCGAAGCCAAGGTTCGCTACTACAAGCAGTCCGAAGCCGAGTTCTATTCCGACCTGTTCAGCCGCTCCAGGGAATTCCAGTATCGTGCCCGCGACAAGGAGTTGAGTGATTTCACCGACACCACCTTCGGCCTGGGCATCAGCTACGAATTCAAACCCCAGTGGGCCGGTAACTGGGTGGAAAAGGCCTCGGCCAACCTGATGCTGGATTTCATCAACTTCGATTACAACAACTTCCGCGACCTGCGCGTGGAAGGCCGGGAACCCGGCACCGAACCCCTCTACAGCTTCGACGCTACTGTCACCCGGTTATTCCTTTCTGTTTGGTTCTGAAGAACCATTCGTTCTAAGTCACGTTCTAACCGCCCCCTGACAGGGGGCGGGAATCCGCTATAGTCATACCAGGTGTGCGGTCAAGAATGCTGATCGCGCACAGGGTAGTTTTCTGTTGCGACAGGACTGACACATGGACGGTAGCAAAAGGGTTTTGCTGTGCGACCCGGATAGTCATCTGGGTACGTTTTATCGCCAACAACTGGGCCAGATGCCCATCGAGCTGATCCAGTGCCGCGGCCCTCATGCGCTGCGCAGCGCGGCCCTCAGCGCCCAGCCCGATCTGATTCTCATCAACGTGCAGCAGCAGGATGGCGACGGCTTTCGCCTGTGCCGGCAATTGAAGCTGAACGAACGCACCGTGATCACGCCGGTTATGCTGCTCAGCGACAGCCCCACCGGCGACGAACGCCAGCGCGCTCAGGCTGTCGGTGCCCTGGATCTGATTCCCCGTATTCCCTCCCCCCTGTTTTTGCAATCGAGGTTGAACGCCGTGCTGTTCGAATTCCAGACGACTTCCCTGCACCATCGCCTGTCCGATCAACGCCACACCGTGCTGGTCGCCGAAGACAGCCCGTCGCTGCAGCAGTTTTATGAGCAGGTGCTGGGTTCGATGAATTGCGAGGTCTTGCTGTGCGAAGACGGCAACAGCGCCTGGCAGACCCTGCAGAAAAATCCCGACGTGGACATGATCATCGCCGACCTGTACATGCCGCGCATGGACGGTCGCGAACTGTGCAACCTGATCCGCTCCCATCATCAGTTCGACCAGATTCCGCTGATCGTGATTTCCACCGAACAGGAAAAGCCGGTGCTGTTCGATCTGCTCAATCAGGGCGCCAACGACTACATCCAGAAGCCGTTCCGCGAAGAGGAATTGCGCGCGCGGGTGCAGGCGCATTTGCGGTCACGCCATTTCAGCAAGGAGCAGTTCCGCCTCAACCAGGAACTAATCGAGCTGAGCGCGCTGCTGGAAGACAAGGTTGAACAGCGCACCCAGGATCTGTTCGACGCCAATGTGGAGGCCATCTACAAGCTGGCGGTGGCCTGTGATCTGAAGGATCTGGATACCGCCGATCACATCGCCCGGGTGAAGGAGTACGTGGAAACCTTCTCCAGTTACCTGGGGCTGGATGAACGCACAGCGCGGGAATATGGCTACAGCAGCATGATGCATGACGTGGGCAAGCTGGGCATTCCCGACGCCATTCTCACCAAACCCGGCCCGCTGACCGAAGCCGAATGGCAGATCATGCGCACGCATCCGATCAAAGGCAAAGAAATCCTGGGTGACAAGCCGTTCTTCCGCCATGCCGCCGATATTGCCGTGGCCCATCACGAACGTTTCGATGGCAGCGGCTATCCCTATGGTTTGAAAGGCCAGCTGATTCCGTTCAGCGCCCGCATCGTGGCGATTGTTGATGTGTATGACGCTTTGCGCTCGCGCCGGCCTTACAAGGCGGCCTGGGGTGAGGAAGCCGCCTGCAATGAATTGCAACGGTTGGCGGGGCACCAGCTCGATCCACATCTGGTGAACAAGTTTTTGAAGTTGTCGCAATCCGGCGATCTCAATCGTATCCGCATGGCCCACCTGCACTGAGCCCGCCTCCGCGGGTTCATGGCCTACCCCGTCCATTCCCGGTATAATCGGCCGACTACCGTCGCCTTTTCCAACGCACGCAAAGGTTTACCGTTCAATGGATGTAATCGCCTATATGGCCAAAGTGGGGCAACAGGCCCGCGCCGCCTCGCGCATCATCGGCAAGGCCAACACCGGGGTGAAGAACCAGGCCCTGAGCGCCATTGCCAGCGCCATCGATGCCCGCCGCGCCGAGCTGATCAGCGCCAACCAGAAGGACATGGCGAATGGTCGCAGCAACGGCCTGGACGCCGCTCTGCTGGATCGCCTGGAACTCACCCCCGCCCGCATCGACGCCATGATCGAAGGCCTGCAGCAAGTGGCCGCCCTGCCCGATCCGGTGGGCGAAATCACCGGCATGAGCTATCGCCCCAGCGGCATTCAAGTGGGCAAGATGCGAGTGCCCCTCGGCGTCATCGGCATCATCTATGAATCCCGCCCCAACGTGACGGTGGAAGCCGCCAGCCTGTGCCTGAAGTCCGGCAACGCCACGGTGCTGCGCGGCGGCTCCGAATCCATTCACAGCAACCAGGCGATTGCCGCCTGCATCCGTGAGGGCCTGGAAAAAGCCGGCCTGCCGCAAACCGTGGTGCAAGTGGTGGAAACCACCGACCGCGCCGCCGTGGGTGAACTGATCACCATGCCGCAATACGTGGACGTGATCGTGCCGCGCGGCGGCAAGGGCCTGATCGAGCGTATCAGCCGCGACGCCCGCGTGCCGGTGATCAAGCACCTGGATGGCATCTGCCACGTCTATATCGACGCCCAGGCGGATCTGGACAAGGCCATCAACATCGCCATGAACGCCAAAACCCACCGTTACGGCACCTGCAACACCATGGAAACCCTGTTGGTGCATCAGGCCGTGGCGGAAAAAGTGCTGCCCACCCTGGCAGACCAGTACACCGCCAAAGGTGTGGAACTGCGCGGCTGTGCACGCACGCAAAAGATCATCTCTTGCAAGCCTGCCACCGAAGAAGACTGGAAAACCGAATATCTGGCGCCGATCCTGTCGATCCGCATCGTGGATGATCTCGACGCGGCTATCGATCACATCAACACCTACAGCTCACAACACACCGACGCCATCGTCACCGAGAATTACACACTGGCAAGGCGCTTCCTCACCGAAGTGGATTCCGCGTCGGTGATGGTGAATGCGTCCACCCGCTTTGCCGACGGTTTCGAATACGGCCTGGGCGCCGAGATCGGCATTTCCACCGACAAGATCCACGCCCGAGGGCCTGTGGGGCTGGAAGGATTGACCTCGCAGAAATACATCGTGCTGGGTGATGGCCATATCCGCCGTTAACGCCATCGGCGTACTCGGGGGAACGTTCGATCCGATCCACAACGGCCACCTGCGTCTGGCCTGGGAAGCGCATACGCGCCTGGGCCTGCGGGAAACCCGGCTGATTCCCTGCCATGTACCACCCCATCGCGCCACACCCACCAGCAGCGCGCACCACCGTCTGGCCATGACAACACTGGCCTGCGCAGGCGTGCCCGGCTTCACCGTGGACGACTGGGAAATCCGCCGCGACGCGCCATCGTACAGCGTGGAAACCCTTACCCATCTGCGCCAACAACTGGGCGAAGACACCCGCATCATCTTCCTGATGGGTATGGACGCCTTCTGCCAGTTCACCACCTGGCACCAGTGGCAGCGCATTCTGGAACTGGCCCACTTGTGGATCGCCCATCGGCCTGGCGCGAACGAACCTGCGCCCGGATCGGAAGAGGCCCGCCAGTTGCAACGCCGCCGCGTCGATCACACCGGCCTGCTGGAAGCGCCCGCCGGCAGCATCTGCGTCTACGATTCCACCGCCCTCGACATCTCCGCCACTCACCTGCGCGCGCAGATGGCCCTGGGCATTTCACCCCGCTTTCTGTTACCGGATTCCGTACGGGGCTATATTGAACAACACGAGCTGTATTGAACACCATGACCTCTATCGCCAAAGGACAACCGACCTCGCCCATGACTGAACTGAACGCACTCAAAGCCCTCGTCATCGACGCCCTCGAAGACATCAAAGCCAAGGACATCGTCATTCTGGATGTCAAACCCCTCACCAGCGTGGCCGACCTGATGATCGTGGCCAGCGGCACCTCGAACCGGCATGTGAAATCCATCGCCGACCGGGTGCGGGAACGGGTGAAGGACGCCGGCATCATGCCCCTGGGCGTGGAAGGCGAGGAAGCCGCCGAGTGGGTGCTGGTGGATCTGGGCGACATCATCGTGCACATCATGCTGCCGGACACCCGCCGCTTCTACGATCTGGAAAAGCTCTGGAGCATGAGCCCGCAGGATTCCGCCCAGGGCTGATCACGTATGCGCATCCGCCTGATCGCAGTGGGCACCAAAATGCCCGACTGGGTGAACGAAGGCTTTGAGGAATACCGCAAGCGCCTGAACCAGGATGTGACGCTGGAGCTGGTGGAAATCCCCGCCGGCAAGCGCGGCAAGAACGCCGACGTGGAGCGCATCACCGACAAGGAAGGCGAGCAGATGCTGGCGGCGGTTCACCCGAACGATTACGTGATCACACTGGACGTGCAGGGCAAGCGGCTTTCCACCGAAAAACTCGCGCAACAACTTGAAAAACTGCTGCAGCAGGGTAACCATGTGGCGCTGCTGATCGGCGGGCCGGAAGGACTGGCGCCCCAGTGCCGCAGCAAGGCGCGGGAAAGCTGGTCGCTGTCGGATCTGACACTGCCCCACCCACTCGTGCGCGTTTTGATTGCAGAACAATTGTATCGGGCGTGGTCTATCCTAAAAGGCCATCCGTACCACCGGTAATCCATGCCAAGACCCATCACCCTGAAAGATCACTACCGCGAGACCCGAGTCTTCGCCCGCCGCAGCGTGGTGGCGTTGTCGCTGGTGTTTCTGCTGATGCTGGCGCTGATCGCCCGCATGGTGTGGCTGCAGGTGTTCCAGTACGAAAAGTACCGCACCATGGCGGACGAAAACCGCATCACGGTGGAACCCATCGGGCCGACCCGGGGCCTGATCATGGATCGCAACGGCACCCTGCTGGCCGACAACCGCCCCCACTACGCCGTCAGCATCACCAAGGAACAAAGCCCGGACATCAACGCCACCATCACCCACATCGGTGAACTGATTGCGCTGGACGACGCCCTGATCGACCGCTTCCACAAACGGCTGCAGCAGCGCCAGCGCCCGAACACGCCAGTGGCGCTGAAGTTCAAGCTGACGGAAGAAGAAATCGCCATCATCGCGGTCAACCAGCATCGCCTGCCCGGTGTCACCCTGGACGCCTATCTGGTGCGCCACTATCCCTGGAACGACATGCTGTCCCACGCGGTGGGCTATGTGGGCCGCATCAATGAAAAGGAATTGCAGACCCTCGACGCCACCAACTACAGCGGCACCGAGCATGTGGGCAAAACCGGCGTCGAAGCCTTCTATGAAGACCAGCTGCACGGCACCGTGGGCTTCCAGACCATCGAAACCGACGCCCGTGGCCGCATCACCCGGGTGCTGGAGCGTACTGATCCGGTGCCCGGTGCCGATCTGATGCTGTATCTGGATCTGCCCACCCAGATTGCAGCGGTGAAGGCACTGGACGGCCGGCGCGGTGCCATCGTGGCGATCGAGCCTTCCACCGGCGGCGTGCTCGCATTCGTGTCGATGCCGGGCTTCGATCCCAACCTGTTCGTCACCGGCATCGACTACAAGAGCTACCAGGAACTGCAGGATTCCCTCGAGCGCCCGCTCTACAACCGCGCCTTGCAGGGACAGTATCCGCCGGGCTCCACCATCAAGCCGATCATGGGGCTGGCGGGGCTGCATTACGGTTTCACCGACTGGGGGCGTTCCATCTACGATCCGGGTTTTTACAAGCTGGACAACGACAACCACTACTACCGCGACTGGAAGAAGTGGGGCCACGGTGTGGTGAATCTGAAAACCGCCATCGTGCAATCCTGCGACACCTATTTCTATGATCTGGCCTTCAAGATGGGGGTGGATCGCATTCATGATTTCTTTCTGCCGTTTGGGCTGGGCAAGCGCACCGGCATCGATCTGCCCAACGAGCGACCGGGTCTGATGCCATCGCGGGCCTGGAAACGCGCGGCCATGAACCAGGCCTGGTATCCGGGGGAAACCCTGATCGTGGGCATCGGCCAGGGCTACATGCTGAGCACGCCGCTGCAGCTGGCACTGTCCACCGCGATCCTCGCCAACCGGGGCAAGATGGTGCATCCGCGCATGGCACGTCTGGTGGGCGACGACCCCACCATCGACGACAAGCCAATGGAGCAGATCAAGCTGAACAATCCCCAGGACTGGGACGCCACCATTGATGCCATGCGCGATGTCATTCACAGCGCCACCGGTACCGCCAGGGGCATCAACCAGGATCTGACCTATGACATCGCGGGCAAAACCGGCACAGCCCAAGTGGTCGCCATCAAGCAGGGTGAATCCTACGACGCCAGCAAGCTGAAGGAATGGCACAAGGATCACGCGCTGTTCGTGGGATTCGCGCCGGTGAAGGAGCCTCGCATCGCGCTGGCGATTCTGGTGGAAAATGGCGGCGGCGGTGGCTCGGCGGCAGCGCCAGTGGCACGCCAGGTGTTCGACGCCTATTTCGAATCCCTTGCCGAAGATCAGATCGACAACACCTTCACCGGAGCGGCCGCGCCATGAACCAGGATTTCCCGTTCCGCCTCGACGCATTGCGCAATCCGGTCACCCGCCGCATCAGCCTGAGCCAGGCGGTGCACATCGACCTGCCCCTGCTCGGCGGTATTGTCGTGCTGATCTGCGTGGGGCTATTCGTACTCTACAGCGGCAGCGGCCAGAGCATGGATACCATCGTGCGCCAGCTGTCGCGTTTTGCCGTGGGCATGGCCGTGATGCTGGTGCTGGCACAGATTCCTCCCCGCACCTACAAACGCTGGACGCCCTGGCTCTATGGCATCGGACTGGGTCTGCTGGTGGCGGTGCTGGTGGCCGGTGCTGAAGCCAAAGGCGCGCAACGCTGGCTGGCGTTGCCGGGCTTCGGCCGCTTCCAGCCGTCGGAACTGATGAAGCTGATGGTGCCCTTGATGGTGTCCTGGTACCTGTCGGAACGATCACTGCCCCCCGGCTGGAAACCGGTGCTGCTTGCGTCAGCCCTGATGCTGGTGCCGGCGGTGCTGATTGCCAAGCAGCCGGATCTGGGCACGGCGCTGCTGATCGCCAGCGCCGGCTTTATCGCCCTGTTTCTGTCCGGCCTCAGCTGGCGCTACATCGCCGGCCTGGTGGTGGCAGCAATTCCCGCAGGTGCCGGACTCTGGATGGTGATGCACGACTACCAACGCCAGCGCGTGCTCACCTTCCTCAATCCGGAAATGGATCGCTGGGGCTCGGGCTGGAACATCACCCAATCGAAGACTGCCATCGGTTCCGGCGGCATCGAAGGCAAGGGCTGGCTCAACGGCACCCAGGCCCATCTGGATTTTCTGCCGGAAAGTCATACCGATTTCATCATCGCGGTGCTGGCCGAAGAATTCGGCCTGCTCGGCGTGTGCGCGCTGCTGCTGATCTATTTCGCCATCATCGCGCGCGGCACTTACATCGCCATGAATGCCCAGGATACGTATTCGCGTCTGGTGGCGGGTTCCATCACGCTGACGTTTTTTGTGTACGTGTTCGTCAACATTGGCATGGTGAGCGGGATTCTGCCGGTGGTGGGTGTGCCGCTGCCACTGGTGAGCTATGGCGGCACGTCGGCGGTCACCCTGATGGCGGGGTTCGGCATCCTGATGTCGATCCAGACCCATCGCAAGCTGGTGCCCACCTGACGCGGGCCTTGACGCCCGCAGCGGATTTCGCAACATTTACGCTTATACAAGGATAAAACGATGTCAGGGAAATCAAATCGCACACACGCCGGGGGAATCCGAACCTTCATGAATGTCTTGCGCCGTCAGCCTCGCCGTACTGCCCTGGTGGCTGCATCCGTTCTGCTGCTGTCCGTGTCGTCGGCCCTCACCAGTGCCGAAAAGTCTGCCAACTATCTGCAACATCCGCTGGCCAAGGGCTTTGTGGATGAAGTCGTGGCCGAAGGCAAATTCAAGCGCGCCGATGTTGAAGCCCTGCTCGCCAGCGCCACCCGCAAGGACAGCATTCTGGAAGCCATCGCCCGCCCGGCGGAAAAAACCAAAACCTGGGCCGAGTACAGGCCCATCTTCGTCAACGACAGAAGCATCGACGGCGGCATCGCCTTCCACAAGACGCACGCAGAAACCCTGGCGCGGGCGGAAAAGGAATTCGGCGTATCGCGCTACATCATCCTCGCCATCATCGGCGTCGAAACCCGCTACGGCGGCAACAAGGGCAGCTTCCGCGTGGTCGATGCCCTGGCCACGCTGGCCTTCGACTATCCGCCCCGCGCACCGTTCTTCCGCAGCGAGCTGAAGCATTTTCTGCATCTGAAAGAAGAAGCCCACATCGATCTGATGACCGCCACCGGCTCCTACGCCGGCGCCATGGGCTTCCCGCAATTCATTTCCAGCAGCTACCGCAATTTCGCGGTGGATTTCGATGGCGACAATCACATCGACCTGATCAACAACCCGGTGGACGCCATCGGCAGCGTGGCCAATTACTTCAAGCAGCACGGCTGGGATCAGACCCAACCGGTGGCGAGCCTGGCGCGCTACATGGGAGACGACGACAAGGAATCCAGCCTCGACAGCGTGGTGAACCAGGATCTGACGCCGGTGCTCACCGTGGCGGATTTGCGCAAGCGCGGGCTGGAACCGGATCAGGATTTCGACGCCAAGGCCAAGGCCACGGCGCTGCGCCTGGAAGGTGCCGACGGCATCGAATACTGGATCGCGCTCAACAATTTCTACGTGATCACGCGCTACAACCGCAGCCCGCTGTACTCCCTGGCCGTGTATCAACTGAGTGAAGCGCTGCGCGCCAAGCTGGAAAAGGCATGATGCGCGCAGTAATTTTGCTGCTGGCCAGCCTGGCGCTGGTGCTGGCCGGCTGCAGCACGCAACCCGCGAAAAAGCCCGGCACCCGCGGTCCGTATCAGGATTCCGGCATCGACTATCCGGCAGACTGGCACATCAAGGACAGCGCGCCGGACGAACATCTGGACTGGTCGAGGATTCCCGATGCTGTGCCGAAGTGGGAACCCCGCGCACGCTACGGCAACCACAGCCCTTACAAGGTGCTGGGCAAGACCTACCAGGTCCTGCCCAGCAGTTCGGGTTATCGCGAGAAAGGCATCGCTTCCTGGTATGGCAAGAAGTTTTCCGGCCGCGCCACGTCGAGCCAGGAACCCTACGATCCCTACGCCATGACCGCCGCCCACAAAACCCTGCCGCTGCCCACCTATGTGCGGGTCACCAATCTGGACAACGGCAAGCGCATCGTGGTGCGGGTGAATGATCGCGGCCCGTTCCACGAAGGTCGCATCATCGATCTATCGTTCGCCGCTGCTCACAAGCTGGGCTACGCCAACAAGGGCACTGCCAATGTCGTGGTGGAAGCCATCGATCCGGGTGAGCCGGGGCGCGAATCGCCGCCAACGGTCTATCGCCCTGCGCCGGCTCCGACAACAGCGCCCGCCTCCGCGCCGGTGGCCAGTGGCCAGATCTATCTGCAGGTGGGGGCCTTTGCCGACATCAACACTGCCGTCCGCCTGCAGCAGCAGATCATGGGCGCCACCTCGGCACCGGTCGGCATTCATTCACAGGCGGAAAATGGCCGCAGCGACATTCACCGGGTGCGGGTTGGCCCGTTCGAATCGGAACCGACCGCGCAACAAGTGGCTCAAAGTATTCGCGACGCCGGCCTGGGATCACCGCTGCTGATCCGGCGTTGAACGCCACAATGGCGGGGCGCTGTGGTACCATGCCGGGAATTTTCCGGGCTGTACCTGCTGCCCCGTTCCACTCCCTGTTTCAACATCTGGTTTTGCCATGACCCTGACACGCGTTTCCTTTCTGATCGTCTTCACCCTCAGCGTTTTCCTGCACCTTCCGGCGCATGCCAACAGTCGGATGATTCCGGCGGCGCCCACGCTCAGCGCCAAATCCTGGCTGCTGATCGACGCCCGCACCGGTCACGTGATCACCGAGTACAACGCCGACGAACGCCTGCCGCCCGCCAGCCTCACCAAGATGATGACGGCTTACATTGCGTCGGAACGCCTGCAGACCGGCGATCTGAAAATGACCGACATGGTGCCCATCAGCGAGAAGGCCTGGCGCAAGGGCGGCTCGAAAATGTACGTGCGCGTCGGCACCCAGGTGAAACTCGAAGACCTGATGCGCGGCATCATCATCCAGTC
This sequence comes from Pseudomonadales bacterium, assembly GCA_020062665.1. Lineage (GTDB taxonomy): Bacteria > Pseudomonadota > Gammaproteobacteria > Pseudomonadales > Ketobacteraceae > Ch67. The sequence goes on from JAGUVW010000029.1 coordinate 34,803, forward strand.
GGGCAATGACGCCAGCATCGCCGTAGCCGAATACATCGCCGGCAGCGAAGATGCCTTTGCCGATCTGATGAACAAGACTGCCCGCCAGCTGGGCATGACTGGCAGCCACTTCCAGAACGCTACCGGCTGGCCCGCCGAACAGCACTACACCACCGCCCGCGACCTGGCCACCCTGGCCCGCCACATCATCTTCGATCACCCGGAAGACTACGCGCTCTACGCCGAGAAGGAATTCACCTACAACGACATCCGCCAGCCCAACCGCAACACCTTGCTGTGGCAGGACGCCAGCGTGGATGGCATCAAGACCGGTCACACCGAGGAAGCCGGCTACTGCCTGGTGTCCTCCGCCAAGACCGATGACATTCGCCTGATCGCCGTCGTGATGGGCACCAATTCCGAGAAGGAACGGGCGGCAGAAAGCCAGAAGCTGATCACCTACGGTTTCCGCTTCTTCGAAACCGCGAAAAGCTACAGCGCCCAGACCAGCCTGATCGAGCCCGAGATCTGGATGGGTAACGCCAGCACGATCAAGCTGGGCGTGGCGGAGGACATTTTCATCACCATTCCCCGTGGCGCCAGCAAGGACGTGACGGCGGAACTGGAAGTGCCGGAATTGCTCGAAGCGCCCATCACCCTGGGTCAGCAGGTAGGCACCGTGAAACTGACGTTGGATGGCAAGGTGATTGCCACCCAGCCGCTGGTGGCGCTGGAAGCAGTGGACGAAGGTGGCCTGTTCACCCGCCTGTGGCACTGGCTGGTGCTGCTGGTGAAAGGCTGGATCAGCTGAGGCGCCGGCATGGCCGCCCAACCCGCCAATCTGCCGTTCGCCTATCTGAACGGCCTGTATCTGCCCCTGGACGAAGCGCGCATATCGCCTCTCGACAGGGGCTTTCTGTTTGGCGACGGCGTGTATGAGGTCATCCCCTGCTACGCCGGCACACTGTTCCGCCTGGAACCGCATCTGGCGCGCATGCAGCGCAGTCTGGATGCCATCGGCATTGCCGCGCCGCACACGCTGGCGGAATGGACGGATGTGCTGAATGGTCTGGTGGCGCACAACGGCGGCGGCCACCAATCGCTGTATCTGCAGATCACCCGCGGCGCACCGAATCTGCGGGATCATCGTTTTCCGGCGGAATGTCCGCCCACCATCTTTGCCTATTGCACGACGCTGGAAGATCCGGACACCCGCAGCCTGGATGACGAAACCGGCCTGCGCTGCATCACCTGCGACGACATCCGCTGGAGCCGCTGCGACATCAAGGCCGTGACACTGCTGGCCAATGTGCTGCTGCGGGAACAGGCCCGGGCCGCCGGCTGCGACGAGGCGATCCTGATCCGCAGCGGCTGGGTGACAGAAGGTTCCACCAGCAATGTGTTCGTGGTGAGCGAGGGCGAGATCCTGACGCCCTGCGCCGGGCCGGATGTACTGGGTGGCATCACCCGCGATCTGGTCATCGAACTGGCGGGCCGGCATGGCCTGTCGTTGCTGGAGTCGTTTGTCGATCCCCGGCTGCTGCAGTCTGCTGATGAGGTGTGGATCAGCAGCTCGACCCGTGGCGTGCGCCCGGTGGTGGCCCTGGACGGCAAGCCCGTCGGCGATGGGCGGCCGGGGCCGCTCTGGCGTAAAATGGCGGAATGTTATGCGGAGTTCCGGCGGGCATTGATGGCCTGAGCCGCGTGCAAATGCCGTGCTTCCGCCCCAATTACAGTTAAACCCGTACGATCAGGACCTTGAACACCATGCCCATCAACCCCGACATCTGGGAATTCCCCTGCCAGCACGACATCAAGGTGCTGGGCCTGTCCCACCATCCGCTTGTGGACGTGGTGATCGAAGTCGTCACCGCGCACGTGACCAACTTCGATAGCAGCACCATCCGCACCAAACCCAGCAGCAGCGGCAAATACATTTCCGTCACCGCCACCGTGCGCTTCGACACCAAAGAACAGCTCGAAGCGCTCTACCAGGCCCTGCACGCCCGCGACGAAGTCACCCAGACCCTGTGACCATGGCCGCTGACTCGCCCGCACAACGCATCCTGTTCCGTGACCTCGGCACCGTGGACTACGTGTCCACGTGGCACGCCATGCAGCAGCTCACCGATATCCGCACCGACACCACCGGCGACGAAATCTGGTTCCTGCAGCATCCGCCGGTGTTCACCCAGGGTCAGGCGGGCAAGGCCGAACACGTGCTGGCCCCCGGCAACATCCCCATCGTGCAGGTGGATCGCGGCGGCCAGGTCACCTACCACGGCCCCGGCCAACTGGTGGGCTACCTGCTGCTCGACCTGCGCCGCAAGAAAATGGGCGCGCGGGATCTGGTATCCGCCATCGAACAGAGTCTGGTGCAAACCCTTGCGGAACAGGGTATCGACGCCGCCCCTCGCGCCGACGCCCCCGGCGTCTACACCCAGGGCCGCAAGATCGCCTCCCTCGGCCTGCGCATCCGCCACGGCTGCTCCTTCCATGGCCTGGCCCTCAACATCGACATGGACCTGGAGCCCTTCCTGCGCATTAACCCCTGTGGCTATCAGGGCATGCAGATGGCCCAGGTGAAAGAATTTGTAAATGCCCCGGATTTCGCGGCCATCCGCGCCCGTCTCGCCCATTATCTGAGCGCCAATCTGGGATATACTGAAGCCCATCACAGCACCACCCCCTGGACCCCCGAATGAATCCCGAAGTACCCCCATCCGGCACCCCCTGCGGCTCCACCCCCGCCCCCGTCAAGAAGTCCGTCCAGCAAGGCGAAAAGCTGCGCGGTGCCGAAAAAGTGGCCCGGATTCCCGTGAAGGTCATTCCCACCGTGGATCTGCCCCGCAAGCCGGACTGGATTCGCGTCCGGGTGCCGGCCAACGGTGAGGTGCAGCGGGTGAAGAACCTGTTACGGGAGCAGAAGCTGCACACCGTGTGTGAAGAAGCCTCCTGCCCCAACCTGCCGGAATGCTTCGGCGGCGGCACCGCCACCTTCATGATCATGGGCGACATCTGCACCCGGCGCTGCCCGTTCTGCGACGTGGCCCACGGCCGTCCCAATCCGCTCGACCCCAACGAACCCAAGCACCTGGCAGAATCCGTTGCCGCCCTGGGCCTGAAGTACGTGGTGGTGACCTCGGTGGACCGCGACGATCTGCGCGATGGCGGCGCCGATCACTTCGCCCAGTGCATTCGCGCCGTGCGCGAGCAGTCGCCCAACACCAAGATCGAAGTGCTGGCGCCGGATTTTCGCGGCCGCATGGAAATCGCGCTGGACATCATGGCCGCCGATCCGCCGGACGTATTCAACCACAACCTGGAGAACGTGCCCCGGATGTACAAAGCCATCCGCCCCGGCTCCGACTACCAGTGGTCGCTGGACCTGCTCAAGCGTTTCAAGGAGCGCGTGCCCCACGTGCCCACCAAGTCCGGCATCATGGTGGGCCTGGGTGAAACCAACGAGGAAGTGCTGGAAGTGCTGCGCGACCTGCGCACCCACAACGTGGACATGATCACCATCGGCCAGTACCTGCAGCCGAGCCGCGAGCACGCGCCGGTGGATCGCTTCGTCACGCCGGCGGAGTTTGATGAATTCCGCGTGTATGGCGAGCAACTCGGCTTCAGTAACGTGGCGAGCGGCCCGCTGGTGCGTTCCTCCTACCACGCCGACCTGCAGCACAAAGGTGAAGACGTGAACGCGGTGCACAAGGAAAGTCTGAAACCGAAAAACTGATCCTCTGAACCGGGCCGCAAGGCCCGGTGCTTCATCCGATGTCTATCGGCACGTTCGACACAACCACCATCAAGGCCAGCTCCGCAACACCAGCGCCAGTCGCTGCACCATGTCATCCAGCCGCTGCAACATCTGCGCATCCTTCAACGATCCATCGTCTGCAAACGCCTCATGGGCGCGGGGCAGTGCCAGCTGTTCCGGCAACACCGTCACGCCCAGATGACTCAGCAACTGGCGGATCAATGCCAGGCTGCGCATGCCGCCAAACGCGCCGGGCGACGCCGACAGCACCAGCCCCACTTTGTTGCGAAACGCGGTGAGGCCGTCGATAGCGCCATCGCGGCGGGAAATCCAGTCGAGCGTATTTTTCAGCAGCGGCGTGATGAAACTGTTGTACTCCGGCGACGCCACGATCAAACCCTGATGCGACAGAAACAGATCCCGCAGTTTGCGCGCATTGTCGGGAATGCCATGTTCCGCTTCCAGATCGCCGTCGTACAGCGGCAGCGGATAATCCCGCAGATCGATCCAGGTCACTGCAAGGCCCGCCTTTTCCGCCTGACGTGCCGCCACCTGTGACAGTTTCTTGTTGAGGGATTCGCGCCGGGCACTGCCGGCAAACACGAGAACGCGGGGAGTGGCCATACACAATCTCCTGAGCAGGTGAACATCACCAGAGTGTACCGGCAGACCATCGGCACGTCATTCAATCGCCAGCATCCACTGAATGATCCCCTTCGCCACAAACCCCACCATGCCCAACGCCAGCACCAGAAAAATCACGAAGGTACCAAAACGGCCGGCCTTGGAATCCTGCGCCAGCTTCCACACGATGAACAGCATGTACAGCATGAAGGCGGTGACGCCCACGGTGAGACCGAAGGTGGCAATCTGATCTTCGGTAAAACCCATTACGGCATTGTCCATGGGTCAGCCTCCTTCGCGCTGTGGCAGTGCACTGGCATCCACCGCGTCGCGATAGGCGTGCCAGCTGGCATGCCCGAGCACCGGGATCACCACTGCGCAGCCCATGACAAAGCCGAGCATGCCCAGCAGCGCCAGCAGCATGATCACCCCCGCCCACAAGGCCATCGGCAGCGGATTGGCCATCACCACGCGCCAGCTCACCAGCACCGCATCGAGCACACCAATGCGCCGGTCGAGCAACAACGGCAGCGTCACCACACTCGACGCAAACATCGGCGCCACCAGCGCGCCGCCCAGCGCCAGCCAGATTTCAAAAATAAAATGCTCGCGGGAAATGACAATGTGACGCAGAAAATCCAGCGGCTGGCGGATCGGCTCCGGCGCCAGCAAGGTGATCAGCGCGGCGGACGTCAGCACCCAGCCAGTGCCGGCCAGCCCCAGCAGCAGACTGAATTTCACCAGCCGCCAGTCGTGATGGGGATGGCCACGCCAGCTCATCCAGGTGCGCCACACCAGCATGAATCCCACCGGCTGATTGTGTTCGAGCGCGCGACTCACCGCATACAGACCCACCGCCAGCACCGGCGCCACCACCAGGAATCCCGTGAACGCACCCGCCAGCAGCCAGAACTGATCGTAGGCCAGCAGCAACAGCAACGCGCCGAATCCCGCCACCACTACCCCATGCGCCGCACCCACCAGAGGAACGCGCTTGAAATCCTCCCAGCCCCTGCGCAACCACTGCCAGGGCTGCTCAAGCGAAAGCGTGCGAATCTGAATATCGGTTGTTGTCATGCTGTGTTCCATCCTGGCCAATCACCACTGGCCCGAGTATAGAACGGATCGACATCAACCTCACTGCCAGCGCGCGAGGCGCCACTCGCTTCCCGTTTCGTCGCCGCGACAGAATCGGCTCACGCTCAGCAGTCCACCCGCCGGCGCCACCACGGTCTGCGACACCTCACATATTCCAGGCGAGGTGTGTGTCGGCGTGAACTGCATGTCATACCCCTGCGCCAACATCAGGCTGCCCTGTTGCTTGAAGGATGTATGCTTCACAGCCGTCAGGCGGCGACCATCACGGGCATATTTAAGAAGATGCACGGTACGTGCGCGAGTGCCGGACAGTTCGATGCGCGATTCCGATGCATCACGCCCGTCCACCATCGATTGGGGATGATAGGCACCCCGGATTCCACTGCGGGTATTTTCGACCACGAAGCTGAGATACAGATCCTCGCCACTATCCACGGCCGCGCGCACCGATGCTGCATCGAGCGCGTGAATACCAATGCCAAATGGCTGTGCTTCACCAACACGCTCACACCATTGCTGGCGCCAGGCTTGGTCGAACCGGCACAGCATGAATGCCGCCAAATCATCCGCTTCCAGCAGGGCATACGTGCCGGTTGTCGTGGGGAACAGGCTCTCGCCCGGCAGCAGCACCGGATCGGGTCCCACATCGGCAAGCACGACGTCGTGCTCACGCTCCACTTGCAGCCGCTCATCCAGCTCCACAAACCGCATGACACACTGTCCGGCCGCCGCTTGTGCACAGGTTTCCACCCACAGATAGCCGTCGGCGATTTTCAGAAAACGCGAGGATGTCTGCGCGGGTGCGGAATACTGCCCCAGCATCTCGCCGGTTGTCGCCAGCAACATCAGGCGACGCTCCACTGGCTGCCGGCTGCGATCCAGCACGCGCGCATCGATCGCCAGCTGATCCTGCGCCGTCACCGCCACGATGCGATCGATCTGTAGCGTTTGCCCTTCCGACAACGGAGGAAAACGGACGGGCACGCGGTGGGCACCACCATCCAGCTGCTGACGCAGCAGCGCATACCCATCCGCTGAATCGCCTGCACGCTCCAGCAATAGCACGCTGTCATCGCCCGGATGAATGCCATACGCGCCGGTCCAGTGGCTGGATGCCACCGTCAGCGAACCCCAGGCATAGCCGTTCAGATCGAACTGTTCGATGCGGGCCTGCCCCGCTTCATCCCGCCACAGCAGATTCACGCGCTCGCCACCCTGGCCGAGCCACAGCGTTTCCACGCCGCGCTGCGCCGGAACAGCGCCCAGCGCAACATGCCACACCATCATCCAGGGTGCACCGCAACCCGCCACCAGCACGAGCAGCAACAACAGCCACCCCGGCCTTGCTGTTTCCATCATCTGACATCGACTCCGTTCCAGTGCTGCGCGCATCCACCACGCAAGCGTCGTCGCCAAGATACGTGAGCGAGGCCGTTAACGGCAGCGCCAGACATGACCAGTTTTCCTGCCCAACAGCGCCAACCTTCGACGCCACACACTCCTGCCACGGTGCCATTGCGCGATTCCCCGGTTACAATCCCCGCTCCCACACCGAGTGTGCTCAACGCCCTGATGGATGTATCCCTCGACACCTTGACGCAATGGCTGGCCGGCAATCCGTTGTGGATTCTGCTGGCGATTGCCGTGCTGGCGTTTCTGGAATCGCTGGCGCTGGTGGGCATCATCGTGCCGGGCATTGCGCTGCTGCTGGCCGCTGCCACTGCCGCCGGCAGCACCGGCATTCCCGTGTGGGAAGTGCTGCTCGCGGGATTCATTGGTGCCGTGCTGGGCGACGGCCTGAGTTTTCTGCTGGGCTATCACTACCATCATGTGATCCGGCGTTTTCCGCCGTTCACCACTCATCCGCACTGGGTGGACAAGGGTGAGCGGTTTTTTCACCGTTATGGCCTGGCGGGCATCGTGCTGGGCCGTTTTGTGGGGCCGATCCGGCCGGTGATGCCGCTGGTGGCAGGATTGATGGAGATGCCACCGGCAAAATTCTTCACGGTGAATATCCTGTCGGCGCTGGCGTGGTCACCGTTCTACCTGATGCCAGGGTATCTGGTGGGACTCAGCATCGAAGGCCCCAACGCCCTCGACCACCAGCATCTGGTGTTTTTGCTGGGGATTTTCCTGTCGGGCTGGCTGCTGGCCCAGTTCGCCCAGCGCGCTCACAGTGGCATGCATCAGCGGGCGGCCAAGCAGCAGCTGGCCCTGGCCTTCACCGCTGCCTGCGCGCTGCTGCTGGTGAGCCTGGGGCTGGCGGCCAAATCCGGTGTGCTGCAGGGAATGAACGCCAGCGTGGCGCAATGGGTCTTCGGTTTGCGCCACATCTGGCTGGACGCGCCCTTCATCGGACTGACAATACTGGGAGAATACCGCCCCATGGTGCTGTGGGCGGCGCTCGTGACGGCGGCCCTGCTGTGGCAGCGGAATTTTTATGCCGCCGGGCTGTGGGCCGGGTTCACGGTGCTGGGGCAGTTGCTGATGGAAGCCGGCAAGCGCAGTTTTGCCATTGCACGCCCGGCGCTGGTGGTCGAACCACCCACGTCGCTGGCCTATCCCAGCGGCCATACCGCCATGATGCTGGTGTTTGTGGGGCTGCTGGCCAGCCTGCTGCTACCGTCGGTGAACGCCCGCCGTCACAGCCTGATCCTGTCCTGCGTGGCGGTGCCGGTGCTGTTTGCCGGCGCCGCCCGACTCTATCTGGGCGTCCACTGGCTGAGCGACATTATCGGCGGCCTGCTGCTGGGCACGCTGGTGCTGGCACTGTTCTACCAGCTTGTGTTACGCCGGCCATTCCCTAGAATACGCCCCCTGCCGCTGCTGCTGGCAACGGCGCTGGCGTTCATCCTCAACATCCTGCTGTTCGTATTGCCGGACCTGGCGTACTGGACAGCCCGTTACCAACCCCTCTGACTCTGCTGACAGGTTGCCGTGGAAGACAGACGCAAAGGCCTGCTGTATGTGCACAGCGCCATCCTTATGTTCGGGGGCACCGGCCTGTTCGCCCGCCTGATCGAACTGCCCGCCACCGACATCATCGCCTGGCGCAGTGTGATGGCTGCGCTGGTGCTGCTGCTGATCCTGCTGGTGCTGAAGCGGCCCATCCGGCTGCGCAATGGCCGCGACTCCGCCATCATGCTGGGCATCGGCGTGCTGCTGGGGATTCACTGGATCACCTATTTTCACTCCATGCAGATTGCCGGCGTGGCGGTGGGGATGCTGGCGCTGTACACCAGTCCCATCATCACGGTGTTTCTGGAACCGCTGTTTCACGGCCAGAAACCCCATCTGCGCGATGTAATCTGTGCCGTGCTGGTGTTTGTCGGCGTGCTGTTGCTGGTGCCGGATTTCTCGCTGGAAAACGACATCACCCAGGGGGTGCTGTGGGGCGTGCTGTCGGCAGTGTTCTTTGCCTTGCGCAACACCTTGCAGCGGCACTACCTGCAGGGCTATCGCGGCGACACCAGCATGCTCTATCAGGGTGCGGTGGCGGCGCTGGTGGCCTTTCCGCTGCTGCAGGTGAATCCATCCACTTTTTCCGCCGATACCCTGTGGAAACTGGCCCTGCTGGCCACCGTGTTCACCGCCATTCCCCACAGCCTGTTCGCCGGCAGCCTGCGTTACCTGAAGGCCAAAACCGTGGGCCTGATCGGCTGCCTGCAACCGGTGTACGGCACCCTGTTCGCGTTTCTGATCCTGCAGGAACAACCGGATCTGTTCACCCTGCTGGGCGGCGCGCTGATCGTAGGCACCGCCGCCTGGGAAACCTACCGCTCGTAAAAGTGTCCTATCTGCGCGGGTCGGCCGGGCCCGTGCCATCCAATTGCCACACATCCCCGGTAAAACCGCCAGCAGACCGGGCGTTACGATAAAACAACAGTCAATACTGCGAACTGCTTTGCAAATTTCTTGAACAGCGGCTTACAATTTGAGCTTGCTAAAAAAACCTTTCCAATAAGAAAACCTTGCAACCTGGGTGCTCGCGAATGGCCGTAAGGACACAGAAAGTCTTCGCCGACGATCTTCAGATGGGGATGTTCGTATCGGGTATCGATCGCCCGTGGCGCGAGACCCCGTTCCCGATCCAGGGCTTCCATATCGAAAGCCGGGAACAGCTGGAAAAGCTCCAGCATCTGTGCAAGTGGGTGTATGTGGACGTGCGCAAATCCCGCACGCCGGTCAAGCTCACCCATGCGCAGCCCGAATACAGCTTCGTGTCCGAGTATTTCGAGGAGCAGCAGCGCAAGAACGGGCGCGAAACCCTCAACCTGCGCATCCGCACGATGCAGAATGACTATCCCTACAAATCCATCACCAGCCTGAACGCCGAGCTGCGCGAGGCCCGCAAGGTGCATCGCCGCCTGCGGGAACGCATCGAACGGGTGATGGGCACCCTGATCCACGACGGCAACGCCAGCATCGACCAGCTGCGCAATGTATCGCAGGAACTGGTGAACAGCGTGATCCGCAACCCCGACGCCTTCGCCTACCTGTCGCGCATCGAATCCCACAGCGAGGACGTGCTCAACTATTCCATCCGCCTGGCCAGCTGGGCCGTACTGTGCGGCCGCCACTTGGATCTGACCCGCGAAGCCCTGTCCGATCTGGCCCTGGCCGGGCTGCTGTGCAAGATCGGCTACACCACCATTCCGCCGGAAATCCTCCGCATCAAGGGCACGCCGACGCCCCACGTGCAGGAAATGCTGAAGTGGTCGCTGGTGCGGGGCGTGCAACTGCTCAAAGCCAGCGACGACTTCAACAGCCGGGTGGTGAAGCTGGTGTCCCACCACCTGGAGCGTTACGACGGCAGCGGTTTCCCCCGTGGCGTGTCCGGCCGCCACATCCCGTTCCTGGCCCAGATCATCGGCCTGGCGGATTATTACGAGAATCTGGTGAGCTACGATTTCCGCGATCAGCCCCTGTCCAGCGCCGACGCCGTGCGGGAGCTGTTCCGCCTGCGCAACCAGATCTTCGATGGCTTTCTGGTGGAAGAATTCATCCAGGCCATCGGCCTCTATCCCACCGGATCAGTGGTGACCCTGAACGACGATCGCCTGGCGGTGGTGGTGGCCCAGAACAAGGCGCGCCTGAAACCCCGCGTGCTGATTCTGGAAGACGAACGCAAACCCTGGCAGATCTTCAAGCGCCGCACCCTGGATCTGAGCGCGCCGGACTGCGAGGATTTCATCGTGGCCAGCTGCCCCGCCCTGCCCAAAGACAGCCCCCACCGCAGCAAACGCTACTTCCGCCAGGTCAGCAATTTCTAACTGACTGATAGATCAGCAAAAATCACCTGCTTTACCGCCGAGCGTCAGTTCGTCGGAATTTCCTGTATCCGGCGGGCAGGGCTGCGCTGCTTTTGCTAAACATTAATAAGCAGACGGCCGGTTAGAATGTTGTCGAATAATTAACCAGCGAACATAAAATCGCCATCTGCATCCGGTATACCATGGCGCCTTGGCGCCTGCTTTCAGGCATTGGCTGGTCTGGCCCACAGACCCTGGTGACAGATGTCCATCAAACGCTCGCAGAACATTCAATCATTGCCGGTCACCGATCCGGCCCTGAAGCAGGAAATCCACCATATCCTGCTGGCGGGCTTTCGCATGCTGCGGTTTCCCCAGTTCCTGGAGCAGCATTTCACCCGCAGCTACCGCGCCCTGGCCCTCAACAACCTGATCGCCAACACGCCCTATCTGCTGTCGCTGTACCTGATCCTGGGCTTTCTGGCCTTCACCCAGTTCGATCGGGCGAGCCTGGCGCTGTTTCCCATCGGCTTTGTGATCGCCGGCCTGTGCCTGGCCAGCACCCTGACGCTGGTGCGCTGGCCGCGCTTCGATGCCGGATTTCACTGGTACACCGGACTCAGTGCCATGGTGGCCCTGAGCGCACTGATGACGGTATCGGCCTCGATCAGCGATCCCGCCCTGCGCACCAGCGCCCACGCCACCTCGATCTATGCGGTGATGATCGTGTATGCGATGTCGAAGATGCGTTTCTTCACCACCGTGTTCTGGTGTCACATGGCGGGGCTCGCCCACCTGATCAGCGCCCGCGTGCTGGGGCTGCAACATTCGTTTCAGGATTTTCAGGCCTACTTCATCGCCGCCAACATGATCGGCATGGGCATCGCCTACATCATCGAGCACCGCGAGCGCGCCATGTTCCTGCAGGCCCTGCTGCTGGACATCGACAAGGCCGAGCAGAAACAGCTGTACGCGAATATGGAAAAACTGTCGCGGGAAGATCCACTGACCGGGCTCGCCAACCGGCGCTTCTTCGACGAACGTCTGAAGCTGGAATGGAACCGCTGCCAGCGGGAAAAACAACCGCTGTCGGTGATCCTGCTGGATATCGACTACTTCAAGCAGTACAACGATCTGTACGGCCATCAGGCCGGCGACCACTGCCTGACACTGATCGCCCGTGCACTGAAGAAAGAAGCCAGTCGCCCGGCGGAACTGGTGGGGCGCTACGGCGGCGAGGAATTCATCATTCTTTATCCGAACATCGATGCCACCCAGATCAAGAACAACCTGGTGCGCATCCAGCAGCGCATCATGGCCCAGGCCATTCCCCACGAAGGATCGCAGATTGCCAAGGTCATCACCGCCAGCCTGGGCGCCGCCACGGTGCTGCCGGTGAAAACCCTCAATCCGGAAAAGCTGGTGTCCGCTGCCGACCAGATGCTCTACAAATCCAAGGAAGCCGGCCGCAACTGCTGGTTCAACACCCAGATATCCCACTGCGAACCGCAGCAGCAAAACCTCATCAACCTGTCCTGATCTGCGTATTGGGTTCACACACCCCGCTGGCGGCGCTATAGTCGGCACATCCCAAACCCGGACAACATCATGCGCAAACTTATTGTCATGCTGGTGGTGGTCGCCACCGCCATCAATCTTGTTTACTGGCTCAGTCGCGGTGATGACACCCCATCACCCGTTGACGAAACCGTATCGAATCGCGACGGCGCAGACGAAATCACCACATCCACACCCGCACGCACCGTGAAACTGGAAGGCGTGCCGATCCAGGTCAGCGCCGCCGGCGAACTGATCGTGGACACCCGCATCAAGCAACTGTTCGACCTGCTGGCCAGCCAGAACACCGAAGAACCGGTGGATCACTGGAAACACCAGATCCTGCAACAGTTCCAGTCCAAACTGCCGCCCGCCGCCCTGGCGCAACTGCAGGACGCCTTCGACCGCTACGTGGAATTCAACCTGGCCCTGCAACTGCTGCCGATGGAAGGCGCCCCCAATCTGCAGGCGGTGCTGCAACGGGTGCAAACCCTGCGCGAACATTACCTGGGTGAATACGCCGCCCCCATGTTCGACGACTGGAAAGCGCTGGAAGACTTCACCCATCAATACCTGACCCTGATGACCCAGAACCGCGACGACAGCGCCACACTGGCGCAACTGGAGTCACTGGCTGCCGACCTGCCTGAACCCGTGCAGCAGCGCGCACTCAACATGATCCGCCACAGCGCCGAGGACTTTGCGGTGGATGACATGGCAGCCCTGCAACCCGACGCCTACGCCCGCATGCTGCAGGAACAGGCCGCCGTGACACTGATCGAAACTACGCTGCTGTTCGATGAGCCCTCGCCGGAGTTCATGGCGCGGTATGAACAGTACAGCGAGCAAAAGCGCGACGTGCTGCTGTCGGAGCTGAGCGCGCAGGAACAGCAGGAAAAGCTGGCGACGCTGCGCCGGGAATATTTCAGCGGCAGCGATGTGCTGCGGGTGGAAACGCTGGATCGGGCGGAGGCGTTTTGAGGCACTGCCACCCCCAAATTGACCCGCACCCATAGCGTACATACAATGTACATATGATATCTTTCGAGTGGGACACCCAAAAAGCCAAGGCCAACCTAAAAAAACACGGCGTTTCGTTCGAAGAAGCGCAGAGTGTTTTTTACGACGAGTTCGCGCTCCAGTTCTTTGATTCAGACAATGCCGATCTGGAAGAACGGTTCCTTATGCTGGGCCTGAGCAATGAATCACGCATCCTGCTCGTCTGTCACTGTGAGCGGCAACAAGGAGAAGTCATCCGCATCATATCTGCCAGGAAGGCAACTGCACGGGAACGCAAGTTCTACAAAGGTGGCACGCCATGAAAGCTGAATACGATCTTTCCAAAATGAAATCCCGCAAGAACCCCTACGCATCCAAGCTCAAAAAGCCCGTCACCATGCGCCTGAGTGAGGATGTGATTGATTACTTCAAAGCACTATCGGAAGAGACCGGCGTCCCCTATCAAAGCCTGATCAATCTTTACCTGCGCGACTGCGTAGCCCAGCACCGCAAGATTGATATTTCCTGGCAGTAACAACGGCAACACCGAAACATCGCTCAATCCCGAGGCGAAGGTTCGCACAGACTTCGCCCTTTAGCATTGCATCAGACCATAAGAAACAACATGACCTCCAACGAAGAACAACAATTCCTTAATAGCCTTGAGAAAAAACTCTGGCAGAGCGCCGACAAACTGCGCTCCACCCTCGACGCCGCCCAATACAAACACGCCGTGCTGGGTCTGGTGTTTCTGAAATACGTCAGCGACGCCTTCGACATCCGCCGCGACGAACTCACCGCGCAATTCCAGAACCCCGATCACGACTACTTTCTCGACCCTGCCGACTACAGCGCCGAGGATTACCAGGCCGAAATCGCATCCGAACTGGAACAGCGCGACTACTACACCGAGCAGAACGTGTTCTGGGTGCCGAAAGAATCCCGCTGGCAATTCCTGCAGGACAAAAACAAAGCCGCCATCGGCGGACTCGACATCACCGGCGAAGACGGCAAAACCAGAAAAATCACCTCCGTCGGCCACCTGATCGACAACGCGCTGGAAGCCATCGAACACGACAACCCCAAACTCAAGGGTGTACTCAACAAACGCTACACCCAGTTGCAGATCGACCAGTCCAAACTCGCCGAACTGATCGACCTGATCTCCACCGTGCCGTTCAAACACGCCAGCCTGAATTCCAAGGACATCCTCGGCCACGTCTACGAATATTTCCTCGGCCAGTTCGCACTGGCGGAAGGCAAAAAAGGCGGCCAGTTCTACACGCCCAAATCCATCGTGTCGCTGATCGTGCAAATGCTGGAACCCTTCAAGGGCCGCGTGTACGACCCGGCCATGGGATCGGGCGGCTTCTTCGTGCAATCGGAACACTTCATCCGCGAACACCAGGGCCGCATGGGCGACGTTTCCATCTACGGCCAGGAATACAACCACACCACCTGGCAACTGGCCGCCATGAACATGGCCATTCGCGGTATCGACTTCAACTTCGGCAAGGAACCCGCCAACACCTTCACCCACGATCAACATCCCGACCTGCGCGCCGACTTCGTGATGGCCAACCCGCCCTTCAACATGAAGGAATGGGACACCGCCGTGGACGAACATGACAAGCGCTGGCAATACGGCAAACCGCCCAGCGGCAACGCCAACTATGCGTGGCTGCAACACATGCTGTACCACCTGAAAGACACCGGCAGCCTGGGCCTGCTGTTGGCCAACGGCTCCATGGCCACCAACACCAACAACGAAGGCGCCATTCGCAAGGCATTAATCGAACACGATCTGGTGGAATGCATGGTGGCCCTGCCGGGGCAACTGTTCACCAACACGCAAATTCCCGCCTGCATCTGGTTCCTCACCAAAACCAAAACCGCGCGCAAGAATGCCGCCGAGCGCAATTTGCGTGCGCGCAAAAACGAAGTGCTGTTTATCGACGCCCGCCAGCTGGGCTATATGAAGGATCGCGTGCTGCGCGACTTTACTCAGGATGATATCGACAAGGTGGCCAACACGTTTCATAACTGGCAGATGGGTGAGGTATATGAGGACGTGCCCGGCTTCTGCAAATCAGCAACCTTGGAAGAGATTCAGAAACACGATTACGTGCTGACACCGGGCCGCTATGTGGGTGCGGCGGCGGAAGAGGAAGATGGGGAAGCCTTTGCGGAGAAAATGGAGCGGCTGACCGCGCAGTTGAAGGAACAGTTTGCGGAGAGCCGGAAGCTGGAGGAGCAGATCAAGAAGAATTTGGTGGGGTTGGGGTATGAGTTCTAACGAAGGCCGCGCCTTAATCGACATCATTGAGTTCAATCCATCAAGGGCACTCAAGAAAGGCATTGAGGCTCCATTCATAGAAATGGCAGATCTCCCCGTCAATAGCCGTGACATTACTTCAATAGGTAAAAGAGTTTTTTCTGGCAGCGGCTCTAAGTTCAAAAATGGCGACACTCTTTTTGCCAGAATTACACCATGCCTTGAAAATGGAAAAACTGCGAAAGTATCGGGACTCGAAAACAATCAGGTTGCTCACGGCTCCACAGAGTTCATCGTCTTTTCACCAAAAAAGCCTAACATTGACGAAGACTTCGTGTATTACATAGCAAGGCTCCCAGAGTTTAGGCTTTTTGCAATCTCACAACTTGAGGGCACCTCTGGGCGCCAGCGTGTAGCATGGCAATCGCTTTCCAAGTTTGATTTTGAGTTTCCAGAAGAAACAGAGAGGAAAGCGATCGGAAACTTTCTTCGTAAAATGGACGACAAGATCGAACTAAACCGCCAAATCAACCAAACGCTTGAAGAAATCTCCCAGGCGATATTCAAATCCTGGTTTGTCGATTTCGATCCGGTCAAAGCCAAAATCTGGGCCAACGAAAACGGTCACGACCCGGAGCGCGCCGCCATGTGCGCCCTCGCCGGCCTCCCCTATGCCGACGACGCCCTCGACCACCTCAGCCCCGAACAACAGCAACAACTCGCCACCACCGCCGCCCTATTCCCCGACACACTGGAAGAATCGGAATTGGGTGAGATTCCGAGTGGATGGTCTATTGGATCACTTAAAGATTGCTGCACCAGAGTTGAAAGTGGCGGTACGCCAAAACGAAGCGAAGATTCATATTGGAATGGCGATATACCTTGGCTCACATCTGGCGAAGTTCGCGACGTGATTGTATTAGACACGAAAGAAAAGATTTCGCAGACCGGCCTTGAGAACAGCAGCGCAAAAATATGGCCCGAATTTACAACTGTTGTCGCCATGTATGGAGCAACTGCTGGCCAAACTTGCCTGCTCGCAAATCCAATGACAGCAAACCAAGCTTGCTGCGCATTAATTCCCAAAGAAGGCTACAGCACCTTTATTTTCATAGCAGCGAGAAATTCTACTGAAGACTTTCTTGGAAAAGCGTCTGGATCTGCACAGCAAAACCTGAACAAATCGTTAGTTGCAGATCACCCGGTACTTCTTCCAAAGGCAGGTGTGATGAAAGCCTTTGAAGCTCGCACTGGCGGAAATATGCGGCTATGGATTCAGCTAGCAAAGGAGTGCATCACACTATCCGAACTCCGCGACACCCTCCTCTCTAAACTCCTCTCCGGCGAACTCTCCGTCGCCGACCTGCCGGAGGTTGCGGACGCCAAATGACATACACCCGATAGCAATTCACCCACGCAATGACAAAAGGACTGTCCATGCAAAAGAGCCATCTCGAAACCCTGCACCGTTACGAGCCTTTCCGCAGCGAGGCACGCACTATCGCCCACAGTCTCCTGCCCCGGCATTTGAAGGAGGCTCTTCTCCTCGACGGCATCAATGCGCGGGAGCTCACTGCATTCCGCACCTGGCAGGATCACGAAGATCGCAAAGTCATGTGGGACTGGCATTTCGCCACTCGCTATACCACCGTAAATCCCAAGGCGTTTGACCTTTCCGTCTGGCAGGGAAATCGTTTGCTCTCCCTGTCCTTGGGCCGCCCCACCTACCACGGCACATCAATGCGGCTGGATTTCATCGAGCGGGCGCCGGGCTACAGTATTTTTTCAGGCGACATGTTCACCATTTCACAGGTCGCTTTTGAAACCTACGGGCGAATGATCGGCGCAAGCTATTTACGGGTCATGGAACCCATGAACGATAAACTGATACAGTATTACACCTCCAAGGACGTTGGATTCTCATTTGTAAAGGCATCCAAAGGCGTTCCGCACTACCTGGTGAAACCGCTATGAACATTAATGACCGCATCAAGTATGCACGCGAGAAGGGCAAGGAATCTGCCGACAAGCTGTTCAAGGAAAAGCCCGAAGAAATCAAAAAGATCCTTGAAGAAGAAACCACGCTGGGCCGCCCGGAAAACCTGCTGGATCGCAGTGATGAGCGCGAACCGAACGAAACCGTGATCACCTATGTCCGCCCAGAAGAAATTGCCTATCTTCAGCATTACGCCGGCCAACTCGGCGATGACCTTGTCTACCACATTCTGAATCGTGGCTTTGTAACCACACCAGAAGAAGCAGAGCACCTGTCCCGCTTTTTCTGGCGCATGGTGGATAGATCCATCGAAGATGAAAAGCAATGCGTCGAACTGCGCTGGCCAGAAAAAGCAGAGTTCTGGAACGAGAAAACCATGCGTTCCCTTTCCGGCTATCTGGAACGAGCAGGTTATGAAGCTGTCTGGGCGCGGGTGTCTGACGAGCAGGATGAATGATATGGCACAATGGCGATTTTTATAATGCTCTGATTTATTTGTTCTTATTGGGACAAATCTGTCACTTCAGCCAGCAGCCAGAGTAGCCCGACTCGGCAACAGCCTGGGAAGACACCGCAATCCGCGACCGTTATAATGCAGACATCGCGTTTTTACATTCGCAGGGTCATTGCCATGCAAGCAGAGAACATCAAACAGACTGCCCACGCCCTCATTGATCAGCTTCCCGATAACATCACGTGGGATGATCTTTTGTATGAATTTGTCGTGCGCAAGGAAATCGAACAGGGGCTCGCCGACAGCAAAGCAGGACGCACGCGCTCGGTGGATGATGTAATGAAGGAATTTGGATTCAAGGAATGAAGGTACATTGGACCGAACACGCAATAACGCGCCTCAAACTGATCGAAGCCCACATCGCAGAAAACGCTCCGGATATCGCAAAGTAGGTGGCCTATGGGCTTTTGGCCGAATCCCGCAAACTGGCCGAACTACCCTTGTATGGGCGAGTAGTTCCTGAATACAAGCAGGACTCCATTCGAGAGATTCTGAAACGCCCTTACCGGATCATCTACCGTCTCAATGGCGGGCAAGTTGATGTGTTGACTGTCATGCATTACCGCCAGCTGCTGCCCAAGGATCTTAATGGCCTGTTACGGCATTGACGCGCCGTTGCGTCAAAGTGATAGCAAGGCCGATGATGTATTGGGTTGATACCAACGTTGTCAGCGAAACCCGCAAGATGGACAAAGCCAGTCCGGGCGTCAGACAATTCTTCAAGCAGGCAAATCCGGCACAAAGAACCACACAATAGGTCTGGAACAGGGTCATTTGATATCGGAAGTGATCCGGATGAGTTCGGGACTCATCCATTTGACTAAATAGGTCCAACACTTGACCAATCTACTCATCCGATGCACTAAAATAGTGTTCTGAATGGGTCCGGAACTCCTTCGGATCGGTTCCGAAGTCGTTCGAAGCCGTTCGGAACCCAAACGGATGAGTCCTGAAGTGATACGAAGGACTTCCGAAGTGAAATGAAGGTGTCTGGAAGGGCATGGGAGGGATTGCGAGGCCATCCGATGGGCACCTTCGAACAACAAGAACGGGCAAATGCCAGCCATTGCCCCTAATATTGTTAGATCAGAGACTGCTGCCGTTGCACGCTTGGCAACCAGCCAATTGGGGATAATCCGTGATCACCGAAGACCAGCTTGAACAACTCTGCCTGGACTGGTTCAAGGCCATTGGCTACGACTATGCCTGCGGTTATGACATTGCCCCCGATGGCGATGCGCCGGAGCGGGCCAATTACCGCCAGGTGGTGCTGTTCGAGCGTCTGACCCGCCAATTGCAGGTGCTGAATCCTCAGATCCCCGCCCCTGCGCTGGAGCAGGTGGCCCGCCAGATTGCCCAGCCGGAATTCCCTGTTCTGATCAAGAACAATCGCCAGTTTCACCGTCATCTGATCGAAGGGGTGAAGGTGGAATACAAGGACAAGGGCGAGGACAAGGTTTCCCACGCGCAGCTGATCGATTTTCTGCGCCCGCAGCGCAATCAGTTTCTGGTGGTGAATCAACTCACCGTAACAGGTAGCAAGGGCAACCGCCGCCCCGACATTGTGGTGTATGTGAACGGCCTGCCACTGGCGGTGCTGGAGCTGAAAAATCCCGTCGATGAAAGCGCCGACATCTGGGCCGCCTACCAGCAGCTGCAAACCTACAAGGACGAGATTCCCGATCTGTTCGTGTTCAACGAGGCGCTGGTGGTGAGCGACGGGCTGGAGGCGCGGCTGGGTTCGCTCACCGCCAATCAGGAACGCTATCTGCCCTGGCGCACGCGCAATAACGAGCGCGACAAGCCGGTGCTGGAGTACCGGCTGGAAGTGCTGGTGAAAGGTTTTTTCCAGCCGGAATTGTTTCTGGATTATCTGCACCATTTCATTCTGTTCGAAAGCGACGGCGACAGCCTGATCAAGAAGATTGCCGGCTATCATCAGTTTCATGCCGTGCGCGAGGCCGTGCGCGCGACGCTGATTGCCGCGCGCAATCCCGACGATCTGCGTTATCCGGTGCCGGATTATGCGGATCGGGTGAAGCCCGGCTCCGGCAAGGCCGGTGTGGTGTGGCACACGCAAGGTTCCGGCAAATCCATTTCCATGTTGTGTTACGCGGGCAAGCTGCTGGCGCAGCCGGAGATGAATAATCCCACGCTGGTGATCGTGACGGATCGCAACGATCTGGACGGGCAGTTGTACAACACCTTCTGCACCGCGTCCGACGTGCTGAAGCAAACGCCGGTGCAGGCCAACAGCCGCGAGGAATTGCGCGATGTTCTGTCTGCCAAAAAAGCCGGCGGCATTGTGTTCACCACGATTCAGAAATTCGCGCTGTTGGGCGAGGAGTTGCGCCACCCGGCGTTAAGTGAACGCCACAATATTGTGGTGGTGAGCGATGAAGCGCACCGCAGCCAATATGGCGACAAGGCCAAATTCAATACCAAAACCGGCGAATATACGTTTGGCTTTTCCAAACATCTGCGCGACGCCCTGCCCCACGCCACCTTTATCGGCTTCACCGGCACCCCCATTGCCGAAGAGGACAAGGACACCCGCGCGGTGTTCGGCGATTACGTGTCGGTGTATGACATTCAGGACGCCGTGGACGACGGCGCCACCGTGCCGATTTTCTATGAATCCCGCCTGACAAAACTGGACATCAACAGCGCTGAAATCGAATCCCTGAACGATCAGGTGGAGGAAGTGATCGAGGACGAGGAGGATGTCACCGTCCGCGAGAAAACCAAATCCAAGTGGGCGGCGCTGGAAAAGCTGGTGGGCGCCAAACCGCGCATTGAGCAGGTGGCGGCGGATCTGGTGCAGCATTTTGAAAACCGCACCGCGACGTTGCCCGGAAAGGCCATGATCGTATGCATGAGCCGGGAAATCTGCGTGGATATGTACGACGCCATTGTGGCGCTGAAGCCGGAATGGCACAGCGCCGATCCCGCCAAGGGCGCCATCAAGATCGTGATGACCGGCAGTGCATCCGACAAAGCCAGACTGCAACCGCACATTTACAACAAGGACACGAAAAAGCAGTTCGAAAAGCGTTTCAAGGACATGAACGATGAGCTGCAAGTGGTGATCGTGCGCGATATGTGGCTGACCGGCTTCGACGCGCCCTGCTGCCACACCATGTACATCGACAAGCCCATGCGCGGCCACAATCTGATGCAGGCCATTGCGCGGGTGAACCGGGTATTTAAAAACAAACCGGGCGGGCTGGTGGTGGATTACATTGGTATTGCCAATGAATTGAAGCACGCACTGAAAACCTACACCGATTCCCACGGCAAGGGCGCCCCCACGCTGAACACGCAGGAAGCCTTTGCCATTCTGCTGGAGAAAATCGATGTGGTGCACGGCATGCTGCACGGCTTTGATTACAGCCAGTATGAAACCCATGCCCTGCAATTGCTGCCCGGCGTGATGAACCACATTCTGGGTATGAAAGACGGCAAGAAACGTTTTCTGGATGTGATGGCGGCGCTGACCAAGGCGTATGTACTGTGCAGCACGCTGGATGAGGCCGATGCGCTGAAAAAGGAAATTGCCTTCTTCAGTGCGGTGAAGGCGGCGATCAGCAAGTTCACCAGCATCGACAAGCGCCGCGCCGACGAGGACAAACAGTCCCTGCTGAAGCAGATCATCGACAATGCCATAGTGGCCAATGGCGTGGCCGACATCTTTGCGCTGGTGGGCCTGGAGAAACCCAATATTGGATTGCTGTCGCCGGAGTTTCTGGAAGATGTGAAAAATCTGCCGCAAAAGAATCTGGCAGTGGATCTGCTGGAAAAGCTGTTGCGCGACGAGATCAAGGCCCGCATGCGCACCGACGTGGTGTCGGAAAAGAAGTACTCCGAACGGATACTGGAATCCCTGCGCAAGTATCACAATCGCGCCATTGAAACCGCCCAGGTGATCGAAGAGCTGATCCAGATGGCGAAGGATATGGAAGCGGATATCGAACTGGCTGATCGGCTGGGGCTGAATCCCGACGAGATCGCCTTCTACCGCGCGCTGATCCAGAACGAAGCTGCCGTGCGTGAACTGGGCGACAACAATCTGCGCGAACTGGCCAAACATATCACCCAGCAACTGCGCAGCAGTGCCACCGTAGACTGGCAGAAGCGGGAAAGCGTGCGGGCCAAGTTGCGCAATCTGGTGCGGCGAGCACTGAAAAAATGGAAATACCCGCCAGACAAGTCAGAAGAAGCGATCGATCTGTGTCTGCAGCAGGCCGAAGTGCTGTGCGAAATCTGGACGCAGGCCGCCTAACGATTCCCAGCGGGCCGCTTTACAGAAGCGCTGGTGACAAGCAGAATCGCGGCATCACCACACTCTATTCCTTACCCTCTGGCCTATATCACGATGTCAAACATCAAGACCTTTCACATCCTGCTGGGTACGCTGTTGCTGCCCGGCATCCTGAACCTGTCCCATGCTGCAACCGACACCTCGACAACACTGCAGAGCGCAGTCGGCGCAGGTCGTGTCGGTCTGTTCGACACGCAGGATTTTCGTCTGAGCAACGGCCACTGCAGCGATTGCAACGCACCGCCACAGGCGCTGTGGTATTTCCAGGAAGATCTGGTGGCCACGCCAAAACGCAATCCCGCCGGTTTTGATCCCACAGTGCGGGTGCAGGATGATGTGCGCGCCTGGGCCGCGCAACATCCTGGCGATGGCGGTGATGAATATCCCGCGCTGCTGTGGCTGGGCTCACCACAGATCGCCACAGGCACACTCAGCGCCGATGGCAACACACTGACATTGCCGGATCAGCAAACCGTTCCGTTCGCGGTGACACCCAAGATTCCCGCAAACCTGTCCTATTACGATGCCAGCAGCGTGCAGCATTTTGCCGGCCGCACGCTGCAAATGCGTGGCACGATGGGTGAAAGCGGCTTTGTCGCGCGCACGATCTGGCCGGTGGACTATGCGCTGGATTTCACTGCGCTGACGCTGCAACCACTTCAAGGCGATGAGACCCTGTTGTCGCTGGTGCGCAGTGATGGCGCGCAACCCGCCGCGCCACTGTCTGCGCGCCTGTTGTGGCAGCGGGACGAAAACACAGCCCGCGACTGGAACAACAAACCCGTGCTGGCAGTGATGCTCAACGGCGCACAAGGCGACGACGACGAAGCCCACGGCGGCCACTTCGCCATTGTCACCGGCGCGTTCGGCGCCAAAGGCGAATGGGACAACTGGCTGGTAAACAATTTCTATAACCTGGGCTCTGTCAGCGAGAAAGGTACCATCGCTGCGATGCTGCCGATGGATGCGTACATGGCGGATCTGAACAGTGGACAATCCTGGTATCGCCCATCGTACATGCTGGTGGCGGTGCTCAAGCAACCGCGCGCAGCGCAGCACGTGCAAGGCGCGCTGGCGCGGGTGTACAACCGTTTTTATCGCCAGGATTTTCCCTATCATCACGCCATGGCCAACTGCACCGGCATCAGCATGGACACACTGCGCAGCCTGGGATGGAACATTCCACAGCAAGGCCCCACCAATGCGCTGAAAGCACTGGTGGCGCTGCCATTCATGACCATCAAGGATCGCAGCCTGGCCAGCGGTGAGCAGGCGTTCGATTATCTGATGGCAGAGCAAACCAATCTGTATCCGTTCGTGGGTTTTGATGCCGTCGGCCGCGATCTGCTGGAGCGGATCAGCAGCGGCAAGGCTGGCAATACTGGACTGGATGCCATGCTGGCGGAAGACATCGAAGCGCTGCTATACGTACGCATTCCACAGTTTCCGTCGTCGCGCGTGCTGGGCCAGGCACCGGTGGCGTCGCTGGACGAATACATGAGTCGCGTGCCGGAAGATCGTTCCCAGTGGAAAATCGTACCGGTACCGCCACGGCATTTTCCGCAAGAACTGAAAGATCCCAACGCGATTGCTGACGCCTACCGTCCATCGCAAGTCGCAACGCTGGCGTATGCCGGTGTGATCGGTCTTGTACTGCTGGGCGTGGTCGGACGCATTGCCCGCCGTCACAAAAAATCCTGATCGTTTCTCTCACAGTCAAATTTTATTTCGCATAACGACAGACTGGCATTGACGTGCCAGTCTCGTTTTATACACCGCTCAATTTCGTCGCCGCGCTTACAAAAATCCAACGCACATTTTTTCAATGCTCGCCGGTTTCCGGATTATCTTTGCCGTAAAGCGAACAGCTTAAACGGAATTAAGAAGAACAATAACCGGGAGCCACATTTGATGCGATTACTTCGACTGATCATTATCGCTGCAGCCGTGCCGACATTGCTTTCAGGCTGCAAGATGCCAACCACCAATCACATGGCGATGGGATTGCCGGGCGTGGGACTGACCCATTCTCTGCCAACACTGACATCCGCCCGTGGTGGCAATTTCTATGCGAATGGATTTCCCACGGATTTGCGTCGCGATGAGTTGGGCAACATCGACATCACCGACTTTCCCCGCCAGATTCACTGGCTGACAGAACGCTACATCAACAACATTCCTCACATGACGAACGGCTATCACACGGTGATGCCCGTGTATCTGCCGTTTGCAGCGGCAATCGATATGAAAGCGATGTCGCGCCACGATACGGATTACACCGATCCCGATTCACCGGTGCAGTTGATTGATGTCGACGCAGACTCACCGCAATATGGTCGCCGCTTTCCCCTGCAGTTGTCGCAAACCCGCATGCCCGACAGCTACCGGCCACAACATCTGCTGCAGGCAATTCCCACTTTCGGCGTCGGCCTGCGACCCAACACCACTTACGCGCTGATCGTGTCGAATGCCACACCGCTGCGCGGGCTGAATGCCTGGGAACAACATCCGCAGCTGGCTGCCGTGTTGATGCCGTCTTCCCAGGATATCGCCATTGCGGAATCGGTCAGCGCGGTGTACGAACCCTTGCGCCATTTTCTGGCGCAACAGAATATCGATCCGCGTACGATTGTCGGTGCCACGGTGTGGACGACAGGCGATCCGTTGTCACGCTTTCATCGCGGTGCCGCACAGGTGGCCACGCAGGCTGAGCAGCTCGACACACTGCCGATGAGTACGCTGGAAAATCTCGACGACTATCCCGAATATTGTGTGATTCGCGGCTTTGTGGATTTGCCCGGTTATCAGAAAGGCATTCCGCCCTATTGGTTGCTCGGTGGCGACGTGGAGTGGCATGACAGCGGCGAACCCGTGCAGCAGTACACGCGTCGCGCCGAGTTTGTGCTGACGATTCCCAAGTACACGCCGATGCCGGAGACCGGATTCCCGCTGCTGTCCTATGTGCACGGTGCCAGCGGCGACGCCCGTCAGGTGTACGATCGCGGTGAGTTCGATCATATCGATCTTACCCGCCATCCGTATTACATCGGCAAAGCTGGCGAAGGCCCGGCGCAAATTGCGGCGGAGCGCGGCTGGGCCAGCAGCGGGCTGGCAGGCCATATCGCCTATGATCATATCGGCCAGACCCGCAGCCTGTTCGGTACGGCGGTCTACAACCTGTTCAACCCGGTGGGCTTGTCCGGTGTCTACATGACGATGGCGTGGGAGCGGATTTTTTTCCGCCGCATCGCTGAACGGATCGAAGTGGATCGCGCGCTGTGTCCCGCTGCTGATCCGGGGCCGGGGCAAACCCATTTCCGCTTTGATCCCGATCTGCAGGTGAACATGGGGCAATCCCAGGGCAACTGGGTGAACGCGCTGATGGTGGCCGCTGATCCGCGTCCTTATCAGGGTGTGATTTTTTCCGGCGCTGCCGGCACCTGGACGCGGCTGTTCAACAACAATCCCGGTTTTGAACTATCGATGAACACGGCGGTGATCAACCGGATTCCGTTTCTGAATCTGGATGATGCGCATCCGTTTCTGATGCTGATGGAATGGATTCTGGGTTCGGTGGATGCCGCCGTAAATATCGAAACACTGATGCGCTACCCCAGCAAGACACCACCGCACGTCATCGGCTTTTCGGGTTTCAATGACTACCTGCTGGCCGAAGGCACGCAACGGCCGTTTTTCATGGCGCTGGGTTCGGATCTGGCCGGTGATGATATCGGTGTGTCCGCTGCACGCACACTCATGCCGCACATCCAGATTGCCGGCGCACAACAAACACCGTATCCGGCATCCAACAATTTCATGGTGCCGGGACACGGCCTCCGCACCAACCTGGTAATGCGCTATCGCGGCAACAATCCGGTGCTGCTATACAACGGTCACGAAGTGCTGTTTCAATCCGACGCCATCAAACACCAGTACGGTTGTTTTCTGCAGCACCTGGCCGCCGGCATTGCACCGATCGTGGCAGAAGGTTTTACACAGGGCGATCCCTGCCTGTGAAAAATTCAGCGGACACTCACGCCTCCGGCAACAACGCCAGCGCCTGCAGCATGAAGGCTTCCATATTGAAGTCGCCGGGCTGATCGCTGTAACCGATGCGCACGAACACCACCTTGCGCGATGGAATCGCCGCCACAGCACGATCGTAGGAACCGAGGAACGCAAACGCATCGGTGGGCAGGTTCGGATACAGATACTGCCCCCGATTCAACCAGATGCCAGCGCCATAATCGTAATTGGTGACGGACGGCGTCAGGCTGTACGCCACCCATTCCGGCGACAGAATCTGCGTGTCACCCAAACGCCCCTCGTTCATGTAGATCGACGCCATCTGTGCCCAGCCTCGCGTGGTGAGCGACAGACCTTCCGGCAACAACGGATAGCGACGATTGGGGGAAAACTCCAGCGCGAATGGCCCACCCAGATCCCAGCCGGGATCGAACCAGTGCTCGTACTGATCCACCAGCGCAGTGGCAAGGTTCATGAAGTCACCGCTGGAATAATTGAACGCCGTGTCGGGCGCGACAGCATAAGGTTGTTGCGCGGCATAGGCGGAAGGATCTGGTGCTACATAAAACAGAATGCCCTGCTGGTTGTTCTTGCCGATGGCGGCTTCGTGCCACTGCAGGCCGCTGCTCATGCGCAGGACATTGTCCCAACGAATGGCGCTGCGCGCATCGCTCTGCCACTGCGGCAATGCCAGCGGCTGCTGCACATCAAGCAGGCCTTTGTCTGCCAGCCGGCCTGCCAGCAGATTGGCGAAACTCTTGGACATGGAAAAGCCTTTCAGCGGCGAATCCGGGCCGACACCATCGCGATAGGCTTCCGCCACCACCTGATCGTCGTACACCACCAGCAGCGCCGTGGTCTGGGCTGGTACGTCTACATTCACCTGCTGTTCCACCAGGGTCTGCAACGCCGGGAACTGGCCCACCGCATCGGCAAATTCATGGGACAGCACCGGCACGTCCAGGGTCGCGGCGTCCTGCAGCACTACACCGTTATAAAGATTGCGACAGGAATGTTCGGCAGAATCAGCAGCGGGCACCGCCACCTGGGTACCTGCGGTCGGCAGCCAGCGGTTGCGCACATTCACCTGGCCAGTGGCGGCGTCGTACTGCACGCTCCAGCTGTTTTTCAGCGGCGGGGCAATATTTGTCACATAACCGATGGCGGCGGTGGGTGTATAGCCGGATACCAGCACGTCGTGGCAGACATTTTTCGCCACATAACGACCCAGCAGCGGCACATCCTTCACGTAATCACAGCCACTGAGTGTGGCGGCAATCAGCACCATGCCCGCCAGATGAAACCTCGTTCGTTGCGCCCCCATGGAATTCCCCTTGTTGAGTCTTGTTGTTGTAGGTTTTGGGCCACCCTAGCAGATGGCACCATTGTCCGAATCACCCGAAAGAGGGAATATAAACCCGTTCCTCTTGCCCACTCCATCCAACCTTATAACGCGGGAAGCTTCGCCATGACGGAATCAACGGCTTGCTCTTCAGACTTCATCCAGCTTGTGCAGGTTGATGAGCTGGTCTGCCTGCGGGTGAACCATCCCAAGGCCAATGCCCTGATCGCCCTGCAGGGGGCGCAAGTGCTGGAATACACGCCCGCAGGTGCGCACCCGGTGATCTGGCTGAGCGAAACGGCGGGATTCACGCGCGGCCAGTCGGTGCGCGGCGGCATTCCGGTGTGCTGGCCCTGGTTCGGCGATCTGCGCCGCAATCCGCAGGCAGTGCAATCCTGCATTCCCTGCGCGCAGCCCCCGGCCCACGGCTGGGTGCGCAACCTGCCCTGGCTGCTCGAACAGGCCAGCGGCGACGAGCATGGCGTCAGTCTGCGTCTGCGCTATCCGCTGCCGGCAGGGGTTCCCACCACCTGGGCCGCACAGGCCAGCCTGTCACTCTCGCTGCAGATCGGCAGCGAACTGGTTCTGCGGCTTGAAACCACCAACCTGGGCACGCAACCCCTTACACTGTCGCAGGCGCTGCACACCTATTTCGCGGTGAGCCATATCGACCACATCAGCATCGATCTGCTGCAGAACGTGCGCTACATCGACACCCTGCGCGACTGGCAGACCTTCAGTGACAGCGACACCCTGCGCATCACCCAGGAAACCGATCGCATCTATCTCGACACGCCCCCCACGCTCACCCTCGACGACAGCGGCTGGCAGCGGCGCATCCACCTGCATTGCAGTCATTCCCGCTCCGCTGTGGTGTGGAATCCCTGGATCGAAAAAGCCAAACGTCTCAGCCACTTTGCCGAGGATGCCTACAAGCGCATGCTGTGCATCGAAACGGCGCGCGTCCTGGATGACTGCCTGAATCTGACACCCGGCCAGACCGACACGATGACCGTGCGCATCTGGGACTCGCGCCTGTAGGCAAACCGGGTGGCGCCGCTGTCTTGACCTCCATCAAGTGCTGACGCATTTCTGATCTTGCATTCCGTTCACTACCACCAAAGGGATATGGTTTGATCCTCCGCATCGCATAGGCTTGCTTCCATGAGGGAGGATGCACCATGCCTGCACCACAACAAGACACACCGGACAAACGCCAGGAACTGACACTTTTTTTGCTGCTCACCGTAGTATTGGCGCCCGTATTGTCGATCGCCATCATCGGCGGCTACGGGCTGTTTGTCTGGGTATCCCAGATCATCGGCGGCCCACCGACAAACTGACTGCGATGGACACTTCACGGCGACGCTTTCTGCGCGGACAACCGGCGGCAGACATACGCATCCCCCGTTTGCCCTGGGCGCTTGATGACAGCTCCTTCACCGCCGGGTGCACGCGTTGCGGCGATTGCCTGCGCGCCTGCCCGGAGCAGATCATCGTGCACGGCGACGGCGGCTTTCCCCAGGTGGATTTCAGCCGCAATGCCTGCACCTTCTGTCACGCCTGTGTCGATGCGTGCAAACAACCGATTTTTCATCACGACGCAAAACCCTGGCACGCAGTCGCCGTGATCGACCAACGCTGCCTGACCCAGCAGCAGGTGTACTGCCAGAACTGCAAGGACGCCTGTGGCGAGCGTGCCATTCGCTTCCAGTTCGGCCGCAACGGCATGTCACATCCGCAGATTCTGCTGGATGCCTGCACCGGCTGCGGCGCCTGTGTTGCGCCCTGCCCCACCCAGGCCATCCGCATTCAGACCGACACACCGGGAACATCGACATGAGCAGCGAATACCACATAGCCAGTTTCATTGTGCTGACCCGACCGGAGGTGCTGCAGGCCGTGTGCGATTGCCTGCGCTCACTGCCGGGTACCGAAGTCCACCAGCACGACAACAACGGCAAGATCATCATCACCATCGAAGGCGACACCACCGCGCACATCAGCCAGATCACCCAGGCCATCGGACTGCTCGATGGTGTGCTGGCCTGCAACATGGTGTTCCACCAATGTGATAACGAAGCATCAGCGGAAGACGAGGCCATCCATGAACACTGATCGACGCACATTCCTGAAAACCCAGGCGGTGGCCACTGCGGCTGCCGCTGCCGGCATGGCGGGCGCCCAGGCCAGCAATCTGGTGAGCGACCGCAGCAAAACCGAATTACAGTGGAACAAGGCACCCTGCCGTTTCTGCGGCACCGGCTGCAGCGTCAACGTTGCCACCAAGAATGGCCGCGTGGTGGCCACCCACGGCGACATCCTCAGCGAAGTCAATCGCGGCCTCAGCTGCGTGAAAGGCTATTTCCTGTCGAAGATCATGTACGGCAACGATCGCCTCACCCAGCCACTGCTGCGCATGAAGAACGGCCAGTTCGACAAGAACGGGGATTTCACGCCGGTATCGTGGCAGCAGGCGTTCGACATCATGGCGCAGAAATTCAAGGAATCGCTGAAGGCGAAAGGCCCCAGCGGCATCGGCATGTTCGGCTCCGGCCAGTGGACAGTCTGGGAAGGCTACGCGGCGTCGAAGCTGTTCAAGGCCGGCTTCCGCTCCAACAACATCGAACCCAACGCGCGTCACTGCATGGCGTCGGCGGTGGCGGGTTTCATGCGCACCTTCGGCATCGACGAACCCATGGGCTGCTACGACGACATCGAAAACGCCGATGCCTTCGTGCTGTGGGGCGCCAACATGGCCGAGATGCATCCGATCCTGTGGACCCGCGTCACCGACCGCCGCCTGTCCAATCCGCATGTCAAAGTCGCCGTGCTCACCACCTACGAACACCGTTGCTTCGAACTGGCCGACATGCCGATCGTGTTCACACCTCACAGCGATCTGGCGATTCTCAACTACATCGCCCACTACATCATCAGCAATAAAAAGGTGAACACGGATTTCATCGACAAGCACACCAATTTCCGCCGTGGCGTAGTGGACATCGGTTACGGCCTGCGCCCGGAACATCCGCTGGAAAAGGCCGCAAAAAATGCCGCCACCGCCAACGACTCCACGCCGATGACCTTCGACGAGTTCGCCAAATTCGTCAGCGACTACACGGCGGAAAAAGTCAGCAAGCTGTCAGGTATGAGCGTGAAACAGTTGCAGGATCTGGCAGAGCTTTATGCCGATCCCAATATCAAGGTCACCTCGTTCTGGACCATGGGCGTGAACCAGCACACCCGCGGCGTGTGGGTGAACAACCTGATCTACAACATTCACCTGCTCACCGGCAAGATTGCCACGCCGGGCAACAGCCCGTTCTCGCTCACCGGCCAGCCATCCGCCTGCGGCACGGCACGTGAGGTGGGTACCTTCTGCCATCGCCTGCCGGCGGACATGGTGGTGAACAATCCCGAGCACCGCAAAATCACCGAAACGCTCTGGAACATTCCCGCCGGCACCATCGTGGAAAAGCCCGGCTTTCACGCGGTGGAACACAACCGCAAGCTGAAGGACGGTGTCATCAACGCCTACTGGATTCAGGTGAACAACAACCTGCAGGCGGCGCCCAACCTGAATGAAGAAACCTTGCCAGGCTATCGCAACCCGGCGAACTTCATCGTGGTATCCGACGCCTATCCCACTGTCACCTGTCAGGCAGCCGATCTGATCCTGCCCACCGCCATGTGGGTGGAAAAGGAAGGCGCCTATGGCAACGCGGAGCGCCGCACCCAATTCTGGCATCAGCTGGTGGAAGCACCGGGCGAAGCCAAATCCGATCTGTGGCAGCTGGTGGAGTTTTCCAAACGCTTCTCTACCGAGGAGGTGTGGCCAGCCGAGCTGCTGGACGCCAATCCTGCCTTCAAGGGCAAAACCCTCTACGACGTGCTGTTCGCCAACGGCGTGGTGAACAAATTCCCCATCACTGACATCGAAGCTGGCTTCAAGAATCACGAGGCGGAAGCCTTCGGTTTCTACATCCAGAAAGGTTTGTTCGAGGAATACGCCGCGTTTGGTCGCGGCCATGCCCACGATCTGGCGTCGTTCGACACCTACCACCAATCACGCGGACTGCGTTGGCCGGTGGTGGATGGCAAGGAAACCCGCTGGCGTTTCCGCGAAGGTTCCGATCCTTACGTCAAGCCGGGCAAGGGCTTTGAATTTTATGGCAAGCCCGATGGCCGCGCGGTGATTTTCGCGCTGCCCTACGAGCCACCGGCTGAATCACCGGATGCGGAATTCGACATGTGGCTGTGCACCGGCCGCGTGCTGGAGCACTGGCATTCCGGCTCCATGACACAGCGCGTGCCGGAACTGTACAAATCGTTCCCGGATGCAGTGGTGTACATGCATCCCGACGATGCAGAGAAACGTGGTGTGCGCCGGGGCGATGAA
This sequence comes from Pseudomonadales bacterium, assembly GCA_020062665.1. Lineage (GTDB taxonomy): Bacteria > Pseudomonadota > Gammaproteobacteria > Pseudomonadales > Ketobacteraceae > Ch67. The sequence goes on from JAGUVW010000029.1 coordinate 66,948, forward strand.
GTGCGGGTGATTTCACGGCGCGGCGAAATCCGCACGCGAGTGGAAACCCGTGGCCGCAACAAGCCGCCGGTGGGCCTGGTGTACGTGCCCTGGTTCGACGCCAGCCAGCTGATCAACAAGGTGACGCTGGATGCCATCGATCCGATTTCCAAACAGACGGACTACAAGAAGTGCGCCGTGAAAGTGGTCAAGGTGTAAGGGGGCTATCACATGAAAACATTCACAACCATCGGCTTCACCTTGCTGCTGATACTGTCCGGCCTGAGCGCAGTCACTGCCGCCGACAACATCGCCACGCTGCGCGGCAGTGCACCACTGAACCAGGAAGGCGAAGCACCACCGATGCCTCGGCCGGAAAGCAACGACCAAAAACGCAAACGCAACTATCCGATGCAGCCGCCGGTGATTCCGCACAACGTCCAGGGCTACCAGGTGGACATGAAGGTGAACAAATGCCTGTCCTGTCATGCCCGCAAGCGTGCGGAAGAATCCCAGGCACCGATGATCAGCGTTACCCACTACATGGATCGCGATGGCAACTTTCTGGCTGATGTGTCGCCGCGCCGCTATTTCTGCTTCCAGTGCCATGTCGAGCAGACCAACGCCAAACCGCTGGTGAACAACACCTTCAAGGATATCGACGACATCCTGGCGGAAGAAGGTCAATAAGGAGCGCGCCATGCTACAAAAACTGAAATTCTACTGGACCATGCTGTGGCGCCCGAGCAGGCACTTCAGCCTGGCATTCCTCACGGCGGGCGGTTTCATTGCCGGCATCATTTTCTGGGGCGCCTTCAACACCGGTCTGGAGCTGACCAATACCGAAACCTTCTGCATTTCCTGTCACGAAATGGAGGACAACGTCTATCAGGAACTGCGCACCACCATTCACTTCAACAACCGCTCCGGCGTGCGCGCCACCTGCCCGGACTGCCACGTGCCGCACGACTGGACTGACAAGATTGCCCGCAAGATGCAGGCGTCGAAGGAAGTCTGGGGCAAGATCTTCGGCACCATCGACACCAAGGAAAAATTCGAAACTCACCGCCGCCGGCTGGCAGAAAACGAGTGGGAACGGCTGAAAGCCAACGACTCGCTGGAGTGCCGCAACTGTCACAACTTCGAATACATGGATTTCACCAAGCAGGGACAGCGGGCCGTGAACATGCATTCCACCGCGCTGGCCAGTGGCGAAAAAACCTGTATCGATTGTCACAAGGGCATTGCCCACTCGCTGCCGGACATGACAGGCGTGAAAGGCTGGTAGCTGTCACCAAGCCTGGAAACGAAAAAGCCCCCAGCCAAACCGCCGGGGGCTTTTTTATTGCGGTGTCTGCAAAAGAAGAACTCAGATGCTGATGACGAACAGCGCCACCACGCAGGCCAACGCCAACGCCCAGATCACGGAACGCAGGGTCGCCTGATCGGCAATGTACAGGTAACCGAAGATCAAACGCAGCACCACAAAATTCATCGCCAGCAGATCCACCTGATGCTGGGGCGCGTTGGCAAGATGCGCGATGATCACCGCTGCGATGAAACCCGGCATGGCCTCGAAGCTGTTCAGTTGCGCTGCGTGAGCGCGGGCGCCCTTGCCCTGCAGCTTGGCCAGCCATTCCCGTGGCTGGTTGTTGTCGAATTTCGGCGCGCTGGCCTTGGCTGTTATTGTCCAGATATACGGCATTAAGATCACCGCCAGAACACACCAGTATGCAATGGTCATGGGAACCCCCTGTTTAGTCTTGTTGTGTTGTTGGTATTGATGCTCAGGTCAGATCCACCGGCAGACGACATTCCACCGCAGCGCCCTGCGCCGACAGCTGCCAGCGCCAGGCCATGACCTCGACGCCCGATTGTGCGGCTTCCCGCAGCTGTTTTCCATAAGCCGGATCAATATGATCAGCAGGTTTCACCACCTGCACACCGGTATGCTGCACGCAGAAGAACAGAATGGCGCGATTCCCCTGCTCCACCATTGCCATCAGTTCCCGCAGATGCTTGCGGCCACGCTCGGTCACCGCATCGGGAAAATAGCCGGTGGAACCTTCCCCCAGGGCGACGCTTTTGATCTCGATAAAACAGGGTGGACGGGTGTCGTCTTCCAGCAGCAGGTCGATGCGGCTGTTTTCGCTGCCATATTTCACTTCGCTGCGCACGCGCGCATAACCGACCAGTTCGGGAATTCGATCGGCAGCGATCGCTTCCTGCACCAGCGCATTGGCGCGACTGGTATTGATGCCGGCGATGGTGCCACCCTGCACTTCCACCAGCTCCCAGGTGTGGCGGTATTTGCGCTTGTCGTTGCCGCTGTCGGAAAACCACACCCGGCTGCCAGGCTCTGCGCAATTCTTCATGGAGCCGGTGTTGGGGCAGTGCAGCGTGATCTCGCGGCCATCCGCCAACCGCACATCCGCCAGAAACCGCTTGTAACGCTGGATCAAAACACCACTCTGCAATGTCGGATCGAACTGCATCACGCCTCCCGATAATGCGCGATGAAATTCCCCAACCGCTGCACCGCCAGTGCCAGCCGATCCAGATCCTGGGTGTAGGCAATGCGCACATGATGGTTGGCCTGGTGATCACCAAAATCGATGCCCGGCGTGATCGCGACGCCGGTCTGCTCCAGCAGTTGCCGGCAGAACGCAAAGCTGTCGCCGGTGATCGCCGACACATCGCAATACAGGTAGAACGCACCCTGGGGCACGCAGGGAATCTTCAGCCCCAGCGCCGGCAACGCCTGCAGCAGATAATCCCGGCGCCGGTGCAGGATTTCGCGACGCTGCTCATACACCGCGATGCTGGCGTCGGAAAACGCTTCCAGCGCGGCATATTGGGCCGCAGTCGGCGGGGCAAGAAAGAAATTCTGCGCCAGCCGGTCCAGCGCTTCCACGTGGCAGGCCGGCGCCACCAGCCAGCCCAGACGCCAGCCCGTCATATTGAAGTACTTGGAAAAGCTGTTGATCACGAACAGGCTGTCGCGGGTGTCCGGTAGCGCCAGCGCGGTAGCCGCGTCAACACCATAGGTGAGGCCGTGATAGATCTCGTCCACCAGCAGGGCGCCGCCCTTGGCATCCACCGCCTGATGAATGGCCGCCAATTCATCGCGGCTCAGCAACGTACCCGTGGGGTTGGACGGTGACGCCACCCACGCGCCTCGGGTATTGCCGCGCCAGTGCTGCTCCACCTGGGCGGCGGTGAGTTGGTAAGCCGACTCCGGCCCCACCGCCACCCGCTGCGGCTCGGCCCCTAATAGATGCAGGAAATTGTCGTTGCAGGGGTACCCGGGATCGGCCAGCAGCACACCATCCCCTGCATTGAACAGCAGGGCCGTCACCAGACTGATGGCACCGGACGCTCCCGGCGTGACCACTACCCGCCCCGGATCGATGTCCACCCCGTAGCGCTGGCGATAGAAACCGGCGATGGCCCGCCGCAGTTCCGGCAAGCCCGAGGGCGCGGTATAGCGGGTTTTCCCCTGCTGCAATGCCGCCACCCCGGCCGCCACCACATTGTCCGGCGTGGCGAAATCCGGCTCGCCGACCTCCAGGTGGATCACATCCAGGCCTTGGGACTCCAGCTGTTTCGCCCGGTCGAGCAGGGCCATCACATGAAACGACTTGATGCGGTTCAACCGCGAGGCTGTGGTTCGCAAGGCTGCCATCCTGTTGTCATCGGATTTTCATATTGGGGGGCCAACATCAACCCCCGAACCTATTCCCTAGCCTGGAGAATGGGGGTAATATCGGGCGTTCCCTGCCGGCCACCCCAGGTAGCGCATCATATAACACCCCGTTATATATCGCCCATAAACGGCAGGCACAGGCGGCAATCACGGAGCCTTCCCACCGGGAGCTTCCCCCCAAGGACACCAGGGATTTGCCAATCTTGGGTTTACCTGTTATGAATAAAGATTGAGCAGTTGCGAGGATCTGACCTATGGCGACAAGAAAGAAGAAAAATGTGGTGGAACTGTCACGTAACCAGTTCACGCCCTACGAGCCCGCCAAGAACGAAGAATACATGAGCAAGGGCCAGCTCGAACACTTCAAGGCCATTCTGCTGAACTGGCGCCAGGAACTGATGGAAGAAGTGGATCGCACCGTGCACCACATGAAAGACGAATCCGTCAGCCTTCCCGATGCAGCCGACCGCGCCACCCAGGAAGAAGAATTCAGCCTGGAACTGCGCACCCGCGATCGCGAACGCAAACTCATCCGCAAGATCAATCAGGCCCTCGACAAGATCGAGAAAGAAGAATACGGCTGGTGTGACGCCTGCGGTATCGAAATCGGCATCCGCCGCCTCGAAGCCCGCCCCACCGCCAACCTGTGCATCGACTGCAAGACCCTGGAAGAAATCAAAGAGAAGCAGTGGGGAACCTGATTCCCGTTCTGCAGGCTCGGATACTCAAGGCACGTCAGGAATGACGTGCCTTTTTTATTGGGCAGAACGGAATGGCCAGCGGCCGCACCGTTACAAATTTTCTGTGGCGCCTGATCATCACCCATCAGCAAAATCTCCGCAGCAATAAAACCCGCGCACACCGCATGGTCAAGAGCCGCGCAATTGCGTCTTCAATGTGACCATCATCCCATATTCCGCAACCGCCATATTCTTGTCATAAAAAACGTGACTAGAATAGAGCGATATTTCCTGACGCCGCAATGGACTTGCAGATCAATGCAAATTTCTTCAACCGCACGGACAAGGCAGCGGATCGTTTTTGTTATCAACTCTCTCGAAGGCGGGGGCGCAGAACGGGTCCTCAGCATCCTGCTCAAATATTTCGCGGAACCTTTCCAGAATCAGGACGTTTTTCTCGTATTGCTGGACCAAGGCATCATCCGTTACCCGGTGCCTGATTACGTCAAGCGTATCGACCTGGATTGCAGAGGCTCTATGATCCGCAGCACCATTTCGTTGCACAGCACATTGCGGAAAATCGCGCCGCATATAGTGCTGAGTTTTCTGAACCGGGCTAACTGCGCCAACATTCTCACCGCCCGCTTGCTGGACTACTGCTGCATCGTCAGCGAACGGGTGAACACCTCCATGCACTTCGGCAACGGAATCGGTGCCAGACTGAACAAAGCCGTTGTCAAAAAACTCTATCCGCTGGCAGACAAAGTAGTGGCCGTATCCAAAGGTGTCGCCGCCGGCCTGCAGCAAAATTTTGGTGTTTCACCCGCCAAACTCGACGTCATCTATAACCCCTACGATCTGGACAGGCTTGCAACGCTTGCAGCACAGCCATCACCGCTCAAGATCGAGGGCCGCTACATCGTCAGCATCGGTCGCCTGGTGCCCAACAAGAATTTTCCATCGCTGATACATGCCTATCATCAGGCTAAACCTGCAGAAAAACTGGTGATCCTCGGCGAAGGTCCCGAGCAAGACAAGATTCAGGCACTGATCAATGAGCTGAATTTACAGGATCGGGTCATTCTGGCAGGCTTTCTGGAAAATCCCTACGCTGTCATGCGTGGCGCCTGCTGCGCTGTATTTTCCTCACTGGCAGAAGGCTTTCCCAATGCGCTTGCTGAAGCGATGGCGCTGGCGCTGCCGGTCATCGCTACCGATTGTGAGTCGGGGCCTGCAGAAATTCTGCACGATGTCATACACGTCCACCCTGATGGGCCTTTCAAAGCTGACTACGGCGTGCTCGTCCCCGTCAACGATACTAAGGCCATGGTGCAGGCATTGCATTGGCTCAAGGATCAACCGCTTCTAAGCCACTACAGCAAAATGAGCCTACAGAGAGTGCGCGCTTTCAGCATTGAGAGCGCCGTTTCAAGCTATATGCTCGCATTGAAATCCTGCCAAAGGCACTTCTGAGCCGAAGAAACGTCAGTACCCATAGCAGTTACAAGGAGTTGATTTCATGAAAATATGCGCGGTGGGACTACGCGGTATTCCCGATGTGATGGGCGGAGTGGAAAAGCACTGCGAACATCTTTATCCCCGGATGGCGGCGCTGGATGCTGACATCCAGATTCAGGTGATCGGCCGCAGCGCGTATTTAAAAAATCAGACCTCCAATGTTCGGGGTGTCGATGTTGTTTCTCTTTGGTGCCTGCGCAACAAATATCTGGAAGCGGTTCTGCACACGTTCCTCGCTGTCCTGTACGCGCGTTTCGTGACCCGCGCAGATCTAGTGCATATTCACGCAATCGGGCCGGGGCTTTTTGTACCACTGGCGCGACTGCTGGGCATGAAAGTGATCTTCACCCACCATGGCGCCGCCTACCAATGGCGAAAGTGGAATCGGTTTGCCAAATGGATATTGCGCGCAGGAGAAAGCTGGGCACTGCGCTGGGCTCACGCCACCATTGTGGTAAGCGCTTCGCTTTGCAGCAACCTCAAACAGCGCTACAGCGCACACGCAGACAAACTGATTCACATCCCCAATGGCGCAGAAGCAATCGACCGGGAAGCGTCTGACATACCGTCTGATCCTGTGCTGGAGCAGTTCGGTCTGACTGCAGGTCAATACATTCTTGCGGTTGGACGTCTTGTACCGGAAAAAGGCTTTCACGATCTGATCGATGCCTATCGAATCGCCAATCCTGCACGGAAGCTGGTGATCGTAGGTAGCGCCGATCATCCTGATGCATTTTCCCGTAACCTGCTGAAACAGCAGCAGGATGGAATAGTATTCACCGGATTCCAGCGCGGCAACGCATTGGCAACGTTATACCGTAATACAGCACTTTTTGTTTTGCCGTCCCACCACGAGGGTTTGCCCATTGCTGCACTCGAAGCCATCAGCGCCGGCTGCCCCGTCCTGCTCAGCAATATTGAACCCAATCTCGATATCCGGCTGCCTGCTGCATGCTATTTTCCCGTTGGCAATTCCCAGGCACTTGCTGACAGACTGTTGGCTCCGGACTTTGCGCAACAGCGCGTGAAATCCGATTCCATTCTCGTGCGATATAACTGGGATTCCATCGCACAACATACGCTGGCTTGTCTAAAAAACGCAGAACCAAGTACAGCAGGCGCAATGCGCGTCATTCTGGTTCAACCCGTCGTCACGGAGAAAGGTCATATGCCTGACAAGGAAGGTCGATAGAAAATGGCGCCCGCGCTCTGGCATGTAATTGCGGCACTGGTGTCCGCCGTCTGCCTGATCTGGTTAGTACTGGATATGCGTCGCCAGCCGTTGCCACGGGTTCTGGTATTTGTCGTGTACGCGCTTTTCTTCCGTTTCCTGCTGTCTGCGTTTCACTCGTTTACTTTTCCATCTATCGTAGGTCCTTTTTCCATCAATGCGCTGTACTCAGTGGCGGCGATTGCGGTCGGCCTGCTGATCGTCAATCATCGGCTTTTGTTGCTACGATACTTGCTGCCTGTTTATCTGGTTATTGCGTTGACACTCATAAGCGCCCTGTACAATGGATCCATTGCATCTTCCATTCAGTCGCTGGTGAAGTGGCTATTTTTCGTCGTGATCGCACTGGCGGTTTACGAATCCTGCATTCGCACGGAACGCGCGATAGTGCTTGATAAACTGGCGAACGCGTTCTGCATTCCAGTGGTGCTGCAAATAATATCGGTGGCACTGGGCCACGCCAGTCAGACCGAGAACGATGATTCTGTAAGCTATATCGGTGGCTACAACCACGAAGGCGTTTTTTCTGTCATGCTGGTCACGGTTCTGATCCTTACTACGTTGCGTCAGCTTATTCAGCCACCGACGCGACGGATGTTGCGCATTCTGCCTCTGCTGCTGGCAGCCGGTGTCATCCTGGCCAACTATCGCACCAATATTCTGACCATGTTGCTACCGCTGGCGGGCTATCTCTGGTTCCGCTTTGCCTATGACAGCCATCCGCTCACCAAAGTCAGCACGATTGCCCTGGTACTGGCCGGCATGACCCTGATCGCCATCCTGGATCTGAGCGCGATTGTCGCCCGCTTTTCTGAAGTGTCCACCGTCTTCGACGGGGCATCTTCCCTGATCAAACCGCCTCAATATTTCACCGAGTGGGAGCAGAACTATTGGTCTTCACGCATCTATATCTGGAGTCAGTATGTTGAAGGCTACCTGCAGGGAAATCTTGTGCAGCACCTGATCGGACTGGGCCCCGATACCTGGAGTTCACTGTTTCTGAAATATGCCCACAACACCTTTGTCGGCGCCCTGTATGAACTGGGTTTTATCGGGGCGTGCGTACTCGCTTACTTCTTCCTGGTCAACATGGTACGTGCACTCACCGGCCCGCTGACAACTTACAGCATGCAGCTGTTTCTGGTATTCCTGAGTTTCCTGGTGATGAATCTGGGAACCATGCCACTCTGGCAGATCGAAGGAATGATCCTGTTTGCCATCCTGAATGCGCTGGCATGGGAACGCGCGCTGTTCTGTCGGCAGGCCATATCCATGAACAACTCACCTGAATTCGTGCAGTATAAACATGCTCTGCCGGCGTCCGGGCAACGGGCCGCAAGGGAGGCAGTATGATCAATGCGTCAGCCGCATCCGCAAGAACGTTTTTTCACGACAGCGTGTCTGTGTTCATCACCAAGATTGTCGTTATCCTGCTGTCGCTGTTCACCATGGTTATCCTGGCGAAGGCGCTGGGGCCGGAAGACCGCGGTGTTCTGGCGCTATTACTGGTCTTTCCTCAACTGTTCGTATCCCTTGCCGAAGGCGGCATGCGGCAGGCCACCGTGTACTACACCGGCCAGCAAAGCATTTCCGACGCGCGCATTTTCGGCGCCTCCATTATTTACACGCTGGTGTCCTGCATCATTTTTTCGAGCCTGATTGTGTTTCTGCTGTCGCGCTCGGACGATTACGAATACACACTACTGACGATGATTGCGGCGTCCCTGCTGCTGCCCGTGAGTCTGTTCACGAATGCGATCCGGGGTGTATTTCTTGGAAAACAGCATATTCCTGCTTTCAACACCAGTCAGTGGTTGCAAAAGGTGGTGCTGGTGGGGCTCTATGCCCTGCTGTATGCGTTTGATTGTCTGACCGTGGAAACGGCCGTGCTCTGCATGCTGGGCGCCATGCTGCTGGGTTTTTTGCCGGCGTTCGTTTTCTTCTTCCGCAATCTGTTCGTGCGCTTGGAATTCGACCTGAATGCGCTCTGGCTCATGATACGCAAAGGCGCGATTTTTTGTGCTGCGTTTTCCCTGATTGATGCCAATCACAGACTGGCTGTTTTGCTGCTGGGTTGGCTGTCCACCGAAACGGAAGTTGGCCTGTATGCCGTTGCATTGAGCATGGGGGAAATGCTGTGGCAGCTTCCCGCCGCACTGGGAATGGTGGTGTTCTCCCGCAGCGCCAACGTCAAGGATGCGTCGAGGTGGCACGGGGAACTTGCCCGCTCGATACGGATTTCTTTGTGGGTGACCATGATGGGTTCCCTTGTATTGCTGGTGGCTGCACCTTTGCTGTTCGACCTGCTGTTCGGCGAGGAATTTTCCCAAGCCGCTTCCATCACCCGCTGGTTGCTGCCGGGCCTGACGCTGATGGTGGTTTTCAAGTTGTTGAACATGGATCTGGCCGGCAAAGGCAAGCCCCAGGTTTCATTGTTCATCATGTTGCTGGCAATTGTTCTGAACGCAGGACTGGGTTACATGCTGATACCTGAGCTGGGTGGCGATGGCGCAGCCATCGCGACTACAGTCAGTTATTTGCTCGCGGCACTTGCCATGGTGGTGGTCTTCTGCAGGATGCATGACATGAAGGCCGGGGATTTTCTTCTCATTCGCCACGACGACATTCATCTGCTGATCGAAAAGGTGGTCGGCAAACTACGCCCACGCAGGGAGGCATGACAGATGCACACCAGAAAGTTTGAGCGCTGGATTACCGGATTGATGATGGGCATCCTGTGCATGACTGCGCAGGCTGAACTGCTGACGCTACCCCTGAGCAACATGGAAACGGGCATCAAGGTGTATTACGCATCCCCACTTGGAGCGGGCAGCCAGAGCGGCGTTGATGAAGCGAATGCACTGCCCTTGAGCATGATTCAGTCTTTCGTTCGCGATCTGGATCATTCTGCCAGAATCGTGATGCTGGCGGGCGTCTACCCGCTGACAGGTTCACTGGATCTGGTGGCGGACAATCCCAATCAGATTCTGGTGCTGGATGGACGGGACAGCGCCATCCTGCAAGGCAGCTTCGATCCTCTCAGCTTCTCGGATACCAGTGCCGGGCTGCGCCTACGCAGCGGCAATATCATTGTACGAGGCCTCCACTTCCAGAGAACCGGCTTCTGTATCAAGGCCGACAAACTTTCCACCATCGATCAGGTACTGCTGGAAAACATCACGGCCGAGGATGTTCACAGTTGTATCCTGGTGGATCGGGATGTGGCTCACCCTGTCACCCGCTGGATTATCCGCAACGCCCACATCAAAGGCTATTACCGCACCGCTATCCGATTAGCCGGCGCGCAATCCAACAATTTTCTGATCGATGGCGCCCAGATCGACGGCGCTGGTGGCCTGGAAAAAAGCGAATGCTACAAATCCGGCATTCAGCTGCTGGCCGGCGTCAGTGACATCCACATCCGTAACATCTCGGTGAAGAACAATATCGGCAGTTGTGGCGAAAGCTATCAGCAGGGCGATGGCATCGAGGCCGATCACAAGGACGGCACACCCCGCAACATTCAGCTGGACAACGTGCATGTGGAGAACAGCGGTGACGCGGATTTAGATCTCAAGGCTGACAGCGTAATCATGCGCAAGGTGGTGTCCCTGGGCGGCCCTCGCACACTCTACGCCTTCAAGCTGTGGCGCTATCACCAGTACCAGTGTGAGCAATGTTATGCATACGGAGCAAACGCGGCATTCATTCAGCTGGTTCAGGCCAGTCTGTCACTGAAGGCCACGATGCTATCCAGCGACAAGCCCATTCACATTTGTGACCTGCGCCATGGCAGCACACCTGCGCAACAATCCAGGGTGCATTTCGAGGATTCAAAGGTCTACCTGGGCAACGAGGCATGGATCGACGACTGCGGTGAAGGCGTGCTGGCTGCTGTTGGCCGGATTCCCGTGGGCCGCATTGCTCCACCACGCCCTCCGGAGCTCTAGGAACAGAAATCGCAAACGACATGCAGTAGCCGAGGACTTTGATACCCATGCCTGACCATCGCCTCCTGATCATCATCGCCTCGCTCGGCCCGTGGACCGCCAGCGGCGCCTTTGCCGATCTGTTCGATCCAGCAGCGGTGGACGTCGGCGCCATGAAGCTGGTGCCCGTGATCACCATGGAGCAGACCTATGATGACAACTTCTATCGCCAATCCGGAAATGCGTCTGAATTCCATATACAGACACTGGGCTGGCAGCTGGATGGCGACATTCAGAATGGGCCTCACGAATACCGGGCGCAGTACCACGGCAAAGCCGGCTTTATCGACAGCAGTAGCAACGACAATTACGTCGATCATGTTGCACGCCTGCAGGGCCACTGGCACCCGTTAACTCGCCACCAATTTGAACTGCAAGGCGGCTACGAAGAACTGCATGACCGCCGTGGTACGGAATATTTCCAGGGCCAGCAGGCGCAATTGATCGATGAACCGGCCCGCTACCGCAGGGAATCGGCTTTGGCGCGTTATATCTATGGTGCGGATCAGGCACCCGGCCAGCTGCAATTCGAACTCAACGCAACCAACAAAACCTATCTCAACTTTCGCGATCTGACGGCCGCAAGCGATCAGCTTATGGTGGAAGGCACCACCACTTTCCTGTGGCGCATCGCGGGAAGCCTGCGCGGCCTGCTGGAAGCCGCCTATGGCGACGTGAACTATCAGAACGATCCGGCATCGGTGGATGGCATTGAAGACCGACTCGACAGCCAGACCAGCGAATACCTCACAGGCTTGACCTGGGACATCACCGGCCAGACCAGAGGCACCGTGAAAGTGGGATACGGCACCAAGGACTTTGCCGACGAGGATCGCAAGGATTATTCCGGCAACCGCTGGTCTGGCGAGATCGAATGGTGGCCCCGTAGTTATTCCCGTTTTTCCCTGCTGACCGGACACCGCGCCGAGGAAACCACCAGCACTGGAGATTTTGTCGACACCTACGACTGGCGCGTTGACTGGCGTCATGAATGGAGCAACCGTGTGCAATCCTCCCTGGGTGTTCTGTACCGCGACGAAATATACGAGGCCGATTCATCTGGTCGTGAAGACGATACCACCCAATACCGCGCCGCTATCGACTACGTCATGCGACGCTGGCTGGCGATCGGCATCTTCTACAGCCACGAAAAGCGGGAATCCAACATTGCGGAGTACACCTTTTCCCGCGCTGTGGCAGGACTCACACTGCAGGTGGGCCTGTAGCGGCCAGACAAGTGAAAGGAGAGTAACGACATGATGGCACGCGCACTGATTGCAATATTTCTGACACTGGCATTCATCGCCGGCTCCGCCTACGGACAAACCGGCGCTGGCGATCACAACTATCGACTCGGCACTGGTGATCTGATCCAGATACAGGTTCACGATGAGGCCGATCTCACGCTGGAAGCGCGCATCACGGATGCCGGCGTGATCCACTATCCGTTTATCGGTGACATCCGGGTCACAGGACGCACACTGGCACAGTTGCAGGAGCAGATCACCGCAGGCCTGCGGGGTGACTATCTGGTGGATCCCAAAGTCAGCGTCAGCATCCTGGACTACCGCGCTTTTTATATCAACGGTGAAGTGAAAAATCCCGGCGGTTTTCCCTTCAAGCCAGGCCTCACCGTTCACAAGGCTGTGGCACTGGCAGGCGGCCTCACTGAACGCGCGTCCTCCAGCAAGATCTACATCATTCCCGAGAGCGCCCCCAACCAGCGGAAGCAGGCCGGCATGAACACGCCGGTGGGCCCAGGGGACATCGTCACCATTGAACAGAGTTTTTTCTGAAGGAGCCTCCATGAACCGCACGACGCACCACGCAGAGGCTTTGCTAAACGAAAATCTCATCGACGTTCGCCACTACTGGAATGTGCTGATGGGCAACAAGTGGCAGATTCTGCTGCTGGCGATCGCCTGCTCCACGCTGGCCTACCTGGTGGCTTCCCAGCTCGCCCCCCAATATCGCGCTACCACCACTGTGCTGATTGAAAGCCGCGAAGCGAACGTGGTTTCCATCGAAGGTGTGTACGGGATGAACCCGCTTGCCAAGGAATATTTCCTGACCCAGTTCGAGATTCTGAAATCCCGTGAACTGGCGGAACGTCTGATGGACCGCCTGGATTTGACCCGTCACCCCGACTTTGATCCGCTGCAGAGAAAACCGTCGCCATGGCAGGACTCGCTCCCGCACCTGCCGGCGTTCCTGCAATCCTGGCTGACAACGGAGACAGATGAACTGAGCGAGGATGCCGTGCGCGCCATCGTGCTGGAACAGGTGGTCAAAGCGTTGCGGATCGAACCCATCAGCAACACGCAACTGGTGAAAGTGAGCTTCGATGCCAGGGATTCTGTGCTGGCGGCGTCGGCAGCCAACACCATGGCTGAAGTCTATATCGACGGCAACATGGAAGCCCGACTGAAGATGACTCAACAAGCTGCCGGATGGCTCAATGAGCGCCTGGAAGATCTCAGCGCCAAACTGAAGGAATCGGAAAACCGGCTGCAGGACTACCGGGAAAAGGAAACCCTGGTGGATATGTCCGGCGTCAACACACTCAACGAGAAGGAACTCAACGAATTGACCCTGCGCCACCTGGCCGCCAGCGACGATCGCACCCGCGCGGAAAAACTTCTCAACCAGATCCGCGCCTTCGGTACATCGCCCTCGGTGGAACAGATGCTGGACATGCCCAGCATTCTCAACAACGAACTGGTAAGAACCCTGAAAGCCACCCAGGCTCAGGCGGACATCCGCGTGGCAGAACTCAGCAAGCGTTACGGCCCCCGTCATCCGAAAATGATTTCTGCCCGCGCCGAAGCAGAAGAAGCCCGCGCCGAAGTGACGCGCCAAGTGATCCGGGTTATGCGCGGTCTGGAAACCGACTATCAGCGGGCGGTGGATACGGAAAACGCCATCGCTTCACAGCTGGCAAAAGCCAAACTTGCGGCGCAATCCGTCAACCGCAAGGAATTCCGTCTCGGTGAATTGGAGCGCGAGGTCACCACCAGCCGCCAGCTGTACGATCTGTTTCTCACCCGCGCCAAGGAAGCTGGCGAGGCCGGCATTCTGCCGATGGCCCATGCGCGCGTAGTGGATCCCGCCCGCCCGCCGCAAATGCCGGTATCGCCCAATATCGGCTTGATCGTGGGGCTGACACTGTTGGGCAGTCTGATTCTCTGCGTGCTGCAGGCCTTCCTGCGCGATGCCATGGACAACACCCTGAAAATTCCCGATGAAATGGAAGACAAGCTTCACACTCGCACGCTCGGCTTTCTGCCCAGGATCAAGACGCATACCCGCAACCTGCCGGTGGAAGGTTTTCTGTCTGCCAAATTTGGCGCATTTGCCGAGGCCGTGCGCTCGCTTCGCACCGGTGTCATTCTGTCCAATATCGACAATCCGCACAAAACCATCGTGGTGACTTCATCACAACCGGGCGAAGGTAAATCCACGGTGGCACTCAATCTGGCGGAATCCCTGGGCCAGATGGAACGGGTATTATTGATCGAAGCGGACCTGCGTCAACCGGTGCTGGCGCGCACCCTGGACATCGCAGTGGGCACCCCCGGACTGACCAATCTGATCGCAGGCACCCATGATCTCAAGCAATGCATACAAGCGATGCCTGGACGCGGCCTTGATGTGCTGGTGGCAGGCGCTCTGCCGGGCAACCCGCAGGAATTACTTTCCTCGAAACGCATTTATCTGTTGCTGGAAGTACTCAAGCGCCACTATGACCGTATTGTCATCGACACGCCACCCACGCTGCCGGTAAGCGACGCCATCGTGCTGTCAACATTCGCCGACGGCGTCATTTATGTCATCCGAGCTGGCACTACCTCTGCTGCCCTTGCCGCGCGCGGACTCAAACGTCTCGCCGATGTGCGCGCCCCTGTCATCGGTAGCGTGCTGAATCAGATGGATCTGAAAAAGCAGAACCGGTACGGGGAATATTACGCAGCAGACTATCTCATCCAGGGCAAGCCGCTCACCATCATTCCCCAAGCCCAACGCGACAAAACGGAAGACCTGGTGATGCCATGATTGATCTGCACTGCCATCTGCTACCCGGCATTGATGACGGCCCATCGTCCCTGGACGAAGCGCTGGCACTGGCGGCGCTGGCAGTGAACAACGGCATCACTCATGCCATTGCCACACCCCACATTCATCCCGGTCGCTGGAACAACGATCGGTATCAGATTGCACGCTTATGCAATCGCTTCCGCTTACGGCTTGCCTACGCCGGCATTCCGCTCACGCTGGGCATGGCAGCAGAAGTGCGCGTCGATTCGGAACTGATTCACTGGCTGGCACAAGACAAGATTCCGTTCCTCGGCCATTTTAACGGCAAGCGTGTATTACTGCTGGAACTTCCCCACAGCCACATTCCACTGGGCACGGAAAACCTGATCGCCTGGCTGCTGCAACGCAATATTCAACCGCTGATTGCCCATCCCGAGCGCAACAAAGATGTGATACGCCGTATCGATAGTATTCTCCCGCTGGTGCAGCTTGGCTGCCTGCTGCAAATAACCGCTGGTTCCATCACAGGACATTTCGGCAAACCGGCACAACATCGCGCGCGTCAGCTGTTGGAGATGGATGCGGTTTTTGCAATCGCCACCGACGCCCACAACTGTCGGAACCGTCCACCGATACTGGCGCAGGGCTGCGACGCTGCCAGTCACATTGTCGGCCATGAACGGGCCCACCAACTGGTGACAACTCAACCAATGCAGCTGGTTGCCCGCCAGTTTTCATTTCTTGAAAAACCAGCTTCATCAGCGCACCAGCCGCAACACTGACCCTATTCCAAATGCTGCAATTTTTTTGTGGAAAAAATGAATACACGATAAGCACGCACAATATTTTTTCAGCACTGGCAGCAACCAGAATCGCAAATAGACAAAGTCATCACAGTAACGCCATTTTTTTTCATCTACATTTGCGCTTGATACTTACCATCACGACAGGTTTCCTGGCTGTCACGGAGGATACTTTACGTTCGCAAAAAGCCGTACGCACACCCCAATCAACTCGAACACAACTTCAGCAAACTTTTTCAACCGGCCGGAACAAATCATCTGCCTGCTGCGTTCTTTGTAGAAAGGCCAAAGGAATGACACATGAGCATCGAATCCAGAGGATGGATAAAACCCCACAGTTCAAAGTTCACGTTTCTTGCTCGCTGCCTGGACTCTGCTCTGGTCATCGTGAGCCTGTGGACGGTGTCGCCAACGCAGTTCGGCATAATCCGGCTCGAAGAAGTCGCCAGCGGCATACTCGCTGCATTGTTTCTGCAGTTCTCAGGCGAGTTTGCCGAAATATATCGCTCTTGGCGTTCGGAAACGATCTGGTCCGAAGCCCGGCAAGTCTTGTTTTGCTGGTTCGGCAGTTTCTCGTTGTTGCTGCTGATCTCAGGCCTGTTCATCGAGATCATGCCGCCCAAAATGTGGTCTGTTTACATGCAGTGGTTCGTGCTAAGTCTGATGCTGTTGCTCGGCTGGCGACTGGTCGCGCGCAATCTGCTCGCACTCTTGCGCGAACAAGGCTTCAACACTCGCCATATTGCCGTGGTGGGCAGCAGCGAGTTGGCGCAGGAAGCCGCCCGCCATCTGCTGAACTGCAGCTGGGCCGGGTACACTTTTGCCGGATTCTACGACGATCGCCACAAGGCAAATTCTCACCAACCACACGAACGCCGCCTGCGCGAACAGGACACATCTGTCAGCCAGCACGCCGGAGATCTGAACAAACTGGTGCAGGATGCGCGGTCCGGGCTCCTCGACTGCATCTTTATCGCGCTGCCACTCAACGCAGAGCTACGCATCCAGAGACTGGCGAGCGAACTCACCAACTCCACCGCATCGGTATATCTGATTCCGGATCTGTTTACGTTCGAGCTGGTGCATTCCCGCAGCATGAATCTCAATGGCATTCCAGCCATCAGCATTGTGGGCGAACCGCATCGCGGCATTCAATCGATGCTCAAGCGGCTGGAGGATCTGCTGGGCGCCACCCTCATTTTGCTGCTCACCGGCATTCCCATGCTGATCATTGCGCTCGCCATCAAGTTCACATCAAAGGGGCCTGTATTCTTTCGCCAGACCCGGTATGGTCTGGATGGAAAGTCCTTCAAGGTGTGGAAATTCAGAACCATGAATGTCTGTGAAGACGATATCGGCCAGATCCGGCAGGCTCAACGCGGTGATGACAGGGTGACACCGCTCGGCCGCTTCCTGCGCAGCACCTCGCTGGATGAACTGCCCCAGGTGTTCAATGTCCTGCAGGGCACCATGTCCATCGTCGGGCCGCGGCCACATGCAGTCGCGCACAACGAACTGTACCGGGGCCGAATCAAAGGCTACATGCTACGACACAAGATCAAACCCGGCATTACGGGATGGGCTCAGGTCAACGGTTGGCGCGGTGAAACCGACACGCTGGAAAAAATGCAGAAGCGGGTGGAATTTGATTTGCATTACATCCGCCACTGGTCGCTGACACTGGACATGAAAATCCTGCTGCTCACGCTGATCAGAGGTTTCCGCAACGCCAATGCCTATTAAAATGCAAACGCACATCACCAGGAGGGTCCCATGAACGACATGTCCGAGATTGCGCAGCTCTCCCGGCTTTCACAGTCCCACACCAATGGCTGTCTGCCCAGCCTACGCGCAGTCAAACTGTTTCTGCAGGCGGATCTGTACCGTTACCAGGGCAGCGGCCGCTTCAAATTCTGGCGCCATTTCCTGTTCACGCCCGGCTTTCAGTACACCGTCTGGATGCGGCTGACCGGTTGGGCCGTGCGCCGTCGCCTTACCAAGTGGACACTGGGCATCCCACTGAAGATGCTGCTCAGTCGCTGCCGCTACAAGTACGGTATTGCCATTCCTGAGTACACCGATATCGGGCCTGGTCTTTTCATCAACCGGTTCGGTGGCATCTACATCAACGGCGACGCCATCATCGGCGCCAACTGCAACATCGCGCAGATGACCATCATTGGCCAAACCAATCGCGGCGACAAGTCCGGCTCGCCCATCATCGAATCCAAGTGTTACATTGCGGCGGGCGCTTGCGTGGTAGGCCGGATCACTATTGGCTCGGAATCGGTTGTCGCCAACAATGCAGTGGTGACAAAAGACGTGCCCCCTGGCAGCGTGGTGGGAGGCATACCCGCAAAAGTGATTTCTGGCGAAGGATCGCGGGGATATGTCAATCGTGCAGTGCCGGATGAGTGGCTGGCCCGCTGTCGTGCGGCACAACAAAACCGACGCTGAGGATCAATTCCCAGCGTGAAAACCGTCTAGAATAGGACGATGTTCTGTCATCAGCCTATTCGCACTCACGATGGTTCTGTCTTCCTACACCGGCCGCTTCGCCCCTTCGCCCACCGGGCCCCTGCACCTGGGCTCGCTGTTCACCGCGTTAGCCAGCTATCTCGATGCGCGTGCACATCAGGGCCAGTGGCTGGTGCGCATGGAGGATCTCGATCCTCCCCGCGAAATGGCTGGCGCTGCCGACAACATTCTGCGCGCGCTGGAACACTACGGTTTACTCTGGGATGGCGAGGTTTGGTTTCAAAGTACCCGTCACACTTTTTATGAAGAAGCCGTCCACTATCTGCTGCAGGAAAAAATCGCGTTCTACTGCACCTGTTCCCGCAAGGATCTGCAGCTGCTGAGTGCCGACAGTTATCCCGGCACCTGTCGCGGCCGCCACTCACCGCCGCAAGAACCCGCCGCGATTCGCGTGCAGGTGAATGACAGGCCGATCCGTTTCGACGACGCCCTGCAAGGCCCCTGTGAATTCAATCTGCAGCAGGAAGGCGGTGACTTCATCATCAAACGCAAGGATGGTTTGTACGCCTATCATCTGGCAGTCGTGCTGGACGACGCAGCCCAATCCATCACCCACATCGTGCGCGGCATCGATTTACTGGATTCCACCCCGCGCCACTGTCACCTGCAGCAGTTGCTGCGACTGCCCACCCCCCATTACGCCCACCTGCCGGTGCTGGTGAATGAGCAGGGACAGAAACTGTCGAAGCAGACCTTCGCCGCGCCCATTCCGCTGGCAGATCCGGTGCCCTGGCTGTTCGAATGCCTGCGCGCCCTGGGTCAGCAGCCACCGGCGGAACTGCTGCAAGCCCGCCGGGATGAACTGCTGCAATGGGCTGCGCAGCACTGGTCGCTGGATCGGGTTCCCCGCCAGCAGGCCATCGCGGCGGTCACCCTTTGCACACCCGGCCCCGCTCACGTAACATCGAAGCAACCCTGACCAGGATTGCCCTTCCATGTACATCGACCGACTTGTGCTGATTTTCATTGCCGGCGCCTATGTGCTGTCACCTGCCCTGATGCAGTGGTGGACGGAAAGTGGCGCGGCCTGGTGGCGGCCCTTTTTGGTGTGGGGCCTGCTGATCGGCCTGACTTTCTGGATCGCGCGGAGCCGGGATCTCGATGGTATTTAGCCTGACCGAACTGTTCGGCATCGGCCTGGCGTACCTGCTGTTTTTTTTCAGCGTGGCCTGGCTCACCGAGCAGGGTTATGTGCCGCCGCGCCTGGTACGCCATCCGGTCACCTACGTATTGTCGCTGGGCGTGTTTGCTAGCGCCTGGGCCATTTACGGCGCCGTCGGATTCGCCCACGATTTCGGCTACAACTTTCTGGCCTATTATCTGGGGATTTCCGGCGCCTTCATGCTGGCACCCATCATCCTGGCGCCGATTCTGCGGCTGGTAAAAAACTATCAGCTGGGATCCCTGGCGGATCTGCTGTCATTCCGCTATCGCAGCCCGGTAGTGGGCGCACTGGTGACCGTGTGCATGCTGCTGGGCGTCATGCCGCTGCTGGCCATGCAGATCCAGGCGGTGGCAGATTCCATTCACGTGCTGGTGCCCGACACCTCGCCCGACACCCTGGCGTTCAGCTTCGTGCTCATGATCATCCTGTTCGCGATCCTGTTCGGTGCGCGCCACATTTCCGCTCGGGAAAAACACGAAGGCCTGGTGGTGGCGATTGCATTTGAATCGCTGATCAAGCTGGTGGCGTTCTTCATCATCGGCGTGGTGATACTGCATGATGTGTTCGGCAGCCTGTCCGGGCTCAACCAATGGCTGACCCAACATCCTGATCAGCTGGTGCAACTTTATCAACCGCTGGAAGAAGGTCCCTGGCGGGCACTGGTAGCGGCATTTTTTGTGGCGGCGATCGCGATGCCGCACATGTATCACATGGCGTTCACCGAAAACCTCAACCCCCGCGCGCTGCTGACCGCCAGCTGGGGACTGCCGCTGTATCTGTTTCTGATGGCGCTGCCGGTGCTGGTGATCGTGTGGGCGGCGGTGGAATTGCAGATCTTCGGCAATCCGGAATATTTCACGCTGACAGTGACTCGCGCGGTGGAATCACCTCTGCTGGTGTTCCTGGCCTTTGCAGCCGGGCTTTCTGCGGCTAGCGGGGTGATCATCGTCTGCACCCTGTCGCTCGCCGCGATGTTCCTCAACCACCTGATCCTGCCGCTGGCGCCGTTCAACCGCCGCCGCAACCTGTACGCCTGGCTGCTGTGGAGCCGCCGCGTGCTGATCGCCGCCATCATCCTGGTGGCCTATGGCTTCTATCTGTTGATGGGTGATCGTCACACCCTGTCGGAACTGGGTTTCCTGGCGTTCGTCGCCACCATGCAGTTCGTGCCGGGATTGTTCGGCGTGTTGCTGTGGGCCAAAGGCAATCGCGATGGATTCATGGCGGGGCTGGCGGCAGGATTCTGCATCTGGCTGTTCGGCCTGCTGCTGCCGGTGATGCTGGGCGTTCAACTGCATGTATCGATTCCGTTTCTGATCGACGATATTTTTCCCACCGTAAACAACAGCTATATGGTGGCCACGTTTGCGGTGTTTCTGAATGCGCTGATCTTCGGCATCGTGTCGCTGCTGACCGAATCCACGCCGGCAGAAAAGCTGGCGGCAGAAACCTGCAACGTCGACAACCTGCGCAAGCCCCAGCGCTGGGAGCTGTCGGTGAAAAGCGCGCGGGAGTTTGTCGGCCGGCTGGCAAAACCGCTGGGCGCTGCAACGGCGCGGCGCGAAGTGGATCTGGCGCTCAATGACCTGGCCATGAGCCTGGACGAAACCCGCCCCTACGCCCTGCGCCGCCTGCGCGACCAGCTCGAATCCAACCTGTCGGGCCTGCTGGGGCCGTCGGTGGCGCTGGAAGTGCTGGAATCCTCGGTACCCTATGTAAATCCAGCCGAAGGTGCCGCCACCCAGGACATCCATTTCATCGAAAGCCGGCTGGAGGAATATCACGACAAACTCACCGGCCTGGCCGGCGAACTCGACAGCCTGCGCCGTTTTCATCGCCAGACCCTGCAGGATCTTCCCGTGGGCGTGTGCTCCCTGGGCAGCGACGGCGAAGTACTGGGCTGGAACCGCGCGCTGGAACTGATCACCCGCGTGCCGGCCGACACCATCCTCGGCTCCCACATCGCCCACCTGCCGTCACCGTGGGATCAGGTCTTCCAGAGCTTCATCCAGACCGAAGCGCGCAACCAGCAACGGGAAGTGGATTACGAAGGCATGCATCGCTGGCTCAGCCTGCACAAGGCTGCCATCGGCATGAGCAAGTCCAGCGCATCCCCCGGCGGCCAGGTCATCGTGGTGGAAGACACCACCGAAATGCGCATGCTGGAACACCATCTGGCCCACAGCGAACGGCTGGCGTCAGTGGGCCGGCTGGCGGCGGGCGTGGCCCACGAGATTGGCAACCCCATCACCGGCATCGCCTGTCTGGCGCAGAACCTGCGTTTCGACAGCGAAGACAACGCCGTTCTGGAAACCGCCGAACAGATCCTCGACCAGACCAAGCGCATCACCCGCATCGTGCAATCGCTGGTGAGCTTCAGCCACACCGGCAGCACCCACGTGGCCAGGGAACCGGTTCCCATCCACGAATGCGTGCAGGAAGCCATGGACCTGCTGGCCCTGAACAAGGAAGGCACCCAGGTACGCTTCATCAACCAGACCGACCCCGATCACCTCGCCAAGGGCGACCAGCAGCGCCTAACCCAGGTTCTCATCAACCTGCTCAGCAACGCCCGCGACGCCTCGCAACCGGGCCAGACCATCACCGTCACCAGCCACCAGAAGGAACACACCATTGTGGTGGAAGTGGAGGATCAAGGTAGCGGAATTCCCCCGG
Source organism: Pseudomonadales bacterium (assembly GCA_020062665.1). Lineage (GTDB taxonomy): Bacteria > Pseudomonadota > Gammaproteobacteria > Pseudomonadales > Ketobacteraceae > Ch67. The sequence goes on from JAGUVW010000029.1 coordinate 89,268, forward strand.
ACGTGCTGGCCCGCATCTACGAACCCTTTGTCACCACCAAGGAGCCAGGCAAGGGCACCGGGCTCGGAATGTCCTTGGTTTACAGCATCATAGAAGAACATTACGGACACATTGCCATCCAAAGTCCGCTGGATTCCGCCCGCGGCGGAACCCGTGTTACCATTACGCTCCCCCGTTATCCGGTGTTACAACTGGGAACACCCGACGACGACGTTCAGAAAGAGGAACCGCATGAGCCACATCCTGATCGTTGAAGACGAGTCCGTGATCCGCACCGCATTGCGACGCCTGCTGGAACGCAATGGCTTCCAGGTCAGCGAAGCCGGTGCCGTCCAGGATGCCGTGGACAACTTCAAGCTTGTGGATTTCGACCTCATCATCACCGACCTGCGTTTGCCCGGCGCCCCTGGCACCGACATCATCCCCTTGGCCGAAGGCGTTCCCGTACTGGTAATGACCAGTTATGCCAGCCTGAAATCCGCCGTGGAATCCATGAAGATGGGCGCGGTGGACTACATCGCCAAGCCGTTCGACCACGACGAAATGCTGATGACGGTGGAACGCATCCTCAAACAGAAAGCACTGGAGCGGGAAAACCAGGCACTGAAATCGCAACTGGGGCGCGACTTCCCCATCTCGGGCATGATCGGCAATTGCGAGGCCATGCAGGCCATGTTCCGCAATATCAAGAAGGTGGCCCCCACGGATTCCACTGTTCTGGTGCTGGGGGAATCCGGCACGGGAAAGGAACTGGTGGCCCGCGCCGTGCACGAACAAAGCGCCCGTCGCGATGGCCCGCTCATTTCCGTCAACTGCGCTGCAATTCCCGAAACCCTGATCGAATCCGAACTGTTCGGTCATGAAAAAGGCGCCTTTACCGGCGCCAACGCCAACCGCAAGGGGCTGGTGGAAGCGGCCGACGGTGGCACCCTGTTCCTCGACGAAATCGGCGAACTGCCCCTGGAAGCCCAGGCCCGCCTGCTGCGCCTGCTGCAGGAAAAGGAAGTGCGCAGGGTGGGCTCCGTGCAGTCCAAGACCGTGGACGTGCGGCTGGTGGCAGCCACTCACCGCAACCTGAAGAACCTGGCGCGGGAAGGCCGTTTCCGCGAAGACCTTTATTACCGTCTGCACGTGGTGGAGCTGCGTCTGCCCCCCCTGCGGGAGCGGGGCAACGACGTGGCGCTGCTGGCCAAGGAACTGCTCACCCGCACCGCCCGCAAGATGGCCAAACCGGAACTGCAGTTCACCCCGGAGGCCGTTCAGGCCATCAGCCAATACCGTTGGCCCGGCAACGTGCGCGAGCTGGAGAACGCCATCGAACGCGCGGTGATCCTGGCGGACACCAACGCCATCACCCCCGACCTGCTGGCGATCGACCTGACCCCGGAATACGAACTGGAAGAAGATTATCCCCTGCCCACCAAGCACTTCCGCCCCAGCGAAGCGGACGCCGCCGAGCCCCAGGAAGACCTGTCCCTGGAAGACTACTTCCAGCGCTTCGTGCTGGAACACCAGGAACAGATGACCGAAACCGAACTGGCCCAGAAGCTGGGCATCAGCCGCAAGTGTCTGTGGGAACGCCGTCAGCGCCTGGGCATTCCCCGCAAGAAGCCCGCCAGTCGCTGAAATCCACCTTTCTGTCCGATCCCAACCTTTGCCAGGCGTCAGAGTTTCGACGCCTGATTGTGGTCAATTTTTATCCAAACATTGACACCCGGTAGCACTCCCCCGCGCTCAGTGACAACCCAAAGCGTCTGTCGCGACTCTAATCGTCTGAAATGAAGGCCAAAGCTGCGGTGGGCGTTACCTGTGTTACCGGTGTTTCCCATTGGGGTGGTGTTACCTTGATACACACAAAAAGAAACACATTCCCGCTTATACGGTAACAGAATATTGACAAGGGTCATGCGTTACACAAGTTAACATTGTTATGTGTTTGTTTTATAACGATTTTCGTGTTTTAGCGAAACTTGGCACACGCCCTGCTATGTATTCGGTGTACCAGACGAGACAACAACAATAACTAGAAGGTTCTCGGCAGGTGCAAAAACAATAATAACAATAAGAAAGTGCAACGGTGGTGTCTTTTAGGTGAAGACCTGAAGGCGACCCGGGAAAGCCAAATAAGAATAAAAATAAATCGGCTGAACGGGTTGCCTGAAAATTTCACCACCACCTACAACAATAACAATAAAAAAACGTAAACAGGCAAAAGCAAACAATAATAAAAAAGCGATCAATAACAAAAACAAACGCTGAAAAACAACAATAAGAGTCGGCACTAGAGGAACCGGGCCTACGGGCCCGGTTCCCAAGAACAGAATTCTACTTCATAAGAACAACAACGATGAAGCACAAGGGAAGGCGAAAGCCTTCCCTTTTTGATTTTCCGGCCCCGCACTTTTCAAGTCTGCCCATCCCCCTTTCGCTCCGCTGCGCCGCCGCAATGGCTGATGTGCATCAGCGTACTCGCCTGTTTCCGCCATTACAGTTTCGGCTTCGTCGCTGGCCAAGGAGCTGCTGCATCATGCGCGACTTTCCGATTACCCGTCGTCTGCTTTCGCGGCTGCCACCACCACAGCAGGTGCTGGCACGCGCGCATCCACTGCTGAAAACCCAACTCCGCCATATTCCATTTCCGCTGCAGCAGAGGGCGATGGAAAAGATCATGGCAGAGGGATTTCGCGAGGCGCTACAGACAGGTGCACTGGACTTTCTGCAGGGGCGCTGGCTGCGGATCGAGATCAGCGACCTGCAACTGCGCTGGCATATCACCAAAGGCGTGAACGGACCCGTGATGATCAACAGCGCGGTGCAACCGGATGTGGTGATTCGCGGCACGCTGCGGGATTTTGTAGCGCTCGCCAACCAGAGTGAAGATCCGGACACGCTGTTTTTTCAGCGCCGGTTGTCGATCAGCGGCAATACGGATTTGGGTTTGCAGGTGAAGAATCTGATGTTCGCCACTGAACTGAATGGACTGGCCGGGATGCTAAGCCGGGCGCTGGAAACGCTGTTGCAGTTTTCGCCGTCACAATTCAGTGCGCCTTCGCGCTGATCAGATCAGGCTGACGTGCTTCATGCCCGCCACACCAAACCAGTAGCCGTTGCAGTCTTCGCTGGATGCAGCAGGAATGCGCCCCGATTGGCCATCGATCAGGTCACGCAGCACCTGCACAACGCCGAGGCAATCCGGCGTGGACGCACTGATACGCATGACGTCGACACCCAGTTGCTGCAACTGCTGCCAGTGGGGAATCAGATTGCAGCGCGCAAAGGACTGCGTCTGGATGCCGTTGATCTGGAACAGGCCCTGCAGTTCCTGACTGAACAGGGGTAATCCTTCGGGATAATCCGCACAGCGGAATTCGCATTGATCCTTGGGCAGGTTTGCATAGCGCGCCGTGTAGCAGCGGGCGGAGTGCGCAAGCGGCAGGCGACCATAACTCAACACTTCCGTCTGCGGCGGCGACAATTCCGTTTCGAGTGCATATTGCTGCAACAGATCGTGCAGTGAGGCACCACTCATTTCCACTGGCGCAACCCAGCGCTGCACGCCACATTCCTGCAAGGTCTGCAGGGTCAGCGGGTGATAGACGTTGAGTGTGCTGCCCGCACAGACAGGACGCTGCAACTGTTGCGCCATGCGCAACACGGCGTAGTCGTTGGCTTCGATCATACCGTCGAATTTCTCCAGCAGCGTGCGGGCGAGGCTCAGCTCCGATTCCGCTTCAATCAGCGTGAGTGTGGACAGCACGACCTCCTTGCCGGTGGACGCCAGATCCTGCGCCAGTGCGAGCCAGTCCGCCACCGACAGCGCACGTCGTTTGGAGCAGACGGTTTCACCCAGGTAGATGATGTCCAGCGGCATTTCAGCTGCTTGGGCGTAAAAGGCCATGAGGGTGGCGCGATCCCAAAAGTACTGCACGGCTGCGAGCGAGATTTTCATCATTGCCAGCTCCTGCTGTAGGCGCCCAGGGTGGTTTGCGAGCCTTCTGCCAACCCGGCCAGCACGCGATGCCAGCGCGGCTGCGCCTGGTACTGCTGCTCACCGTTCTGCAACAGATCGATGGCCTGGCGCCAGACATCGGTGACTTTCGCCACGTAAGCCGGCGAACGCTGGCGTCCCTCGATCTTGATGGCGCTGACGCCAATGGCGTTGAGCTGCGGCAACAGATCCAGTGCGTTCAGGCTGGTGGGTTCTTCCAGCGCGTGCAGCACCTGATCGCCCACCTGAAAACGTCCTTTGCACAGCGTTGGATATCCCGCTGCTTCACCACTGGCGAAACGATCGATCAACACACCATTGAGACGGGTTTCCAGCGCAGTGTCCTTTTCTTCCCAGCGCACCGCATGTGCGGGCGAGCAGACGCCGCAATTATTCGGTGAATCACCGGTAACGTACGAGGACAGATAGCAACGTCCTTCCGCCATGATGCAGAGTGAGCCAAAGCCGAACACTTCCAGTTCCACCGGCGCTTTCGCTGCCAGCCGTTCAACCTGCTTGAGGGAGAGCACGCGGGGCAATACGGCACGCTTGATACCGAACTGCGAATGATAGAATTGCAGCGACTCCAGATTGGTGGCGGATGCCTGCACGGACAGATGGCGCGGCAGCTGAGGATAGCGTTCCGCCGCATAACGCAACACGCCCACGTCGGCGATGATCAGTGCATCGGCCTCCAATGCAGCGCCGGTGTCGACTGCGGCCTGCCACTGGCGCCAGGTGTCGGCCTGTGGAAAGGTGTTGATGGCGATGAATACCTTGCGGCCATGATCACGCACATAAGAGACTGCTTTTTCAATGGTGTAGTCGCTGAAATTCAATCCCGCGAAAAAGCGTGCGTTGGTTTTGTTGTTGAGGCCCAGGTACACCGCGTCGGCACCATTGTCGATGGCAGCCTTGACGGAGGGAAAATTGCCTGCAGGACACACGAGTTCCATCATAATCCCCATTGATTCCAGAGTCGGTCGATCTTCTGCACGACAGCAGGATCGCGCGTGATGACACGACCCCATTCGCGCGTGGTTTCACCCGGCCACTTGTGGGTGGCATCGAATCCCATTTTTGAACCCAGCCCCGACACTGGCGACGCAAAATCCAGATAGTCGATGGGCGTGTGGTCGACAGTCATCGTGTCCCGCGCCGGGTCCATGCGGGTAGTCATGGCCCAGATCACGTCGTTCCAGTTGCGGATGTCGATGTCGTCGTCCACCACCAGAATGAATTTGGTGTACATGAACTGGCGCAGGCTCGCCCACACCCCCATCATCACCCGCCGTGCATGACCGGGATACTGCTTGCGCATACTGACAACGGCCAGACGATAGGAACAGCCCTCTGGCGGCAGATAGAAATCAACTATTTCGGGAAACTGTTTGCACAACAGAGGCACGAACAATTCGTTCATCGCCGCGGCCAGAATCGCGGGTTCGTCCGGCGGCCGGCCGGTGTAGGTGCTGTGATAGATCGGCCGCTCGCGGTGCGTGATGCGCTCAATGGTGAACACCGGAAATTCAGCCTGTTCGTTGTAGTAGCCGGTGTGATCGCCGAACGGTCCTTCCCGCGCCGTATCGTTGGGATAAATAAAACCTTCCAGCACGATTTCCGCCTGCGCGGGCACCAGCAGATCGTGGCTGATACATTTCACCAGCGTGCTTTTGTGGCCGCGCAGCAAGCCGGCAAAGGCGTATTCCGACAGCGTGTCGGGAATCGGCGTGACGGCGGCGAGTATGGTGGCGGGATCGGCTCCGATCACGACGGCTACCGGAAACGGCTGCTCACCTTTTTCCTTGCGCCACTCGGCGTAATCCAGGGCGCCGCCGCGATGGGACAGCCAGCGCATGATCACGCGATTGCGATCAATCACCTGCTGGCGGTAGATACCCAGATTCAGCCGTTTGCGAGTGACACTCTGCGTGACGACCAGGGGCCAGGTGATCAGCGGCGCGACGTCGCCGGGCCAGCAGGTCTGAATGGGGAACTGCGCCAGATCCACGGCACTCTTTTCGATGACGATCTGCTGGCAGGCACCCGCGCGCACCTCCCGCGTGTTCATGTTCATCACATTTTTCAGCAATGGCAGCTGTTCGAACAAACCTTTCACGCTTGCAGGCCGTGTAGGTTCCTTCAGCTGCGCCAGCGCTTCGCCCAGGGTGCGGATTTCGCTGGCATCGCGCAGACCCAGACCCAGCGCAATGCGATCCACAGTGCCAAACAGATTGGTGAGCACTGGCATCTGGAACGGCGCGGGTTGTTCAAACAACAGCGCCGGCCCCTGTTTGCGCAGCACGCGATCGGATACTTCGGTAATTTCCAACGCAGGGCTCACCGGTTCGCGAATGCGACGCAGCTTGCCGGAACGTTCCAGCACCGTCAGAAAGCCGCGCAGATCCTCGAATTGCGTCATGGTATTTTCAGCCTGCTGCCCTTTGATCCGTTGAATCGTGCGTCCACTGTGCCGTTGCAGATTTCCTTGCGCATTGATCTGAGGCAACGCGCAGGGTGTTGAATGCTGGCACAGTCGCGCGATGCAAAACGCCATTACGCTTGCGATTACCGGCGCCAGCGGCGCCCAATACGGACTGCGTCTGTTGCAGGTGCTGTCGCAGCATTCGCTGCCGGTTTACTGTCTGCTGTCTGATGCTGCCCGCGTGGTACTGCGCGCCGAAGTGAATCCAGATTTTCCGCTCGATCACGCTGCGCTGCCGGAATTCCTGCAGCAACATTCTGATGTCGATATCCGTCACGTTATCTTCCCCACGCAACATGACTGGTTCTCGTGCGTGGCGTCCGGTTCGGCGGCACCGCGTCAGATGGTGATCTGCCCCTGCAGCATGGGCACACTCGCGGCCGTTGCACATGGGCTCAGCGACAATCTGATCGAACGGGCCGCCGATGTGGTGCTGAAAGAACGCGGCACGCTGATTCTGGTGCCACGGGAAGCACCGCTGTCGCAGATTCATTTGCAGAACATGCTGACACTGGCGCAAGCCGGCGCGGTGATTCTGCCCGCCGCGCCGGGGTTCTATCTGCAGCCACAGAGCATCGACGATCTGGTCGACACACTGGTGCAACGCATTCTGGATCAACTGGGAATCGCCGTAACACTGGCGGCACGCTGGGGCGCAGTGCGATAGTCTTTCACCACCACGCCCTGATTCAGACGTGACTGAAATTGATCCGTCCACAACACCGCCACCGGTCGCGCACCATCCAGCCCCAGTTCGCGCAAGCGATTGGCCATCACCTGATCCTGACTGCCAACGCGCAGACGCAGGCTGCCCGGCAATGCCAACTGCGTTTTGCCACGCGCGTTCACGGTAGTGCGCAACAGCGTGTCATTCAAATGCGAAAACAGCGTGAGACTGAAAGGCAGCGCGGGAAGAGAGACACCCAACTGCCCTTGCAGTGACAGAATGGGTTCGGCGTTTTCACCCTCGCCCACGGTGCAGACAAAACTGCGCTGCTGCTTTTCAAAACGGATCGGCGTGACGAATTTCGGCAGCCCCCAGATTTCCCGTCCGGCGGCATTGGCCATCGCGGTGGTTACCGGCAGATCGAGCACGTACATGCCGGAGTGACGATGTTCCGGCTGAGTGAAACTCGCCAGCACGTCCTGCCAGCCGCCCAATGCCAACGGCGTTCCCTTGCGCTGCACCGCCACGGCAACGCCCACTTCGTTATACACGCCCACCGATGTGTCGCGATATTCATAGCAGGCTACGCCGACGATGGCCTTGCTGCCGATGCGCATGGCCGGTTCCAGCTCTGCATCTTCGAGCGCATGTTCAATCCGCTGTCGCTCCACCAGAAAAAACGCGTACACAGCGCTGGCATCGTAATACAGGATGGGCAGCGCCACGTCGCCAGCACTGGTGCGAACCTGGGTGCGCGGCACCTGGAAGAATGGATCAGATGGGTTGTGCATGGGTCACCTCGCGCTTGAATGCGGCAATCTTCGCCAGCAGTTGGGGTTGTTGGTCTTCGATCACCGCCAGGCGGTTGATCTGGTTGGTGCCCTCGAAAATCCGGGTGAGCCGGTTGTCGCGGAATATTTTTTCGATTTCGGCGGCGTGCAGAAGACTGTGCTCACCCATCAGATCCATGCCACGCTCGATCACCAGCTGGGCGCGATCGGTGGCGGTGAACTTGGCGATAGAGGCTTTGGCCTGCCAGGGTGTCCAGGCGTGGGCGTACTGCCACACCAGTGCGCGAATGGCGGCAGTTTCGGCTTCCATGTCGGCCATTGCCAATTGCACATTCTGATAATTCAGCAACGGCTGCCCCGCCACGGTTTCACGACAGGCAAAGTCCGTCGCCAGCTCGGTGGCGCGCTGGGCAAATCCTACTGCCATCGCGGCCACCGGCAGGCGGGAAAAATTCAGCGTTGCACGATTGAGCGCCCAGCCTTTGCGCAAGCCGCCCAGCACGCGCTCGTCCGGCACAAAACAGCCGTCGAATTCCAGCTCGGTTGCCGCCGATGCACGCATACCCATCTTGTGCTCGTTGCGCACGCGGAAAAAGCCGTCGCTGTGAGTGTCCACCAGAAATGCTGTCCACGAAGCGAAGCCTTCGCCCTGCAGCGCCGCGAATGCCACCACCCAACGCGCAACATTGCCACCACTGATATAGACCTTGCGTCCGTGCAGACGCCAGCCGCCCGGCGCCGGTATCGCCACCAGACCTGGCTTGTTCGCCGCCGCGCCGTGACCATCCTCTGCATCCGATCCCGCGGCCGGTTCAGTGATAGCAAATGCGAACAATTGTGGATCGCCCGCCGCATTGGCACGAAACGCCGGCAGCAATACGTTGCGCATCACCCGCACATTGCCGGAAAACAGCACCGGCGCCACACCCAGATTGTGCGCACTCAGATACAGCATCAGGCCGCCGTCGACACGGGCGAGTTCTTCAGTGCGCAACGCTTGCTGCCAGGCAAGCGCAAAGCGATAGCGGGACAACGGCGCCGATCCCAGCGGCCAGGGCAGCAAGTCGGACAGCAGCCCTGCCCTGCCGGCCCGTTGCAGCAGACGTTCCAGCGCGCCATCGCCCGCTTCACCATTCTTCATCGCCAGATCCGCCGACAGGGCCAGCGGACGCAGATGGGTTTCGGCAAACGCGCGCACCTGCTTGCGATAGTGCGCCAGCGGTGCAGGCAGCTCCGCTGTTTCCCGCTGCCACGCCGGCTGGGTTTTGTAACGCGCCAGCCAGCGCAGCACGGGGACTTTGGCGAACGCCATCTGTGGTGACAGCACATGATCCTCGGCCACGAATCCGCGCACACTGCGGTCGCTGTCGGCATGTTCCAGCTGCGCGGCTTCGGGCGCCGTCAGCGTTGCAGACATCAACGCCAGTTCATCAGGCGCACCCACCATCACGCGCAGACAATTCAGATCGCGCACCACATCTTCGATACCATTGTCCCGCATGTAGCCGCTGCCACCGTGCACCTGCATGGCCGCATTGGCAGCGCGACACAATGCATCCAGCGCCGAGCGCTTGCATTCCAGCGCAGCAGCCAGTTGATCATGACAAGGTTGATCGGCAATGGAACGCAGACGCGACGACACCGATTGCAGCGCAGCATTCTGCTCCGCGATCAGCAGCGCCACCGCGTCGTGCTGAATAATGGCGCGGCCACCCTGTACTCGCAGCAGCACGTACTCATTGGCTTTTTTCACCGCCCGTTCTGCGGTGCCCAGTGCAATGGCCACACAACCCAGCAAGCACGCTGTCAGCAGCGTCGCATACTGTTCGGCGGTGAGCGTGTGCATCCAGCGCGGATCACTTATCGGCTGCCAGCTCACACCCTGCAATCCATCCAGCCCGTGCAGCTGCGCATCCATCTGCTGGACACTGGCGGACGCGGAATAGCAGGCCAGGCGGAAGTGTCCGCCACCAAAACGCGGCACCATCACATCGCCACCCTGCGTCGGCAGCATCAGCACGCGCCGCCCAGCGCCGTACAGATCGGTGAGCGCCGCCTGTTCATCTGTCTGCAACGGCGTGTGACGCAACCAGCGCGCCAACGCCGACCGGCCCAAACCATGGCTGCCCCACAGAAACAGCGGCGCCTCCACCGCCGATCCGATCATGCTGCTGGCCGCGTGACCCAACGCCAGACAATGCAGATAGAACGCCACGCCGGTATGCTGACGCGCCAACACACGCAGCGCCGCCACACTGAAACGGGCATCGCGTTGCTGAAGCAGATCGCTCCACAGCCCCATGCCATCCACACTGGCATCGAGCAGCCCGCTTTCGCGTGCCGCCTGTGCAATATCACGCACCGCATCCGCCGACAGTTCATGGCCCGCACCGCGCCAACGCGCAGCGATTTCCGCCCGCGCAAAACCTGTCACTGCCTCCAGCAGGGCGCGCGTGTCTGCATCCATGCCGCTGTCGTCGTCACCGTTGCGCATGATCTTCCCCCTGGCAAAAAAAGGCCTGCTCGCAAACGCCAGTTCCGCCGCTAGCTGGCCTGGGTTTCCAGCACCCGCAGAATGCGCTGCTTCAACATTTGCGCGTCCTCTTCATCAAAATCGGCGTGATACTGTTTTTTCAGTCCGTAATCCGTCAGCAGAAAATGATGGTCGGGAATCACGTCCACGCGCTTCAGACAGTGTTCCACGCAGCGCAGCTGACAGCCGTCCAATGCGATGATCAGGCGGCCAGATTGCGCCTTTTTCACCAGCGTGGGCACGCCACCACCCACACCGGCAATGCAGGACATTTCCGCCACCTGCTCGTGATCCAGCGCCAGCGCCAGACGATTGGCCAGCTGCGCCACCGTCGAGCAGCCGGAGCAGGAGTACACCAGCGGCAGTTCTGCATAATCCTGCCGCGCCATGTCAGCTCACCTGGGCGTCGGCGAACAGGATGTTATTTTCCAGATGGATGTGCTGCATCAGGTCATCCTGCAGTTGCGCCAGATTGGTGTAGAGCGCACGCCAGGTGTTGCAGGCACCCTTCGGCGGCCGGAAATCCTGCGCCAGTCCACGCAGCCGCTGCAGCGCCTCGCCATGCTGATCGTGCTCGTGACGCATCACCGAAATCGGCGCATTCACCTGGGCGGGCGAGGCGTGGGTCTGCAGCATGGGGAACAGGATCAGTTCTTCCTTGCGCATGTGGTCTTCCAGCTCCTCGGCCATCACTTCCAGATGCAGCGCCAGGCCGTGGGGGCAGTCGGGGTTATCGCGATGTACCTGCTCCACCCGTCGCGCCATCAGGATCAGCTCGGGCAGCTGGCGGCGATGACCATCGTGATAACGGGTGAGAATGTGGTGAACCAGCGCATTGCGCGGCACCAGCGACCAGTCGCGCTCGTCACTGCCTTCGGATTGCAGCGCCAGCAGGCGAGCCACCACGGGGGCGGCGTCCAGTTCGCGCTCGGCCAGCACGTCCTTCAGGACGCGGTTGCCGCCGCAGCAGAAATCCAGCTGGTATTGACGAAAAACACCGGTGGAGCCGGGAATGTTGCGGGCCAGCCAGCCCACGGATTGGTCGAGCAGATTCATGGCAGGTTCCTTCTTCGGAGTGTCTTTCTGCAAGGTCTTTCCTTCCCTCCTTCGCAATGCCCGTACCAATCCACAACATACTGATTTCAATGGGATAAATTTTTATCGTGGTTTTTTATACCCGATGTGATAGGGTCTTTAAGACCTTGCTGACGGTAAAAATGACCCTGATGTACGACATCCTGATCGCCGATCTCACCGAGGAAATGCCGGTGGCAGTGCGCCTGCAGCGACTGGCGGGCGTGTTGCGCAAGCAGTTCCGCTGCGGTGCCGTAGCTCTGCTGCAACTGGACAACGATACCCTGCAGCCCGTGGCCACCGACGGACTGGTGCGCGAGGCCCTGGGCCGGCGTTTCGCCCTCTTCCAGCATCCCCGCCTGGCGGCCATCCTGTCCGGCCACGGGCCGGTGTGCTTTCCCCAGGACGCCAGCCTGCCCGATCCCTACGACGGCCTGCTGGAGGCCTGTGCCGGCGAGCCGCTGCCCGTGCACGACTGCATGGGTATCGCTCTGCAGCTGGAGGGCCAGCCCTGGGGCGTGCTGACCCTGGATTCGCTGGAACCGGGCACCTTCACCACCACCGCCCAGCAGGCCCTGGCGGCCATGACGCCCATCGTGGAGGCTGCGGTGCGGGTATCCGCCCTGGAACAGGAGCGGCGCCACCTGCGCCTGCTGCACCAGCAGGACGGCGCCAGCGACCCCCGCGCGCCAGTGAGCAGCGAAATCATCGGCCATAGCCCGGCCATCCAGCAGCTGCTGCATGAGATCGACATCGTGGCCGCGTCGGAACTGCCGGTGCTGCTCACCGGTGAAACCGGCGTCGGCAAGGAACTGTTCGCCCGCCGCCTGCACCAGCGCTCCCCCCGTCATCAAAAGCCGCTGATTCACGTCAACTGCGCCGCCCTGCCGGAATCCCTGGCGGAAAGCGAGCTGTTCGGCCACGCCAAGGGCGCGTTTTCCGGTGCCGGCGGCGAACGGCCGGGCCGGGTGGAAGCGGCTAACGGCGGCACCCTGTTCCTGGATGAAGTAGGGGAACTGCCACTGCCCGTGCAGGCCAAGCTGCTGCGCACCCTGCAGAACGGCGAAATCCAGCGCCTGGGGGAAGACCGCCCGCGCCGGGTGGACGTACGCATCATCGCCGCCACCAACCGCCAGTTGCAGCAGCGGGTGCGGGAAGGCCAGTTTCGCGCCGACCTCTATCACCGCTTATCCGTGTACCCGGTGCCGATTCCGCCGCTGCGGAAACGGGGCCACGACATCCTGCTGATCGCCGGGCACTTCCTCGAACTCAATCGCTCCCGTCTGGGCCTGCGCAGCCTGCGTCTGTCACCGGATGCCGAGAGTGCCCTGCTCCGCTACGCCTGGCCCGGCAACGTGCGCGAGCTGGAACACGTGATCAGCCGGGGCGCGCTGAAGGCCATCAGCCGGGGCGCCAACCGCACCGACATCGTCACCCTGGATGCCCGCCTGCTCGATCTGGACAGCAGCCAGCTGCCATCGCCCGCTTCC
>JAGUVW010000041.1 GCA_020062665.1 Pseudomonadales bacterium
CGCTGTCCAGGTGATGTTATCCAGCGTGGAAAGGCCGCTCAGTGTGCCGTTCTCCACGGTGAAGTCAGCGTCGGTCAAACCGGATACGGCTTCGCTGAAAGTGATAGTGACATTGGATGTTTCACCGGCGGCCAGGGCGGTGTCATCCACCACAATACTCACCACACTGGGGCGCAGCGTATCAATCGCATAGTTGTTGGAGTCGGTGGTGCCGGTGCCGGCGTTGCCGGCTATGTCGGTATAAGCAGTATTGTCGAGTGTAATCAGGTTACTGGAGTCTTCTACACTGGCATCCGGTGTGAGCGTTGCTGTCCAGGTGATGTTATCCAGCGTGGAAAGGCCGCTCAGTGTGCCGTTCTCCACGGTGAAGTCACCGGTGGTCAAACCGGTCACGGCTTCGCTGAAGGTGATGGTGACGTTGGATGTTTCGCCAACAGCCAGGGCAGTATCATCCACCACAATGCTAACGACTGTGGGTACTACGGTTTCAACCACTTCAACGGTGATATCCGCATTGCTGGAGGTACCGCCATCGCCGTCATTCACCGTCACGCGAATGGTGCGGTCACTCTGGTCGATATTATTGGTGACGTTGCTGTTGTTGTATGTCAGGTTGCGTACCAGTGCTTGCACCGCAGTGGGCGTGGCATCGCTGTCCAGCGTGATGACTAAATCTGCTCCTGCCGTACCACCTGCAAAGGTGCCGATAACAGTTCCTTCGTAGGTGACATCGCTACCGGATACGCCAATCTGGCCTGCGCCAGTGCCCTGGTTCTGGATAGCGAGAACATCTTCACCGGCTACGCCATTGGTGACGATAGAGACAGTGACGTTACCGCCATCGAAATCTGCTGAGTCTCCATCAGTTACAGTCGCATTGGTGCTGGCATCCAGCAGTATGGCACCGCTGCCCTGGGTAAATGTTGGGTTATCGCCGTTCAAATTGCCGACTGTAGGTGCGGCGTTGATAGGTGCGGTCAGGGTGAAATCATTACCATCGCCTGCGGTATAGCTGGCGGTCAATACCGTACTGTTACCACTGGCAGTCAGCGTGCCGCCTTGGCTCAACCCGCTAAAGGTGCCGGTGATGGCATCCACACCGTCATTATCAATAATCGTATAGGTATCGCCCTGGCCTGGTGCGTAACTATGGGTGACTGAGAGGGTGGCGCTGCTGACATCAACAGCACCGTTTACAACCACCTGGTCGTACTGGGTTCCGGCGGTGGTTCCATTGATTTCAATCGCCAGGGTACTGCCCGAATCCATGGTCAGATTGCCGTTGATCGTCAGGGTGCCCGGGCTGCTGCCCGGTGAGAGGGTGCCGCCATTCTGTACAGTCACTGCTCCATCGATGGTGCCGCCTCCCGCCAGGGTGGCGCCGCTGGCCACGGTGGTGGCACTGTCGGTGCTGCCGCTGATCAGCAGGGTACCGGCTGAGACGGTAGTGGCTCCAAAGTGGGTATTGGTTCCGGAGAGTGTGAGTGTGCCTGCGCCGGTCTTGGCCAGGGTGGCGGCGCCGCTAATGACGCCCGACCAGGTGACGGCCGAGGCGGCCTGCAGAGTGGCGGCGCCTGCCAGTATCAGGTTGTTGTCGATCGTGCCGCTGCCAGTGATGGCCAGTGTAGTGCCTGCGCCCATGGCCACGGCACTGCCGCCGAGATTGCTGTCGCCGGCAATGCTTAGCGCACCCCCGCTGATAGTGGTGGAGCCGGTGTAGGTGTTGTTGCCCGACAGTGTCAACGTCGATGCACCGTTCTTGGCGATGCTGAAACCGCCGCTGATCACACCGGAGAGCTCGGCGTCGCCCGAGATGGTGAATGTGACGTTGCCGGTCAGCGCGATGTTGTTGTCGACGTTGGTGGCGCCAGTGAGGAGAAGTGAGCTGCCGCTGGCCAGCGTCATGGCGCCGCCGCCCAGGTTGGCATCGCTGGCAATGCTCAGCGCGCCCGCGCTAACGGTGGTGGTGCCGGTATAGCTATTAGTACCGGAGAGCGTCAGGGTGCCCGCACCGGATTTGGTCAGGTCGTTAGCGCCGCTGATGGTGCCGGACAAGGTCACGGCATTGGCGTTGCTGATACTGGCATTGCCGCTCAAGGCAATCGCGTTATCAATCGTTACGCTTGAGCCGGTAATGGTGAGGGTAGTTCCGCTGGCCAGGGTTACAGTCCCGCTGCCCAGGTTGGTATCGCTGGCAACACTCAGTGTGCCAGCGCTGACGGTGGTGTCAGCATAGGTATTGGTGCCGGACAGCGTCAGCGTCGAGGCCCCGGCCTTGGTCAGGGTGTTGGCGCCACTGATAGTGCCGGAGAGGGTGACGGCGTTCGAGTTGTTGACAGTCGCGTTGCCGCTGAGGGCAATAGCGTTGTCGATAGTCGTAGCACCGGTCACGGCCAGGGTAGTACCGCTGGCCAGCGTGACCGTGCCGCTGCCCAGGTTATTGTCACTGGCAACGCTCAAGGTCCCCGCACTGACGATGGTAGCTCCATAGCTATTGGTGCCGGAGAGCGTCAAGGTCGAGGTTCCGGCTTTGGTCAGGTTGTTGATACCGCTGATGGCACCGGAGAGGGTGACTGCGTTCGAGTTGCTGACAGTCGCATTGCCGCTCAGCGAGATGGCATTGTCGATGGTGGTGGCGCCCGTCACTTCCAGGGTGGTGCCGCTGTCCAGTGAGACCGTGCCACTGCCCAGGTTGCTGTCGCTGGCGACAATCAGTGTACCTTCAAGCACGCTGGTGCCTGTGTAGCTATTGGTACCGGACAATGTCAGTGTGGACGCCCCGAATTTGTAGAGGGTGTTGGCACCGCTGATGGTACCGGAAAAGGTGGCGTTGGCCGAGGTGGCGATGGCGGCGATGCCGGTCAGGGTAACGGCATTGTCGATAGTACCGGCGCCCGTTACTTCCAGGGTGGCGCTAGTTGCCATTGTTACTGTACCGCTGCCCAGGTTGCTATCGCTGGCGACACTCACAGTGCCCGCACTGATCGTGGTGCCAGCGTAGGAATTGGTGCCGGATAGCGTCAGAGTAGACGATCCGGTTTTGGTCAGGGTGTTGGCACCGCTGATGGTACCGGACAAGGTGACGCTGGCCGTGTTACTGACTGTGGCGTTACCCGCCAGAACAATGGCATTGTCGATGGTGGTGGCACCCGTGACGGACAGGGTGGTGCCAGAGCCAAGCGTGACTGTGCCACTGCCCAGGTTGCTATCGCTGCCAACGCGCAGGGTACCTGCACTGACTGTGGTTCCAGAATGGTTATTGGTACCGGACAAGGTCAGGATGCCAGCGCCCGCTTTGGTCACATCGTTGGCGCCACTGATAATGCCGGAGAGAGTGATGTTATTGGCGTTACTGATAGTGGCGTTGCCTCCGAGGGCAATAGCGTTATCGATAGTAACGCCGCTACCTGTCACCGTGAGGGTAGTGCCGCTGGCAAGGGTGACAGTGCCGCTACCCAAATTGCTATCGCTCGCAACACTCAGGGTGCCTGCACTGACGGTGGTTCCCGAATAACTGTTGGTGCCTGACAGGGTCAGAGTGCCTGCGCCTGATTTGGTCAGGTTATTAGCCCCGCTGATGGCGCCGGAGAGGGTCGCCGAATCGGAGTTGCTAACAGTCGCGTTGCCGCTAAGGACAATACTGTTATCGATGTTAGATGCACCGGTGATATCCAGCGTGGCGCCGCTCGCTAATGTCACAGAGTTAGCGCCCAGATTGGAATCGCCGGTAATTGACAGGGTTCCTGCCGATACTGTTGTTGTTCCAGTAAAGGTATTGGTACCTGCCAGGGTCATAGTGCCGCTGCCTTGCTTGACCAGGTTGCCAGTACCGGAAATAACGCCGGAGACGGTAGTGTTTGTGTTATCGCCACCTGCACTCAGGGTGAAGCTGCCAAGGTTGATGGTGGCATTGGCACTGTTGCTGCCCAGGCTGCCAACCGTTTGATCCGATAGCAGCGTAATCACGCTATTGCCATTTGCGCGCAGATAGCTGCTGCTGGAGACAGACGCATCGCCGTCCAGCCTTAATGAGCCGAAGTTAATAGCCGTGGTATTGCCGGTGTAGGTATTGGTACCGGACAAGGTCAGCGCAAAGGTCGCAGCGCCCGACTGGGTCACTTGTAAGCCGCCTGTTCCACTGATGCCACCCGAAAAGGTGGTATCGGCCGTAATCGAGCTGGTCAGGGTATTACTGCCCAGGGTGACTGACCCGGCACCGGAAAGATTGCCAATCGTTTCACTACTGGAGAGCGCAAGCGTTGCACCGCCGGAAACAGAGACACTGCTATTGGTGGAAATGGCATCGCCACCGCTAACAGTCAGGGTACCGGCAGAGATTGTCGTTGCGCCCGAATAGCTGTTGGTGGCTGAAAGCGTCAAACCACCCGCACCTGCTTTGGTGAGCGCGCCGCTACCGCCAATCGCACTGGAAATCGTCGCCGTATCAGCAGTCCCATTGGTAAAGGTTTGGGTGGTTCCAGCACCGAGAGTAATGCCTCCGCCGGTCAGTGACATACCGTTGGCAGCGTCCATATCGAACGTCAGGCTTTCGGTCAGGCTGATCGCGTTGATAGTGAGTGCAGTACTGGCCAGGGTGCCATTGAACACAATAGTCTGGCTGCCGGTTGCATCAGCCGCCGCAATCGCCACGGCTTCACTGAAGCTGACACCATTGGTGATATCGATAGTGGAAGTGTCAGTCGTATTGGTGACGTAAATGGTATCGCTGGTGACGGTGACGTTGGCAGCAGTTGCGGTGCCACCATCACCATCTGTCAGCGTGAAGCTCACGGTGGCATCACCGGCTGGAGTATCACTACGGTAGGTAATTCGCTGTGCGACGTTGTCGACCAATGCACTGGTCGCTATTGTGCCACTGCTGGTAAAGGTGATGGTTAAAACGCCGTTGGCATTGGTATAGGTGGCAAAGGTTTGGCCACCGAATTGCAGGGCGCTGCCTGTGTCTGTGAAGAGTGCACCCGAGGTATTAAAGCCAAAAACATCAGAGGTAATTGCGGTGCCGGAACGTTGTACGGTCAAGGTCGCATCGGCCCAGTTACCATTACCGGCGTTAAGTGCATCCAGCTCAGCATCGGCCAGATTGGCATTGCCGCTGGCATCCAGGGATACGGTGTTGCCAACACCGGCCCAGGAGACGATATCGCCATTGAGGTTGGTGGTAGTGGGTGCGGCGTTGGGGTCATAGGCACTATTTGTGGTTCCCCCGGTGGTTGTGACGTTTTCACCGCCAGTATTGCTGCCGCTGCCATTGCTGGCAGTATCACCGCCGCCATTTTGGTTTCCACCTTTGGCGCCACCGGCACCATAGTTGTTATTGTCGGTGCCGATCAAATCAACCGTACTACTTTGGTAATGGAGTGTGCCGCGGTTCCAGATACCGCCTACACCAATACCGCCACTGGCATTGTCGGCAACATTGGCGCTACCGGCACCGCCGCCGCCTGCGCCCAGGTTATTGGTGACGGTGGTACCGGTTATGTAGACAGTCGCGCCACTGCCGATATACATCCCGCCAACCGCATTGCCACCGCTGCCAACGGCAGATGCCGCAGAAGCTCCAGCGCCCGCGCCGCCGCCACCGATGAACCCGGTGCCGGCACTGCCCGCGGTGCCACCAGCACCGCCAGATGAAAACCCGCCAGCAGTTGAACCACCAGCGCCACCACTGGTGCTGCCGCCTTTACCGGCTTGGGCGAGGGTATTGTAGTAGCCACCATTGCCCCCGCTACCCCCACCGCCGGCACTACCAGAATAAGACGCAGAGTAGGCGCCACCATTCCCGCCACCTTTACCGCTAAACCCACCGCCACCGCCGCCGCCGTAACCATAACCGGCACCGCCGCCATTGCCGCCGCCGCCAGCCGCCTTGTTGCCGGTGATAGAAGAGTTCTTGATGGTGAGTGTGCCGCCCGTGATATTGATACCCGCGCCCAATGCATCCCCACCAGGGAGGCTGTTGTAAGCGCCGCCATTGCCGTATACCAGCCCGTTGGTGATCACCAGTCCGTCCAGGGTGACTGTGCCGGCGGTCATGTTGAAGACGCGGCTGTTGTGGTTGGCATCAATAGTGACGTCGGCTGTGCCGTTGTTGTCCAGGTCGCCGTCGATAGTCAGGTTTTTGTTAAGCGTTAACTGCCCTGAAGTCAGGGTGACAGTCATGCCTGCATTAAAGGTAATAGTGTCACCACTGATAGCGTCGGTAATTGCCTGACGCAGGGTGCCAGCACCACTATTGGCGTTGCTGGTGACGGTGATGGTTGCAAGATCATGCAGATAGGATGTTTGCGATGTTGAAGCCAGACTCGTTGTAGATTCGATAGTGCCGGTAGTAATTTCCAGATTCCAATCACCGCGACTGCCGGTGCGGTCGTCCGATGCGGCGATATCGCGCCCGGTCAACTCTGCCAGAGAATTAACAAATTCCAGGCCTTTATCGCCCTTGGCGGTGTTGCACGCAAACAGCAAAATATCGCCGCCTTCATTGATGCCAGCACCTATTTGGGCAAGAGAGTCTGTGTAATTGGCCAGCGTGTCATTGGATAGATAGCTGTTACCTAACCATAGATCCCCCTCATTACCGTGGGCGATAATCTCTATCGAATTCTGTCCGCCGTTTTCTCGTAAATAATCTGCAATTTGTTGCAGCCCATCCTGCGTTGCGTCCAGATAAATCACTTCAGTATCAGGCGCCAGACCCTGAAGCAGTTTGTCGGCGTCAACCACGCGGGAGTCTACAAAGACGACGTTTTTTTCATTGTCTGATTGAGGTGCCGCCGCCGCTGGCGCCAGTTCGTGCGGCGCTGGTTCGCTGACGGGCTGGTGCTCTGCAGCAGGTGCAGCATCATGGGCGGTAGCAGCAATAGCGCCATCAAACATAATGCGCTGCTCAAGAGCGCGCATCAGTGCCTGAGGACGAACAGCCTTGGCCAGTGGTGTCTGTGGGGGCAATTCTTTTGTTGGGCTTTTGCCGGACGCTTTTGACTTGCTCCACCACATGAGATGTTCCTCTAAAGAGTAATCGTTACCCGACAAACATTAAGGTAAATCAGGCCATCGTCTTGCTTGGCTGCAAATGGCTTTTGTCCTGATTGATGCGAATAATATTGGCCGCGCTGTTGCGACCGTCCTGCCAAAAACTCAATTGGGAGTACTGTTCAAATAAATCGGGGGGCAATATGGTGCGACGGGCCTCCATAGCCACTTTTGGTCTCACTTTGTGCAGCCCTTTCAAGCCAAGTGCTTCATCAAATTCGGGAGCGTCATATTCGATGTTGTTAAAGTCATGCGGATACCATGGCTCTTCAATAAAATCGTAAACCAGACGTAGCACTTTTTCGGGGGCTTGTGCGAGCAAGTCGTACTCAATAATTAATAACGAACTTGCCTGTTCGCTATAGAAAGCTTCTTTTAGTCCCGCCCATGCAAAGCCGACTAATCGGTTGCGTTGTGCCAGGGTGTCGACACGGCTATAGACTGTATTGCGTTCTACGTCGTCGATAAAAAGTTTTGTGTTTTCGTAAGGGTTGGCGCGGTAAAGCCGTTCAATGCTGTCCATGATCCAGGCGACATTTCGCACGCAGGCAATCACTTTTGCTTGGGGGAACAGGTCTTTGATAGCCGGTAATTTGGACGACCATAGGCGGCCGGTATCAAAAATAATCTTCTTGTCTTCCTGGTCGGCGTAATAACTTTCAAACAGTCCTTGTAATAGGCGTCGGCGTTGCGATTGCTGGATGACCGGGCCAAATTCGCTGCCAGCGCTGAATTGGTTAAGCATTCCTGAAAATAATGAACCAACCGGGCTGGTCATCCCGGCATGAAAGCGTGGGTTCTGGCGCAGCAGTGCTGCCAACAGCGTGGAGCCGGAACGGGGCAGGCCTGAAATAAAGTGAAATCTCTGTGCGTTCGTCACTGCGTTCTCGCTTTTGACTTTGGATTAAACACGGCAATGCCTGAGGCGCCAGTTGTTGTCCGGATTGCTCAACCGCGCGGCGGATAGATGCCTTGCACGGCGATCGCGTAATTCATGCCAAGGTAGGGAGTGCGTATATCCACAGGCTGGCTGCCACCGGCATTTCCCAGTGTCACGCTGACGTTGACGGTGTTGGTGGCGTCGACTGGATTGGTCATGGTGTCCGACCAAATGGTGGCACTGCCTTGGCCTCCGCCGGATGCGCCTAATATGCTGTTAGTGGACGAAGGTGTACTTGATGGATTGCTCGCGGTGCCAGCCACCGAGATCTTGCTGCTCGATGCGAGCACCTGGTGTGTGTGCACAGGCATCTGCATTTGCGTCAGTGTCACCGTTTCGGTGCCCGACTTCTGGCCCTGAGCGATGTTGCTCAACCCTGGCCCCTGGCCCATGCCTATTGGCGCGCGGCCGCGCAAGTCAGGCAATGCAAAATTGGTCTTGCCATCGCCACCGTAAATTGTACTGAGCAGGGAGAAGAGTGCTTCATTTCCCTGAATCGGCAGCAATTGCCCCTGACAAAAAGCCCAGCCGTCCGGCGCGAAGTTAAATCCAAACAAACGAATTTCGCCTAAGTACGGGTCGCTCATGTCAAATCTCCTTTTGGATGTGAATGCATTCCATGCGTCGGACGGCACAGTCCGTTGAGTATAGACAGGGCTTTTCGAAGCCCGCCAATGACTGGGGTGTTTTAAGTGATGGCGCGAAGATGCCCCTGAGATACGTGTGGTGAAATGGCGTTTGGCGAAATAGGCGGGATGTTGCGCAGACACAAAAAAGCCGGCGTTGCAGGCCGGCTTTAGCGTGTGGAATTAAGTGGTGCTGAAATCAGGACTTTACCAACCGGAACCGCTGCGGATTATTGCGCAGTTCCGCTGCCCGGCGGGCGCGGCTGTCGTCCACCACCTTGCGCAGGGACTCGGCGATGAAGCGGATGTCCTCGCCCATGGCCTCCGCGATGAACTCCGGCGAGTGACCGATCATAAACAGGCATTCGATGAGCTGCGGCTTGATGTCATCGGTGATCTGGGCGAAGTTGAAAACCGCGATCTTGCGGCGGCACTGGTGCGGCTGGCGCCCGTTCTGGGGTTCCTGACGCAGGATGTAAAGCGCTTCCGGGATATGGTAAAAGGCCAGCAAATCAACAACCTGCTGGCCCCGTGCCAGGTTCAGGAACCGATCCTGCTGAATCTCTTCCAGTTCGATCAGCAGATCTGTCAATTCGTAGTCGATCATGGTGCTCTCCATCGGATGATGCTGACGTCCATTGGGCATCGTTACGGGTGTTCAGGGCAACTAAGCTAGCATACTCCTTTGGAGCATGGATAGCTTAATAAACAAACAAGGCTAATTTTGTTTCGGGTGATCGACCCGCTTCATCGTCAGTTCCTTGTCGCCATTGGCGGTGGGCGTTTGCGACCTGGCGGGCGGCGCAAAAGACGGGGATTGCGGGTGCGGGGGAACCAGGCCTGCGTCCACCAGCGGTTCCGCCAGCCAGGGGGGCAGGGGATTCTTCTGGGCATAGAGCCACAGATACAGGCCGCCGTTGATCAGCAGCAGCAAAACCAGCACGCTGGCCAGCATCCCGGTGCGGCCGCTGCGCTTCTTGGGCTTGGGGGCTTCCACGGGCTTGATGGCGGTGCGGGTCTTTTCATCGCTGCCGTCCTGCTGCAGCTGCAAGCCTTTCTTCACTTCCTCGAAATTCGCCAGCCGCACCTTGCTGTCGCGGCACAGCATGCCCTTGATCAGAGTGCGCAAGTGCTGGGGGATTTCACCGAATGCCTCGTTGGGTTGCAGCAGCCCCCGTTTCCAGTCCGGCAGCGCGCCAGTCAGCAACTGATAGAAAATCACCCCGGCGGCATAGACATCCCCCGCGATAGTGTGGGGATCGTCGTCGCACACATACCAGTTCTGCTCCAGCATGTTTTCGTAGTGGGGCTCGAAACCGAAGTCCATCACCTTCACCGTGTTGCTGTCATCGAACAGGATGTTGTGGGGGCGCAGGTTGCCGTGAATGATGCGGTTGTTGTGGGCGAAGATCATGGCGTCGCAGATCTGTTCAGCGATGGGCATGAAATCCGCCACCGCCATCGGCTGCGCCATGCGGCTCTGCAAACTGCCGCCGGACAGGTACTCCAGCACGGTGATGAAGATGCGGTCGTTGCGACTGACACCGCGCACGTTGATGATGTTGCGGTGCTTGAGCCGTGACAGCAGTTCCGCTTCGTTGAAGCCCTTGAAGTTGTTGTGGCGCTTCTTCAGCACCATCAGCGAGCGATCCTCGCGGTTTTCATACAGGCAGACGCTGCCGAAATCGGTTTCGCGGATGATGTCCAGCAGGCGGAACTTGTCCTTGGCGTCCTTGAAGGTTTGCTTGGCAGCTTCCTGCTGTTCCTGTTTCAGGTGGGCGCCTTTGAGTGCGGTGAGCAGCAGCGCCACCAGTTTGTCGGCACTGGGGCGGCGCGTGGGATCGTCGGCCAGACAGGCCATGGTGATCTTGTCCAGCGATGTGGGCACCTTCGGATTGTGCTGCGACGGCGGCGGATAACCGGCCTTGTACAGTTTGCCCGTGAGCATCAGATACATGATCACGCCCAGGGAATAAATGTCGCTGGCAGAAGTGGTGAAGCTCGCGCCCTGCTGCTGTTCCGGGGCCATGTAGGCGGGGGTGCCGACGGTCATGCCGGCTTCGTTCACCTTCGACAGCTCGGTGTCCTCGGTGAGGCGGGCGATGCCGAAATCCACCACGCGGGCGTTGCCTTCGCGATCCAGCAGAATGTTGCCGGGCTTGATGTCGCGGTGAATGATGTTGTTGCGGTGCGCGTAACCGAGCGCCTTGGCCACCTGGATCATCACCCGCAGCTTGCGCCGATCCGACAGTTTGTTGCTGCGCAGGGCATCTTTGAGAGTGACGCCTTCCACGTAATCCATCACGAAGAACGGCATGCCTTGCGGTGTCAGGCCCTTGTCGATCACGCGGATGATGTGGGGATGGTCGAGGCGGGCGACGATTTTGGATTCCCACTCGAACAGTTCGTGGGCCTCGGGGGTGTCCGCCAGGGTGCCCTTCATGACCTTGATGGCCACGGGGCGGCTGAGGGAGGTCTGGATGCCCTTGTACAGGACAGCCATGCCTCCCTCGGCGATTTTTTCCAGTTGCGAGAATCCTTCCAGTTCCATGGCAGCGTTTTCAAAAGGCGCGTTAACGGTTCCCTTCCGGGTCCGACCCAGTTTCGCGCAGATAATGGCTTGAAAAATAGCGACTATTACTAAGGTTAGCCGCTATTTGCCGAAACGTCCGTTTTTTGGCGGTTTAACGCCAGGGTTGAGTGCGTTGCAGCACCAGTTCCGCCAGCGCCGCGATGTGATCCGGACGATCGTTCAGGCAGGGAATGTAGCGGTAGTCCTTGCCGCCCGCTTCCAGAAAGATCACCCGGTTCTGTTCGGCGATTTCTTCCAGGGTTTCCAGGCAGTCGGCGGCAAAGGCGGGGCATACCACGTCCACCCGGTTGATGTCGTCGCGGGCGCCCCATTCGGCCAGCAGGATGTCGGTGTAGGGTTTCACCCACTCCTGTTTGCCAAAGCGGGATTGAAAGCTTTCACTCCACTGTTCCGGCGCCAGTGCCAGGCGTTCGGCCACGGCCTTGGCGGTGTGGCGGCACAGGCGGGGGTAAGGGTCGCCCTTGTCTTCGTAAGGCTGGGGAATGCCGTGGAACGACAGCAGCAGGCGATCGGGCGTGCCGTGTTCGTTCCAGTATTCGCGGATGCTGGCGGCGAGGGCGTCCAGATAGGCCGGTTCTTCCCAGTAATCACGGATGAAATGCAGTTCGGGAATGTCGGGGCAGCGTTGCAGGGCCTGGGCCAGGCCATCGAACACCGCGCCGGTGGTGGTGGCGGAAAACTGCGGATACAGGGGTAGCACCAGAATCCGGCGCACACCCCGTGCCGCCAGGGCGCGGCCGGCCTGGGTCAGGCTGGGTTCGCCGTAGGTCATCGCCAGTTCCACCGGAATGTCCTGCTGCAGTTGCGCGCTCAGCGCCTGTTGCAGTGCGGCCTGCTGCCGGCGACTGATGGCCATCAGCGGCGAGCCGGCGTCGGTCCAGATGCTCTGATAAAGATGGGCCACCTTGCGCGGCCGCAACCGCAGCACGATGCCGTGCAGAATCAGCCACCACAGCGGGCGTGCCATGTGGATCACCCGTTTATCCCAGAGGAATTGCGCCAGATATTTGCGCACGCTGGTGGCGTCGGGTTTGGCGGGGGTGCCCAGATTCACCAGCATGACGCCGAACGGTGCAGTTGGTTTGTCGCTCACGCAGACCTCCTCGGTGGTTGGCTGCATTCTACGGAATTCCGCACAGAAAGCTAACAGGCCGGACATGTGTTGAAATCCTGTGCGCCCGGCAGGCATCATGCGTCATCCATGATTGATTGCAGGAGTGTGAATATGAGTTTTCCCAAGCTGGGCAATCTGGCGCCCGCGTTTTCGTTGTCCAACCAGAACGGCGACACTGTCAGCCTGAAGGATTTCCGCAATGACAAACATGTGGTGCTGTACTTCTATCCCAAGGCGCTGACGCCAGGCTGCACTACCCAGGCCTGCGGTATTCGCGACAGCAAGAAGGCGTTCGACAAGCTGGATGCGGTGGTGCTGGGTGTGAGCCCCGATCCGGTGAAGAAGCTGCAGAATTTCATCGTCAAGAAAGAACTGAATTTCGATCTGCTGTCGGATGAAGATCACGCCGTGGCGGAAAAATACGGTGTGTGGGGTTTGAAGAAATTCATGGGGCGGGAGTTCATGGGGATTCTGCGCACCACCTTCATCATCGGCAAGGATGGCAAGCTCAAGCACATCATGGACAAGGTGAACACCAAAACCCATCACGACGATGTGTTGGCCATTCTGAAAACCCTGTGACCAGCGGGCATTCATGACACTGCTCACTCATATCCAGCATCCCCGCTACGCCCAGGCGTTTGTGGATTATCTGCAAACGCAGGGTATTGCCGCTCATGCCCGCCCTGCTGCCGGCGCCACGGCCATTCTGGTGGATGATCCTGCGCAGTTGCCGCAGGCCGAGCAGGAGCTGACGCGCTTTCTGGCGGAACCTGACCATGAGCGTTATTGGCAGGCATCCTGGCTGGTGGAAGACGAGCAGGCTGCCAGCGCCCTGTCACGGTTCTATCGCGGGCCGTCGGTGTGGAATGTGGTGAAAACCACCGGCGGGGTGACGTGGCTGATCATCGTGGCCTGCGTGGGGGTCTTCCTGCTCACCGGTGAAGGCTACAACAAGGACGCTCGCGCACCGCTGATGTTCTTTCATTCAATGGATGCTTTGCTCGATTCCAATCAGGTCTGGCGCTGGGTGTCGCCGGCGGTGCTGCATTTCGGCTGGCTGCATATCACTTTCAACCTGTTCGCGTGGTGGATATTCGGCGGATTGGTGGAGCGGGTGCAGTCGCCCATGCGTCTGCTGGGACTGTTTCTGGCGCTGGCGGTGATCGGCAATCTGGCGCAGTTTCTGTGGAGCGGAAATCAGTTCGGCGGCCTGTCGGGCGTGGTGTACGGCTTGCTGGGCTATCTGTGGATTTATCCGCGGGTGAATCCGGCGGCGCCGTTCCGTCTGCCCAAGGGAATGGTGGGTTTCATGTGGGCGATGATTGCGCTGGGATTCCTGCCGTTCATGCCGTTTGCGAACCTGGCCCATCTGGGTGGACTGTTGGGCGGTTGCGCGCTGGGTGGCGTGCTGGCATGGCTGGACAAGGACGAACGCGCCTAGCGTTTGACAGACGCCGGACACCAGCTGGATTTTTTCGCGCCGCTGTAAGGGCGGGCAAGACCTTGCCGGGTGAGTGTTGTGCCCAGGCTCTTGCCGTCGACGTACACATCGGCCAGCAGGCGAAAGTATTTGTCCCGTTGCAGATTGCGCAGCTCGATGACGCGGCCGGCGCGAACCATGGCCACCGTGGCCTGCTTGGCTTGGCGGGCCAGCGCCTTTTCCTGTTCACACTTGCCTTTCAGTTCCGGCGTGTCGATGCCTTTCACCCGCACCGAGATGCGGTGGCCGATCACCGGTGGCCAGCCGTCGATGGTGACGCGCAGGGTGTCGCCGTCGTAAATGCTGGTGACGTCAGTGATGGTGACATTGCCGTAGTTGTCGTCGTCGGCAGCAGCGAGGCAGACGCCGGTGCAGAGCACCAGCGCCAGGATGAGGAGATGTCGCATTGCGGAAGGATCAGCTTTCGATGCCGGCGATGTACCAGGGAGCGCCCGGCTGGGTGAGGTTGCGTTCCAGATGCCAGATGTCGGTGATCGGCTCTTCCACGCCTTCGTGGGTGTCGCGGTAGCGACCGCTGAACTTGATGCTCACTTCTGCATGAGTCGCGGTGTGATCGGCGCGCACCAGTTCCGCATCCACGAACAGCACTTCGGTGTGTTGCTCGCCATCTAGGGTGGCCCGTTCTGCACGCAGATCGTTGTACAGTTCCGGCGTCACGTATTCCTGGATCTTGGCCAGATCATTCTTGTTCCAGGCGTCCTGCAGATTGCGGTAGTGCTCGCGGGCACCGGCCAGAAACGCTGTCATGTCGAAACCGGCGGGCAGGTTGAACGGCACGCTGGATGCCGTGAAGCCGCCACCGCTGGAACCAAACAGGGTGTCGCGGGCGGGGGGAATGGCGTCGAACGCGCTGCGCTGATCCACCGGCGGGGCAGCCGGCCCGGAATAAACGGGAGCGTGTTGCTGCTGTTGCACTGCGGGTGCCCGCCGCCGCAGCAGTTTGAAGATCACAAAGGCCAGCAGGCCGATGATCAGAATGTCCATGAACTGGATGCCTTCGAACGCGCCACCGAGCAGCGCAGCGATGAGGCCACCGGCCAGCAGGCCGCCCATCAGGCCGCCCAGCATGCCTTTCTTGCCCGCATTGGCGGCAGCACCGGCAGCAGCGCCCTGGGTGGGATTGGCGGCATCGGGTTTGGCGGCGGGAGCAGGCGCCGGGGAAGTCTGACGGGTGGAACCAAATGACTTGCCGCCGCCGAATTTCTTGGCCTCGGCCGTCATGGGCGTGAGTGCGAAGACAAACAGCATCGCGAAAATAGTCCAGATATTTTTCATGGTTTCAATCCTTTAAATGAAATGCGCACAACAGAGTAAAGGCGGCGGGGTGGGAATACAACCCGTGTCCAGCAAACGGTGATGTGAGAATTATTATCATGCACAATGCGGAACCAGTGGCAGCCGTGTTGCTCAAATTCTGATTGTGTCCAAGCCGGGGGATTCATCTGCATGTCATTTTCCTGTTCTGCATTCATATCTGAAGTCCACCTGATGCGATGGGCCACCGCCGGCCTGCTGGCACTGCTGGTGTCGGTGCCCGGTGCTCATGCCGAGGAGGAACCGCTGCCGGTGACGGTGGCAACGCCCGTCAATGTCGTTCCCACCGATGAACTCCGTCTCACCGGTACGCTGGTGGCCGTGCGGCGCTCCAACCTGTCGCCGCGGGTGGATGGTCTGGTGGCCAGGGTGAATGTGGATGCCGGTTCGAAGGTGAAGCAGGGCGATGTGCTGCTGGAACTGGACCCGACCCTGGAGCAGCACGCCCTGCGCCAGCGCGAAGCGGCCACGGCGGCGGCTCACGCTCAGGTAAAGGAAGATGAGCGGCTGGTGGCAGAAGCCGAACGCCTGACCCGCGACAATCACCTGCCGCAGAACGAACTGGCCCTGCGGCAGGCGGCGCTGGCGTCATCGCGGGCGTTGCTGCAGGCGGCCAGGGCCGAGGAAGCGGGCCAGCGGGAGCGGGTGCAGTGGCACCGTTTGCCGGCGCCGTTCAGCGGGGTGATCGGTCGCAAGCTGGCGGAAGCGGGGGAGTGGGTCACCCGGGGCACGCCGGTGCTGGAACTGGTGGCCACCGATGAACTGTATCTGGATGTGCAGGCGCCCCAGGAACGTTTTGCTGCCCTGACGCCCGAGACACAGGTGCGGGTGCGCCCCGACGCACTCACGGGCACGGTGCTGGAAGGCCGTATCGTGGCGCTGGTGCCGGTGAGCGATGCCGGCAGTCGCACCTTTCGCGTGCGGGTGATGGTGAACGACGCGGATCAGCGCCTGCTGCCCGGCACGTCTGCCACCGCGCTGTTCGATCTCAGCCTGGGCAATGCCAAGGCCCTGCTGGTGCCGCGCGACGCCATTCTGCGCAGCCCCGACGGCAGCTTCAGCCTGTTTGCCGTAGCGCAGGATGGCGATGGCCATGTGGTGCAGCGGCGCCGGGTGACGATCGGCCACCAGTCCGGCACCGGCGTGGAAATTCTCGAAGGCCTGGCCGCCGGTGAATCCGTGGTGGTGCGCGGCAACGAAATCCTGCGCGACGGCCAGCCCGTCCGCATCCTGCAATAATCGGGGGCGCCATGTTCGAAGGCAGTATCCGCCAGGGCACCATCGTTGCCGTCACCGTTCTGATTTTGTGCGTGCTGGGCATCGTTGCCGCGTTGCGCATTCCCGTGCAGATGATTCCCGATCTGGAAGTGCGCACCATCAGCGTCGTCACCGGCTGGCCCGGCGCCACGCCCCAGGACATCGAAAAGGAAATCCTGATCGAGCAGGAACGCTACCTGCGCACCGTGCCCAACCTGCAACGCATGACATCGTTTGCGGAAACCGGCGAAGCCTACATCGAGCTGGAATTTCCCTTCGGCGTCGAGATCAATGAAACCCTGATCGATGTCAGCAATGCGCTGAGCCAGGTGTCGTCCTACCCGGAAAACGTCGACCAGCCGCGCCTGTTCAGCAGCTCGTTTTCCGAAAACGCGTTTCTGTATTTCAGCATCATTCCGCTGGCGGGCAATCCGCACCAGCTCGACATGGACATGATGTTCGACTTTGTTGAAGACCAGGTGCGCCCGCGCATGGAGCGGGTGCCCGGTGTGTCGGAAGTGCAGATGCGCGGCGGCGCCGAACGCCAGATCCAGATTCATATCGATCCGGCGCGACTGGCCCAGCGTGGACTGACACTCACCGCCGTGCGCGATGCCATTCGCGCGCGCAACGTGGATATTTCCGCCGGCGATATCGACAGTGGCAAGCGCCGTTATCTGCTGCGCACCGTGGGCCGTTTCGATCAGCTGCAGGAACTGGAAAACCTGATCCTGACCCGCCAGGACAACGCCAACGTGCGCCTGAAAGATGTGGGCACGGTGACGCTGGATCACTTCGAAGTGCGCGAGATGGCCTACTCCGAAAACCAGCGCAGCATTCGCCTGGCGGTGCGGCGGGAAACCGGTTCCAACGTCATCGATATCAAGGAACAGATGATGCCGCTGGTGGCCGCCATGGAAAAGGATCTGCTGGAACCCAACGGCCTGCGCATTCTGCTGCTGGGTGATGACGTGCGTTACGTGCAGGACTCCATTCGCAACGTGTGGAGCAACCTGGCCCTGGGCGCGCTGCTGGCCACGCTGGTGATGTATCTGTTTCTGAAATCCGGCAGTGCCACGCTGGTGGGCGTGCTCAGTATTCCCATCTGTACCATTGCGGCGTTTCTGGGATTGCTGCTGTTCGATCGCACCATCAACGTCATCTCGCTGGCGGGAGTGGCGTTCGCCATCGGCATGACAGTGGACAACACCATCGTGGTGCTCGAAAGCATCGAGCAGGCACGGCGGCGCGGGCTGCAATTGTTTGACGCCGCACTCACCGGTGTGCGCGAAGTGTGGCCGGCGGTGCTGGCTTCCACGCTCACCACGGTGCTGGTGTTCGCGCCGGTGCTGTTCGTGCGCGAGGAAGCCGGGCAGCTATATTCCGACATCGCCATCGCGATTTCGGCGGCCATTCTGGCGTCGATGCTGGTGGCGGTGACCGTGGTGCCGTCGGCCAGCGCGCGTCTGGGATTTCGCGGCGCGCAACTCGCCGGGCACGAAAGTCCGCAAGCCAAGGGGCGCATCCAGCACGGGGTGGAATGGCTGGTGCACACACCGCTGCGGCGCTTGAGTGTGATGCTGTTGGGCCTGCTGCTGACCATCGGCATCGCAGTGCCGCTGATGCCCGCGGCTGAATATCTGCCAGAAGGCGAAGAACCCAAAGCCTTCACCCTGATGATTGCGCCGCCGGGTTACAACCTGGGGGAAATGGCCGCCATCGGTGAAGAACTCCGCGCGCTGATCGAGCCGGTGGTGAACGCCGATCCGGCGCGCTTCGATCGCGGCGAAATTCCCGTGCCGGCGCTGAAATACTACGCCATGAACGTGTCGGGCGGTTCCATCTGGTTCCTCAGCGAACCGGTGCGGGAGGAGGACATCGACGCGATGATGGAAACCCTCACCAAACTGTTCCGCCAGTATCCCGGCATGCGGGCGTTTTCGTCCCGCGGCTCCATCATCTCCAGCAACGACGGCGGCACCCGCGCGGTGAATCTGGATATCGCCGGCCCCGATCTGGCATCACTCTATGCCACGGCAGAAAATGCCTACCGCCGCGCCGAGCAGCTGTTCGACAATCCGCAGATCCAGTCCGATCCTTCTTCGCTGTCGCTGGATCAGCCGCTGGTGGAAGTGCGTCCGCGCTGGGAACGGCTGGCGGAATTCGGTTACAGCGCCGACGACTTTGGCTATGCCGTGGCGGCGCTGAGTGATGGCGCTTTCGTGGATGAATTTTTTGTCGACGACGACAAGGTGGACATCTTTCTGTTCAGCAGCGCCGGCCAGGATCAGCAACTGGAAAAAATGGCCCACCTGCCCATGCACACACCGTCGGGCGCGGTGCTGCCACTGAGTGCGCTGGCGGATCTGCGTGAAACCGTCGACAGCGCCACCGTGCGCCGGGTGGATGGCAACCGCACCGTGACCCTGCGCATCATTCCGCCCCGCA